>NZ_JBICWZ010000013.1:0-188309 GCF_043199995.1 Streptomyces sp. NPDC048507 | reverse complement strand
CCCTGTGGGAGAGTAGGACGCCGCCGAACAATCATTGTGGGAAAGCCCCGCACCAGGTAACTGGTGCGGGGCTTTTCTGCGTTTACGGGCCGTTTTCCGCAGCCGGCTCTTCTCAACGGGGCTGCCGGGCTCCGAAGCGGGCCAGGTAGTGCCAGACGCGCTTCAGGGCCTGTGCGTCGTGATCGCCCGTGCGGGCGGCTTCGCCGAGGACGTGCGGGGTCAGGGCGCCGGCCACGGCGAGGGAGCAGCCCAGATCGACGAACTCCTGGCCGCGGTTGGCGGGGTGGCGGCGGAGCTCACCGACCGTGAGGTGGAATCCCGGGTGCCATTCGACGGGGCAGGGGAGGGCGGCCGCGGCGGCCTCGACCTCGGTGTTCCGGTAGCTGGGGTCCAGTACGAGCGCGGCGACATCGCGGTCCAGCCGGACCGGGCCGTGGACCTGGGCCTCGATGTAGTCGTCCAGGGCGTCCTGCTCGTCGGCCTCGGCCAGGGCGATCAGCGACATGCGGGACGCGACGCCGAAGGACTCCGGCTCCAGGTAGCTGTCCGGGTAGCAGAACGTGGTCCGCGCGAGGGCTTCCGGGCGGAGGCGGAAGTGGGCCGAGCCGAAGCGGGGGGCCGCGCCGGCCGGGTCGCGGCGGAAGTTGAGGGCGCCGTACACCGGGCGGGCTTCGGCGGGGGCCGCGTCGTAGGCACCGCCGAAGATGCGGCTCTCCCAGTGCCAGCGGGCGCCGCCCGGGTGGGCCGTGAGTCCCCCGTTGCTCGTCCCCGTGACGAACTGGGAGCGGTACGTCCCGTCGGCGGCCAGGGCTTCGAGGATCGGCCGGTCCCCGGCCGTGCGGTCCGGCTGGAAGTTGAGCGTGAGCGGCAGCTCCGGGTCCAGCGGGGGGCCACTGGACAGGGCGGTGACATGCGCGAGGGCCGAGGTGTGATGGGGGGCCGGGTCGGGATGGGACATGGGTGCAGTGTGCACCCATGGCGGTGGTTAGGATCCGGAATTATGGATCAGCTGGATCAGCATGTGGTGCGTTCCGTACGGGGCGAGGAATGGGAGCAGGTCAAAGCCCTGCGGCTGGACGCGCTGCGGGACCGGGCGGCGCCGGTGGCGTTCCTGGAGACCCTCGACGCCGCGCAGGGCCGGCCGGATTCCTTCTGGCGGGACCGGGCCGCGGGCGCGGCCGGGGGGCGGGGAGCCCGGCAGTTCGTCGCGGAGGGTCCCGACGGAGTGTGGGACGGCTCGGTGACCGTCCTCGTCGAGGAGGCGGGGGCCACGGATTTCTTCGGGGAGCCCGTCGAGCGGACCCAGGGGCACCTCGTCGGGGTGTTCGTGCGGGAGGAGCGGCGCGGGGGCGGCCTGGCCGAAGCGTTGTTCGCGGCGGCGCTGGAGTGGGCCTGGTCGCTGGAGGAGCCCGCGCCGGAACGCGTACGGCTCTTCGTGCACGGGGAGAACGCGCGGGCGGCGGCCTTCTACCGGCGGTTCGGGTTCGTGGCGAGCGGGCGCGTGGTGCCGCTGGAGGACGGCGCCGAGGAGCGGGAGTACGTCATGGTCCGGCCCGCGGGCTAGTCGAGGGGGGCCTGTGGCCAGTGGGCGCGGGCCTGTTCGCGGCTGCGGCAGAGGGCGAGCAGCGGGAGCGTCCTGTCGTCGAGGAGCTCGGGGAGCTGGGGGAGCGGGGCGACGGCGGCCACGTCCTCGAGGACCAGCGTCAGTGGTGGGTCGAGCCGACCGGCGGATGACCGTACGGCCATGCGGCGGCCGTGCTCGACCACGCTGGAGGCGAGTGCGGTCAGGAGGGGCATCGCACCCGGGTGGGCCCGGGGGTCTTCGAGGGGTTCGCCCACCACGTAGAGGCTGCCCCCTTCCGTCAGGAACGATGCGAGCGTGAGGGCGTCGGTTCGGTTCGGGGTGCAGGCCTCGCGGATGTGGATCGAGGTCAGGCAGGAGAGCGCACGGGCCGTCAGGTGCTGGGCCTGTTCGCGGCGTTCGGGGTGGGAGATGAGGGCGCTCTCCAGCTCGCCGGCGGCGCCGGGGGCGGCCTGGAGGTGGGTGCGCAGGATGCGGACGGCGTCCTGGGCGGAGGTGCCCTGGGCCCAGCGGTGCAGCTGCTTGAAGGGGCGGTCGTCGAGGGCGGCGGCCTGGAGCCAGCTGCGCAGGAGCGTCTCGGCGGTGTCGGCGACGGCCGCGTCGAGACGGGCTTGGGGGCGTACGGGGGCCAGCAGGGCGATGGCGCGGGCGGCGGCGGTGTCGCGGTCGGCGCAGCCCTCGGCGGGGTTCCAGTGCATGCGGGCCGGGGTGTCGCACAGGTGGGAGGGGTCGTAGAGGAGGACCGGGCCGAGTTTCGCCCGGGCGTCCTTGGTGTCCGACCAGAGTGCGGGGGAGGAGGTGACGACGAGGACGGCGCCCTCGGCGGCGGCGATGCTCTGGGCGGCGAGGTGGTGGCGTTCCGCGGGGGTGCCGTAGGCCAGCCGGGGGGTGGTGGTGAGCGGGGTGGCCGTGGGGGCCGCGGGGGCCGGGGGAGCCGTGGGTTTCGGGGCGTAGCCGAAGCCGTAGCGGTAGGCCTCGTCGACGGGGGCGGGGTGGGTGTGGGCCGCCGTGGCGGGGGCGTGGGCGGGGACCGGTGCGGCCGGTGTGGCCGGTGGGCGGGGCCGGGGGGCCGCGGCGGTGGGGGCGTGGGCGGTCGGCGCCGGGGCGGGGGTGGGGTGGGCCCGGGCCTGCGGTGGGGCCGTGGGGGCCTCGGTGCGGGTCGGCTCCGGCTGGGGGTCATGGGCGGCGGCGCGCCGGGCCTTGGTGCGGGCGACCACGCCGAGGGTGAAGATCGTGACGACCAGCAGCACCAGGAGCTGGCTGATGAACAGGCCCCAGAACAGGCCCCACCCGGAGAGGGCGGTGGGGTCGGTGTCCGGCCAGGCGGCGGCGATGTCGTGGGGTTGCGTTATCAGGGCGCGCACCGCGCGCGGGGTGTTGGTGAAGGTGACCGCGGCGGGCCAGGCGCCCTTGGTGAAGAGGGCGGCGAGGCCGGTGGCCGACCAGACGAGGACGGCGAGGCCGAGGAGGAAGGCCAGCAGGCCGACGAGGACTCCGTCCGGGATGCCGCCGGCCCGCGCCTGGGGGTCCGTACGTCTGGCGTCGGGCATGGTCAGGCCACCGTGGTCGCTGAGCCGGGGCCGCCGCCGCGCTGGCGCTCGATGTACAGGGCGCGTTCCTCCGCTTCGAGTTCGGCGGCCAGCAGGTCGTCGGGGAGCTGGGGGGCGGAGGATTCGGTCATGGCGCGGTCGGTGTAGACGAGGGGGCGTTCGGATTCGGTGATCAGGTGTTTGACGACCTGGACGTTTCCGTTGACGTCCCAGACGGCGATGCCGGGGGTGAGGGTCGGGATGATCTCGACGGCCCAGCGGGGCAGGCCGAGGACGCGGCCGGTGGCGCGGGCCTCGTCGGCCTTCTGGGCGTAGATCGTGCGGGTGGAGGCCATTTTGAGGATGGCCGCGGCTTCGCGGGCGGCCGCGCCGTCGACGACGTCGGAGAGGTGGTGGACGACGGCGACGAAGGACAGGCCGAGGCGGCGGCCGAACTTGAGGAGGCGTTGGAACAGCTGGGCCACGAAGGGGCTGTTGATGATGTGCCAGGCCTCTTCGACCAGGAAGATCCGCTTCTTGCGGTCGGGGCGGATCCAGGTGTGTTCCAGCCACACGCCGACGATCGCCATGAGGATGGGCATGGCGATGGAGTTGCGGTCGATGTGGGAGAGGTCGAAGACGATCAGCGGGGCGTCGAGGTCGATGCCGACGGTGGTGGGGCCGTCGAACATGCCGCGGAGGTCGCCGTCGACGAGCCGGTCGAGGACGAGGGCGACGTCGAGGCCCCAGGCCCGGACGTCGTCTATGTCGACGTTCATCGCGAGGGCGGATTCGGGTTCGGGGTGGCGCAGCTGTTCGACGATGTCGGTGAGGACCGGCTGGCGGGTGGTGATGGCGCCGACGACGTAGGCGTGCGCGACCTTGAGGGCGAAGCCGGAGCGTTCGTCGAGGCCGTGGCCCATGGCGACTTCGATGATGGTGCGGAGCAGCGCGAGCTGTCCGGTCGTCGTGATCGCCGGGTCGAGGGGGTTGAGGCGGATTCCGTCGTCGTTGGCGGCGATGGGGTCCAGGCGGATGGGGGTTATTCCCAGCTGCTGGGCGATGAGGTTCCACTCGCCGACGCCGTCTTCGCCCTGGGCGTCGAGGACGACGACCTGGCGGTCGCGGAAGCGGAGCTGGCGCAGGACGTAGGTCTTCTCCAGGGCGGACTTGCCGTTGCCGGATTCGCCGAGGACCAGCCAGTGGGGTGCGGGGAGTTGCTGCCCGTAGAGCTGGAAGGGGTCGTAGATGTAGCCCTTGCCGCTGTAGACCTCGCGGCCGATGATGACGCCCGAGTCGCCGAGGCCGGGGGCGGCGGTGGGCAGGTAGACGGCCTGGGCCTGCCCGGTGGAGGTGCGTACGGGCAGGCGGGTGGTTTCGACCTTGCCGAAGAGGAAGCTGGTGAAGGCGTCCGTCAGCGCGGACATGGGATCTCGCATGGCGGCCATTCCCTCCAGCTAGCGTCGGATGCCGGTGGCGAACGGCAGGGTGTTGACGAAGGCGCGGTGGTGCTCGCGGTCGCACCATTCGAGCTTCAGGTAGGACTTGCCGGCGGAGGCGCGGATGGTGCGCTTGTCGCGGGCGAGGGCTTCGGGTGAACGCGAGGACACCGTGATGTACCCGACGAGGTTGACTCCGGCAGCGCCGCTGGCCAGATCTTCACCCCTCTGGTCGAGCCGGCCGTGGGCGGCGATGTCGCGGGGGTCGACGGTGCGGTTCATCTTGGCGGCGCGGGAGGCGTCGGCCTCGTCGTTGGTCTTCTCGGTGAGCATGCGCTCGATGGCGATCTCGGTGGGTTCCAGGTCCATGGTGACGGCGACCGTGCGGATGACGTCGGGCGTGTGGACGAGGAGGGGCGCGAGGAAGTTCACGCCGACCGGGGTCATGGGCCATTCCTTGACCCAGGCGGTGGCGTGGCACCAGGGGGCGCGGGTGGAGGATTCGCGGGTCTTGGCTTGGAGGTAGGTGGGTTCGACGGCGTCCAGTTCGGCGGGCCAGGCGTTGCGCTTGGTCATGGCCTGGATGTGGTCGATGGGGTGGTCGGGGTCGTACATGGAGTGCACGAGGGAGGAGAGGCGGCCCTGGCCGAGCGGCTGGCGGACGCGGATGTCGGCTTCGGCGAGGCGGGCGCAGATGTCGGTGAGTTCGCGGGCCATGACGATGGCGAGGCCGGCGTCGCGGTCGAGCTTGCGGCCCTTGTGGGGGGTCGAGGCCTTGGCGATGGTGACGGCTTCGGCGGCCAGGTCGCGGGTGAAGTGCATGCACGCGACGAGGTAGGCGCGGTGTTGTTCGGAGGAGGTGGAGACCATCGACTGGAGCTGGTCGTAGGAGTCGCGCAGCCAGCCGGGGGCGTGGGTGTCTCCGCGCTGGGCGACGTCCTTGGCGTGGGCGTCGGGGTCGGCGGGGAGGGTGCGGGCGAGCATTTGCAGGCGGGTGACGAAGCCGTCGCCGTTGGCCACGTGCTTGAGGAGGGTGCCGAAGCGGTCGACGAGGGCTTCTTGGTCCTCGCTGTCGCGCAGGCCGACGCCGGGGCCTTCGATTTCGATGGCGGCGGTGACGGTGCGGCGGTCGGCGTGCAGGAGGACGGCGATCTCGTCGGGGCCGAACGGGGCGGCGAGCCAGTTGATGCGGCCGATGCCGGGGGGCGGGCCGACTTCGACCTCGCGGCCGTCGGCGGCGCGGGTGCCGGCTTCGACGGCGGAGGAGCGGTAGGTGGTGCCGCGGCGCAGGGTGCGCTTGTAGCTGCGGCTGATTTCGAACCAGCGGTAGAAGGTGCGGCCCTTGTAGGGGACGTACACGGCGGCCAGGGCGAGCATGGGGAAGCCGGCGAGGCTCACGATGCGCAGGGTGAGGTCGGGGACGAGCAGTCCGCTCATCATGCCGAAGAACGCGCCGACGATGATCAGGGCGATCTCGCCGGTTTCGCGGTTCTTGCCGACGATCGCGTTCGGCCGGGCCCGGCCGATGAGATACGTGCGGCGGGGCGCGATCGGGTGGAGCTGGTGGGACTGGGTCGTCAACGCCCGTCACCTCCTGTGTTTCCGGTGGTGCCTGTGTTCCTCGTACTCGAGCCGGTGCGGGGCGGGGGTGCGGCGGGGATGCCGCCGCCGCCGGTGCCTCCGCCGGATCCGCCGCCGGAGCCTCGGCTGCTGTGGGCGGCCATGCCTCCGGAGAGCTGGTTGCCGCCGCCGCCCGTGGAGCCGCCGTCGGCGCGGTGGGCGCCGCCGCCTCCGCCGCGGCTGCTGTGGGTCTTGATGCCCTGGGAGACGAGGGAGGCCGGGGAGCTGATGACGGCGGCTGCCTGGGCGCCGTCGGTGGCCTTGGAGCGGTTGCTGCGGGCGGAGGCGATCTCGTCGCCGAAGCCGGGGACGAAGCGGTAGATCATCGCGGAGGCGAAGATCGCCAGGAGGATGATGGCGAGGCCGGAGACGACGGCGGAGAAGGCGTTGGGGCCCTTCTCTCCGGCGAGGGCTCCGGCGAGGCCGAGGACGATGACGATGACCGGCTTCACGAGGATGACGGCGATCATGATGCCGGCCCAGCGGCGGACGTGGCCCCACATGTTGCGGTCGACGAGTCCGGAGTAGACGACGGTGCCGAGGAGGGCGCCGACGTAGAGGAGGGCGGCGCGGATGACGAGCTCCAGCCAGAGCACTCCGGCGGCGAGGACGGTGACGAGGGCGACGACGATCAGCATGATCGGGCCGCCGCCGATGTCCTCGCCCTTCTTCAGGGCTTCGGAGAAGGAGCCGAAGAAGACGTCGGTCTGGCCGCCGGTGGCGGAGGCGATGACCTCGGTGACGCCGTCGGTGGCGGAGACGACGGTGTAGAGGATCAGGGGGGTGAAGGCGGAGGCCAGGACGGTGAGCCAGAGGAAGCCGATGGCTTCGGAGATGGCGGTGCTGAGGGGGACGCCGCGGATGGCTCGTTTGGCGACGGCGAGGAGCCACAGGACGAGGGTGAGGATGGTGGAGGCGGCGAAGACGACGGCGTACTGCTGGAGGAAGGCGGGGTTCGTGAAGTCGACGTTGGCGGTGCCCTTGATCGCTTCGCTGAGCTTGCCGACGATCCAGGCGGCGGCGTCGGCGCAGCCCTTGGCCAGGGAGGAGAGGGGGTTGAGTGCGTCGTTCGCGCCGTCGCTGGGGGCCAGTCCGGCTCCCGTTCCCGTGCCGGTTCCCCGGCCTGCTTCGCAATACTGCTTGGACGGTCCGTCCAGCAGCGCGCAAGGGTCGTTGCTTCCCTGGGGGCTGGGCGTGGGACCGGCGGTGCCGGGGGCGGTAGCACCCGGTGTGGGCGTGGGACTCGGCGCCGCGTAAGCGCGTGTGGCCAGGGCGACGAAGGCCAGGTGGACGGAAGCGATCACGCCCAGCCTGCGAGGGAGGCTAGCGGGCATAGGTGAACCCTCCGAACTCCTTGATGGCCTTGCTCATGTCGTCGGACGTGGAGACGGGGACGTCTCCGGGAACCGGGGCGGGTCCGTCCTGTTGCGTGTCGTCGACGACCTTCCAGTCCTCGGCCACCCAGTTCAGTTCGAAGGTCCAGGTCTTCCATGTGGTGCGCACCGGGTCCGTGGACTTTTCGCCGGACATGCCGATGAGCCCGGTGTACCAGACCGAGACCTTCGCGGCCGTCGGGCCGTAGCTCACGACGCGGGTGCCGACGGGGACGGTCCGGGTCACGAAGGTGCTGCCCTGTGGGGGCACGCCGTTGGCGTCGAGTCCGAGTCTGGCGAGGAAGGCCGGGCTGTAGGCGGCGTCCTGTGGGCCCTTGAGAGCCGCGGCCGCCTGGGGCGCGTAGATACCGTCCACCAACGCGTGGCGGGTGTTCTTGTTGAACATCGCGTCCGAGCCCAGGGCCACCGCGTAGTTGGTGGCTGCCGATTGGGCGCCCTGTTCGTCGTGGGCGAAGCCCTTGGGGATGCCGGCTGACTTCGTCGTGACCGGGGGGGTGCCCGTCGCGGACGTGGCGGTGGTCTGGGGGGCCTTGTCGGCGGTGGTGGTGTCCGGGGTGTCGGTGGAGCGGTTCGCGAACGCGATGGCGGCGACGAGGAGGACCACGACGCCGACCACCGTGACCAGGCCCCGGGTGGGGCGGGGGCCGCGGCGGGGGCCGTGGGGGTCGGAGGGGGAGTCCGGGAGGCGGGTGCGGGTCTGGCCCGTGCCGCCGACTTCTCCGCCGCCGCCGTAATGGTCGTCGTTGCTCATTGCTTCTCCGCCCCCTCCGCGTCGTTCGACGGTAGCGCTCGTTTCCGCTCAGGCGCGGTGTGGTGATTCGTCATCAGGGTGCGGCCGGGCCGGGTGGTTCGGCTAGACGGCCATTCCGTAGACGATCGTGAAGAGGGTGCCGAGGGAGCCGATGATGAAGACTCCCGTGAGGCCGGCCACGATCAGGCCCTTGCCCTGTTCCGCGCTGAAGGTGTCGCGCAGGGCGGTCGCGCCGATGCGCTGCTTGGCCGCGCCCCAGATGGCGATGCCGAGGCAGAGGAGGATCGCCACGGCCATGACCACCTCGATCATGACCTTCGCTTCGTTGCCGAGACTGCCGAACGGCCCCCAGTTCGGGGCGATTCCGCCGATGATGGTGGTGATGTCGCCCTTTTCGGCTGCCAGGATCATGTAACTCACCGCCCCTGTATGGGTAGTTCCGGTAGCCCGTGCCCGACGGCAGGGGTCACGCACTATCTTCGCTGATGAAACTGCCGCCGTCGTCGACTTGGCGGCTCTCTTTACCCGATATCACGGCGTGCGCCCCTCTCGCGCGCCCTGACCTGGTCACTCTGTGTATCACGGTGCATGACCCCGGGCAATGATTGTCCGCCCGGTGGGCGCGGGGCCGGGTGCGGGGCGGCCGTTCGGCGCAGTGGAGGGCGTGTCGTTGGGCCGTCCCGCTGATGTTTGTCCGACATTCCGTCAGTCTTTCTATGTTTGCGGTGGATTGGGTGGAGGGTTGCCGTCGTTCGCTGGCTGTGACGACGTGTGATGTGTGAGGAGGAGCCGGATGGGTTCCGTGACGAAGGCGGGTCGGCGCGGGTGGCTGGCCCTGGGGATGGCCGTGCCGCTGGTGCTGGGCTGCGTGGCCGGGCCGGGGGCGGCGGTGGCCGCCGAGCCCGGGGCGGGGTACGCGTACGGGTGCGGGAAGGACCAGGTCGCCCGGGCCGGGGGTGGGTGTACGGGGCCGCGCGGGCCCCAGGGTCCCCGGGGGCCGAAGGGGGACCGGGGGCCCGCCGGTCCGGCCGGGCCGTGCGCCGACATCGACACCGTTTCCGGGGCGGGTGCCTCGGAGTTCAGTGCCGTGCTGAGCCGCGGGAAGGCCTACGTGGGGGCGCGGGCCACGCCGACGAGCGCGTACTACTGGCAGGACCTGACGAGGGCCCGGACGCCGGGGTTCCCGCGGAGCGCGTGCGGGGTGTCCGTGCGGGTGGGGGGCGGGCGGGTGTACGTGAAGGTGCTGACCACCGGCGGGGACGTGTACGAGAACTCGTGCACGACGACGCTGGTGTGCACCTCGGGGTGGACGGCCGTGGTCAAGCCCTACTGAGGTCGCTCACCGTGGTGGGGGCGGGGGCGCGGGGGGCGCACGTGGGCACGGCGGGGGCGGGGCCCCGGTCCCGCACCACCCCGCCGGGCCCCGGCCGCCGTGCCCGCGGGGCCGGTCAGTGCCAGTGGGCGGGGCGGGTGAGGGCCGGGGGGATGCGGGTGGCGGGGTCGCCCTGGGCGGCGTTGAGCTGGGGCTGGGTGAGGAAGAGGGCCTCGCGGAGGTCGGCGCCGCGCAGGTTGGTGTCGCGCAGGTCCGCGCCGATCAGATCGGCGGCGCGCAGGTCGGCGCCGGTGAGGTCGGCGGCGATCAGGCAGGCGCCGCGCAGACTGGCGCCGCGCAGGTCGGTGCCCTTGAGGCGGGCGCCCATCAGGTCGGCGCCGCGGTGGTTCTTGCGGCGGCCCGGGGCCTTCGCGCGGACGAGTTCGCTGGCCCGCAGGAGCAGGGGGTTGACGTCCTGGCGCAGCGCGCCGGTGTCGAGGGCGGTGAGGGTGTCGGCGTCGGCCCGGGTCAGGGCCTCGGTCCGGGTCAGGGCCGTGCGCAGGGCCGGGTGGACCGGGGCGGCGGCGGGGAGGGTGAGGGCCTCGGCGAGGTACGTGAGCAGCTCGTGCAGCTGCCGCATCACGGGGAGGGCCTCGAACATCGCCGTCCGGGTTTCGGGGTGCGCGCGCCAGTCGCGGCCGCCGAAGGTGACCTGGGAGACCTGCTGTCCCGCCCCGAGGCAGTCGAAGACGGTGCAGCCCTGGAACCCGGTGTCGCGCAGGCGGGTGTGGATGCCGCAGCGGAAGTCCTGGCGGAGGTTCTTGCAGGGGGTGCCGGCGGCCTTGTTCACGGCGAAGTCGGTGGACTTGGCGAAGGGCAGGGCGACGCAGCAGAGCGCGAAGCAGTTGGCGCAGTCCGCCCGGAGGACGGGGAGGAGGGGGAGGGGCGGGAGGGCGGGGCGGGGGGTGGGCACCCTCCATTGTTACCGGAGGCCCTTGATCCGTTGGACGGTGGCGGTGAGCATGCCCGCATGACAGAACTGATCGCCGTCGCCCTCATCACCGTGCTCGCGGTGATCAGCCCGGGTGCGGACTTCGCCATGGTCGTCAGGAACAGCTACCTCTACGGGCGGCCCACCGGGCTGTTCGCGGCCGCCGGGGTAGCGGCGGGGGTGCTGGTGCACGTCGGGTACACGATGTTCGGGGTCGGGCTGCTGATCGCCTCGTCCACCGCCCTGTTCACGGCGATCAAGCTCGCGGGGGCCGCGTACCTGGTGTGGATCGGCATCCGCACCTTCCGGGCGCGGGACGGGCTGACGGTGGACCTGGAGTCGAAGTCCGCGCTGGGTCCGCTGGGGGCGCTGCGGTCGGGGTTCTTGACGAACGTGCTGAATCCGAAGACGACGCTGTTCGTGGTGTCCACGTTCACGCAGGTCGTCGAGCCGGGGACGCCGGCGTGGCGGCAGGTGGGGTACGGGCTGTTCATGTCGGCCGCGCACCTGGTGTGGTTCGGGGCGGTGGCGCTGTTCTTCTCGGACGTGCGGCTGCGCGAGCGGATGCTGAGGGCGCAGAAGGCGTTGAACCGGGCGATCGGGTCGGTGCTGGTGGGGCTGGGGGTCGGGCTGGGTCTGGCGCGCTGAGGGCGTGCGCGGGGCCGGCGTGGCGACCGGCCTGGCATCGCGTGGCGCCGGCGTGGGGCTGGTGCGGGGGGTTACCTGTGGGTAGCGTGCGGCGGCATGGATGCTGAGGACGGGTTCTACGCACGGCTCGACGCGGGGCGGTTCGTGGCGGGCGAGGCCACGCGCGGGCCGTGGGACCCGGGCGCGCAGCACGCCGGGCCGCCGGCCGCGCTGCTGGCGCGGGCGGTGGACGAGCGGGCCGGGGCGCGGGAGGACATGCGGATCGCGCGCGTGACGTACGAGATCCTGCGGCCGGTGCCGATCGGCGCGCTGGAGATCACCACGAGCGTGCTGCGGGCGGGCCGGAGCACCGAGCTGGTGGAGGCGGCCCTCACGCCCGAGGGCGGGTCCGGGCCGGTGATGCTGGCGCGGGCGCTGCGGATCCGGGTGGCGGGGGAGCCGGTGCCGGCGGTGACGCCGGGGGCGGTGGTGGCGCCTGCGGTGGAGGCGGTGGAGTCGCCGTTCTTCCCGGTGCCGTGGGAGAAGGGGTACCACTCCTCGGTGGAGGCCCGGTTCGCGCAGGGGTCGTTCACGGAGCCGGGGCCGGGGACCTGCTGGATGCGGATGCGGGTGCCGCTGGTGGCCGGTGAGGCGGTCCGGCCGCTGGACCGGGTGCTGGTGGCCGCCGATTCGGGGAACGGGATCAGCGCGGTGATGGACTTCGGCCGGTTCGTCTTCGTCAACGGGGACCTCACCGTGCACCTGCACCGGCATCCGGTGGGTGAGTGGGTGTGCGTGGAGTCCCGTACGAGTGTGGACGCGGGCGGCATCGGGCTGGCCGACGCCCGGCTGCACGACGAGAAGGGCCCGATCGGGCGCGGGGCGCAGAGCCTGTTCGTGGCCCCGCGCTGAGCCCAACCCCGGTGCCCGCGGGGGGAGTCGGTGTGGCACTCTCGGTCGGGTGGAGGCGCTCAGAGATTCCGATCCCGCGCACATCGGCGCGCACGCGCTGCTGGCCCGGCTCGGCGCCGGCGGGATGGGCCAGGTGTACCTGGGGCGGTCGCCGGGCGGGCGGCTGGTGGCGGTCAAGGTCATCCGGGACGAGATCACCGGGCACCCCGAGGCGCTGGCGCGCTTCCGCCGCGAGGCGGGGACCATCCGCGCGGTGCGCTCCGCGTACACGGCGAACCTGATCGACGCCTCGCTGGCGGAGCCCCCGTTCTGGATCGCCACCGAGTACGTGGCCGGCCCGACGCTCGCCCACGCGGTCGGGCGCGGCGGTGCGTTGCCCGCGGCCACCTGCCGCCGGCTGTTCGCCGCGCTCGCGGAGGGGCTCGGGAGCGTGCACGCGTACGGGGTCACCCACCGGGACCTCAAGCCGCAGAACGTCATCCTGGGCGCGCAGGGGCCGCAGCTCATCGACTTCGGCATCGCGCGGGGTGTGGGCGACACCGTGCTCACCCAGGACGGCCAGGCGCCCGGGACTCCCGGGTACACGGCGCCGGAGGTGCTGCTGGGGGCGGTGGCGGGGGCCGCGGCCGACGTCTTCGCGCTCGGTGCGACGCTGGCGTACGCGGCCACCGGGCGGCCGCCGTTCGGCGGGGGGCCGGCGGCGGGCGTGGGCTACCGGGCCGTGCACGAGCCGGTCGACCTGGCGGGGGTGGAGCCGGAGCTGGCCGCGCTGATCGGGTCGTGCGTGGCGAAGGACCCGGCGGCGCGGCCCGCCCCGGCCGAGGTGGTCCGCCGGTGCGGGGTGCGGGACGCGCTGGTCGACGATCCGCTCTACGCGGGGCTCGGCGTGCTGGGCGAGGCGGTGCCGCTGCACGAGATGCGGACGCGGGGGCCGGGGCTGCCGTCCCCGTCCCCGTCCGCGCCCTCCCCGTCCGGGTCCGGGTGGCGGCGGACGGTGGTGCGGGCCGCCGCGGGAACGGCGTTGGCGCTGGTGGCGGCGGTCGCGGTGTGGCGGCTGCCGTCCGGGGGCGGGGGCGGGGCGCCGCCGGACGGTGCGAAGGGCCCGGCGGCCGGCGCGCGGGCCGGCGCTCCGGGGGCGGGCGGTACGCCGTCGCCGGTGGCTCCGCCGGTCTTCATCCGTCAGACGGCGCCGAACTTCGACGCCTTCGACCCCACGCTGAAGTCCGGCGGCTGTACGACGACGGTGGACGAGACCCCGAGGACGGCCTTCGCGATCTCCGTGACCACGGCGGCCGGTGATCCCGTCCACCAGGTCGCGGCGGGCACGGTGGAGATCGGCTACCGGGTCAAGCAGGCGCCGCCCGACATGCCCCCGTACTACGTGGCCGTCGTCGTGAAGCCGCGGCACGAGGTCGGGCCGGACGGCCGGTCCACGGCGGTGACGGAGAACCGTCAGCTCGGTTTCGTGGCCGAGGCCCGCAACGTGTACGCGGGCGTGGGCACCAAGTGGAAGTACGTCACCTATCCCGACGACTTCTCCATGCTGCTCGACGGCAAGAGGGTCAAGGCGCCCCCGCTCGCGCAGGATCCGGGGGCGTGGACGGTGGTGTTCCGGCACGCGACGTCGGACACCGACCACAAGAGCGTCTGGTGCACGGGGTTCGACAGTGGCCCCTGAGGGGCGTCGGCGTGCCCGGCGGGCCCGCTCCGGGAGGCAATCAATCGGAAGAGCTGACCGGATGGGCCGACAGTAGGGATGATTCGACACGGGTGGCGATTGCTCCGATAAACGCACGTGCATGGAGGAGGGTTGACGGATGCGCAGATTCTGGGTGATCGGCGGGGTCGGTTTCGGGGCGTGCCTGTGCTTCCTGCTCCTGCTCGTGGTCGGCACCTACTCGGCGGCCGCCGGGCTGCAGAGCGGTGCCGGAGGGCGTCTGGCGGGGCTGGTGAAGGGCGCCGTTCCGGGGAAGTACCAGTCCCTGGTGCAGAAGTGGGGCGTGCTGTGCCCGACCCTGACGCCGGCCGTGCTCGCCGCGCAGCTGTACTCCGAGAGCGGCTGGGACCCCAACGTCGTCAGCCCGGCCGACGCGCGGGGCATCGCCCAGTTCATCCCGGGCACCTGGGCCACCCACGGCATCGACGGTGACGGCGACGGCGACCGCGACATCTGGGACCCGAACGACGCGATCCCGTCGGCCGCTTCGTACGACTGCGACCTCGCCCGGTACGTGGGCAAGGTGCCCGGCGACCCGGTCGCGAACATGCTGGCGGCCTACAACGCGGGCCCGGGCGCGGTGCTCCAGTACCGGGGCGTGCCCCCGTACGGCGAGACCCAGGGCTACGTGAAGGCCATCACCACCCTCGCCAAGAGCTTCGAGGCGCCCGTCGGCCGGGTGGCTCCCTCGCAACAGGCGGCCGGGGCGATCTACTTCGCGCAGAAGCAGCTGGGGACCCCGTACCTGTGGGGCGGCAACGGGACGGCCGATCAGGACGGGCGGTTCGACTGTTCGGGGCTGACGAAGGCGGCGTACGAGACGGTGGGGATCGAGCTGCCGCGCGTGGCCAACGACCAGTACAACGCCGGATCGCATCCGTCGCGGGCCGAGTTGCTGCCCGGTGATCTCGTCTTCTTCTCCGACGATCTGACGAACTCCCGTGAGATCAGGCACGTCGGGATGTACGTGGGCGGCGGCTACATGATCAACGCCCCGTACACCGGTGCGGTCATCCGCTTCGACAAGATCGACACGCCCGACTACTTCGGCGCGACCCGGGTGACCAGGGACGGCGCGGAGGCCCTTCCGGAGCGTGCGGCGGCCACCCCGGGCGCCTAGCGACACAGCGTGAAGCGCAGGCCTTGAGCTGCGACGACGAATCACTCTTGGATAACGTTGGAGTGATCATTCGGTGGAGAGTGGAACGTAGCTGCCAGAACGGGCGTTCCATGAGCACGGGGGCTGATCGGCGGGGGGGTTGAAGGGGCGCACACCGCCGTGTGCCCGCAGGGGACTAGGCAGGCAAGGGGCCGCGTCGCATGGCTGGACTCACAACGGGTGGGCCGAATGTGGATGTCGGCCTGCTGTACGAGATCAACGGCCTGGCCCGGCACGCCCCGGGCTGGTTCGACCGCGGCGTCGCGCTCCTCGGCGGCTACGGACTGCCGCTCGCCATGCTCCTTCTGGTGCTGTGGTGTTGGCGCGGGGCCCGGCGCCAGGACGAGACCGCGGCCGCCGAATCCTTCGCCGCCCTCGTGTGGGCACCGCTCGCCGCCGCCATCGCCCTGCTCGTGAACGTGCCGCTGCGCGGGTTCGTGGCGCGGCCGCGGCCGTTCCTCCAGCACGAGGGGCTGGAGGTGCTCGGAGGTCCGGGCGGCGGCTACTCCTTCGTCAGCGGCCACGCCACCTTGCTGATGGCGCTGGGCGTCGGGGTGTTCCTGGCCAACCGGCGGCTCGGGCTCCTCGGGATCGGGCTGGCGCTGGCGGAGGGGCTGTGCCGGGTGTACCTCGGCGTGCACTATCCGACGGACGTCATCGGCGGGTTCGCGCTGGGCACCGCCGTCGTCCTGCTCCTGGCGCCGCTCGCCATGGCCGCGCTGACCCCGCTGGTACGGGCGCTCGCGCGGACGCCGCGCGCGGGGCGGCTGGTACGGGCCGGTGAGCGGGTCGTGGCCCGGCCGGTGGAGCTGGCGCAGCGGCCGGCGGAGAGCGACCTCGCGGCGTAGGCCGTCCCCCTCGGGCCGTGGCGGCCCGGAGCGGTCCGGGAGGGCCGGCTCAGGCCGGGGGCCACAGGGCCAGGAGCGTGGCGGCCAGAAGGCACAGCGCGGCCGCGCCGAAGCAGAGCCGGACCGCGGTCGGGCGGGAGCGGCGCCGGGACGGTGGCCGGGACCGGGACCGGGACCGGGGTCTCATCGGGGGTCGTCCCCGCCGTCCCGGCCGGAGCGGTCCGCGTCGTCCCGGCGGTAGCGGGAGCGCAGCCACAGTCCGGTGGCCACGGCCGCCGCGGTGGTGACGCCGATGGCCAGGGCCACGTCGCCGGGGCCGTCCGCGGAGCCCACGGGCCGGGCCCAGGCCGCAGCGGCGGGGGTGAACGCGATCAGCAGGGCCCAGAGGAGGGCCGCGAGGCGGGGTGCGGTTCCTGGCATGACTCCAGGGCAGCCGCTCCCGCGCCGCCCGGCCACCCGGGCCGTCCGAACGGGCGACACGCCCGGCCGCGGGGTACGGGCCCGGGCGGCGGCTACCCCGCCGCGTGGCCGGTGGCGTCCTTGCGGGCCAGGTCGCGGGAGCGGCGGGCCGGGCCGGTCCAGCCGCAGCTGCAGACGGCCAGGCAGAAGGAGCCGCGTTCCGCGGTGCTCGTGTGGTGGCCGGGTGGTGGCTGGGGCGGCTCCGCGGGGTGACGCGGCAGCGGAACGGCGGTAACCGGAGGGGCCGGGGTCGCTTTGGTGTGCGGATCCACGCCTCCACCGTACCCGGTCCGGTCCGGTGGGGGACGGGTCCCGGACAGCGGTCGGCCGTGACGGGAAACCCCGGACCTCGTTAAGCGGAGCGGGTGGGGGCCTCGGGCAAACAGCGGTCACGCGTTGGGGGTTGGCAGGCGATGGTGGTGCACCAGCACAGGTGGCGGCGGCGCAGGCGCGCGGGCGAGGCGGTGCTCGCGGTCTGCGTCGCGGTGACCGTCGCCGGCCTCGGCGGATGCGGGGCCGCGAGCGGTACGGGAACCGGGGCGGCCGACGACCGGCCGCCCGCGGACCCCCTCGCGGCCGTCCGCGGGGCGGCCGACGCGCTCACCGCCACCGGGAGCGCCCGGGCACGTACCGCGATGGAGATGGCCACCGGCGGGACCGTGGTCACCATCCGGGGAGAGGGCGGCGTCGATTTCCGCAAGCGGATGGGCCAGCTGCTGGTGATGCTGCCCGCCGACGTGACCGGCAAGCCCGAGCACCGGCCCATCACCGAGCTGCTCGTCCCCGGCGCGCTCTACATGAAGAACCGGGGCGCCGGGGTGCCCGACGACAAGTGGGTCCGCCTCGACACGGCCGCCCTCTCCGACGGGAACCTCGTCACCGGCGGGGCGACCGATCCGCTGGCCGCCGCCGAGCTGCTGCGCGGGGCGCGGGAGGTGACGTACGTGGGACGGACCGAGGTGTCGGGCACCGCCGTGCGGCACTACCGGGGCACGACGGACATCGGGCGGGCCGCCCAGAGCGCCTCGCCGGGGATCAGGGGAGCGCTGGAGGCGGCGGCGAAAGGGTTCAGCAAGGACAGCGTGCCGTTCGACGCGTACCTGGACGACGAGGGCCGCCTGCGCAAGGTCAGGCACCGCTTCAGCTACGTCAAGAATGGCGTGATCGATGTCTCGTCGACCACGTTGCTGTACGGGTTCGGGACCCCGGTGAGCGTCGTATTGCCCGCAAGCGGTGACATTTACGCCGGGAAGATCGCCGACTAGGCGGTGTGGCGGGCCCGGACGGTGCGTCCGGGCCATGGACCCGCTATCCGGAAATGGTCCATCCGTGTCATGCGCGGCACGGCGTGCGATCCCTACGCTGGGGAGCCGAGCGCCGACGGGCGAAGGCGGCAGAGAGAGGTGACACGCGTGACTCCCGCAGGCGGTACGACGGTGCAGGACCTCGTGGCGCTCGCCGAGATCGAGCTCTGCGGTGAGCTGATCATCGCGGCCTCGGCGGCGGTGGAGGAGCGGCTGAGCCAGGACCGGATCGACGAAGTGCTGATGGCCATCTGCCTCTAGGGGCGCGGACGCCGCCGCCGGGGGCACCGCCCCCGGACCCCCGCGTTCCTCAGGTGCGCAGCAGGCGGGCGATGGCCTTCGTGGCTTCCTCCACCTTCGCGTCGATCTCCGTACCGCCCTTGACGGCCGCGTCCGCGACGCAGTGGCGCAGGTGTTCCTCCAGGAGCTGGAGGGCGAAGGACTGGAGGGCCTTCGTGCTCGCCGAGACCTGGGTGAGTATGTCGATGCAGTAGACGTCCTCGTCGACCAGCCGCTGGAGGCCGCGGATCTGGCCCTCGATCCGGCGCAGCCGCTTGAGGTGCTCGTCCTTCTGGTGGTGGTAGCCGTGGACGGCTCCGGAGCCCTCCGTCTCGATGGTCGTCATACGTCCTCCCGTGGTCCGGAATGAGGGATACATACCCCTCATGGGTATAGGGTACTGGGCCGCGGTCCGCTGGACAGGGGTCCGTGACGCCCACTGTGCCCGATGGAGGACACTGGGGAACCGCCGGTTAGCCGTGGCCGGGGGATGCGCCTAGCATCAGCCTGACCGAATCCAATGCACCCCGAGGACCTCACGTGCGATTTCGTCTGACCCCCAGGGAGACGAGCTTCTACGACATGTTCGCCGCATCCGCGGACAACATCGTCACGGGCTCCAAGCTCCTGATGGAACTGCTCGGAGCGGATCCCTCCGCCCGGGCCGAGATCGCGGAGCGGATGCGGGCGGCGGAACACGCGGGGGACGACGCCACCCATGCGATCTTCCACCAGCTGAACTCCTCCTTCATCACGCCGTTCGACCGCGAGGACATCTACAACCTCGCGTCGAGCCTCGACGACATCATGGACTTCATGGAGGAGGCCGTCGACCTGGTCGTCCTCTACAACGTCGAAGAACTTCCCAAGGGCGTCGAGCAGCAGATCGAGGTACTGGCGCGGGCGGCGGAACTGACCGCCGAGGCCATGCCCCACCTGCGCACCATGGACAACCTGACCGAGTACTGGATCGAGGTCAACCGGCTGGAGAACCAGGCGGACCAGATCCACCGCAAGCTGCTCGCGCAGCTCTTCAACGGCAAGTACGACGCCATGGAGGTGCTGAAGCTCAAGCAGATCGTCGATGTGCTCGAAGAGGCCGCCGACGCGTTCGAGCACGTCGCGAACACGGTGGAGACCATCGCGGTCAAGGAGTCCTGAACCTCGTGGACACCTTTGCTCTGATCGTGACCATCGGTGTCGCGCTCGGCTTTACCTATACGAACGGCTTCCACGACTCGGCGAACGCCATCGCCACCTCCGTGTCGACCCGGGCCCTGACCCCTCGGGCGGCGCTGGCGATGGCCGCGGTGATGAACCTCGCCGGCGCCTTCCTCGGCAGCGGGGTGGCGAAGACGGTCAGCGAGGGCCTGATCGCGACGCCCCACGGCAACCGGGGGATGTGGATCCTCTTCGCCGCGCTGGTCGGCGCGATCGTCTGGAACCTGATCACCTGGTACTTCGGTCTGCCTTCGTCCTCCTCGCACGCCCTGTTCGGCGGCATGGTGGGCGCGGCCCTGGCCGGCGGGACGGAGGTCATCTGGTCCGGGGTGGTCGACAAGGTCGTCATCCCGATGTTCGTCTCCCCGGTGGTCGGCCTCGTCGTCGGTTACCTGGTGATGGTCGCCATCCTGTGGATGTTCCGCCGGGCCAACCCGCACAAGGCCAAGCGGGGCTTCCGGATCGCGCAGACCGTCTCGGCGGCGGGCATGGCGCTGGGCCACGGCCTCCAGGACGCGCAGAAGACGATGGGCATCGTCGTGATGGCCCTGGTCATCGCCGACGTGCAGGGCGCGGGCGACGAGATCCCGATCTGGGTCAAGATCGTCTGTGCCGTGATGCTGTCGCTGGGCACCTACGCGGGCGGCTGGCGCATCATGCGCACGCTCGGCCGGAAGATCATCGAGCTGGACCCGCCGCAGGGCTTCGCCGCGGAGACCACCGGTGCCTCGATCATGTTCGGCTCGGCCTTCCTCTTCCACGCGCCGATCTCCACCACCCACGTGATCACCTCGGCGATCATGGGCGTGGGCGCGACCAAGCGCGTGAACGCGGTCCGCTGGGGCGTGGCGAAGAACATCATCCTCGGCTGGTTCATCACCATGCCGGCCGCGGCCCTGGTGGCGGCGATCAGCTTCTGGATCGTGGACCTCGCCTTCGTCTCGTAGCGGCGTCCGTACGAAAGCGGGCCGGCTCCCCCCACCCAGGGGGAGCCGGCCCTTTTCTTTCGCCTTGCGGTGGCACCGCCATGCAGCACCGCAGGACGTTCCTCACATCCCGGTCAGCCGAAGCGGCCCGAGATGTAGTCCTCGGTGGCCTGGACGGACGGGTTGGAGAAGATCCGGTCCGTGTCGTCGATCTCGACCAGCTTGCCCGGCTGGCCGACGGCGGCCAGGTTGAAGAAGGCGGTGCGGTCGGAGACGCGGGCGGCCTGCTGCATGTTGTGCGTCACGATGACGATCGTGAAGCGCTCCTTCAGCTCGCCGATCAGGTCCTCGATGGCGAGGGTGGAGATCGGGTCCAGGGCGGAGCAGGGCTCGTCCATCAGCAGGACCTGCGGCTCGACCGCGATGGCGCGGGCGATGCACAGGCGCTGCTGCTGGCCGCCGGAGAGGCCGGAGCCCGGCTTGTTCAGGCGGTCCTTGACCTCGTTCCAGAGGTTGGCGCCCTGGAGGGACTTCTCCACGATGTCGCTGAGCTCGGACTTCTTGTAGCTGCCGTTCAGGCGCAGGCCTGCCGCCACGTTGTCGAAGATCGACATGGTGGGGAAGGGGTTCGGGCGCTGGAAGACCATGCCGACGGTGCGGCGGACCGCGACCGGGTCCACGCCGGTCCCGTACAGGTTCTCGTCGTCCAGCAGCACCTTGCCCTCGACGCGGCCGCCGGGGGTGACCTCGTGCATGCGGTTCAGGGTGCGCAGGAAGGTGGACTTGCCGCAGCCGGAGGGGCCGATGAAGGCGGTCACGGAGCGGGGTTCCACGGTCATCGAGATGTCATCGATGGCCTTGTGGGTGCCGTAGAAGGCGGAGAGGCCGCTGACGTCGATTCGCTTGGCCATGAGGGGTCACTTCGCTTTCATGTGGTCGCGTCAGCGACCGGTCTTCGGGGCCTTCCAGCGGGCGATGCCGCGGGCCACCAGATTGAGGATCATGACGAAGGCGATCAGTACGAGCGCTGCGGCCCAGGCACGGTCGTAGGAGGCGTCACTGCCGACCTTGTACTGCTCCCAGATGTACAGCGGGAGGGAGGACTGAGCACCTTCGAAGGGGTTGCCGTTGATCAGCTGGGAACCGAAGACCAGCAGCATGATCGGCGCGGTCTCACCGGCGATGCGTGCCACGGCCAGCATGACGCCGGTCGAGATGCCGCCGATGGCCGTGGGCAGGACGACCTTGAGGATCACGCGCCACTTCGGCACACCGAGGGCCAGGGCGGCCTCGCGCAGCTCGTTCGGGACGAGCTTGAGCATCTCCTCGGTGGAGCGGACCACGACCGGCATCATCAGGATCGACAGGGCCATCGAGCCGGCGAACCCGGAGGGGCCGAAGCCCAGCATCAGGTTCCACGTCGTGAGGATGAACAGGCCCGCGACGATGGAGGGGATGCCCGTCATCACGTCGACGAAGAAGGTGACGGACCTGGCGAGCGAGCCCTTGCCGTACTCGACCAGGTAGACGGCGGTCAGCAGGCCGATGGGGGCCGCGATCAGGGTGGCCAGGGCGACCTGCTCGATCGTGCCGAGCAGGGCGTGGTAGACGCCGCCGCCCTGGTCGAAGCTGGTCACGCCGTTCATCGAGTGACTGAGGAAGGCCCCGTCGAGGACCTTCAGGCCGCGGCTGACCGTGGTCCACAGCAGCGAGAGCAGCGGGATGACGGCGAGGACGAAGCAGACCCACACGACGGAGGTGGCGACGCGGTCCTTGGCCTGGCGGCGGTTCTCGATGACCGCGCTGGCGGTGTACGTGATGACGACGAAGAGCAGCGCGGCGAGCAGGCCCCACTGGATCTTGCTGTCGAGGCCGGCGACGGCACCGATGCCGGTACCGAGGGCGATCGACAGGACGCCGATGCCGGCGGGGGCCCAGCGGGGCAGACCGCCCCGGGTGAGGCTGGTGGGGGCTGCGGACTTGCGGGCCCCGACGGGGCGCTGGTCCTGGAGTGCGTGGCTCATCAGGCGTTCGCCCCCGAGAAGTCCTTGCGACGGGCGATGATCAGGCGCGCGGCGCCGTTGACCAGCAGGGTGAGCAGGAAGAGGACCAGGCCGGAGGCGATCAGGGCGTCGCGGCCGAACTCGTTGGCCTCGTCGAACTTCGCGGCGATGTTCTGCGCGAAGGTGCCGCCGCCCGGGTTCAGGACGTGCAGCGAGATGAGGAAGCTCGGGGAGAGGACGGTGGCCACGGCCATGGTCTCGCCGAGGGCGCGGCCGAGGCCGAGCATGGAGGCGGAGATGACGCCGGAGCGGCCGAAGGGCAGCACCGACATGCGGATGACCTCCCAGCGGGTCGCGCCGAGGGCCAGGGCGGCTTCCTCGTTCATGCGCGGGACCTGGAGGAAGACCTCGCGGCTGACGCTGGTCACGATCGGCAGGATCATGATCGCGAGCAGGATGCCGACGGTGAAGAGCGAGCGGGCGACGCCGACCTGGGTCTTCTCGAAGACGTAGGTCCAGCCGAGGAACTCGTCGAGCCAGAGGTTCAGCCCGTTCAGCTGTGGCACGAGGAAGAGGGCGCCCCAGATGCCGTAGACGATCGACGGCACGGCGGCGAGCAGGTCGACCACGTAGGCGAGGGGGGCGGCCAGCTTGCGCGGCGCGTAGTGCGAGATGAACAGGGCGATGCCGACGGCGATCGGAACCGCGATGACCATCGCGATGATCGAGCTGACGACGGTGCCGAAGAGCAGGACGGCGATGCCGAAGACGGGGGGCCTGGCGGACGCGTTCCAGTCGAAGGTGGTGAGGAAGTTCCCCTCGTTCTTCGACAGGGCGATGCTGGCGCGGTAGGTGAGGAAGACGGCGATCGACGCCATGATCACCAGGAGCAGGATGCCGGAGCCCTTGGAGAGCCCGGCGAAGACCTTGTCACCGGCGCGGCCGGTGGACCTCGTGCTCTTGGAGACAGGCGGAGCCTGGTCTATCTGGGTGGGTGTGGTGGAAGCCATGGTCTTTCCGGTCTGTGTGGGGGGCAGGCCCCCTGGCGGCGGTGCACCGGATCCCCCCGGGTGGAGGGGGAGGTTCCCGGGTCCGGTCCGCCCCGGACGGGGGGCGGACCGGACCTCGGGTGACTACTAGGACAGCGACTTGACGACTTCGCGGACCTTGGCGTTGATCTCGGCCGGGATCGGGGCGTAGCCGTTGTCGGAGAGGACCTTCTGGCCCGAGTCCGAGGCGGTGTAGTCCAGGAAGGACTTCACGGTGCCCAGGGTCTCGGCCTTGTTGCCCTTGTCGCAGACGACCTCGTACGTGACCAGGACGATCGGGTACGCGCCCTCGGCCTTGGTGGTGTAGTCGAGCTTCAGGGCCAGGTCGGAGCCGGTGCCGGCGATCTTGGCGGCGGCGATGGCCTTCGAGGCGTTCTCGGCGCTGGCCTTGACCGGGGTGCCGGCGCCGGTGTTGACGTCGACCGTCTTGATGCTCTGCGAGCTGGCGTAGGAGAGCTCGAAGTAGCCGATCGCGCCGTCGACGGCCTTGACCTGGGAGGCGACACCGGCGGAGCCGGAGGCGGCCTGGCCACCGGGGGCCGGCCACTTCTTCGCGGCCTCGTAGGTCCAGGCGTCGGGGGCGGCGGCCTTGAGGTACTTGCCCAGGTTCTCGGTGGTGCCCGAGTCCTCGGAGCGGTGGAAGGCCTGGATGGCGGTGGAGGGGAGCGTGACGCCGGGGTTCAGCTTCTTGATCGCCTCGTCGTCCCACTTCTTGATCTTGTCGTTGAAGATGTTGGCGATCGTGGCGGCGTCGAGGTTCAGCTTGTCGACGCCGGCGACGTTGAAGCCGAGGGCGATCGGGCCGCCGACCATCGGCAGGTTGATGCCCTGGCCGCCGGTGCAGACCTTCTTCGAGTCCTCGACCTGCTCGGGCTTGAGCGCGGAGTCCGAACCGGCGAAGCCGACGGTGCCCTGGTTGAAGGCGACGATGCCCTCACCGGAGGAGGAGGACTTGTAGTTCACCTCGACGCCGGAGCAGGCGGCCATGTAGTTCTTCACCCACAGGTCGACCGCGTTCTTCTGCGCGGAGGAGCCGGAAGCGAGGAGCTTGCCCTTGGCGCCGTCGCACTTGATGTCGCCCGGGGCGGGGGCGGAGGCCTTCGGGCTGCTGCCACCGGCGTCGGTGTTGGTGTTGTCGTCCGAGCCGCACGCCGTGAGGACCAGGGCGCCGGACACGACGAGGGCCCCGAGGGCGGAGGCACGAAGCCGGTTCTTGCGCTGAAGCTTCACTTTCGGGTGTTCCTTCCGAGGAGCCGCCGGCCGCTTTCTGGTTTCGGGGCGGCGTGCGAAGAGGACTACGGGGTTGCGCGGGGCCGCCGCCTTCGTTTCCGAAGCGGCTCGCACCTTGCAGTACTGAAATTAGGCAGAACAGGTGAAGCCGTCGACCGCGCTTGGTGAACGGGGGGTGAACCGTGGCGGACGGCCCGGTGTGGATGGGGTGGTTTGTACCCGGACGTAATCGGGCGTTATCCGCCCGTTATCCGCCCGTGACCTTCTCCTGGCCGTCGCTGGGGTGGCCGGTTTTCGCCCCCCCCCGGGGCTCGGCCCCGCCGGCGTTTGAGGCGCGGGCGCGGAGCGCCGTGTGGTGACGGGTCCGGGCGGAGCCCGGGGAACGGTGGAAGGGCGGGTAGGGGACCCCGCCCCGCGCAGCGGCGCACGTGTGCCCGGGCGGGTACGGCCCCGCCCCGCGCGGCGGTGTAGGTGCCCGCACGCGGGGGACGGGGGACCGCCCCCGCCCGGCGGGCCGGCGGACGGAGTCCGGCGCAGCGGCGCGAAGCCGATGAGGCCCGCCGGGGCCGAGGTGTGCGAGCGGGGCGTTCAGGAGCGTGGCCCCCCGGGGCCGAGGTGTGCGAGCGGCGCGTTCAGGAGCGTGGCCCGCCGGGGCCGAGGTGTGCGAGCGGGGCGTCAGAGAGGTCAGAGCGCGGCCGGCAGGGGGTGCCAGAGGTGGTGGAAGGAGAGGCGGGCGGCCAGGGCGGCGTGACGTTGGTCGGCGTGCAGGACGCCGAGGGCGTAGGCGGTGGCCGGGGCGATGCGGGGGGTGCGGGCCGCCGTCGCCGAGGCGGTGGCGGCTTCGGAGGCGTCCCGGTGCCGGTCGAGGGCCTCGCCGGCCGCGGCGAGCCGGCCCACGTCCTCGCCCAGCGCCTCCCGCGCGTACCGGTGCACCCGCAGGAGCCGGCGCACCTCGTGCCAGGCGCCGTCCTCGTGCGCCGAGTACGGGGTGCTGTCGCGGGCGTCGGGCAGCGCGTGCAGGGCCTCGTCCAGGCGCCCGCCGGCGACCGCCGCCAGCGGGACGAGGACCTCCCCGACCTTCCCCCGCGCCGCGACGGCGTCCAGCGGGACCTCCGAGGCCAGGACCGCGACGGCGTCCGCCACCGCGTGGAAGCGGGACGAGCCGAGGGCCTGGAGGGTCGCCGAGTGGGCCCGGGTGCGGGCCAGCGTGAGCTGCCGCTCCAGCAGGGCCCCCGCCCGCGCGGAGCCCACCGTGAGCGCCCCGGCCGTGCCCCGGGGTGCCGGGACCTCGGGGGCGGCCGACAGCCGCTGCAGGGCCTCCATGAGGCGGGACAGCCGGGCGGCGTACGCGTGCTCGTCGGCCAGCGTCGAGGACAGCCAGACGAGCTCGGTGCGCAGGGAGTCCGCCCAGGCGGACTCCGTCACCACCCGGAAGGTGCTCAGCGAGCCGGCGATGCGCCGCGCGGCCCCCCGCAGGCCGCGCGCCGCTTCGCTGCTTTCCGCCGCGTCGGACCCGCTCTCCTCGTGCACGCGCAGTCCCCGCAGGAACGCGGTGGCCTGGGAACGCAGGTAGACGCCGAGCACGTCACCTGCGGTCGGGTCATGGTTTGGCTGAGCCACGCCGGCGCCTCCGGGCGTCTATGAGCATCTCCTGTACGTGCCGCAGCGGCTGGCCCTCGGCGTCGGTGCTGTGCCGGGTCCATTCGCCGTCCGGTCCCAGGTGCCAGGAGGAGGTGTCGTCGGACATGCCGGTCTCCAGCATCCGGTCCAGGGCCGCGCGGTGGGCGGGGTCGGCGACCCTGACCAGTGCCTCGATGCGGCGGTCGAGGTTGCGGTGCATCATGTCGGCGCTGCCGATCCACACCTCGGGTTCGCCGCCGTTGCCGAAGGCGAAGACCCGGGAGTGCTCCAGGAAGCGGCCGAGGATCGAGCGGACCCTGATGTTCTCCGACAGCCCCGGCACGCCGGGCCGCACGGCGCAGATGCCGCGGACCCAGATGTCGACCGGTACGCCTGCCCGGGCGGCCCGGTAGAGGGAGTCGATGAGGGCCTCGTCGACGATCGAGTTCATCTTGAGCCGGACGTAGGCCGGGCGGCCCAGCCGGTGGTGCTCGGCCTCCTTGTCGATGCGAGAGATCAGTCCGTCGCGCAGGGACTTCGGTGCGGTCAGCAGACGGCGGTAGGTCTCGCGCCGGGAGTAGCCGGACAGCCGGTTGAAGAGGTCGGAGAGGTCCGCGCCGACCTGCGGGTCGGCGGTGAGCAGGCCGAGGTCCTCGTACAGGCGGGCGGTCTTGGGGTGGTAGTTGCCGGTGCCGACGTGGGAGTAGCGGCGCAGCGTGTCGCCCTCCTGGCGGACGACCAGCGAGAGCTTGCAGTGGGTCTTCAGCCCGACCAGTCCGTAGACGACGTGGCAGCCGGACTCCTCCAGCTTGCGCGCCCACTTGATGTTGGCCTGTTCGTCGAACCGGGCCTTGATCTCGACGAGGACGAGGACCTGCTTGCCGGATTCCGCGGCGTCTATCAGGGCGTCGACGATCGGGGAGTCGCCCGAGGTGCGGTAGAGCGTCTGCTTGATCGCGAGGACGTCCGGGTCGGCGGCGGCCTGTTCCAGGAAGGCCTGTACGGAGGTGGAGAAGGAGTCGTACGGGTGGTGGAGCAGGACGTCGCGTTCGCGCAGCGCGGCGAAGATGTCGGGCGCGGAGGCGGACTCGACCTCGGCGAGGTCGCGGTGGGTGCCGGCGACGAACTTGGGGTACTTCAGCTCGGGCCGGTCCAGGGAGGAGATCCCGAAGAGGGCCGTCAGGTCGAGCGGGCCGGGCAGCGGGTAGACCTCGGCGGCGGAGACCTTCAGCTCCTGGACGAGGAGGTCCAGGACGCCGGGGTCGATGGACTCCTCGACCTCCAGGCGCACGGGCGGGCCGAAGCGGCGCCGCATGAGCTCCTTCTCCAGGGCCTGGAGGAGGTTCTCGGCGTCGTCCTCCTCGACCTCCAGGTCCTCGTTGCGGGTCACGCGGAACATGTGGTGCGCGAGCACCTCCATGCCGGGGAAGAGCTCCTCCAGGTGCGCGGCGATGACGTCCTCCAGCGGGACGTAGCGCTGCGGGGAGGCCTCCAGGAAGCGGGAGAGCAGCGGCGGCACCTTGACGCGGGCGAAGTGCCGGTGGCCGCTGACCGGGTTGCGCACGACGACGGCGAGGTTCAGCGACAGCCCCGAGATGTACGGGAAGGGGTGCGCGGGGTCCACGGCCAGCGGGGTGAGCACCGGGAAGATCTGGTTGCGGAACAGGGTGAAGAGGCGGGCCTGCTCCTTCTCGGTGAGGTCGGGCCACCGGATGAGGTGGATGCCCTCCTCGGCGAGCTGCGGGGCTATGTCCTGCTGGTAGCAGGCGGCGTGCCGGGCCATGAGTTCGCGCGAGCGGGTCCAGATCAGGTCCAGCACCTCACGGGGCTGGAGGCCGGAGGCCGAACGGGTGGCGACACCGGTGGCGATGCGGCGCTTGAGGCCGGCGACGCGGACCATGAAGAACTCGTCGAGGTTGCTCGCGAAGATCGCGAGGAAGTTGGCGCGCTCCAGCAGCGGGGTGTTCGGGTCCTCGGCAAGCTCCAGCACGCGCTCGTTGAAGGCCAGCCAGCTGCGCTCCCGGTCGAGGAAGCGGTTCGCGGGCAGCTCGCCGCTCTCGTCCTTGTCCTCGTAGGCGTCCAGATCGGCGTCCAGGTCGGGGTCGAGGTCGACGTGGGGCCGGTGGGCGGCTATGGAGCCGATGCGGGCCCTGGTGCGGGCCGTCTGGGCCTGGGCCTCCGCTTTGACCTGGGCCGGGGTCTGGCCCGTGGGGCGGGTCAGGGCGGAGGCGGGGGCTGCGGGGGACGGGTGCTGGGCGGGTACCTCGGTGGGGCCCGCGGGGCTCGCGCTCGGCTGGTGGCTCATGACTCCATTCTTCCGCGCACGGGGCAAGACAGGCGCGTCGGAAGTGTCGGCCGTCAGTCGGAGTCGGGGCTGCATGTCCGGAGACTGGCAAGCGTGTCTGAATGCCCGGTTAATGGCGTATGGCTTCCAGGGTCAGGCTGGCGCACGGTTCCCCCGGCCGGGCGACGGCGGCTCCCGGGGCGCGCCCGGGGGTGTGCTCCGGCGCGCGGGGCCCGTCCGGGGGTCTGGTGTCCCGGCCGGGCCGGGGCGGGCCCGGGGCGGTCAGGCGCCCGGGAGGACCGGGCCGACGAGGGTGCCGGGGGCGACCTCCATCATGCCCTCGGCGAAGGACGTGCCGGGGATCGCTCCGTCCGGGGCGCGGAGCGTGAAGGAGACTTCGTCCGCGGGGACCTGGCGGGCGTCGTCGGGAACCTGCACGTCGAAGTGCACCGGGTGGCCGGGGCCGAAGGTGACCGCGGTGTGCTGGTCGCCGTAGTGGCCGGCGGTGACGGGGGACGGCGCGCCGTGGCGGGAGAACCGGACGTCGGCCGGGGAGCCGGCCAGGCGGCAGGAGTCGTACCCGCGCGGCGCGGTCAGGGTGACGCGGTAGTGGTGGTGGCCCGCGCTGGCGGGCGCCGCGGTGATCTCGGCCTTGTGGTTGGCCGGACGGCAGGCGGAGGGGGCGCCGCCGCCCCGCGCCGCCGGTGCGGCCGGGGCGGCCTGGGCGACCGCGGGGGCCGCGGCGGCGGCCAGCAGGACGGCGGCGAGGGCGACGGCGGTCGTGCGGGGGGTGCGCATGGGAGCTCCTTGGCTTGCTCGACGGCCCCGGGGGCGTGCTGCGCCGGAACCACGGTCGCTACGACCTGTTCCCCGCCGGTGGCGCCGGGAATGTCCCGAGATCGTCACGGTGGTACCGGTCGTCCCGGTACCGCCGTGACGATCTCGCGCCCGCGTCCTCAGCTCTCCGTGCGGTACATCAGGTCCACCTCGTGGGTGGTGAAGCCGAGGCCCTCGTAGACCGCCAGGGCCGCCGGGTTGTCGGCGTCCACGTAGAGCATCGCCGTCGGCAGGCCCGCGGCGGCCAGGTGGTGCAGGCCGATGGCGGTGAGCGCCTTGCCGAGGCCGCCGCCCTGGGCGCCCGGGCGGACGCCGACCACGTAGACCTCGCCGAGCCGCTCCTCCGCGTGGACCTTCGTCCAGTGGAAGCCGACCAGCTCGCCGTCGCGCTCCGCCAGGAAGAACCCCTTCGCGTCGAACCACGGCTGCGCGATCCGGTCGTCCAGGTCCCGCTGCGTCAGCGAGCCCTGCTCGGGGTGGTGGGCGAAGGCGGCGGCGTTCGCGGCGAGCCAGGCGGTGTCGTCCTCGCCGGGGACGAAGGGGCGCACGGTGACGCCGGGCGGCAGGGGCGGCTCCGGCAGCGGGGCGGCGTCCTCGCCCAGGGGCCGCCGCAGCTGGCGCAGTTCGCGGAAGAGGGTCAGGCCGAGCACCTGGGCGAGGTGCCGCGCGGCGGACTTGCCGCCGTGCGCCCACACCCGGATCCGCTTGCCGGAGGCGTTCAGCAGGGCGGAACCGAGCGCCCGGCCGTGGCCGCGGCCGCGCAGCGCGGGGTGCACGACGAGCTCGGCGGCGGGGGCCTCAACCGGGTCGGTGTCCTCCAGTTGCCCGTATCCGGTGAGCCGTCCGTCGGCGGTGAGGAGGAAGTGGCGGATCCCCTCGCGCGGGCCGCCGCGCAGCTGGAGGCGGCCCTGTTCGGAGACGGCGGTGGTGCCGTCGGTGCGGGCCGCTTCGTGGATGAGGGCCAGTACGGATACGGCCTGTTCCTCCGTCAGCTCGTCGAGGATCTCAATCTGCCGTCCCGGCTCCTGGGCCGCTGCTGCGTCAGTCATGCCCCGAGCCTACGACCGCGGCCGGGGGACGGGGCGTCCCGCGGTGCGGGTGGGCGGAGGTTCCCGGCGCGTTCCCGTGGTTTGCCGTGCTTTCCCGGCGGCTCCCGGCCGCTCCTGGACGCGTCCGGGACGCATCCTCGACGCGTCCGCGACCGGCCGGCGACGGCTCCCCGGCCGGTCGCGGGCCCCCGCGCGTAACCAGCTCGCAACCCGATACCCCCTGTCGTGCTACGCGCGTTGACCATAGGCTGCGGCGGACCTCCCAAGTTGTCTCGCTGTCCACAAAGGGGAACAAATGTCAGCGAAGCCACAACGGCACCGCACGGCCCGCCGGTTGACCCTCTCCGCCCTCGCCCTCACCGCCGGGGCCGGAGCACTGGTCGCCGCCGCTCTGCCGGCCGGTGCCGCGAGTGGCGGCGGTGCGGCCCCGAGCCGCACCGTCGACGTACAGATGCTGTCGTTCAACGATTTCCACGGCACGCTGGAGGCCCCGCAGGGCTCCTCCGGCACGGTGATCGAACGTCAGGCTGACGGCACCACCAAGTCGATACCCGCGGGCGGGGTCGAATACCTCGCGACCGCGCTGCGCGACGCCCGCAAGGGCCACGAGTACTCCGTCACCGCCGCGGCCGGTGACATGATCGGCGGCAGCCCGATGCTGTCCGGCCTCTTCCACGACGAGCCGACCGTCGAGGCGCTCAACAAGCTGAAGCTCGACGTCTCCAGCGTCGGCAACCACGAGTTCGACGAGGGCAAGACCGAGCTGCGCCGCATGGCGTACGGCGGCTGCCACCCGGTCGACGGCTGCTCCGAGTACGGCAAGGAGTACACCGGCGCCGAGTTCCAGTACCTGGCGGCGAACGTCACGGACGAGAAGACCAAGCGTCCGCTGATGTCCCCCACCTTCATCTGGAAGAAGGGGGACGTGAAGATCGGCTTCATCGGCGTCACCCTGGAGGGCACGCCGGACGTCGTGACCGCCGACGGGGTCAAGGGCCTCAAGTTCGGCGACGAGGTCGAGACGATCAACAAGTACGCCGACGAGCTGAACAAGCAGGGCGTGAAGTCGATCGTCGCGCTGATCCACGAGGGCGGTCTGCCCGCGGACGGCGCGTACAACTACGACTGCAACGCGGGCTCCGGCGCCGGGATCTCGGGCGCGATCGTCGACATCGCCAAGAACGTCGACCCGAAGGTCGACGCGCTGGTGACGGGCCACACGCACCAGGCGTACTCCTGCAACATCCCCGACCCGGCGGGCAATCCGCGCACGGTCACCTCGGCCGCCTCGTACGGCCGGCTGTTCACGGACACCACGCTGACCTACGACCGGCAGACCAAGGACATCGTCCGTACGCCGGTCAGCGCGCCCAAGCCGGTCAACAAGCTCGTCTCCCGCGACCTGCCCAAGGCCCCGGACATGACCGAGCTGATCACCCGCTGGAACGCCCTGGCCGCTCCGGTCGCGAGCCGTCCCATGGGCTTCATCTCCGCCGACATCGCGGGCCGCGGCTCCGAGGCGCCGGAGAAGCCGCTCGGCGACCTGATCGCCGACGCGCAGCTGGACGCGACGGCTCCGGCCGACCGGGGCGGCGCGCAGCTGGCGATCATGAACCCGGGCGGCATCCGTGCCGACCTGGCGTACAAGGCCGCGGGCGCCGAGGGCGACGGCGTCGTGACGTACGGCGAGTCCTACACGGTCCAGCCGTTCAACAACCTGATGAACGTCGTGGACCTGACCGGCGCGCAGCTGGTCACCGCGCTCCAGCAGCAGGTCAGCGGTACGGTCAACGGCCCGAACCCGAAGATCCTCCAGGTCTCGAAGGGCTTCACCTACACCCTGGACATGACCCGCTCGGGCGCGGACCGGATCGTCGTGGACTCGGTGCGGCTGAACGGTGCGGCGATCGACCCCGCGAAGACCTACCGGGTCGCGATGAACGAGTTCCTCGCGGGCGGCGGTGACGGCTTCACCGTCCTGAAGGACCACAAGAACAAGCTGGTCGGCGTCCCCGACCTGGAGGCCTTCAACGCCCTGCTGGCGAAGTCCTCGGCGGACAGCCCGATCGCTCCGCCGGCGGCGGACCGGATCAAGGTCGTCAAGTAACGGCGGAAGCGCAACACATCACCCGCGGGGGCGGTGGGCCGACGGCCCGCCGCCCCCGCGGCGTTCCCGGCTACAGCGACGCGAGGAACTTCCCCACCGCCGTGTGGACCCCGTCCGGGTCGGTGAAGGGCAGGAAGTGGTCCCCGTCCAGGGGCGCGTACGTGGTCCCGGGCCGCCGGGTGGTCATCGCGTCGGCCTGCTCCTGCCGGAGCGAGGTGCTGCGCGTGCCGTGGACCAGCAGCGCGGGGCAGGTGCCGGCGAGCCAGGCGTCCCAGTGGTCGCCGCGGCAGGCCTCGACGGAGTCGAGCATGTCCCGGGGGTGGAAGGGCAGCCGCCAGCCCCCGTCGGGCAGCGGGCGCAGCGCCTGCTCCACGAACGCGGCGCCCACCGGCCCCGCCGCGGCGAGGAGTTCCTCCCGGGTGGGCGCGCTGTAGCGCATGCTGCGGAGGAACTCCGTCCACGCCCCGTCCGCGGGGTCGACCTCCACGGCGGCGTCGATGTTGACGAGCGCCGAGATCCGGCCGGGGTGGGCGGCGGCGAGGTGGACGGCGTTGAGTCCGCCGAGGGAGTAGCCGAGGAGGGCGACGGGGGCGTCGAGCCCGAGGTGGTCGAGCAGCGCGACGGCGTCCTCGACGTACCCGGCGCGGCGGTAGTCGCCGGCCCGGCCGGAGTCGCCGTGGCCGCGCTGGTCGGGGGCGATGACCCGCCACGCGTCGCCCAGCGCCGCGGCGAGGCCGGCGAAGGCGAGGCCCTCGGACATGCCCCCGTGCAGGGCGAGCAGCGGGCGGCCCGGACCGCCGAAGTCCAGGTACGACAGCGTGCGGTCGTCGATCGTCAGCGTGTGGCGCATGGTTCCGCTCTCCCCGTGTGTGTCCGTGTGTGTCCGTGCGTGTCCTGCGGTGACGTGCTGAAGCCTGCCAGGATTTGGGCAAGCGCGCAATACATATGTATTGCGCGTGCGCCCAAAAAGGTGGACGCGGATACGATCCCGGCATGGGAAATCGCGAGGACCTGCTCGCCGGAGCGCGCCGCTGCCTGCAGGAGAAGGGCTATGCGCGCACGACCGTGCGCGACATCGCCTCGGCGGCGAAGGTGAGCATGGCGGCGATCGGCTACCACTTCGGATCGCGCGAGGTGCTGCTCAATCAGGCACTGTTCGAGGCCATGGACGAATGGGCCGCCGGCTCCGGCCGGCTCGCCGGGACGGGCGGGACCCGCGAGGAGCGCTACGCCGACACCTGGGACCGCAAGAGCCGGGACTTCCTCGACATGCGCTGGCTCTGGATCGCGAACATCGAGGCCTTCGTGCACGCCCAGACCTCGCCCGAGCTGCTCGCGGTGCTGGCGCAGGGGCAGCGCGGCTCCCGGCGCATGGTCGCCGCGCAGCTCGCCGGGGTGTCCGAGGAGGAGGTCGCGCAGGAGGACGTGCGCGCCCTGGGGTCCGTCCACCTCGCCCTGCTCAGCGGGGTGATGGTGCAGGCCCTGACCGATCCCGGGCAGGCCCCGACCGGGGAGGAACTGGTCCGCGGGCTGCGCAGGATGGTGGAGCTGCTGGAGGAACCCGCTGCTACCGACGGGTAGTCACGGCCGCCCCCGCACGCCATAATCCGGTGCCGACACCGGATCGGCGAAGGGGCGAATTGGCATGGGCATGGCATTGGATCGACGGACTTTCCTGGCCGGGGCGACGGCGGCGGGCGCGGCCGCGCTGATGGGCCTCGCGACCGCGCCGCCCGCCTCCGCGAGAGCCCTCGGCACGCAGGACTGGATGGCGGGCCTCGCCGACTCCACCCCGCTCCAGCGGATGACGATCCCCGGCACCCACGACTCGGGCGCCACCAAGGGCGGGCTCTACGTCGCCTGCCAGAACACCTCGATCGCGGCGCAGCTCGACTCCGGCATCCGCTTCCTCGACGTCCGCTGCCGGGTCACGGGCGGGTCCTTCGCCATCCACCACGCGGCCTTCTTCCAGGACCTGATGTTCGGGGACGTCCTGGTCGCCTGCTGGAACTTCCTCGCCGCGCACCCCTCCGAGACCGTGCTCATGCGGGTCAAGCAGGAGTACTCCGAGGACAGCGACGCCACCTTCCGGGCCGTCTTCGACGACTACCTCGACAACCGGGGCTGGCGCCCGCTGTTCCGCATCGCCGACACCCTGCCCGCCTCCCTGGGGCAGGCCCGCGGCAAGGTGGTCCTCCTCGCCGACAACGGCGGCCTGCCCGGCCTGCGCTACGCCGACGGCAACGTCTTCGACGTCCAGGACGACTACAACACCGAGCCCTTCGCCAAGCGGGGCCGGATCGAGAACCAGTTCCGCAAGGCCGTCCAGCAGCCCGGCAAGCTGTTCGTGAACTACGTCAGCACCGCGGCCTACATGCCCCCGCGCTGGAACTCCGACCGGCTCAACCCGCAGGTCCACTCCTTCGTCGACGGCTCGGAGCTGGCCGGCCGCACCGGGCTCGGCATCGTCCCCCTGGACTTCCCGAACACCCGCTCCGGCCTGGTCGCCTCACTGATCCGGCACAACTGACGCGGTCGCGGGCGCGGGCGGCGGCGTCGGAGCACCGGGGAAGCGCAGGACCGCCTCCGTGCCCGGCCCGCCGTCGGCCGCGGCCCGCAGCGCGGCGGTGCCGCCCGCGCGCTGCACCGTACGGGCCACGATCGACAGCCCCAGCCCGCTGCCGGGCAGGGCGCGGGCCGACGGGGAGCGCCAGAACCGCTCGAAGACGTACGGGAGGTCGTCGGCCGGGATGCCCGGACCGCGGTCCCGCACGGTCAGCTCGCCGGCCCGCAGCGAGACCTCGACGGCGCCCCCGGGCGGGCTGAACTTCACGGCGTTGTCCAGCACGTTGACCACGGCCCGCTCCAGGGCCGCCGCCTCGCCCCGTACGTACCAGGGCTCCAGCGCGGCGGTGAACACCAGCTCCGGACCGCGCAGCCGGGCCCGGGACAGGGCGGATCCGGCGATGTCGTGCAGGGCCACCACCCCGAGCGGGCCGTGCGGGACCGCGTCGGGACGGGACAGCTCCTGGAGGTCCCCGATCAGCGCGGCCAGTTCCGTCATCTGGGCCTTGACGGAGGCGAGCAGTTCGCGGCGGTCGTCGGGCGGAATGGCCCGGCCCGTCTCCTCGCTGCGGGCGAGCAGCTCGATGTTGGTGCGCAGGGAGGTCAGCGGGGTCCGCAGCTCGTGGCCGGCGTCCGCGATCAGCTGGGCCTGGCGTTCCTGGGAGGAGGCCAGCGCGGCCGTCATGGAGTTGAAGGAGCGCGACAGCCGGGCGATCTCGTCGTCGCCCTCGTCGGGGATCCGTACGGTCAGGTCCTCGGTGCGGGCGATGTGCTCGACGGCCCCGGTCAGCTCGTCGACGGGCCGCAGCCCGGTCCGGGCCACCCACAGCCCGGCGGCTCCGGCGCCGACGATGCCGAGGGCGCCGACCAGCACCAGGACCCAGGCCAGGGTGGACAGCGGCTTCTCGACGTCGACCAGGGGCTTGGCGATGGAGACCCCGAAGGCGGGACCGCCCGGATTGGCCTGGAGGGTGTAGACGCGCATGTCGGTGCCGTCGGAGGTGGTCACGTCGTGGAGCACGGGCCGGGCCTGCTCCTGCGAGGCGACGTCGCGGTCGGCGGCGGTCACGGGCAGGTCGCTCTGCCCGCTCACCCAGCAGCGGGTGCCGTCGGACAGCACGATCTGCACGGTCGCGCTCAGGTTCCCGGCGATCTGCTGGGTGGGCTTCGGCGGCTGCACGACGCAGCCCTCCCGCAGGGTCCGCGCCACCTGCGCGCTGACGTTCGTCGACATCAGGGACTGGTCGAGCTGGTCGCGCAGCTGGGTGCGGACCATCACCCAGGACACGGCGGCGACGGCCGCCACCGCGACCGCCACCGCCACCGCGACCAGCAGCGCCAGCCGGGACCGCAGCGGCAGCGCGCGGAATCTGGCGGACGGGCTCACTCGGGCCCGCCCTCGCCGGCGCGCAGGACGTAGCCGACCCCGCGCACGGTGTGGACCAGGCGCGCCTCGCCGCCCGCCTCGGTCTTGCGGCGCAGGTACATCACGTACACGTCCAGCGAGTTGGAGCTGGGCTCGAAGTCGAAGCCCCACACGGTCTTGAGGATCTGCTCGCGGGTCAGGACCTGGCGCGGGTGCGCGAGGAACATCTCCAGCAGGGTGAACTCGGTCCGGGTCAGCTCCACCGGGCGCCCGGCCCGGACGACCTCGCGGGTGGTGAGGTCCATGCGCAGGTCGCCGAAGGTCAGTACGTCCCCGGCCGGGTCGGCCCCGGCGGCGGGGGCGGCGTAGGAGCTGCGGCGCAGCAGCGCGCGGACCCGGGCGAAGAGCTCGTCCAGCTCGAAGGGCTTGACCAGGTAGTCGTCCGCGCCCGCGTCGAGGCCGGTGACGCGGTCGCCGACGGTGTCGCGGGCGGTCAGCATCAGGACCGGGGTGGTGGAGCCGGCGGCGCGCAGCCGGCGGGCCGCGGTCAGGCCGTCCATGCGGGGCATCTGGATGTCCAGGACGATCAGGTCGGGGGCGTACGAGGCCGCCTGGTCGAGGGCGTCGAGGCCGTCGACGGCGGTCCGGGTGCCGTACCCCTCGAAGGCGAGGCTGCGGCGCAGGGCCTCACGGACGGCCGGTTCGTCGTCGACGACGAGGATGCGCTGCTGGTCGCCTTCGGCGGGATTCATGGCTGGGTCCCCCCATGGTGTTCGTGGCCGGTGGACGTGCGGGGCGGGATGCGGGGCCGCTCCCGCGGAGGTCTGCCTCCAGCGTCGCACGCGAGCGGCGCGGACCGGCCCGGACCGGCCCGGGCCCGGGCTCCGGCCGGTGCCCGGGCCCCGGGCCGGGGGTGCGTTCCGGGGTCAGTACGAGGTGCCGAAGCCGCCCACGCCGGAGGACCCGCTGTCGGCGCCGCCGCCGGAGCCGCCCGCGTCGCCCGTACCGCCCTTGCGCAGGGAGTCCAGGTCGGCCTTGATGGTGTTGACCGGGATGGCGAAGCCGAGGCCGACGCTCCCGGCGGTGGAGCCGTCGCTGGAGGGGGAGTAGATCGCGGAGGGCATCCCGACGATCTCGCCGTTCAGGTTGACGAGGGCGCCGCCGGAGTTGCCGGGGTTGAGGGAGGCGTCCGTCTGGATGGCCTTGTACGAGGTGGTGTCCGAGCCGGTGTTCCCGTTGAACTGCTGGCCGTCGTAGGAGAACGGCCATCCGTCGCCGCCCTGGCCGCGCTGCGGGGACTGCTGGCGCTGCTCGGACTTCGGTACGTTCACCTCGCGGTCCAGGGCCGAGACGATGCCGCTGGTGACGGTGCCGGTGAGGCGGTCGGGGGAGCCGATGGCGACGACCTGGTCGCCGACCCGCACCTGTCCGGAGTCGCCGAGCTTGGCGGGCTTGAGGCCGCTCGCGCCCTGGAGCTTGATCAGGGCGAGGTCCTTGGCCGGGTCGGTGCCGACGGTCTTGGCGGAGTACTTCTTGCCGTCGCTCATCGTCACCTGGATCTCGGAGGCGCCGCTCACCACGTGGTTGTTGGTGACGATCTCGCCGTCCGCGGTGATGACGATGCCGGAGCCGGTGCCCTGGCCGGAGCCGGTGCGGGTGTCGATGCGCACGACGGAGGGGCTGACCTGCTCGGCGACGCCCGAGACGGTGCCGTTGCTGGACTGCGAGACGTTGGTGCCGTTCACACCGCCGCCGCCCGGGGCGTTCGGGCCGAGGAACTGCTGCACGGCCGCGGCCGTTCCGCCGCCGACCACGGCCGCCGCGAGGGCGACGGCGGCGAGCAGCGCGACGGGCCGCCTGGCGCGGGGCGCGGGGGCGGGCGCCGCGGCGGGCGCGGCCTCGGCGGCCGAACCCCAGGTGCTCCAGCCACCGCCGTTCCCCTCACCGCCGTTGCCGTGGGCGGCCGGTACGGTCTCGCCCTGGACGACCGCCGGCCGGTGCGCCTCGTGCCAGCCGGGGGCCTGGGCCGGCGGCGCGGCCGGCGGGTAGGCGGGCGGCGGGGGGTACGCGGACGCCCCGGTGTCGTGGGCCAGCCGGTCGCGACCGCGCTGCCAGTCCTCGCCGAAGGGCGGGTTCTGGGCCGGCCGGTTCTCCTGCGGGTACTCGCCTTCGCGGCGGAAGCTGTCGGTCATGTCTCTGACTGTGTCCGCGGATCATGAGAGCTTCCTGAGTCCAGGCTGAGAAGCCCGACAGAACCGTGTATGCCCGATATAAGGCGCGCGGGCGGGGAGGGCTCGCATGCTAGTTTGAACGCGTTCAAGCAGCTGCGGGCGGGGGCGGTCATGGCGGACGGAACGGACGGAACGGACGGGGCGGACGGAACCGGCACGGCGGGCGGGGCGCCGGCCGGCCCGGAGGGAGCCTGCCGGCAGGCGCGGGCGTGGGCCCTGGCCGCCGTCGCGGCGACGGCCCTCGGCCTGGCCACCCCCGTGGGGGCGCTCGCCCTGCCGACCGGCCTGCTGGTGACCGTCCCGCTGCTGATGGGCTCCGCCGCCCGGACGTTCTCCCGGGCCTGCCTCGCCGTCGGCGTCCTGCTGCTGCCCTTCGCGCTGGTCGCCGCCTTCGGCTACGGGGAGTTCCTGCTGCTGCCCTCGCCCCTGCTGCTGCTCGCCGCGGCCTTCGCCACCCCGGGCCGCGGCCCGGGAACGCGATGGGCGCTCGGGGCGGTGGCGGTCCCGGCCGGCGTCGCCGCCCTGTGGGCCCTGACGGTGCTGGCCTTCCGGGCGATGGCCTGGCCCTGACCCGGCCGCCGGGCCGTCAGCGGCAGCCGCAGGAGCGGCGGACGACCAGGGCCGAGGGGAACTGCTTGAGGCGCTCGCGGCGGGAGCCCGCCACGCGCAGGGAGTCGTCCAGCACCAGGTCCACGGCCGCACGGGCCATCGCCGGGCGGTCCGAGGCGATCGTGGTCAGCGGCGGGTCCGTCAGGGCCGCCTCCTTGACGTCGTCGAAACCGGCCACGGCCAGCTCCCCGGGGACGTCGATGCGCAGCTCGCGGGCGGCCCGCAGCACGCCGATGGCCTGGTCGTCCGTGGCGCAGAAGATCGCGGTCGGCCGGTCGGGCCGGGCCAGGACCTCCAGGGCGACCGTGTAGGCGTCGTAGCGGTTGTACGGGGCCTCGATGAGCCGGCCCTCGACGGAGCGGCCCGCCTCCAGCATGGCCCGCCGCCAGCCCTCGACGTGGTCGGCGACGGGGTCGCCCACCGACGGGGTGTTCTCGACGCCGCCGATGCAGGCGACGTACGCGTGGCCGTGCTCCAGCAGGTGCCGGGTGGCGAGCTGCGCGCCGCCGATGTCGTCCGTGACCACGGCGACGTCGTCGATGGCCTCGGGCCGCTCGTGCAGCAGCACGATCCGGGCGTCCCACGCCTCGATCTCGGAGGCGGCGCGCTCGCTCATGCCCTGGCTGACCAGGATCAGCCCGGACACCCGCATGCCGAGGAAGGCCCGCAGGTAGTGGACCTCGCGCTCGTCCCGGTAGTCGGAGTTCCCGACCAGGACCATCTTTCCGCGCTCGGCGGCGGCCTGCTCGACCGCGTGCGCCATCTCCGCGAAGAACGGCTGGCGCGCGTCCGGGACGATCATGCCTATGAGGTCGGTGCGCCGTGACGCCATCGCCTGGGCGACCCGGTCCGGGCGGTAGCCCAGGTCCTTGATCGCGGCGAGGACACGCTCGCGCGTGGCCGGGGCAACCGGCCGGGGTCCGTTGTTGATGACGTAGCTCACGACGGCGGTAGACGTACCCGCAAGTCGTGCCACGTCATCCCGCGTCACCTTGGCCACGCGCGGCAGTCTACGCGGGGTGACCTACCTCTGGGCAGGGCGTCCGGCCGAGTGGATGGTCACAGCGGATTCCTCCGTCCGGGGGAGCCCCGCCCCCTGCCCGCCGCGCTGGTCGGGGCCGGTGGCACCGGCCACCGTCAGCTTCGCGGCGGCCCGCTCGGCGGCGCGCTCGGCGGCCTCCGCGGCCGCCCGCTCCACCTTCTCCGGCGTGACGAAGCGGTACCCGACGTTGCGGACCGTGCCGATCAGCGACTCGTGCTCGGGGCCGAGCTTGGCGCGCAGCCGCCGTACGTGGACGTCGACCGTGCGGGTGCCGCCGAAGTAGTCGTAGCCCCACACCTCCTGGAGCAGCTGGGCCCGGGTGAAGACCCGGCCCGGGTGCTGGGCGAGGTACTTGAGCAGCTCGAACTCCTTGAAGGTCAGGTCCAGGACCCGGCCCTTCAGCTTGGCGCTGTACGTCGCCTCGTCGACCGACAGGTCCCCGTTGCGGATCTCCATCGGGGAGTCGTCCGAGCCCAGCTGCTGGCGGCCGGTGGCCAGCCGCAGCCGCGCCTCGACCTCGGCCGGTCCGGCGGTGTCCAGGAGGACGTCGTCGATGCCCCAGTCGGCGGTGACGGCGGCCAGGCCGCCCTCGGTGACGACCAGGAGGAGCGGGCAGCCGGGTCCGGTGGACCGCAGCAGCTGGCAGAGCGACCGCACCTGCGGCAGATCGCGGCGGCCGTCGACGAGGATCACGTCGGCGCCGGGGGTGTCCACCAGGGCCGGCCCCTCGGCGGGGGCGACCCGTACGTTGTGCAGCAGCAGGCCGAGTGCGGGCAGCACCTCGCTGGACGGCTGCAGGGCGTTGGTCAGCAGCAGGAGAGAACTCATGCCCGACCACCTGCCCGGGTCGGGTGGTCGTGCACGTGCGGGTGCACGGTTCGCTGGTCCATCACGTCGGTTCCTCCTCGGTCCCGTCGAGGACGTGCGTGGTACTGCTTCGTACGACTGGCCTGGTCTCCGGCCCGTCCCCCGCGCCCTGGGGTCCGGATGGACACCGTTGTTCCCGTTCCGTTCAACGTGCTGAAAGCACAAAAGGACCCGGGGGCTACGTTGCCCGGATCCTCTACACCGCCAGAATAGCCCACCGGCCCTTTGGGGGCCGAGGGCCGCTGCGCACCGCATTCTGTGGTTCTTCCCACGCCTTCCCCCTGCGTATGCCCCGGTTTCACCGGATCGGTGGACCCCCGGCGGAGTCTCCGGGCGCACCCGGGGCGTGCTGACGCACGCCCGGGCGGTGACCCGGAGGGGTCATCATGGAGGCCGGCGGTAGAGAGCCGACGGAGCCGACGATAGGAGCTGCAGTGGCAACGGGAACCATCCGCTACTGGGCGGCGGCCAAAGCCGCGGCCGGGACGGCGGAGGAGCCGTACGCGGCGCGCACCCTGGCCGAGGCGCTCGACGCCGCGCGGGAACGCCACCCGGGTGAACTGACCCGGGTCCTCCTGCGATGCTCCTTCCTCGTGAACGAAGAGCCCGTGGGCAAGCGCCCGCACGATGCCGTCCCGCTGACCGAAGGGGGCACCGTCGAGGTGCTCCCGCCGTTCGCGGGCGGGTGAGCGGGGACCGATGAGCACTCCCGAAGAACAGCGGCCGCGGCGACACCGCCGGGAACCGCAGGAGCAGCAGGAGCAGGACCCGTACGGGACCCAGACCTGGCAGTCCGACACCTGGGACACCAGCTACCAGCCGGTGCAGCCGCCGGCGCCCCGGGCCCCGCAGGCCGCGCCGGACCCCGTCCCCGGGCAGCCCGTGGCGCCCGAGGGCTGGTTCCGCGACGAGGCGCCGGGGCAGGTGCCGTGGCCGTCCGGCCCGGGCGGCGAGAGTTCCGCCGGTTCCGCCGGGCAGCCGCAGCAGGCGGCTCCCGACGGCTGGGTCCGCGACCCGGCGCCGGTTCAGCAGCCCGTCCAGCAGCCCGTCCAGCAGGAGTGGTCCCAGGCCGCGCCCTGGCAGCAGGCTCCGGCGGCGCCCGGCGCGGGGGCCGAGCAGACCGCGTACCTGCCTCCGGTGCGGGACTTCGCCGCCGAGCAGACCGCCTACCCGCCGCCGGTGCGCGAGCAGCAGTGGTCCCAGGCCGCGCCCTGGCAGCAGGCTCCGGCGGCGCCCGGCGCGGGGGCCGAGCAGACCGCGTACCTGCCTCCGGTGCAGGACTTCGCCGCCGAGCAGACGGCGTACCTGCCGCCCGTGCAGGAACCCGCCGCCGAGCAGACCGCCTACCTGCCGCCCGTGCGGGACCGGCAGGCCGCGCCCGAGGCGTGGTTCCGCGAGGAAGCCCAGGCCCCGGCCCCCGGCGCGGCTCCCGCCGCCCCGCAGGGCTGGGCCGCCGCTCCCGAACCGGCCGCCGAGCGGACCGCGTACCTGCCCCCGGTGCCGGCCGCACCGCAGGCCGACGCGCCGCAGCCGGCGTCCGGGGCCGACTACTCCCCGCCCACCCTCGGCGGGAACACCCTGCGCGCGGTCGACCCCGCGCAGGCCCGCGCCGAGGGCCGCTCGCCGATCATCGACCCGGGTCCGCAGCCGGCCATACTGACCGCCGCCCTCGGCCTGCTGATGGCCGGGGCCGCCGCGTTCGGCCAGTACGGGCTGCTCCTGCCGCTGATCGCCCTCCAGGGCCTCACCGCGGCCGGCTGGTTCCGCCTCAACGGCATGTGGCCGGCCCGCCAGGGCATCGCCCTCGCCTTCCTCGGGGCCCTCGCCGCGGACGCCGCGGTGCTCGCGGTGGGCCGGCCGAACGGCCCCGGCGCGATCATCGGCACCCTCGGCGCCTGGGTGCTGCTCACGCTGGTGCTCCAGCTGCGCAGCCACGCGGACCCCGACGAGCGGATGTACGGGCTGATGGCCTCGGTGACCTCCGCCGCCCTGGCCATCGTGTGCGCCGGCTACCTGGCCGCCGACGGGCGGGCGGTGAGCGTCGGCGCCGCCGCCGTGGCCGTCGCCGTGTTCGCCCGGGCCCTGCCGCTGCCGACCATGCCCTCCGTCGGCGTCTCGCTGGCCGCCGCGGCCGGTGCGGGCATCGCGGTGGGCGGACTGACCGGCATGGGGGCGGGCGGGGCGCTGCTCGGCCTGGCCGCCGGGGTGTGCGCGCTGATCGGGCTGCGCGTGGCCGCGTACGACTACCCGTCGAAGTTCGTCCACATGACGGCCGGTGTCGCGCTGCCGCTGGCGGCGGCCGCTCCCGCCGTCTACCTGATCGGCCGGGTGGTGGGCTGACGGCGTCCTCACGGCGGACCGTGGTCCACTAGAACGCACGTACCGAAGAGTAGGGGGAGGGTCCGTTGCGTTTCCTGCGTTTCTTGGTGATCGTCGCAGTGGTGCTGGGAGCTTTGTTCGTGGGGGTGGACCGCTGGGCGGTCGGCTACGCGGAGAACCGGCTGGCCGAGGAGGTCCGCTCCCGCCAGGGCCTGGCGGGCAGTGCGGAGGTCGAGATACACGGCTTCCCGTTCCTGACCCAGGCGCTCAGCCACGACCTCGATCAGGTGGACCTGCAGCTGAAGGGCATCGAGGCGGAGGCGGACGGCCGCAAGACGCGGCTGACGCAGATCGACGCCAGCTTCCACGAGGTGAAGCTGAACGACGGCTACACCGGCGGCACCGCCAAGCGGGCCGAGGGCACCGCGCTGATGTCCTACGCGGACCTCACCGAGGCCTCGCAGAGCGGGGTGACCCTCACCTACGGCGGTGCGCCCGGCAAGGTGAAGGTGACCGCGACCCTGGAGTTCCTGGGCCGGAGCCTGACCCGCGACGTGGTGGCGACCGTCGCCCTGGTGGACGCGAAGGACTCCAAGGGCGGCAAGGTCGTCCGCGTCCGGGCCGATTCGGTGCCCGGCGAGGGCCTTCCCGGGATCGAGAGCGCGATCCGCAAGCGGACCGACTTCGACCGCCGGATCGACGAGGGCCTGCCCTCCGGGCTGCGGCTGACCGCGCTGACCTCGGACGAGGCCGGCGTCCACCTCACGCTGAACGGCTCGGACGTGGTGCTGGCCGGATCGTGAGACGCCACGGTCCGATCCGCAGATGGACGGGCCGCACGCAGAGCCCCGGAGGCCGCCAGGCGGCCGTCCGGGGCTTTCGTATCCCACCATGCGGACGATCCTGTCTCGCCATATGACACACCGGTGACAGGGCGGCCGATTCGTCCCTACGATCCATGGCTATGAAGCATCAGCAGGCGGATCTCACGAAGCGGCGGGCAGTAGACCTGTGTCGCGTCGCCGCCATGCTCTGTCGCTCCATGTAGCGGTGTGAGCCTTCCCGCTCCACCCGCCGGACGACGGCCTTCCGTCGCGGCGTGACCGCCCCGCTTCCCGCCCCGTGCCCCCTGTCGCCTCCCCGCGCAGGACCCGGGCGCGCCACCCGGAACGGCACGTACGCACCCGTACCGCACAGCCCCGCAGCAGCACCAGCACAGCCCCGCCGCACACTGCCCCGGAGGAGAACACCATGAGCCGCAGCGACGTCCTCGTAGACGCCGACTGGGTCGAGGCCCACCTGAACGACGCCGACGTCGTGGTCGTCGAGGTGGACGAGGACACGTCCGCGTACGACAAGAACCACATCACCAACGCCGTCCGGATCGACTGGAAGACCGACCTCCAGGACCCGGTCCGCCGCGACTTCGTGGACCAGGAGGGCTTCGAGAAGCTCCTCTCGGCCAAGGGCATCTCCAACGACGACACCGTCGTCCTCTACGGCGGCAACAACAACTGGTTCGCGTCCTACGCCTACTGGTACTTCAAGCTGTACGGCCACCAGGACGTCAAGCTCCTCGACGGCGGCCGCAAGAAGTGGGAGCTCGACTCCCGCGACCTGGTCGACGGCAAGGACGTCCCGAACCGCCCGGCCACCCAGTACAAGGCCAAGGCCCAGGACACCTCCATCCGCGCCTTCCGCGACGACGTCGTGGCCGCCATCGGCTCCCTGAACCTGGTCGACGTCCGCTCGCCCGACGAGTTCTCCGGCAAGCTGCTCGCCCCGGCGCACCTCCCGCAGGAGCAGTCGCAGCGCCCCGGCCACGTGCCGAGCGCCCGCAACATCCCGTGGTCGAAGAACGCCAACGACGACGGCACCTTCAAGTCCGACGACGAGCTCACCGCCCTCTACGAGGCCGAGCAGGTCGACCTGGCGAAGGACACCATCGCCTACTGCCGCATCGGTGAGCGCTCCGCGCTCACGTGGTTCGTGCTGCACGAGCTCCTGGGGCAGGAGAACGTCAAGAACTACGACGGCTCGTGGACCGAGTACGGCTCGCTCGTCGGCGTGCCGATCGAGCTCGGCGCCAACAAGTAAGACGGCCGCAGTACCTCTCTAGGACAGGACAGAGAACATGTGTGGAGCACAGATCGGCGGGCCCGACCTCGCGACGCTCAAGCCCGGTGAGACCGCGATCCAGGGCCAGGTGACCAAGGACGGCGAGCCCGTGAGCGGATACGTCCGCCTGCTGGACTCGACCGGCGAGTTCACCGCGGAGGTCCCGACCTCCGCCACCGGCCAGTTCCGCTTCTACGCGGCCGAGGGCTCCTGGACGCTGCGCGCGCTCGTGCCGGGCGCCCAGGCCGACCGCGCCGTAGTGGTCGCCGAGGCCGGCGGCGTGACGGACGTCGCCATCGCGGTCTGAGCCCCACGACCGCACACCGCTGAACCGGCCGAAGGGCCGCACCCCCGGGGGTTGGACGCCACTGGACCGGGGTGCGGCCCTTCGTGCCGTCCACGCCCTTGCCCGCCGGGCGTTCGGGCCTACGCTGGAGGTATGTACGCCCGGCGCCGGCGCGCCTACTTCCTGCTCATGGGCGGATGCCTGTTCCTCTTCGTCTCCGCCTGGTCCTTCGTGCGCCTGTTCTCGGTCGCGGCGGCGGTGGCCCTGTGCGTGGTCGCGATGGTCATCCCGCCGGTCGCCGCGATGGTCGCGAACCGCCGGGGCCCCGACGACCGCTGGTGGGACGACCCCTCCGGCGACCCGAAGTCGGACGAGTGGTGGGACGAACTGGACGGAAAACGGCGTCACGAGGACTGAATCCGAGCCGGATATAAGACCGTAATAAAGATCCGTACAACGCCTCGCGGACCAAGGGTGTCTTCGGTGTGCACGGGTAACCGAACCCGCGCCTCCAGTCCTGTGGGGGACCCCTTTGGAACACGCACCGCCCCTCCCCGAGCTGCGCGGAGCGCCGCGCCGCCGGGGACGCACGCCCCTCCTGATCGTGGCCGCCCTGGTCCTCGGAGCCGTCGCCGGCACGGCCACGGGCTACGCGGTCCAGTACCACCGCGCCCCCACGCCGCTGGCGCCGCTGGCCCAGCAGGAGCTGCCGGCCCCCCGGGCGCTCGCCGCGGACGACGCCACGACGCGCAGGTCGGTCAACGCCAACCGCTGGCACGCGACGGACGGCGACCTCGTCGACCTGCTCGTCGAACCGCCCGCGGACGCGAAGGCCCTCGACCGGGGCTACGACAGCATCGACGCCTTCACGGCCGACTTCGAGGAGCCGGACCTGCTGTTCCGCGTCATGGAGAAGGACGGCTTCCGCCGGGCCGCCTCGGCGCACTGGGTGCAGGGCGACATCGACGTGCTGGTCCAGCTGGTCCAGTTCAAGGACTTCTCCGGCGCGGACGGGTTCCAGCAGGGGCAGGCCGCGTACCTGCCCGAGGCCAAGTACGCGGGCAACGGCGGCGTGTCCCTCCCCGGGGTCTCCCCGGAGGCCGGGCGGGCGTGGGTGTACTCGAAGACCAGCCAGGAACCGGGGTACCTGCCGATCCGCGAAGCCCGGGCGGTGGCCCGCAGGGGCGACACCGTCGTCCTGGTCTACTACGCGGACAAGCGGGCCCGTGACATCGCCGAGGGCGCCGTCACCGACCTGGCCAAGCGACAGCTGGAGCGACTGTGACCGACGTGACGGACGACGCGACGGCCGACGCACCCGCCGACGCCCCCCTGGACGCCTCCGCCCCCGCGCCCGCGCGCGCCCGGTGGCGCGGCGGGCCGCCGGCCCTCATCGCCGCCGCCGCGGCCCTGGTCCTGCTCGCCGGCGGTGGCGTCTGGGCGTACGCGGCGGTCTCCGGTGCCGACCGCGGCGCCCCCACCGCCTACTGGGTGCCCGCCGGGAAGACCGCACCGAAGCCGGACGCGCCGGCGAACGTACCCCCGACCCCGCTCTCCGCCAAGCTGCTCCAGCGTCCCGGACCCGGCTTCGAGCCGGGCCCCGACCTGGGCGGCGACGGGAACGACTTCGCCGTGAGCGGGGAGCAGGCCACCGAGGGGTTCAAGAAGGCCCGCGGGGGCCTGTCCACCTCGGAGCGGGCGAAGCGCGACGAGGTGCTCGCCGGGCTCAGGCTGGGAGGCCTGGCGGGGCGCACCTGGAAGCGGCTCGAAGGGCCCGCGCTGGTCCTGGAGATCCAGCTCGTGCAGGCCGACCCGAAGGCCGTCCAGGGCTTCACCGAGGTGTCCAAGACGTTCATGGACGCGCTCGGCGACGACCGCGACGCGCCCAGGGTCGAGGGGTTCCCGGACGCCCGGTGCGCGCTGAGCGCGGTGGGCGACCCGAGGGACCCGAAGCTCGACTCCCTCACCTGTGTGGGCGTCCAGGGCGACGTCATGGTCAGCTTCCGCGCCTCCGGGCCGAAGAAGAACTTTCCGACATCCGAAGCCGCCGGGTTCTTCAAGGACCAGCTGACCCGCGTGAAGTCCCCCGGGGAGTCCGTGTGACCGAGCAGACCGCCACCGCCCCCGAAGCCGCCCCCGGGCCCGCGCCCGCCCCGCGCCGCGCGCTGCGCGCCGCCCTGCGCTGGACGGCCGCCGTGCTCGTCTTCGCCGCCGCCGGCACGGGGGCCGCGTACGGGATGCTCCAGCCCGAGCGCACCGACCTGCCGGGCCTCGCCACCCGCGGCGACGGGCGCTGGAGCTACCCGGCCCTGGCCAAGCCCGCCCTGCCGCCCGGCGCCGCCCTGCCCTTCGCCGAGGACAACCCGGACGGCATCCACTACGCCGGTCTGACCCAGCTGCTCCTCCCGGCCCCGACGGGTTCCTCCCCGGATCCCGCGCTGAAGCCGGAGAAGGACTCCGTGATCGCCGTCGACACCTTCCTGGAGGAGTACGGGGCCACCGCGCGCCAGAAGATGAAGCAGGGGTTCACCGACAACGGCCTGCGCCAGATCGTGGGCCGCGGCTGGACCACCGCGGACGGCGTACGGACCCGGGTCTACCTGCTGCGCTTCACCGCGTCCGGCTTCGCCGACACCTTCACCGGCTGCGGCGCCGACATGAACCTGAACGGCGTCAACCGGATGGAGACGGACGACCTCTGGGGCAGGGCCCGGGTCGCGCACGACGCCCCGTCCTCCGACGGCGTGAAGGTCATGGAGGAGTCCGTGCCCTTCGGGGACGAGCAGATCCGGGCCGGCTGCGTCGGCTCGGGCGACGTCCGGGCGGTGATCCTCCAGAGCCGCGCGGGCGGGACCCCCGCCGTCCCCCTGCACCAGGCGGTGATCCTCCAGGACCAGCTGCTGCGCTGACGGCCCGCCCGTACCGGGGCGGTACCGCCCCGGTACGGCCTACCTCATAGGGTGCGCCGGTTCCCGGGCCAGTAGGCTGGGGGACCGGTCCGTACACCGCCCCGAATCCTCCGAGGAGCACCCCGTGCTTGAGGCAGTCTTCACCTCTCTGCTGGTCCTGGTCTGCGTCGGCGTCATGGCCTTCACCGGCCTGGCCGTCAAGAAGCTGTACCAGGGTCAGCGCTAGCAGCCGACCGGCCGACCGCCCCGGAACCCCTCACACAGATCGCCTGAGCCTCCCATCATGATCCAGATCCCGTCCGACCTGAACCCGGGCCTCGTCCCGCTCGCCTTCCTCCTCGGAAACTGGGAGGGCGCGGGCGTCTTCGACTTCCCGGGCGAGGAGAAGTGCAACTTCGGCCAGGAAGTCGTCTTCAGCCACGACGGCCGGGACTTCCTGGAGTACACCTCCCACACCTGGGTCCTCGACGCCGAGGGCAACAAGGTGCGCCCGCTGGAGTCCGAGTCGGGCTTCTGGCGCATCGACGCGGACCGCAAGGTCGAGATCGTCATGGTCCGCGACCAGGGCGTCGTCGAGGTCTGGTACGGCGACCTCGCCCACCAGAAGCCCCAGATCGACGTGGTCACCGACGCGGTGGCGCGCACGGCCGCCTCCGGCCCCTACAGCGGCGGAAAGCGCCTCTACGGGTACGTGAAGAGCGACCTGATGTGGGTCGGCGAGAAGGCCACCCCCGACGTCGAGCTGCGCCCGTACATGTCGGCCCAGCTCAAGAAGGTCGTCACCCCGGAGGAGATCGCGGACATGGCGCGCAACCTCCCCGAGCTCCCCGAGGACGGCATCGCCTTCTTCCGCTGAGCCCACCGGGAAAGGAAGGGGACCACGGGCTCGCCCGCGGTCCCCTTCCCGCGCTTACACTGGCCGGGTGGTGACCACCGACTGGAAGAGCGACCTGCGGCAGCGCGGCTACCGGCTGACACCGCAGCGCCAGCTTGTGCTGGAAGCCGTCGACGCCCTGGAACACGCCACCCCCGACGAGATCCTCGTCGAGGTGCGCAAGACCGCCTCCGGGGTCAACATCTCCACCGTGTACCGGACGCTGGAGCTCCTGGAGGAGCTGAAGCTGGTCTCGCACGCCCACCTCGGGCACGGCGCGCCCACCTACCACCTCGCCGACCGGCATCACCACATCCACCTCGTCTGCCGCGAGTGCACCGGCGTGATCGAGGCGGACCTCGATGTCGCCGCCGAATTCACCGAGAAGCTGCGCGCCACCTTCGGCTTCGAGACGGACATGAAGCACTTCGCGATCTTCGGCCTGTGCGAGCAGTGCGCCGCCAAGTGCCCTTAGGGCCCCCGGCGGCGGGGTCGTACGCTTGGTGCCATGACCAGCAGCCCCTTGCTCCATCTTCCCGGTGCCGTACCCGCCGAAGGCCGTGACGAGGGCGTCGCCGCCCACTACGGAGAGCTCTACGGCGAACAGCGCGCCCTCGCCGGCGGCCGGGGCTTCGTCGACCTCTCCCACCGCGGGGTCGTCACCGTCACCGGCCCGGACCGGCTGAGCTGGCTGCACCTGCTGATCACCCAGCACGTCAGCGAGCTCCCGGCCGGACAGGCCACCGAGGCGCTGATCCTCTCCGCCAACGGGCACATCGAGCACGCGCTCTACCTCGTCGACGACGGCGAGAGCGTCTGGGCCCACGTCGAGCCCGGCACCCAGGAGGCGCTGATCGCCTACCTGGAGGCGATGAAGTTCTTCTACCGCGTCGAAGTCGCCGACCGCACCGCCGAGTTCGCCGTCGTCCACCTCCCGGCCGGCTCGATCGCCGAGCTGCCCGGAACGTACGCCGTGCGCGAGACCGCGTACGGCCGCGACGTGTTCCTGCCCCGGGACGGCCTGGAGGCCTTCGCCGCCGGGCACGGCCCCGCCGCCGGGCTGCTGGCCTACGAGGCCCTGCGCGTCGAGGGCCACCGGCCCCGGCTCGGCCAGGAGACCGACCACCGCACCATTCCGCACGAGCTCGGCTGGATCGGCACCGCGGTGCACCTCCAGAAGGGCTGCTACCGCGGCCAGGAGACGGTCGCGCGCGTCCACAACCTGGGCAAGCCCCCGCGCCGCCTGGTCTTCCTGCACCTGGACGGTTCCGAGGTGCTGCTCCCGCCGCACGGCGCGCCCGTCCGGCTCGCCGCGGACGGCGAGGAGGGCCGTCAGCTCGGCTTCGTCACCACCGCCGTGCGCCACCACGAGCTCGGCCCCATCGCCCTGGCCCTGGTCAAGCGGAACGTGCCCGTGGACGCTCCGCTGCTGGCCGGGGGCACGGCCGCTGCGCAGGAGGTCGTGGTGGCGCCGTAGCCCGCCGGGCTACATGTCGATGACGACGGTGAACGGGCCGTCGTTCGTCAGCGAGACCCGCATCTGCGCGCCGAACCGGCCCGTCTGCACCGTCGCGCCCAGCGAGCGCAGCTGCGCCACCACCTCGTCGACCAGCGGCTCGGCCACCGGGCCGGGCGCGGCCGCGTTCCAGGTGGGGCGGCGGCCCTTGCGGGCGTCCCCGTACAGCGTGAACTGCGAGATCACCAGCAGCGGCGCCCCGATGTCGCTGCAGGACTTCTCCGCCTCCAGGATCCGCAGCGACCACAGCTTGCGCGCCAGCAGCGCCGCCTTCTCGGGGGTGTCGTCGTGGGTCACCCCCACCAGCACGCACAGCCCCTCGCCGACGATCTCGCCCACCGTCTCGCCGGCCACCACGACGCTCGCGCCGTCCACCCTCTGCACCACTGCTCGCATACCACCTGTGTACCAGGCGTGCACCCGTCCGGGGCCGATCGGGTGGAGTGGGACTGCGTCCACACCACGGAGAGTGGCACCATGCACGCAGGCGGTGCCCCCAGCACCGGTCGAGGGGACGGACACGAACGCATGAACACTCCTGGTACCTCCGCACCTGCACCCGCATCCGCATCCGCACCTGCGCCCGCGGGATCGGCTCCATCCGCGCCGCCCGCGCCGCCGGCCGTGCCGCGGCCGCCCGCGCAGCGCACCGGCGATCCCGTCGGGCCGCTGACCCCCGCCACCGCGCTCGGCCTGCCCGAGCTGCGCGCGCTGCGCCGCGACGCGCAGCGCGACGAGGCCGACCTCAGCTACGTGCGCCGGCTCCTGCACGGCCGCATCGACATCCTGCGCGCCGAACTCGCCCGCCGGACGGACCCCGAGGCGCCGGTGGTGGACCGGCTCTCGGAGATCCTCGCCGACGCCCCGTCCAGCCGCAGCGCCTCCGCCCGCCACGTCACGCTCGGCACCCCGCACAGCGAGGAGTTCCGGCTGCTGGCCGCCGAGATGCTCTCCGACGTGGAACTGTCGGACCTGGACGCGCGCACGGACGCCGAACTGCACGACGCGATGGGCCGGCTGATCGGCTACGAGCAGCAGGTCTCGCGGCGCAGACAACAGCTCCAGCGCACGGCGGACGACTCCAGCGCCGAGATCACCCGCCGCTACCGCGAGGGCGAGGCGCAGGTGGACGACCTGCTGGCGTAGCGCGGCGGCCCGGCTGCCCGGCGGAAATTGGGGCGACCCGTCGCGGTGCGGCCGTTAGCGTGGCCGGTTATGAGTGCAGACGTCCGGCCGATCGCCGCCACCGAACTCCCCCACTGGATGCACACCCTCAGCACCGGATTCCTCGCCCCGCACACCCCCACCGCATCCGATGTGGCGCTGCGCGCCGGACACGGCGACCCGGCCAGGATCCTGGGCGGGTTCGACCCCGTCACCGGACGCTGCGTGGCGACCTTCCGTTCCTTCGCCCAGGAGCTGACCGTGCCCGGCGGGGCGGCCGTCGCGTGCAGCGCGCTCTCCAACGTCGCCGTGCTGCCCACCCACCGCCGCCAGGGCCTGCTGACCCGGATGATGGCGAGCGAACTCGCCGCCGCCCACGCCCGCGGGGACGTCCTGTCGACGCTGATCGCCGCCGAGTACCCGATCTACGGGCGCTACGGCTTCGGCCCGGCGACCTCCCTCGTCGAATGGGAGGTCGACGTCGCGCGCACCGGCCTGGACCGGCACCGGCCGCTGCCCGCCGACGGCGGCCGCATCGACCTGGTCGACGCCGCCGAGGCGCGGCGCGTGGGCCCCGCCCTGCACGAGCGGCTGCGCGCCTCCCGGCACGGCGTGGTCGGCCGCGACGCCCGCTGGTGGGAGCTGGCCACCGGTGAGGTGCAGTACTCCCACCGTCCGTACCGGCCGAAGATGTTCGCCGTGTACCGCACGCCCGGGGGCGAGGCGGCCGGGTTCGTCGCCTACCGCTCCGACGACCACTGGACCGACGCGAAGCTGCCGCGGCAGACCCTGACCGTGACGGACCTGATCGCCCCCACCCCGCAGGCCGAGCGGGCGCTGTGGCACTTCCTGTGCTCCATCGACTGGGTGCTGCGGATACGCACCGGTTTCCGCGCCCCCGACGACCTCCTGCCGGAGCTGCTGGCGGACCCGCGCGCGGCCGCGACGGTGACGGCCGCCGACTTCCTGTGGGTGCGGGTGCTGGACGTCGTACGGGCGCTCGGCGCACGGACGTACGCCGTGCCCGGGGTGCTCGTGCTGGAGGTGGCGGACGAGCACGGCCCGGCGGGCGGCCGCTACCGGCTGGACGCGGGCAGCGGCACGTGTTGCCGTACGGAGGAGCCGGCCGACCTGCGGCTCGACGTGTCCGCGCTGGGCTCGCTGTACCTGGGCGAGGCCTCCGCGGTGCGGCTGGCCGCGCTCGGCCGGCTGACGGGGGAGCGGCCCGGGGCCGTGGAGCTGGCCGACGCGGTGTTCCGCACCGCGCGCAGGCCGTGGTGCCCGGACGTCTTCTGACCGGCCGTCGGCACACTGTCGTGAGCAATGAGGGGACCGAGGGGAACGAGTGACGTGTTGACGATCGTGGAACGGCTGCGCGCGGCGGGCTGCGTCTTCGCCGAGGAAGAGGCGGACCTGCTGGCCGGGGCCGCCACCGATGACGGCCACCTGTCGGGCATGGTCGCCCGCCGGGTGGCCGGGGAACCGCTGGAGCACGTGATCGGCTGGGCGGAGTTCTGCGGGCTGCGGATGGAGGTGGGCGCGGGGGCCTTCGTCCCGCGGCGCCGCACCGAGTTCCTGGTCCAGGAGGCGGTGGCGCTGACCCGGCCCGGCGCCGTGGTCCTCGACCTGTGCTGCGGGGTCGGCGCCCTCGGCGCGGCCGTCGCCGACCGGGTGCCGGGCGGGGTCGAACTGCACGCCGCCGACATCGACCCGGGCGCGCTGGCCTACGCCCGGCGCAACGTGGCCCCGTACGGGGGCGCGGTGTGGGAGGGCGACCTGTACGCGGCGCTGCCCGAGCGGCTGCGGGGGCGCGTGGACACGCTGGTGGTCAACGCCCCGTACGTGCCGACGGAGGAGATCGGGCTGATGCCGTCCGAGGCCCGCGACCACGAGCCGCTGGTCTCCCTCGACGGCGGCGCGGACGGCCTGGACGTCCACCGCCGGGTGGCGGCGGGGGCGTCGGCCTGGCTGGCCCCCGGCGGACACCTGCTGATCGAGACCAGCGCCCGGCAGTCGCCCCTGACGGCGTCCGCGCTGACGGGGGCCGGGCTCGCGGTCCGGGCGGCCGGCTCCGAGGAGCTGTACGCGACCGTGGTCATCGCGACGGCCGGGCTGTGACGGCCCGTACCGGGCAGGACCCGGTGCCGTCCGCCGCGGTCGCGCTGACGGAGCGCTTCGAGGAACACCGGCCCCGGCTGCGGGCCGTGTCCTACCGGATGCTCGGCTCGATGAGCGAGGCCGACGACGCCGTCCAGGAGACCTGGCTGCGGCTGGAGCGCACCGGCGCGGACGGGATCGACAACCTCGGCGGCTGGCTGACGACCGTCGTCGCGCGGGTCTGTCTGAACCTGCTGCGCTCGCGCGCACAGCGCCGCGAGGACCCGCTGGAGCAGCTGGAGACGCGGATCCCCGATCCGGTCATCAGCCCCGAGCGGGGCGTGGATCCGGAGCAGGAGGTGCTGCTCGCCGATTCGGTGGGGCTGGCGCTGATGGTGGTGATGGAGTCGCTGGCGCCGGCGGAGCGGCTGGCGTTCGTCCTGCACGACATGTTCGCCGTCCCGTTCGAGGAGATCGCCCCGCTCGTCGAGAAGTCCGTCGTCGGCACCCGCCAGCTCGCCAGTCGCGCGCGTCGCCGGGTGCGCGGGCAGGCACCGGCCCCCGATCCGGATCCGTCCCGGCAGCGGGAGGCCGTCGACGCGTTCTTCGCCGCCGCGCGGGACGGGGAGTTCGAGGCGCTCGTCGCCGTCCTCGACCCCGACGTGGTGCTGCGTTCCGACGGCGGGGCCGGCGGCCGGCTCACCGTGGTGCTCACCGGGGCCCGGACGGTCGCGGGCCAGGCGGTCACCTTCGGCCCGCTGTCGCCGTTCGTCCGTCCGGTGCTCGTCAACGGCGCCGCCGGTGTCCTGGTGGTCCCGCGGGCGCGGGCGGTGTCGGTGATGGCCTTCACCGTGGTGGGCGGGCGGATCGTCGCGATCGACGTCCTGTCCGACCCGGCCAGGCTGGCGGAGCTCGACCTGTCGGCCCTGGCGGACCGGGAGGGCTGAGCCGTGGCTCCGGCCGTCGCCGCCCCGCTCAGACCAGGGCGAGGACGGCGACGGCCGGCGCCGCGTAGATCATCGGGAAGGCCACGTGGGCGTAGGCGCGGGCCCGCAGGACGGTGATGACGGCCCCGGTGAAGTACGCGACCAGCCCGATCGCGGCGGCCACCCCGACCGCCGGTACGAGGAACCCGGCGAGCAGGCCGAGGGCCCCGGCGATCTTGGCCGCGGCGAGCCGCGTCCACCAGGACGCCGGCACCCCGTACGCGACCAGCGGCTCCACGACGAAGGACGCGCCGCGCAGCATCGAGACGCCGGAGAAGGCGGCCATGAAGGCGGCGACCAGGGTGAGGACGGTGGCGGTGGTGGACATGGCGTGCTCCTCGGCGGTGGGGCGCGGGCCGCGGGGCGTTCCCCGCCGCTCCGGCACCCCTGTGACCCGCGCCGCCGCGCAGGTGTGACAGCCTTCCCGGAAATTCTTCCGGGAACTTCAGCCGCGGTGGGTGTGGGAGCTATTGCAAGCGGGCGCTTGCAATAGTTAGCAGGGTCCGGCAGGATCGGGGCATGGCATCGCTCAACGTCGGAAACCTCGGCGAGTACCTCCGTGAACAGCGGCGGCAGGCCCAGCTTTCGCTGCGGCAGCTCGCCGACGCCGCGGGGGTGTCGAATCCGTACCTGAGCCAGATCGAGCGCGGGCTGCGCAAGCCGAGCGCGGACATCCTCCAGCAGCTGGCCAAGGCGCTGCGGATCTCCGCCGAGACGCTGTACGTGCAGGCCGGGATCCTCGACGAGCGGGACCGGGACGAGGTGGAGACGCGGGCCGTCATCCTCTCCGACCCGTCGGTCAACGAGCGGCAGAAGCAGGTGCTGCTCCAGATCTACGACGCGTTCCGCAGGGAGAACGCGCTGGAGGCGGAGGCTGCCGAGGCCGAGGCCGACGCGACCGGCCCCGGCTCCGACGACACCGCGGTGCCCCCTACGAACTGACTGTGATCCGGGAGGACCAGCACATGGCCATCGCCGATGACCTGAAGAAGACCCTCACCGACCCCACCCCCCTCTACTTCGCCGCCGGCACCGCCGACCTCGCCGTCCAGCAGGCGAAGAAGGTGCCCGGCTTCATCGAGCAGCTGCGCGCCGAGGCCCCCGCCCGCATCGAGGCCGTCAAGAACACCGACACGAAGGCCGTCCAGGACCGGGCGCGCGTCGCCCAGGAGGCCGTCACCTCGAAGGTCGCCGAGGTCTTCGGGGCGATCGACCCCAAGAAGCTGGGCGAGACCGCCCAGGACCTGGCGCTGCGCGGGGTCGGCGTGGCCGCCGAGTACGCCGTCCGGGCCAAGGAGACGTACGACAAGGTCGCCGAGCACGGCGAGCAGACCGTGCGCGCCTGGCGCGGCGAGGTCGCGGACGAGATCGTGGACATCGCCGGCGCCGTGGAGCCCGAGCCCACTGCCGTCCCGGAGCCCGCAGCTGCCCCGGAGCCCGCCGCCGAGCCCGCTCCGGCCGCCGAGGCGTCCGTGGACGGCGTGGACGGCGAGAAGCCCGCGAAGAAGAGCGCCGCCCGCCGTGGCGCGGCCAAGAAGGCGACCGTCCCGGCCGGCGACGGGAGCTGACCGGGGGAGAACGGGCCGGGCACCAGCGCGGTGCCCGGTTCGTTGCCGTTTCGGAAAGCGGCTGCGACGGTAGCGTGGAGTCAGGTGTGCCCGAGGTGAGAAGGCGGTCGAGACGATGCTGATGCAGGGGTTCAACAACGGGGTGCTCCCGTTGCTCGGCTACGCCATGCTGGCGCTCGCCGTCGTGGCCTTGGTCTTCGCGGTGATCGCCCGCGAGGACGCCTACCGGGCCGCCGACAAGCAGACCAAGACCTTCTGGTGCGTGGTCCTCGGCGTCACCGTCCTGGTGGACTTCTTCCTCGGGATGCTGTTCCTGCAGATCGCCGGCCTCGTGGCGACCATCGTGTTCATGGTCGACGTGCGCCCCGCCCTCAAGCAGGTCTCCGGCGGCCCCCGCCGGGGCGGCAGCAGCAGCGACGGACCGTACGGCCCCTACAACGGCGGCCGCTGACCGGCGCGGGGGGCTGCTCCGTCAGCCCGCCGCGCGGGAGAGCAGGACCACGGCCACGTCGTCGGTGAGCTCGCCGCCGTTGAGGCGGCGGGCCTCGGTGACGGAGGCCTCCAGCAGGCCCTCCCCGCTCAGACCGCGGTCGAGGTGGCGGTTGATCATCTCGACCATGCCGTCCTGGCCGAGGCGTTCGCGGCCCTCCCCGATGCGGCCCTCGATGAGGCCGTCGGTGTAGAGCATCAGGCTCCAGGTGCCGCCCAGGTCGACCTGGCGGCGGGGCCAGCGGGCCCGGGGCAGCAGTCCCAGCGCCGGGCCGCTGTTCTCGTAGGGGAGAAGCTGCGCGGGGCGGCCCGGCCTGGATATGAGCGGGGCCGGATGGCCGGCCAGGCACAGGCCCGCGCGTCGGCCGTCCGGGGAGATGTCCACCGTGCACAGCGTCGCGAAGATCTCCTCGCAGGGCCGCTCCACCTCCAGGACCTCCTGGAGGGTGGCCAGCAGGTCGTCCCCGCACAGGCCGGCCAGGGTCAGGGCGCGCCAGGCGATGCGCAGCTCGACGCCGAGGGCCGCTTCGTCGGGGCCGTGACCGCAGACGTCGCCGATCATGGCGTGGACGGTGCCGTCGGGGGTGCGGACGGTGTCGTAGAAGTCCCCGCCGAGCAGGGCCCGGCTGCGGCCGGGCCGGTAGCGGGCGGCGAACCGCAGGTCGGAGCCCTCCAGCAGGGGAGTGGGCAGCAGACCCCGTTCCAGGCGGGCGTTCTCCTGGGCGCGCAGTTTCGATTCTGCGAGCTTGTACTGGGCGATGTCCGCCCGCTTTCTCTCCACGGCGTACCGGATGGCGCGGCTCAGCAGTCGCCCGTCGAGCTCGTCGCGGAAGAGGTAGTCCTGGGCGCCGACGCGGACGGCCTCGGCGGCGCGCTCGGCGTCGGCCTCGGCCGTCAGGACGAGGACGGCGTGCCGGGGGGCGATCCGCAGGACCTGGCGCAGGGCGGCGAGGGCGTCGGCCTCGCCGGGCAGGACCAGGTCGAGGTCCAGCAGGACGCAGTGCACGTCGGGCGTCAGCAGGCGGGCGGCCTCGGTGAGGTTGCGGGCGCTGCGCAGGCGGATGCGGTGGCCGTCGGCGTCGAGGATCTCGGGGACGGTCAGGCCGCCCGCCGGGTCGTCCTCGATCACCAGCAGGGTCAGCGACGCCTGGGGTGCGGTGGCGGTGGCTGTGGCGGCGGTGGCTGTGGCGGCGGGGGCTGTGGCGGCCGCGGCGGCTGCCGCCGCTCCGCTCTCCACGGCCGGGATCTCCCTCTGCCGCGGTACGGGTGCGGGCATCGTCGTCTCCGGTTCCTTCCCTCCCCCCGAGGGTGCGCTCATGCGCCAGACCCTAGCTGGCGGGTGGCGGCGAGCGGAATGGGCGGCGGGACGGGTGAGGGGGAGGGCCTCCGTCATATGCCCTTATCGCGGGGGAAAACCGAAACCCCGGGATGACCAACGTCACCCCCGGACGAACGCCCGTCCCGTCCACCGAGACCCCCGGGACCACCGCGATCCGGGCCGGGTTCCCGGGCACCCGCAGCCGGGCCGCCTCGGTGTCCGGCCGGGGTCTACGCGTCGGGGCGGACCACGGCCTTGATCGGCATCGAGCCCGCGCCCGCCATCGTGACGTTGCGCCCCGGCCGCGGGGCGTGCACCATCGCGCCGTCGCCGACGTACATCCCGACGTGGCTCGCGTCGTCGAAGTAGATGATCAGGTCGCCGGGACGCATGTCCTTCAGCGCGACCTTCGGCAGCAGCCGCAGCTGTTCCTGCGAGGTCCGCGGGATCCCGCGCCCCGCCGCCAGCCACGCCTGCGAGGTCAGCCCGGAGCAGTCGAACGAGTTCGGCCCCTCGGCCCCCCACTCGTACGGCTTGCCCATCTGCGCGGTGGCGAACTGCACGGCCCGCTTGCCGGCGTCCGTCGCCGAGCCCTTCACGTCCTTCATCGCGCCCGACGACAGCCACGCCGTCTGGGCCTTGTACTGGGCCTCCTGCTCCAGCTGGATCAGCCGGGCCTTCTCCTCGGCCGCCAACCGGTTCTCCAGGGCCTCCGCCGCCTTGATCTTGTCCTCGATCTCCTTCTTGGCGGCTTCCTGCTTGACCCGGTTCTCCTCCATCTTCTGCCAGAGCGCGCCCGCGTCCTTCGCGTACCGCTCCAAGTCCGTCTGGGTGCGGTTCAGTTCGGACAGCAGATCGGTGGTCGCCTTCTCGCCCTGCCGCAGCCGGCCCGCCCCGTCCAGGTACGCGGACGGGCTGTCGCTCAGGGCCAGCGCGGCGCCCGGCGGCAGTCCGCCCGAGCGGTACTGGGCGCGGGCGGCGGCCCCGGCGCGGTCCTTCAGGCCCGTGATCCGGTCCTGGCCCGCCACCACCAGCTTGGCGATCTCCACGATCCGCTCGGACTGCGCCTTCGTCTCGCCCACCGCGAGGTTGTACGCGTCCGTCGCGGTGCCGGCCTGCCGGTAGAGGTCCTCGATCTCCTTGCGGACCTGCTCCAGGGACTTGCCCTCCGGCTCCGGCGCGGGCGCCGGAGCGGCCGGGGCCGCCGGACCGGCCGGCGTGCCCGGAGCGGCGAACGCACTGCCCGCGGCGAGCCCGGGGGCCGTCAGTACCGCCATCGCGCACAACAGCGCCAGCGCGGACACTCCCTGCACGCGCGACGACGCTCGCTTCGCGGTCCCCATGGCTCCCCCAGGCGCCCCGAGTCACATCCGACGCCCCATCCGGCATCAGATCTGACTATTCATCAGTAACTTGGCACTGTCTCCGGGATGGTGCCACGACTCGGTGAATTCCAACACCCTGCGGATGCCGCCCCCGGTCCCGACCGCCCACGTCTCGCCCACCCCTGACGACTCAACGGTCATCCCCCGCAACCGGTTCCCCGTTCCCCGAGTTTCATCCCGCCGGGCGCAACGCCTCCCAGCGCACGGTCAGTTCCCCCTGCCGCCAGCGCACCGGCCCGTCCGCCAGCGGCCAGTCGCCCGCCAGGGCCCGCGCCGTCCGGATCCAGCGCTGCCGCGCCCCGTACGAGGCGTACGGGGCCGCCGCCGCCCACGCCCGGTCGAAGTCGCGCAGGAACGCGTGCACCGGCTCGCCCGGCACGTTCCGGTGGATCAGCGCCTTCGGCAGCCGCTCCGCCAGGTCCGAGGGCCGCTCCAGCGAACCGAGCCGGGTCGCGAAGGTCACCGTCCGAGGCCCCTCGGGCCCCAGTGCCACCCACACGTGCCGGCGCCCGATCTCGTCGCACGTCCCCTCGACCAGCAGCCCGCCCGGCGCCAGCCGCGCGCACAGCAGCTGCCACACCTCCGCGACCCGCTCCTCGTCGTACTGCCGCAGCACGTTCGCCGCCCGGATCAGGGCCGGCCGCTGCCCGCCGTCCAGCGGCACCTCGAAACCGCCGTGCCGGAAGCTCAGCCCGTCCCGTTCGTACGGCTTCGCCCCCGCCACCCGCGCCGGCTCGATCTCGATGCCGACCACCCGCACCCCCGGGGCCGCCTCCCGCAGTCGCGCCAGCAGCTCCACCGCCGTCCAGGGCGCCGCCCCGTACCCGAGGTCCACCGCGACCGGCGCCTCCTCCCGGCGCAGCCGGGCCCCGTGCGCGGCGGCGATCCAGCGGTCCATGCGCCGCAGCCGGTTCGGGTTGGTGGTCCCGCGCGTCACGGTGCCGACAGGGCGCTTCGGGGGCGGCTGAGCGCTGCGGGAGACCATGCGCCGAGCGTATGCCGACGGGCCCGGCAAGATAAAAAACCGGTCTTCCGACCAGGAAGTTCCGCTTCCCCGGAATGCGCGGGACCGCCATCCGGGTTGCACTCCTAGCAGGGCGCCGACCGCGCTCCCGCAGCCATGCCACCCCGTGTGCGCTGCCCAGCCCGTCGTCCACGCGATCACAGCGACGCGATCCGAGCGAGAGGAACAGCTCCCTTGAGCCAGTACGTGTCCCGTCTCGGCGGCAGCATCAGCGGCCGCATCGCCGCTGCCCGCGGACCCCGCCACGACCAGCCCCGGCTGCGCCTGCCGGCCGTCGGCCACCACCGCAAGCCGCGCCGCGTGGCCATGCTCAGCGTGCACACCTCACCGCTGCACCAGCCCGGCACCGGCGACGCCGGCGGCATGAACGTCTACATCGTCGAGCTCGCCAAGCGCCTCGCCGCGATCAACATCGAGGTCGAGATCTTCACCCGCGCGACCACCGGCGGGCTGCCGCCCGTCGTCGAGCTCGCGCCCGGGGTCCTCGTACGGCACGTGGACGCGGGCCCGTACGAAGGCCTCGCCAAGGAGGAGCTCCCGGCCCAGCTGTGCGCCTTCACCCACGGCGTCATGCAGGCCTGGGCCGGCCACCGCCCCGGCTACTACGACCTCGTCCACTCCCACTACTGGCTCTCCGGCCACGTCGGCTGGCTCGCCGCCGAACGCTGGGGCGTCCCGCTCGTCCACGCCATGCACACCATGGCCAAGGTCAAGAACGCCTCCCTCGCCGAGGGCGACGCCCCCGAGCCGGCCGCCCGCGTCATCGGCGAGACCCAGATCGTCGTCGCCGCCGACCGGCTCATCGCCAACACCGCCGAAGAGGCCGACGAGCTCGTGCGCCACTACGAGGCCGACCCCGGCAAGGTCGCCGTCGTCCACCCCGGCGTGAACCTCGACCGCTTCACCGCGGGCGACGGCCGCGCCGCCGCCCGTGCCCGCCTCGGCCTGCCCCGGGACGCCGTGATCCCGCTCTTCGCGGGCCGCATCCAGCCCCTCAAGGCCCCCGACATCCTGCTGCGCGCCGTCGCCGAACTGGTCGACCGCGACCCCTCGCTGCGCTCCCGCCTCTTCGTCCCCGTCGTCGGCGGCCCCAGCGGCAGCGGCCTCGCCAAGCCCGAGGGGCTGCAGAAGCTCGCCGCCCGGCTCGGCATCGCCGACCTCGTGCACTTCCACCCGCCGGTGGGGCAGGACGCGCTCGCCGACTGGTTCCGGGCCGCGTCCGTCCTGGTCATGCCGTCCTACAGCGAGTCCTTCGGGCTCGTCGCGATCGAGGCCCAGGCCACCGCCACGCCGGTCCTCGCCGCCTCGGTCGGCGGCCTGCCCGTCGCCGTCAACGACGGGGTGACGGGCATCCTCGTACCCGGCCACGACCCGGTGGACTACGCGCGCGAACTGCGCCGCTTCGTGGACGAACCCGGCCTCACCGACCGCATGGGCGCCGAGGCCGCGCGGCACGCGCAGTTCTTCGGCTGGGACACCGCCGCCAGCGGCACGGCTGACGTGTACACCGCAGCCATGCACGATCACCGCCGTCGCGTACGCTCCCACCATGGCTGACGCTGACACCGCCGCGATCATCGAGTCCACGCTGGCCGGCGCCGAGCTGAGCTGGGAGAGCCCCGAGCCGGGCAGTTACGTCGTCCAGCTCCCCGGCACCCGCAAGCTGAGCACCACCTGCTCGCTCCGCATCGGCCGCCACTCCCTCTCGGTGAACGCCTTCGTCATCCGCCATCCCGACGAGAACGAGCCGGGCGTCCACCGCTGGCTGCTGGAGCGCAACCTCAAGCTCTACGGAATGGCCTACGCCGTCGACCCGCTCGGCGACGTCTACCTCACGGCCCGGCTGCCGCTGTCCGTCATCACCCCGGAGGACCTCGACCGGCTGCTGGGCACCGTCCTGGAAGCGGCGGACGGCGCCTTCAACACCCTGCTGGAGCTCGGCTTCGCCGGCGCCATCCGGCGCGAGTACGACTGGCGCGTCTCGCGCGGCGAGTCCACCCGCAACCTGGACGCGTTCAAGCACCTGACGCGCCCGTCGTCCTGACGCGCCGGACGGGCGCCGGGACCTGCCCGGCCGCCCCCGCGGGCTCCGCTCAGGCCTCCACCGGCCGCGCGCCGGCCGCCACCGCTGCCGCCGCCACCGGCTTCGCTTCCGCTTCCGCGGTGGCCGGTGCGCCGCCGCTGCCGCTGCCGCTGAGCACCGCCGTTCCCGGCCCGCTCGCCGGCAGCCCCCGCATCAGCAGCCAGTACCCCAGCGCCGCCATCGTCCCCAGGACCCCCGTCGCCGCCCACAGCCAGGCCGCGCCCAGGTGGTCGATCACGAAGCCGGCCATCAGCGGCGCCACCAGCGCGGCCACCGCCCAGGACATGGTGTACATCCCCTGGTAGCGCCCGCGCCCGTGCACCGGCGACAGCCGCGCCACCAGTCCCATCTGCGTCGGGGAGTTCACGATCTCCGCCAGCGTCCACACCAGCACGGTCAGCGCGTACGCCCACAGCGGCCCGGCGAAGGCCGTCATCGCGAACCCGTACCCGGCCAGCAGCGCCGAGACCACCAGCAGCTTCTGCGGGTCCCGGTGCTCGATGAACCGCGTCACGGGGATCTGCAGGGCCACGATCAGGACCCCGTTCACCGCGACGACCAGCCCGTAGTCACCGGGCGAGAAGCCCGCCGCGCCCATCGCGACCGGCAGCCCCACCGAGCCCTGCGTGAAGATCAGCGAGATCAGGAACGAAAGCCCGACGACGCCCATGAACCGCCCGTCCCGCAGCACCGTCCCCAGCCGGACCTCGGGCCCGGCCGCCGCCTCCGCGGCCGCGTCCTTCACCGGCCGCGACTCCGGCAGCTTCAGGAACACCAGCACCGCGCAGAGCAGGGTCAGCGCCGCCTCGCCGAGGAAACCGGCCAGGTAGCTGTACTCCGCCACCAGGCCCGCCACCGCCGAGCTGATCGCGAAGCCGAGGTTGATGGCCCAGTAGTTCAGCGCGAAGGCCCGTACCCGGTCCTCCGGCCGGACGATGTCCGCCATCATCGCGGAGACCGCCGGCCGCGAGGCGTTCGAGGTCATGCCCACCAGCAGGGCCACCGCCGCGATCGCCGCCGGATGCTCCATGAAGCCCAGCAGCGCCACCGACAGGCCCGTCGACACGTTCGCGGCCAGCATCGTCGGCCGCCGCCCCAGCCGGTCGGTCATCACCCCGGCCACCAGCGAGGACACCACGCCGCCCAGCCCGTGCAGGGCGACCACGAGTCCCGCGAAGGAGGCCGAGTAGCCCCGGTCCAGGGTCAGGTACAAGGTCATGAATGTGGCGACGAAGGCCCCGAGCCGGTTGACGAGCGTGCTCGCCCACAGCCACCAGAAGGCACTCGGCAGACCCGACACGCTCTCCCGGGCGGCCCGTCTCATACTGGCAACGGACATAAGGAATCCCCCCGGCGGTGTAAGCGTCTCTGCTGCTTCCCGCACGTTACGAGGACGCCCCCGCCACCGCCACTGGATTGACGCCGGACGTCAATCGAAGGTCCCTCGGGCCCGTCCCGCACCGCGCGCGAGCGCCCCGGGCCGTCCATTAGGCTCGTACGCATGGCCGACGCACCGTACAAGCTGATCCTCCTCCGTCACGGCGAGAGCGAGTGGAACGCGAAGAACCTGTTCACCGGCTGGGTGGACGTCAATCTCAACGAGAAGGGCGAGAAGGAGGCAGTCCGCGGTGGCGAACTCCTGAAGGACGCCGACCTCCTCCCCGACGTGGTCCACACGTCCCTCCAGAAGCGCGCGATCCGCACCTCCCAGCTCGCGCTGGAGGCCGCCGACCGCCACTGGATCCCGGTCCACCGCTCCTGGCGCCTGAACGAGCGCCACTACGGCGCCCTCCAGGGCAAGGACAAGGCCCAGACCCTCGCCGAGTTCGGCGAGGAGCAGTTCATGCTGTGGCGCCGCTCCTACGACACCCCGCCGCCGGCCCTCGAGGACGGCACCGAGTACTCCCAGTCCGGTGACCCGCGCTACGCGACGATCCCGCCGGAGCTCCGCCCCCGCACGGAGTGCCTGAAGGACGTCGTCGTCCGCATGCTCCCGTACTGGTACGACGGCATCGTCCCCGACCTCCTCGCGGGCCGCACCGTCCTGGTCGCCGCGCACGGCAACTCCCTGCGCGCGCTGGTCAAGCACCTGGACGGCATCTCCGACGCCGACATCGCGGGCCTCAACATCCCCACCGGCATCCCGCTCGCGTACGAACTGGACGCCTCCTTCAAGCCCCTGAACCCGGGCGGCACCTACCTCGACCCGACCGCCGCCGCGGCCGCCATCGAAGCCGTCAAGAACCAGGGCAAGAAGTAACCACCCCACCCACGCCGAAGCCCCCCGCCCGCCGCTTCCCGGCGGACGGGGGGCTTTTCGCTGCCCGAGTGGGGGTGGGGGCGGTTTTGGGTCGGGGTGGGGGGAAATCGTTGGTTTGGGGTGGGGGAGGGTGGGGCTGGGTGGGGGCGCAGTGGCGTTTCGGCACTGAAGGTGGTGGGCCGGACGGGTGAGTGCTTCGTTTCTGCGCTGTCCGGCCGGCACGCGGCCCGGCTACAACTCCGTGTCATGATCAAGCACTTCGTGCGGCGCGGCCTCCCCGCGCTCGCCCTCGCGCTCCTGCCCGTCCTCGCTTCCGTCCCGGCCGCCGACGCCGCGTCCGCGCCCGCCGCCGCGGCCTCCGCCGCCCGCAGCGACGCCCACTTCTACGGCGGCTCCACCCTCCACAAGAACCAGGCCTGGACCTCCGGCAACGGCCGGACCGTCCTGCGCGTCCAGGGCGACGGCAACTTCGTCCTCTACAAGGACGGCCACGCGGCCTGGCAGGCGCCGGGCGTCTGGCCCAAGGCCAGCAGCGCCGTCTTCCAGGAGGACGGCAACTTCGTCGTCTACGACGGCAACGGCAACCCCGTCTGGGCCGCCGGCACCTGGCACAAGGGCCACTACCTGTCCGTCCAGGACGACGGCAACGTCGTCGTCTACAACAGCAACAACCAGCCGGTCTGGGCCACCAACACCGGCGACTGACCGGCACGGACCCGCACACGGCGAAGGGCCCCGCCGGACCGGATCGGCCGGGCGGGGCCCTTCGGGCGTGCTTCCGGGGGCGGGGTCAGCCGCCGCACTGGCAGGGGGCACCGGACTGGCAGCCGCAGCCGCAGCCGGAACCGCAGCCGCAGGCCGCGAGCAGCGGGAGTCGCAGGGGCTCCGGCCGGGACTGCTGCTGCTCCTGTTCCGGGGTGAGCGGGACGGGGGAATCGGGCATGGATCCTCCTCGTGGGCGCACGTACGGGACGCCCTGCAGACGGAGCGCCCCCGCCTCATTCATGCCCAGCCACACCGGCGCGTCAACGGCGCATTGGGGCTCGTCGGCGCCCCCGCCGCCCGCGGGCCCCGCGGGCGCCCTCAGACGCCGTCGACCTGCGTCGGCTGCTGGAGCTCGTCCGCGTGCTCACCCGTCACCAGGTACACCACGCGCTTGGCCACCGACACCGCGTGGTCGGCGAAGCGCTCGTAGTAGCGGCCCAGCAGGGTCACGTCGACGGCGGTCTCGATGCCGTGCTTCCAGCGGTCGTCCATCAGGTGCTGGAACAGCGTGCGGTGCAGCTGGTCCATCTCGTCGTCGTCCTGCTCCAGCTGGAGCGCCAGGTCCACGTCCTTCGTGATGATGACCTCGGCGGCCTTCGCCATCAGGCGCTGCGCCAGCTGTCCCATCTCCAGGATCGTCGCGTGCAGGTCGCGCGGCACGGCCGTGTCCGGGAAGCGCAGCCGCGCCAGCTTCGCCACGTGCTGCGCCAGGTCGCCGGAGCGCTCCAGGTCGGCGCTCATCCGCAGCGAGGTCACCACGATGCGCAGGTCGGTCGCGACCGGCTGCTGGCGGGCCAGCAGCGCGATGGCACGGGCCTCCAGGTCGTGCTGGAGGTCGTCCACCTTCTGGTCGGCGGCGATGACGCTCTCCGCCAGCTTCAGGTCGGCGTCCAGCATGGAGGTCGTCGCCCGCCCGATCGCGGAACCTACGAGCCGGGCCATCTCGACCAGGCTTTCTCCGATCGAGTCCAGTTCCTCGTGGTACGCGTCGCGCATGGTGTCCCTCTCTTGCCTGCTACTCGCTACTGCGTGGCCGATTGCCCCACGTTTACACGTTCGGACGCAGAGGCGTCCGACTCCGGCATCACAAGTGAATCAACCCCGTCGCCAGGGTGAACTCTGGGCGACGAGTGTTCGGGCTGCCACCCGAACGGCTGTGGAAGTGTCCTCGACCCTGCTTAACCTGGACGCATGGACGTGAACGCGGCGGTCGCCGCAGCTGCAGCGATCGCCGGTTTGTGCACCGGTGTGATCGCCATGCTGGCGTTCCGCTGGAGCGAGCGCGACCAGGCCCGCCCCACCCGGAGCTCCATGCGCCCCGACATCAACGCGGTGCTCCCGCCCGGAGTGGACACGGTCCTCTCCGTGCTCCGCTCCTCCGCCGTCGTCCTCGACGAGGGCGACGCCGTGGTCAAGGCCAGCTCGGCGGCATATGCCCTCGGCCTGGTCCGCGGCGGCAAGCTGGCCGTGGAGCCCATGCTCCACATGGCCCGCGACACCCGCCGGGACGGCGAGATACGCCAGATCGAGCTCGACCTGCCCCGGCGCGGCACCGGCCGCGGCGAGGCCCTCGCGGTCTCCGCCCGCGTCGCACCGCTCGGCTCCCGTCTGGTGCTCCTGCTCGTCGAGGACCTCACGGAGGCCCGCCGCATCGAGGCGGTCCGCCGCGACTTCGTCGCGAACGTGTCGCACGAGCTGAAGACGCCGGTGGGAGCGATCTCCCTGCTCTCGGAGGCCGTCATGGACGCCTGCGACGACCCCGAGGCGGTCACCCGCTTCGCGGGCCGGATGCAGATCGAGTCCACCCGCCTGATCAACCTCGTGCAGGAGCTGATCGACCTCTCCCGGGTGCAGAACGACGAGGCCCTGGAGGACGCCGAGCCCGTACGGGTGGACACCCTCGTGGCCGAGGCGATCGACCGGTGCCGCCACACGGCGACCTCCAAGCAGATCACCATGGCCGCCGGCGGCACCGCCGACCTGCGGGTATGGGGTCACCGCGGGCAGCTGGCGGCCGCCCTCGGCAACCTGGTGGAGAACGCCGTCAACTACAGCCCGGCCCGCACCCGCGTCGGCATCGCCGCGCGCCGGGTGGCCGCGCCGGGGGGAGACTTGATCGAGATAGCCGTGACCGACCAGGGCATCGGCATCCCGGAGAAGGACCGCGAGCGCGTCTTCGAGCGCTTCTACCGGGTCGACCCGGCCCGTTCCCGCGCCACGGGAGGAACCGGGCTCGGCCTGGCGATCGTGAAGCACGTGGCGGCCTCGCACGGCGGGGAGGTGTCCGTATGGAGCTCGGAGGGCCAGGGCTCCACGTTCACCCTGAAGCTCCCCGAGGCGGCCGCGCCGGCGCCGGCGAAGACCCCCGCAACCGCCCCACCCCCGCTTGACCCAGAACCAGTCATCCCTGCCCCGGAGGTCCTTCCGTGACCCGAGTGCTCGTCGTCGAGGATGAGGAATCCTTCAGCGACGCCCTGTCCTACATGCTCCGCAAGGAAGGCTTCGAGGTCGCGATCGCCGCGACGGGGCCCGACGGGCTCGACGAGTTCGAGCGCAACGGCGCCGACCTCGTCCTGCTGGACCTGATGCTGCCCGGCCTGCCGGGCACCGAGGTCTGCCGGCAGCTGCGCGGCCGCTCCAACGTCCCCGTGATCATGGTGACCGCCAAGGACAGCGAGATCGACAAGGTCGTCGGGCTGGAGATAGGAGCCGACGACTACGTCACCAAGCCCTTCTCCTCCCGCGAGCTGGTCGCCCGCATCCGCGCGGTCCTGCGCCGCCGCGGCGAGCCGGAGGAGGTCACCCCGGCGGCGCTGGAGGCCGGTCCGGTACGGATGGACGTGGACCGGCACGTGGTCACCGTCGGCGGCGCCAAGGTGGACCTCCCGCTGAAGGAGTTCGACCTGCTGGAGATGCTCCTGCGCAACGCCGGCCGCGTGCTCACCCGCATGCAGCTGATCGACCGGGTCTGGGGCGCGGACTACGTCGGCGACACCAAGACCCTCGACGTCCACGTCAAGCGCCTGCGCGCCAAGATCGAGCCGGACCCGGGCGCCCCGCGCTACCTGGTCACGGTGCGCGGCCTCGGCTACAAGTTCGAGCCGTAAGCCGCCTCGGCCCGGGCGTCCGCCCGGGCCTTCGGCCCCGGACATGAAGGGAGGGCCCCGACCGCGTGCGGTCGGGGCCCTCCCTCAGTCGGTGCGTCCTGCGTCTGCGCCCTGTGTCAGTGGCCGGCGCCGTGCGACGCGGAGCCGGACGGCGTGCCCGACGGGCTCGCGCCCGCGGCGCCCGAGGGGGCGCCCGAGGGGGAACCGGACGGGGAGCCCGACGGCGTGCCGGACGGGGAGCCCGAGGGGCTCGCGGCCGCGGGGGCCGGGGCCTCGGTCGGGCCGAAACCGGCGTACATGCCCGCGGCCGGGACGACGAAGGCGGCGATGCCGACGTCCCCGGTGCGGCTCAGCTGGAAGACGACCTCCTGCGCGTTGCCGGGCTCGACGGCGGAGCTGCCGCCCTCGATCACGGCGGAGGCGTTGCCCTTGCCGCCCAGTACCACGGAGCCGCCGGCGGGCACGGTGACCTTGCCGGAGCCCTCGGCGCCCTTCAGGACGACCTTGGACTTGCCACCCGCGAGGGTGATCCCGTCCAGGGTCTGCGGCGCGTCGCCGGCGTTGAAGAGGGTCGCGGAGACCGCGGCCGGGCCCTTCTTGCCCTTCTCGCCCTGGGTGATCACCAGAGCGTTCTGGACCTTGATGTCGCCCTTGGTGACGGCGGCGTTGTCCGGCTTGATCTCTAGAGTCTGCGCGTCGTTGCCGGCACCGCACGCGGCGAGCGAGGCGATCGAGAACACGACGGCGGTAGCGGCGAGGGCGCCGCGTCGAAGGCTGCGGCTCACGGCTGCGGCAACTCCTAGGACGTACGGACAGGAGGGTGGGCTCTCGGGACGGCCGAGGTAAAGCCGCCCTAAGGGTGTGTCAGCGCGCTTAGGTTACCGAGCCGCCGCCCCGCCCCCGCACCCGACCCTCCGCAGCGGGTGCGCCCGGCTGCGGCGCTCCCGCGATCTTGCATTCGCATAACCCGCCGGACGCCTCCCGGTGATCAATTCCGGGATTCCCTCGAACGCCGTCCGGTGATCAATTCGGGATTGGGCCGGAACCCGCTCCGTACGGGTGCCCGCCAGTCGAACGGAGTACGCGGGTTTCGGGCGTCTCAACCCGGCAAAACGGGACGTACGTCACACTCGTGAGCTCCTTCGCCAGGTGTAGCGTGGTCGATTCGGCTGGTCCGCGCAGCGGCTCCGACCTGCGAATACCCCCTTCCGGAAGCCCTTCGCAGCACGATCGTGTCGCTGTTGTCAAGCCCCGAGATGTGCCCTGACCTGCGAAAACGCCATTCATAACAGTCAGTTCTCGTGTTACCCTGGATAGCCACGGAAGGGGTACCTGTCACATGACGTTCAAGGTTGGCGACACCGTGGTCTATCCCCATCACGGGGCCGCGCTGATCGAGGCCATCGAAACTCGCCAGATCAAAGGCGTGGACAAGACCTACTTGGTGCTCAAGGTCGCCCAGGGCGACCTGACGGTTCGTGTGCCTGCGGACAATGCGGAGTTCGTCGGTGTTCGCGACGTAGTCGGCCAGGACGGGCTGGACCGGGTCTTCGAGGTGCTCCGCGCACCGTACGCAGAAGAGCCGACGAACTGGTCCCGGCGCTACAAGGCAAATCTGGAGAAGCTCGCTTCTGGCGATGTCATCAAGGTCGCCGAAGTGGTGCGTGACCTGTGGCGTCGTGAGCGTGAGCGCGGGCTTTCCGCGGGTGAGAAGCGCATGCTCGCGAAGGCGCGCCAGATTCTGGTGAGCGAGCTCGCGCTCGCCGAAAACACCAACGAGGACAAGGCCGAGGCCCTCCTCGACGAGGTTCTCGCGTCCTGACGCCCGAACCGAACCACAGTGTGCCGCGGTGCCCGATGACAAGCCCTCTCCTCCACGAGAGGGCTGTTGCCGGGCGCTGCGGCATGTCTGCACCCATGTTCTTTGGACCCGTAGATCCGCTTCCCCACCACTTGGATCCGCTTCCCCACCACTGGGTCCGCATCCCCACCACCTGGCGTGCCGGGTCCGGGCAGCCGGCTCGACCGGTCGTCACGGAAGGGGCGAGGGCGTCGCACCCGGCACCCTTCAGGCCATACCCATGTGGGCCGAAGTCACAAACCTGGCCCGGAGCTCCTACTGATGTCTGACCCAACGCGCCCCCACCGCACCGCCGCGGTGATCCCGGCCGCCGGCCGCGGGGTACGCCTCGGCCCCGGTGCCCCCAAGGCCCTGCGGGCCCTCGGCGGGACACCGATGCTGATCCACGCGGTCCGGGCCATGGCCCGCTCCCGTGCGGTCTCCCTCGTCGTCCTCGTGGCCCCGCCCGACGGCGCCGCCGAGGTGCGCAACCTGCTCGACGAGCACGCCCTGCCCGACCGCACGCAGATCCTGGTCGTCCCCGGCGGGGAGACCCGCCAGGAGTCCGTACGGGCCGGTCTGGACGCGCTCCCCGCCGACGTCACCTCCGTACTGATCCACGACGCGGCCCGCCCGCTCGTACCGGTCGAGACCGTCGACTCCGTCATCGAGGCCGTGCGCGGCGGCGCCCCCGCCGTCGTCCCCGCCCTGCCGCTGGCCGACACCGTCAAGGAGGTCGAGCCCGGCGCGCCCGGCGAGCCCGAGCCGGTCGTCGCCACGCCCGAGCGGGCCCGGCTGCGCGCCGTGCAGACCCCGCAGGGCTTCGACCTCGCGACGCTGCTGCGCGCGCACGCGGCCATCGCGGTGAGCGGCGACGGCGCCACCGACGACGCCGGCATGGTGGAACGCACCGGCGTCACCGTCGTGGTCGTCCCGGGCCACGAAGAGGCCTTCAAGGTCACCCGTCCGCTCGACCTGGTCCTCGCCGAGGCCGTACTCGCCCGCAGGAGGGCCACCGATGCCTACTAGTTCCGCAGGTTCCGCCGGGGCGCCGACGATGCCGCTCGTCGGGATCGGCACCGACGTGCACGCCTTCGAGGCCGGGCGCGAGCTGTGGTGCGCCGGGCTGCTGTGGGAGGGCGAGGACGGCCTCGCCGGGCACTCCGACGGGGACGTCGCCGCCCACGCCGCCTGTGACGCGCTCTTCTCCGCCGCCGGCCTCGGCGACCTCGGTGCCCACTTCGGCACCTCGCGCCCCGAGTGGTCCGGCGCCTCCGGGGTCACCCTGCTGGCGGAAGCGGCCCGGATCGTGCGCGCCGGGGGCTTCGAGATCGGCAACATCGCGGTCCAGGTGATCGGCGTGCGCCCGAAGGTCGGCAAGCGGCGCGAAGAAGCGCAGAAGGCGCTCGCTGCCGCGGCGGGCGCCCCCGTCTCCGTCTCCGGCACCACCACCGACGGGCTGGGCCTGACCGGCCGCGCCGAAGGGCTGGCCGCCATCGCCACGGCCCTCGTCTACCGCGCCTGACGCGCCCGGTCCGGGACCGGGAGCCGCGAGCGCGGCCCGGTCCCGGCGTCGGGGGCGGGCCGGGGGAGCCTCGCGGGGCGGTCGAGGGCCGGCCCCTCCGCGCGGCGGCCACAACGGGAAAACCGCCCGTACGGGACCCCGTCGCGGGACCCGCCGGCAACAAACCCGGCCCCGGGTGCCGAAAGGGTCGCGGGGCACTGCTAGAGGCCCACTACCCTGGATGCCGTGACTATTCGCCTGTACGACACCAGCGCCCGGCAGATCCGTGACTTCACCCCGCTCGTTCCGGGCTGCGTCTCGATCTACCTCTGTGGCGCGACCGTGCAGGCCGCCCCGCACATCGGGCACATCCGGTCCGGCCTCAACTTCGACATCATGCGCCGCTGGTTCGCCCACCGCGGCTACGACGTCACCTTCATCCGCAACGTCACGGACATCGACGACAAGATCATCGCCAAGTCCGCCGACCAGGGCCGCCCGTGGTGGTCCATCGGCTACGACAACGAGCTGGCCTTCAACACCGGGTACGACGCGCTCGGCTGCCTGCGGCCCAGCTACGAGCCGCGTGCCACCGGCCACGTCCCCGAGATGATCGAGATGATGCGCGGGCTCATCGAGCGCGGGCACGCCTACGCCTCCGAGGGCAACGTCTACTTCGACGTGAAGTCCTTCCCGGGCTACCTCTCGCTCTCCCGCCAGGAGCTCGACAACATCCGCCAGCCGGAGTCCACCGGCGAGACCGGCAAGCGCGACCCGCGCGACTTCGCGATGTGGAAGTCCGTCAAGCCCGGCGAGCCCTCCTGGGAGACCCCCTGGGGCCGCGGCCGTCCCGGCTGGCACCTCGAATGCTCCGCGATGGCGCACAAGTACCTCGGCGAGGCCTTCGACATCCACGGCGGCGGCCTCGACCTGATCTTCCCGCACCACGAGAACGAGATCGCCCAGGCCAAGGCCTTCGGCGACGAGTTCGCGAAGTACTGGGTGCACAACGCCTGGGTCACCATGTCCGGCGAGAAGATGTCCAAGTCGCTCGGCAACTCGGTGCTCGTCTCCGAGATGGTCAAGCAGTGGCGCCCGATCGTCCTGCGCTACTACCTCGGCACCCCCCACTACCGCTCGATGATCGAGTACAGCGAGGAGGCCCTGCGCGAGGCGGAGTCCGCCTTCGCCCGCATCGAGGGCTTCTACCAGCGCGTCATCGAGAAGGCGGGCGGCCCCGTCGAGCCCGCGGGCGAGGTGCCGCCGGCCTTCGCCGAGGCGATGGACGACGACCTGGGCGTCCCGCAGGCGCTCGCCATCGTCCACACCACCGTCCGCCAGGGCAACAGCGCGCTGGCCGCCGACGACAAGGACGGCGCCATCGCCCGCCTCTCGGAGGTACGGGCCATGCTGGGCGTGCTCGGCCTGGACCCGCTCGACCCGCACTGGGCCGGGGAGGCCGCCGACCGGGGCGAGGACCTCCACGGCGCCGTCGACACCCTCGTGCGCCTGGTCCTGGAGCAGCGCGAATCGGCCCGGACCCGCAAGGACTGGGCCACCGCCGACGCCATCCGCGACCAGCTCCAGCAGTCCGGCCTGGTCATCGAGGACAGCCCCACCGGACCCCGCTGGACCCTCGGCCCGCGCTAGGCGCGTACGACCGACAGGGCCCGCCGGAGCAGTCCGACTGTGCCGCCCGGCGATCCGGGCGGCACACTCTTCATACGTACATATCGCAGCACCAACGAAAACAGGTAGAGGTCATGGCCGGGAACAGCCAGCGCAGGAACCGCCGCACGTCCAACAAGAAGGGCGCCACGGTCGGCAGCGGTGGCCAGCGGCGCAAGGGCCTGGAGGGCAAGGGCCCCACGCCCAAGGCCGAGGACCGCAAGAAGCACAAGGCCAACCGCATCAGCAACGCGATGGCCCGCCAGGCCGCCAAGCGCCGCCCGGCCCCGCGCCGCGGCGGCGTCAAGGGCACGAGCGAGATGGTCGTCGGCCGCAACCCGGTCTTCGAGGCCCTGCGCGACGGCGTCCCCGCCACCACCCTCTACGTCCAGCAGTTCATCGACAACGACGAGCGCGTCCGCGAGGCCCTCAAGCTCGCCGGCGAGCGCGGCAACATCAACCTGATGGAAGCCCCGCGCCCCGAGCTCGACCGCATGACCAACGGGCTCAACCACCAGGGCCTGGTCCTCCAGGTCCCGCCCTACGAGTACGCGCACCCGGAGGACCTCACGGCCGCCGCGTACGACAACGGCGAGGACCCGCTGATCGTGGCCCTCGACGGGGTCACCGACCCGCGCAACCTCGGCGCGATCGTCCGTTCCGTCTCCGCCTTCGGCGGGCACGGGGTGGTCATCCCCGAGCGCCGCGCCGCCGGCATGACCGCCGGTGCCTGGAAGACCTCGGCCGGCACCGCCGCCCGCACCCCGGTCTCCCGCGTCACCAACCTGACCCGCGCCCTCCAGGACTACAAGAAGGCCGGCATCACCATCGTCGGCCTCGCCGCCGAGGGCACGCACACGGTCAACGACCTCGCCGAGCTGGCCGGGCCGGTCGTCATCGTCGTCGGCTCCGAGGGCAAGGGCCTCGGCCGCCTCGTCGGCGAGAACTGCGACTACCTCGTCCGCATCCCGATGCCGGGCGGCGCCGAGTCGCTGAACGCCGGTGTCGCCGCGGGCGTCGTCCTGTACGAGGCCGCCCGCCGCCGCGCCGACGCCGGCCGCGTCTGATCCGTACGGGCCGCCCGCACGGCGGTGCGGTCCGCTTGATCCACTTGGCTCATCGGACGTGACCCGTGAGCGTGTCACCCCGCCCCCTCCGGGCGGGGTGACTTGATCTTGACGGGTCTCGGACAGATCCCTGCTGTCAAGGCAGTGTCCTAAACACCCATCACTCGGTTAGATGAGTGTGGACACCAGAACGTCAGGGTTCGACGACCAGCCCGCGCTGAGCATGGTCAAGGTGCCGTGCGACCCCGCACAGGTCATCGTCAACCACGCCAGCTTCCGCGTGCGGCTCGCACCGAGCCCGAGCGCGCGTTCCAAGCCCGCGAATGCCCCCGGCCGCGCACCCGTACTCGGCGCCGCCGTGGTCGCCGCCGCCGGAGCCACCCGCCGCCGGGCCCCCGTCGTCTGGAGCGGCAAGGCCGCCCCCGGCGACGCCGCGGCCATGGGCGGGCTCCTCCAGGCCGTGCGGGAGGCCGGCCGCGGACACGACGAGTACGACGGCGGCACCACCCAGACCATCCCCCGGGTCGACCTGGCCAACGACCTCGCCGACGACACCCTCGCCACCCCGACCGTCATCGGCCAGCGCAGCTACGGCGACCCGGACGAGACCCGCTCCCTCGCCGCCGTGCGCGACCTGCCCCACGACGAGTACGACGGGGGCCGCTACTCCGGCCCCGAGACGGGCCCCGACGCCCGGCGCGGACCGGCCGACCCGCGGGCCCAGGCCTCCTACTACCCCGGCCGCCGGATGAACCTCGGGGTCGTGCTGCTCCCGCTGCGCGTCTTCCTCGGCTTCATCTCCGTCTACGCGGGCATGGGCAAGCTCTGCGACCCCGTCTACTTCGACGGCGGCGAACGCGGCTCCATGGTCACCTGGCTCCAGACCCTGCACCCCTGGGCGCTGGCCGAACCGCTGCGCGACTTCGCCCTCGCCCACCCGGTGGGGGCCGGGCTCAGCGTGGCCTTCCTCCAGGTCATCGTGGGCGTCCTGACGGTCTTCGGCCTGTGGCAGCGCTTCGCCGCCTGCATCGGGGCCCTGCTCTCCGCCGCGCTCCTGATGACGGTGAGCTGGAAGACCGTCCCCGCCTACGACGCCCCCGACATCATCTACCTGGCCGCCTGGAGCCCGCTGATCATCGCCGGGGCCCCGGTCTACTCCCTCGACGGACGCCTCGCCGGCGAAGCCTGGCGCACCCTCGGGCCGCGCAGCGAGGTCTGGCGGCTGCGCCGCCGGGTCCTGCGGCGCGGTGCCGTGATGGCCACCGTCGTCTGCGGGCTCACCCTGATCATCGGCTCCCTCCTCGGCGGGGCCGTCCGCTCCAGCACCGTCGTCACCGTGCCCGGCCCCGGCCAGGCCCCGAGCAACTACCTGCCCGGCAGCCCGCTGCCGCAGGCCCCCGCCAAGCAGCCCGGGCAGCCCGCCCGCCAGCAGCCCTCGAAGCAGGCCAGTCCCTCCGCCACCGCCTCCGCCAGTCCCGCCGCGAAGCCCTCCCGCACCGGCGGCGGAACCACCGCCCGGGAGAGCGCCGGCACCGGCTCCGGGGCCCCCAGCACCTCCACCAGGGGCGGCGGCAGCGGCCAGACCCCGCGCAGCAGCGCCCCCAAGCAGTCCAGCCCGCAGCAGCCGCCCGCCTCCTCCTCCGGGAACCGGGGCGGCGGCGGGGACACCCCGGCCAAGAAGCCCGGCCTCGTCGGCGGGCTCCTCGGCTGACCGCTGACCGTTGACCGCCGACCGCTGACCGTCCCGCATCCGCCCCGAGGGCCCGGCACGCCACGAGCGCGCCGGGCCCTCCGGCGTACCGGGGCGCGAGGAGGCGTACCGGGGGCGGGAAGGGTGGCTCAGGCGGGGTTCTGGGCCGCCAACTCCCGGGCCGCCTCGGTCAGGTCCTTCGCCGTGTCGATCGCCCGCCAGTAGGCCCCCTGCGGCAGCGGGAAGCCCGCCAGCCGCCGCTCGCGCGCCAGGTGCGGGAACGTGGTCCGCTCGTGGTCCCCCAAGTCCGGCAGCAGCGGGGTGAATTCGGGAGCGAAGACGTAGACCCCCGCGTTCACCGGGTACGGCGACGGCGGTGCCTCGATGAAGTCCAGCACCTGCCCGAACTCGTTCGTCTCCACCACCCCCCACGGCATCCGCGGCCGCGCCAGTGCCAGCGTCGCCAGCGCGCCCCGCTCCTCGTGGAAGGCGGCCATCTCGCGCAGCGGGAACCGCGTCCACACGTCGCCGTTGGTCGCGTACCACGGCCGGTCGGCGCAAGGCAGGTGCCGGGCGGCGTACTTGAGGCCGCCGCCGCGTCCCAGCGGTTCCTCCTCCACCACCGTCGTCACCCGCAGCGGCAAGGAGGCCCCGGCCAGCCACTCCTGGAGCACCTCCGCGAGGTGCCCGCAGGAGACGACGGCGTCGGTGACCCCCTCCGCGGCCAGCCAGGCCAGCTGGTGCCCGATGATCGGCAGCCCCGTTCCCGGGATCTCCACCATCGGCTTGGGGCGGTCGTCCGTATACGGCCGCAGCCGCGAACCCTGGCCGCCCGCCAGGACGACGGCCTGGGCGGGCGGTGCGGGGAACGCGGCTGCGCGGTCGGTGGGTTGGGCCGAAGCGGCGGACGGGGCGGATGCGGGCGGTACGGGGGGTGCGGGGGATGCGGGCGGTACGGGCGGTGCGGGGGGAACGTCGCTCATGGCCGTCAGCGTAAGGACGGCCCCTGCCCCGGCGGAGGCAGGCGCGGCGGACGTCAGCCCATCGAGGCGACGCCGGACGCGTACGCCGTGTCGCACACCGGACGCGCGAAGGACTGCGCCTTCGTCGGCCCGTAGGCGTCCACGGCCGCCCGGCCCAACGCCCGCGCGATGCCCACGCAGTGCTCGGCGAGGGAGGGCCGCTTGTCGACCTCCTGCTGGAGGTGCGTCAGGACGTCGCCCGGGTCCTCGCCCTGCCGGATTTCACCGAGCAGCTTTTCGCGCAGCACGTCCTGTGCGGCGCGCGGCTTCGCGGGGACCGAGACGTCCTCGGCGGAGGCGGTCAGGATCTGGGAAGGGGAATTGTCCGCCCACGGGACCATGGTGACCGCGAGGGTTCCGGACAGGACCAGGACGACGGGCAGGACCAGGGCGAGGGAACGGCCGATACGGCGGGCAGTGTGGGTCACGAGGGCGAGAGTAGCGCTCGGTGAGGATTTGGCGACATTTAGTCACCCGGTCGGGGGACGGTTCGACGTGGCTTTTCGAATCCGGGGTTGACGGGTGCGGCCGAATGGACCGGTCTGCCGGGGTTCGTGCGGAGGCCGTGGGCAACTCGCGCGGAAGGGGCGCCCCTTGGCGGGACGCCCCTCCTCGCGCGCGTTCGCGGCGCGCCGGTCCGAAACCTCAGCGGGACAGTCGTACGCCCGAGGAGGTCGAGAACACGTGGATCTCGTCGGCGCGCGGCACCACGTGCAGGGTCGCTCCCTTTTCGGGCACCTGACGCCCGCCGACGCGCACCACGATGTCCTGCGTCGCCTTCTCCAGGCCGAGCGTGGTGCTGCCGTAGACGTAGCCGTCCGCGCCCAGTTCCTCGACGACGTTGACGGTGACGGAGAGGCCGCCGGTGTCACCGATGTCGAAGTGCTCGGGGCGGACGCCGACGGTGACCGTACGGTCGCCCGCGTCGGCGGCGGCGGACAACGCCTCGCGCGACACCGGGACGACGCTCTCGCCGAACTTCACGCCGCCGTCGGTGATCGGCACCTCGACGAGGTTCATGGCGGGCGAGCCGATGAACCCGGCCACGAAGAGGTTCGCCGGCCGGTCGTACATGTTGCGCGGGGTGTCGACCTGCTGGAGCAGACCGTCCTTGAGGACGGCCACGCGGTCGCCCATCGTCATGGCCTCGACCTGGTCGTGGGTGACGTAGACGGTGGTGATGCCGAGGTCGCGCTGGAGCGCGGCGATCTGCGTGCGGGTCGACACGCGGAGCTTGGCGTCGAGGTTCGACAGCGGCTCGTCCATGAGGAAGACCTGCGGCTTGCGGACGATGGCGCGGCCCATCGCCACGCGCTGGCGCTGACCGCCGGAGAGCGCCTTGGGCTTGCGGTCCAGGTACTGGGTGAGGTCGAGCATCTTGGCCGCCTCCTCCACCTTGCGGCGGATGGTGGCCTTGTCCTCACCGGCGATCTTGAGCGCGAAGCCCATGTTGTCGGCGACGGTCATGTGCGGGTACAGCGCGTAGTTCTGGAACACCATCGCGATGTCCCGGTCCTTGGGCGGCAGGTGCGTGACGTCGCGGTCACCGATGCGGATGGCGCCGCCGTTGACGTCCTCCAGGCCCGCGAGCATGCGCAGGGAAGTGGACTTGCCGCAGCCGGAGGGGCCGACGAGGACGAGGAACTCGCCGTCCTCGATCTCCAGCTCCAGCTGGTCGACGGCGGGCTTGTCGCCGCCCGGGTAGAGGCGGGTCGCCTTGTCGAAGGTGACAGAAGCCATGGTGGTGTATCCCTTCTACCGGCAGGAACGTGCCGGACGATCCGAGTGGAAGGTCTAGTCCAGTTGACCGGACTGGGCCCGACGCTACCCGCCGGGACGCCTCCTGTCAGCCCCCGGAGCCCCCGGATCCCCCCGCCGCCCCCCTTCCGGGGGGCCCGGAACGTGATGGCCCCCCGAATCGAGCGCTGTGTAGAGTGAGTGCGGCCCCGCCTCCTTAGCTCAGTCCGGCCAGAGCAACGCACTTGTAATGCGTAGGTCGTCGGTTCGAATCCGACAGGGGGCTCCGCGCGCGAAGGCCCCGGATCCTTTTGGTCCGGGGCCTTCGGCGTGTGCGGAGGGGGGTCCCGCGCGGGGTGGGCGGTGGGTCAGGTGCGGCCTGAGATGCGGTCGGCCAGGCGGGCCAGGGGGGTGGTCGTGGGGCGGTGGGTGGCCGCTTCGCGGCGGTCGGCCTCGCGGTAGGCGGCGTAGAGGGCGTGTACGCCGAGCCAGCGCAGGGGCTCGGGCTCCCAGCGCCGGACGCGGTGCTGGACCCAGGGGAGGCCGGTCAGTTCGGTGCTCTCGCCGAGGACGAGGTCGCGCAGGGTGCGGGCCGCGAGGTTGGCGGTGGCCACGCCGGAGCCGACGTAGCCGCCCGCCCAGCCGAGTCCCGTGGTGGCGTCCAGGGTGACGGTGGCGCACCAGTCGCGGGGGACGCCGAGGACGCCCGACCAGGCGTGGGTGATCGGCGTGCCGGTGAGCTGGGGGAAGAAGGAGAAGAGCAGGTCGGTGAGGGCCGTGACGGTGGCCGGCTGGGTGCGGCCGTCGTGGTCGGTGCGCGAGCCGAAGCGGTACGGGACCCCCCGGCCGCCGATCGCGATGCGGCCGTCGGCGGTGCGCTGGGCGTACATGTAGGCGTGGGCCATGTCGCCGAGGAGCGTGGAGCCCGACCAGTTCAGCGACTCCCAGGCGGACGGCGGCAGCGGGGCCGTGGCGATCATCGAGGAGTTCATCGGGAGCCAGGTGCGCCGCTGGCCCTTGAGGGCGGCGGTGAAGCCCTCCGTGCAGCGCAGGACGTACGGGGCGCGGACGGTGCCGTAGGGGGTGACGGCGCGGCGCGGGGCGAGTTCCGTGACGGGGGTGGATTCGTGGATCACCACGCCGAGGCGTTCGCAGGCGGCCGCGAGGCCGCGGACCAGCTTGAGGGGGTGGATGCGGGCGCCGTGCGGGGTCCAGCTGGAGCCGACGGCGTCGGCGATGTCGATGAGGGCGCGGGTGCCGGCGGCGTCGTGCAGGACGCGGTCGCTCTCGCCGAAGCCGGTTTCGGCGGCGTGGAAGGCCTTGAGACGGGTGAGCTGTGCGGGGGTGCGGGCGACTTCGAGGACGCCGCCCTGGTGGACGTCGGCGTCGATGTGTTCGGCGGCGGCGGTCTTGATGACCTCGGTGACGGTCTCGTTCATGGCCCGCTGGAGGCGCTGGGCCGCCTGGTGGCCGTGGCGGGCGGCGTAGCGGTCGCGGCCGGCGATGCCGTTGTAGAGCCAGCCGCCGTTGCGGCCCGAGGCGCCGTAGCCGCAGAACTTCTGCTCCAGGACGGTGACGCGGAGGTCGGGGGCGGCGCGCTTGAGGTAGTACGCCGTCCACAGGCCGGTGTAGCCGCCGCCGACGATGACGACGTCTGCCGTGGCGTCGGTGGTGAGGGGGGTGCGCGGTGGCCGGGGAGCGGTGGGGTCGGTCGCGTACCAGAAGGAGATACCGCCGTTGATCGTCATGGGGGAGTTGCTACACGGGGTCTTCGCGGGGTGTCCAGGGGCGGGGTGTCGTGTCCCGGGGGCCGTTGACAGGCCCTATGGCCCCTGTGCGGGAGGTGGCGCGCGCATAGGGTGGCGGAGAGTGTTTGTGTGATTTTGTGGTGTATGAGTGGTTGATGGAGAGGGTTTCCGGTGGGAGTGGGCGTACGGAGGGCGGGGCGCGCGGGACGGCTCGTGGCGGCGGTCGCGGCGGCGGCGCTGCTGGGCGGAGCGGTGGCCGGCTGCGGGGCGGGCGGGACGTCCGGGTCGGGGGCGGGTACGGACGCGGCCGCCGCCGAGGTGCGGACGAGCCCGATCGCGGACCGGCTCGCGGAGCTGCCGGCCGTCGTGGACGGGGCGAAGGTGGTCGTGGGCCGGCCGGGGGCGCCGCGCACGGTGCAGGTGCTGGTGGATCCGCGGTGCGGCTACTGCGCGAAGTTCGAGGCCGCGGGCGGGGAGACCCTGCTGAAGCTGGCGGACGCCGGGAAGGTGCGGATCGAGTACCTGCTGGCCTCGTTCCTGGACCGCGGCGGGGCGAGCGGTTCCGTCAGGGCGGTGAACGCGCTGCGGGCGTCGGTGGACGCCGGGAAGTTCGCGGAGTACCAGGCGGCGGTCTTCGCGAGCCAGCCGAAGGGCAAGTTCACCGACGAGCTGCTGCTGCGGATCGCCGACCGGGTGCCGGGACTGCGCGGGGCCGCCTTCGACCGGGCCGTCGCGGAGGGGACGTACACGGGGTGGGCCGGGGAGGCCGAGCGGGCCTTCGAGGCGACCGGGATGGAGGGGACGCCGGCGGTGCTGGTGGACGGGAAGCCGGTCGGGGCGAAGGACGGGTCGATGTTCGACGCGGCCGCGTTCGCGCGGGTCCTCGGTGGGGCGGGGATCGGGGGGTAGCTGCGTAGGGTCGGCGCCATGGTGGAGATTCCGTACGGCCTGGTCGAGGTACAGCTGCGGTACGGGGGTGTGGCGGGGCGGGAGTTCATCGAGGGACTGCCGGTGCGGGTGGCGGAGTTCCTGGAGCGGTGGGGGCTGCGGGTGACGGGCCCGGCGATGCACGGGATGACGGCCCTGGTGCTGCCGGTGGTGCGGGCGGACGGCACGGAGGCGGCGTTGAAGCTGCTGGCGGCGGACGAGGAGACCGCGGGGGAGCCGCTCGCGCTGCGGGCCTGGGACGGGCGCGGGTGCGTACGGCTGCTGGAGTGGGACGGGCCGACGGGGACGCTGCTGCTGGAGCGGCTGGACGCGGGGCGCCACCTCTCGGCGCTCGCGGAGCGGGACGCGCGCGCCGCGGTGCTGGTGGTGGGGGAGTTGCTGGCGCGGCTGACGGCGGTCCGGGCACCGGAAGGGCTGCGGGGACTGGGCGAGGTCGCGGCGGGGATGCTGGCGCGGGTCCCGGAGGCGGTGGGGCGGCTGGGGGACGCGGGGGAGCGGCGGCTGCTGCGGGACTGCGCGGCGGCGCTGGCGGAGGTGGCGGGGGAGCCGGGGGACCGGTTGCTGCACTGGGACCTGCACTTCGGCAACGTGCTGGCCGGGGCGCGGGAGCCGTGGCTGGCGATCGATCCGAAGCCGCTGTCGGGGGACCCGGGGTTCGAGCTGCTGCCCTCGCTGGTCAACGCGTTCCGGGAGGGGGACGTGGGATGGCGCTTCGATCTGCTGGCGGAGGTCGTGGGGCTGGACCGGGAGCGGGCCCGGGCGTGGACGCTGGGGCGGGTGGTGCAGAACTGCCTGTGGGAGCTGGACGACGGACAGGCGCGGCTGCCGCAGCCGGAAGTGGCGGTGGCCGGGGTGCTGCTGGGGAGGTGAGGCGGGCGGGGAGCGCGGTCGGACCGCGCCGGGGCGGTGGCGCCGGGTGCGGGCCCGCCACATTCCGAAGTGACCGTGATCAGCTGGTCGATGGACCAAGGGGCCTGTCGGGTGGCGTGCTGCCCCGGGACGAGCAGCACCGGCTCCGCCCTTCATCGTGCGGCGAGCGTCATCCGCTTCGCGGGCTCCTCGACGGATGCGAGGCCCGCCCCGGCAGCCGCTCACGGCAGCTGCCGAATCCCTCCCCGGGGTTTCAACTGAGCTGGCCGCGCACGAGATCGAGGAATGCCTGTCGGCTCGGACGTATGTGCGCCCAGACCTTCTCATCCTGCGGCTCCCCAGGATCTTCGGGGCCCTTCCTGATCACCTCCTGCACGGCGAACGCGAGGCTCCGTGCCGCTTCGCTGACCTCGGACGCGCACAGCACGTGGATCGTCTTCTGCGTCACCCACATCCTGTCGAGGACCTGCCTTGCCCGGGCCTGCCACTGCTCGTCAGCCAGGTTGTGGTGATACCGATCCACCGCGACTCGTTCGGCTTCCTGTACCGCGGACAGAAATCCGATGAGGTGGGTGAGACGTTCATTGCGGCGCGCCTCGGCAAGTTCACGAACACTGCGGCGTGCCTCGCCGCGCTCCAAGGCACGTCCTGCCGAGCGCTGCCCCAGCATCGACATGACCCCGCCGAGCAGAACGCCGACGAGCGGCGCAAGAGTTGTCCACACAAGATCCAACTATGACACCGGGGGCATGAACACGGCGCTGGTTCGGGGAATGCCGGGGTCTAGGGCTCCAGGACGACTTTGCCGGTGGTGGCGCGGGTTTCGAGGGCGCGGTGGGCGGCCGCGGCTTCGGCCAGCGGGTAGCGGCGCACGGCGGGGCGCAGCCGGCCGGCGGCGGCTTCGGCGAGGGCGCGGGTCTCCAGGACGCGGAGCGGGTCCGGGGCGCCGACGGCTTCGAGCATGGCGGGGCCGAGGACGCTCCGGCTGGTGATGCCGCGGGCGGCGAGGCCGTCGCGTTCGGCGTCGGTCAGGTCGAGCGGGCCGCCCGACCAGCCGTAGACGAGGTGGCGGCCGCCGGGGGCGAGCAGGCCCAGGGCGCTGCGGGCGGTGGCCCCGCCGACGGAGTCGAAGAGGACGCCGACGCCGTCGGGGTGGTGGGCGCGGACGGCGCCGGCCCAGTCGGCGGTGGTGTAGTCGACGGCGAGGTCGGCGCCGTTCGCCATGGCCAGGGCGCATTTCGCGGGGCTTCCGGCGAGGGCGACGACGGTGGCGCCGGCGTTCTTGGCGTACTGGACGAGCAGGGTGCCGATCCCGCCGGCGGCGGCGGTGATCAGGGCGGTGGAGCCGGGGCCGAGGCCGGCGAACTGGAGGATGCCGAGGGTCGTGCGGCCGGTGCCGATCATGGCGACGGCCTGGGCGTGGTCGAGGCCCTCGGGGACCGGGTGCAGGCGGGCGGCGTCGGTGACGGCGCAGTCGGCGTAACCCCCGGGGGCGAAGCCGAGGTGGGCGACGACGGAGCGGCCGAGCCAGGCGGGATCGGTGCCGGGGCCGACGGCGTCGACGGTGCCGGCGACCTCGCGGCCGGGGGTGGTCGGGAGCTCCGGGAGGGGGGCGGGGGGTCCCTCGACGCCGTTGCGGAGGCTGACGTCGAGGAGGTGGACGCCGGCCGCGGCGACGGCGATGCGGACCTGGCCGGGGGCGGGGACGGGGCGGGGGGTCGTCTCGTACGAGAGGTTCTCGGCGGGGCCGAAGGCGTGCAGGCGGATGGCGCGCATGGTGTCCATGCGGCAAGCCTCGGACCTGAAGCGGGGTTGAGGTCAAGGGCGGGCCGCCGTTGTCACCGCCGTGCGCCACGATGGGGGGATGGCGACACGGAACGAGCGGCAGCGGGCGACGGCGGGGCGGGCAGTTGGGCGGACGGCGGATGCGGCGTCGGCGGTGAAGGCGGCGCGGCGGCCGCAGGTGCGGCTGCCGGGGCTGGTGGCGTGGGAGGGCGGTGAACTGGAGCCGGACGGGGACTACGACGGGCTGGAGTTCGCCGACCTCGACCTGGCCGGGCAGGAGGGCGTGGGAGCGCGCTTCATGGACTGCGCGCTGCGCCGGTGCGCGCTGGACGAGGCCGGGCTGGCGAAGGCGCGGGTGCTGGACTCGCTGCTGGACGGGGTCCGCGGGGTGGGTACGGACCTGTCGGGGGCCTCGCTGCGGGACGTGGAGCTGCTGGAGCCGCGCCTGGGCGGGGTGCAGCTGCACGGGGCGGTGCTGGAGCGGGTCCTCGTACGGGGCGGGAAGATCGACTACCTGAACCTGCGGTCGGCCCGGCTGAAGGACGTGGTCTTCGAGGGCTGCGTGCTGGTGGAGCCGGACTTCGGGGGCGCGGTGCTGGAGCGGGTGGAGTTCCGGGGGTGCGTGGTGCGGGGCGCCGACTTCACCGGGGCCCGGATGACGGACGTCGACCTGCGGGAGGCTTCGGAGCTGGGGATCGCGCGCGGGGTGGAGGCCCTGGCGGGGGCGGTGATCAGCCCTGCCCAGCTGTTCGAGCTGGCTCCGGCGCTGGCGGCGCAGCTGGGGGTGCGGGTGGTGGGGTAGCGGCGGGCCTGCCGGGTTCCCGGGTTCCTTGGTTGCCGGGTTCCTTGGTTTTCGGGGTCAGGCGGGGACGCGGGGGAAGCGGGACTGGAGCGTCCAGATGACGGGGTTGTCGGCGAGGCCGTCGTGCATGTCGATGAGATCGGCGATGAGGTCGTGGAGGAAGTCGCGGGCCTCGCGGCGCAGCAGCCGGTGGCCGAAGGTCAGCGGCTCCTCCTCGGGCGCCATCCAGTCGGCCTCGATGTCGACCCAGCCGAAGCGGCGCTCGAAGAGCATGCGGTCGGCGGACTCGGTGAAGTCGAGCTCGGCGTACTGGCGGTGGGCGGAACGGCTGCCGCGGGGGTCCGCGTCGAGCTGCTCGACGATGTCGCACAGGGCCCAGGCGAAGTCGAGCACCGGGACCCATCCCCAGGCTGTGGACACTTCCCGGTCCTTGTCGGTGTCGGCGAGGTAGACGTCGCCGCAGAAGAGGTCGTGGCGCAGGGTCCGGACGTCCGCGGAGCGGTAGTCGGTCTGCGGGGGGTCCGGGAAGCGCCGGGAGAGGGAGTAGCCGATGTCGAGCACGTCCTTGATGGTGTCACGGGTGCGCCCCTCCCGGCGCCGGGGGCCGCCGGACCGGCCCGGGTCGGCACGGGGCCGCCCGGGTCAGCCCACGTTGACGGCCTTCCAGGCGGCGGCGACGCGGGTGACCTCGGGGCCGGCGGCACCGTAGAGCTCGACGGCGGCCTGGAGGGTGGCGGTTCGGGCCGCGGCGTAGTCGGTGGTGGACCGCATGTGCAGGGTCAGGGCCCGGTACCAGATCTGGGTGGCCTTGTCGCGGCCGATGCCGAGGAGCTTGGAGCCGTCGTAGGTGGGGGAGTCGTACGCGGTTCCGTTGATGACCTTGGGGCCGCTGCCTTCGGCCAGCAGGTAGTAGAAGTGGCGGGCGGGGCCGGAGGAGGCGTGCGGGTCGAGGGTGGCGAGGTCGGCGGACCAGTAGTCGCGGGAGCTGCCGTCGGCGCTCGGGCGGTCCATGCGGCGGGGCGGGCCGTCGTAGACCCGCTCGCCGAGGAGGTAGTCGCCGGGGTCGGACTTGTTCTGGGCGAAGAACTCTCCGGCGGTGGCCAGGATGTCGGAGGTGCCCTCGTTGAGGCCGCCGGGTTCGCCGCTGTAGAGGAGACCGGCGGTGGCGGAGGTCAGGCCGTGGGCGAGCTCGTGGCCGACGACGTCGAGGGAGGTCGGCGGCCGGCCGGGGGTGGCGCCGTCGCCGTACGAGACGCAGGCGCAGCCGTCGCTCCAGAAGGCGTTGCCGAAGTTGTTGCCGTAGTGGACGCGCGAGGTGGTGCCGGCGCCGTCGCCGCGGACGCCGTCGCGGTTGAAGGCGGCACGGTAGAAGTCCCAGGTCACGGCGGTGGCGTAGTGGACGTCGACGGCTGCGGTCTGGCGGTTGGCGGGGTTGCCGGTGCCCCAGGTGTTGTCGGCGTCGGTGAAGAGGACTCCGGGGCCGGTGGTCTGGTTGAGGGCGTCGAGGGTGCGCTGGTTGCCGCGGGCGGGGTCGCGGAGCTGGTAGGTGGCGCCCGAGGGGGTGGTGCCGAGGGGGACGGTGCCGGAGTACTGGCTGCGGCCGGTGCCGGTGGCGGTGGGGGCCGCGGTGGCCGTGCCGGCGGCGAGGGTGGCGCCGAGTAAGAGGGCTGCGGCGGCGATGGTGGCGGCCGTCCGGCCGGGGCGGGGGGTCACGGGGGCTCCTTCGGGGTGGGGGGTGGCGCGAGAGAGCGTGCCATCGGGGGTGGCGGGTGCGGCAGGGCTGCGACGCGGGGTTGTCCGAAGACCGGGCCTGCGTGTCCGGATCCCGCCAACCCCCGGGCCGGCCCGCGCCGCGAACGCCGGCGGGGGTGGTGGTGCCGGTCGGGGGCGGCTGTCGTGGCTGCGCCCGGTTCCCGGGGCTCCGCCCCGGACGCCGCGCCGCGAACGCCGGCGGGGGTGGAGTGTGGGCCTTTCAGCCTCGCCGGCGTTTGAGGCGCGGGCGCGGAGCGCCGTGTGGTGACGGGTCCGGGCGGAGCCCGGGGAACGGTGGAAGGGCGGACAGGGGACCCCGCCCCGCGCAGCGGCGCACACGGGCCCGGCCGGGGGCGGGGGGCCGGGGGACGGAGTCCGGCGCAGCGGCGCGAAGCCGATGGAGGCCCGCCGGGGCCGGGGGCGAGGGGTGCGTCAGGACGGGAGCAGGCGTTGTTCCTTGGCCACGGCCACCGCGCCCGCGCGGGTGTCGACGCCGAGCTTGTCGTAGATGCGGCCCAGGTGGGTCTTGACCGTGGCTTCGCTGATGAAGAGCGCGCGGGCGATGTCGCGGTTGCCGAGGCCGCGGGCCAGCTGGCCCAGGATGTCCAGCTCGCGGTCCGTCAGCGTGGGCCGGGTGCCGCGCATGTGGGCCATCACCCGGCTGGCGACGGGCGGGGAGAGGGTGGTGCGGCCCGCCGCCGCCGAGTGGATGGCGGCGAAGAGTTCCTCGGGCCGTTCCGCCTTCAGGAGGTAGCCGGTGGCGCCCGCGCCGATGGCCCGGGTGATGTCGGCGTCCGTGTCGTACGTGGTGAGGACCAGGACGTGCGGCGGCTCCGGCAGGGCCGTGATGCGCCGGGTGGCCTCGACGCCGTCGATGCCCTCGCCCAGCTGGAGGTCCATCAGCACCACGTCCGGGCGGAGCTTCGCCGCCAGCGCGACGGCCTCCTCGCCGCTGCCCGCCTCGCCGAGCACCTCGATGTCCGGTTCGCTGCCGAGCAGCGCGAGGAGTCCCGCGCGCACCACCACGTGGTCGTCGCAGAGGAGGATCGTCGTCATCCCGTGGGCTCCAGGGGGATCGCGGCCGAGAGCACGGTGCCCTCGCCCGGGGTGGATTCGATGGTCAGGGTTCCGCCGAGCTGGCGCACGCGGGCGCGCATGGCGGGGAGGCCGTGGCCGCGTTCGGGGGCGCCGGGGGCGGTGCGGGACTCGGTGAAGCCGTCGCCGTCGTCCGCGACGTCCAGGACGACCTGGTCGCCGAGGAAGCTCAGGGTCAGCGCGGCGGTCCGGGCGCCGGAGTGCTCGCGGATGTTGGCCAGGGCGCCCTGCGCGATGCGCAGGAGGGCCGATTCGGCGCGGTCGGGCAGCGGGGCCGGGGCGCCCTCCAGGTGGAAGCGGACCTCGATGTCCGGGCCCGCGTCCAGGGCGCGCAGCGCGTCGGGCAGGCCGGCGCCGTTCTCCAGTTCGGGCGGCGCCAGGTCGTGGACGAGCCGGCGCGCCTCGGCGAGGCCGCGGGCGGCGATGCCGGTGGCGGTGCGGACGTGCGAGCGGGCGGTGCCGGGGTCGCTCTCCCAGGTCCGGTCGGCGGCCTGGAGCAGCATCTGCTGGCTCGACAGGTGCTGGGCCAGGGTGTCGTGGATCTCCATGGACAGCCGCTGCCGTTCGGCGAGGGTGCCCTCGCGGCGTTCGGTGGCGGCGAGTTCGCGGCGGGTGCGGATCAGGTCGTCGATGAGGGCGCGCTGCTCCTGGGCCTGGCGTTCCATGTGGACGAAGACGGCGGTGGCGAGGGCGGCCACGGCGGGCGGGGCGAGGAGGAGGTTGGGGTCGAAGGCGGTGGAGAGCCGCAGCTGGGCGGCGACGACGAAGACGGTGAGCAGCGCGACGAGGACCACGGCGGCGCGGGGGCGCAGGGTGCGCAGGGCGGTGAAGAAGAGGGGGACGGCGCACCACGCGAAGCTCGGCGCGAGGACGACGAGGACCACCCAGGTGGCGACGACGAGCCCGAGCCAGAGCCTGCGGCGCAGGGTGGTGGGGGCGGGTGCGGTGGGCGGGGTACGGGTGGCGCCGACGGCGGGGCCGAGGACGTAGAGCAGGGCGAGGGCGATGCTGAGGGCGATGACCCAGGGGGTGCGGGGTTCGCCGGGGTGGCGCAGGAGGAAGCGCGCCACGGAGGCGCCGAGGAGCAGGAAGAACGCCGTGTGCATGACGGTGGCCAGCGTGCGGGTGTCGTCCGAGGCGGTCGGGCGGGGCCGCGGGGGGTGGCTCACGGCGGGACTCCTGGGGTGGTGGGGGCGATGTCCATTTTGCCGCTGCCCGGGCCGGGCCGTCGCCCGGGCCCGACCCGGGCGGGTCGCCCGGCCTGGACGGACCGTGCCGCCTGGGCCTGCCCGGCCCGGTACGGGCTTGGTCGTACGACCCGCGCAGGCCCGGCCGGCCCGCGCTGGCCCGCCCGGCCGTGTGGCCCGCGCAGGCCCTGTCGGCCGGCCCGGACCTGCGCGGGTCGTAGGGCCTGCCCCGTCCGGTCGGACCCGCCCGGCTTGGTGGGCCTGCTCGGCCCAGCCGACCCGGTCGGCCGTGCGGCCCGTACGAACCGCCGGGCTCGGTCGGCGCGCGCGGCCCGTAGGGCCTGGTCGTCCTGCACGGCTTGGCCGGTCCGCACGGCCCGTGCCCGGTCGGGTTGGCCCGCACGGTCCGGTCGGTCCGGTCGCTCTGGTCGGTCCGCACGGTCCGGTGGGCCGGCACGGTCCGGTCGGTCCGCACGGTCCGTGCCCGGTTGGGCTGGCCTGCACGGTCCGGTCGGTCCGGTCGCTCTGGTCGGTCCGCACGGTCCGGTGGGCTGGCACGGTCCGGTCGGTCCGCACGGCCCGGTGAGCCGGTCTGGCCCAGTCGGCCCGCACTGCCCGCATGGCCGCACGGCCTGCGTGGTCTGGTTGGCCTGCACGGCTTGGCCGGTCCGCACGGTCCGTGCCCGGTCGGGTTGGCCCGCACGGTCTGCGGGTCGGCATGGTCCGGTCGGTCCGCACGGTCCGGTGGGCCGGCACGGCCCGGTCGGTCCGCACGGCCCCCGGTGGGCCGGCACGGTCCGGTCGGTCCGCACGGGCCGGTCGGTCCGCATGGGCCCGTCGGTCCGGGTGGTTCGGTTGGGGGTGCCGGGACTGGGGTCGGTGGGCGGGCCGGGCCGGCGGGGGTGGGGTGGTCCCAGGAGAACCGCCCGGCCAGGGCCACCGCATCGGCCGATCGGTTGACCCCCGGGTCAGCCGGTGCGGTCGGCGGCGGGAGCCGGTACGGGGACGGGGCGGGGGCGGATCTCGGCGGAGGCTTGGAGCAGCGAGTCGAGCCGACGACCGACCGACGACCCTCAGGAGCAGCAGCCATGAACACCCGTACCCGCGTCCTCACCGGTACCGCCCTCGCCCTCGCCCTCGGCGCCGGTACCTTCGGTGCCGTCAGCGCGAGCGCCACCCCGGCCTCCGCTCCCGTCCAGGCGGCCGCGAAGAAGGACGACGACCGGAACTTCACCACCTCGACGCACCTCACCGTCGACGCCGCCACCCGCGCCGCGCAGGCCGCGCTCCAGGCGGCGGCGAAGGAGAACCAGAAGGTGACCGTCGCCGTGGTGGACCGCAACGGCAACACCATCGTCACCCTGCGCGGCGACGGCGCGGGCCCGCAGTCCTACGAGTCGGCCGAGCGCAAGGCCTTCACCGCCGTGTCCTGGAACGCCCCGACCTCGGTGCTCGTGGGCCGCCTCGCGCAGACCCCGAACCTGAAGGACATCCCCGGCACCCTCTTCCTCGGTGGCGGCGTCCCGGTGCAGGCCAAGGGCGCCCCGGTGGCGGGCGTCGGCGTGGCGGGCGCCCCGAGCGGCGACCTGGACGAGAAGTTCGCCAAGGCCGGCGCCGACGCCCTCGGCAAGTAGTCCCGCAGGAGCTCCGCAGGAGCTCCGCAGGAGCTCCGCAGTCCCGTGGGCGGGGCGGCCGCACCGGCGGCCGTCCCGCCCACGCCGTGCACCACCCCTCCTCCAGGGGGCCCGCTTAGGATCGGGGGCGTGGAACACCGTGCCCTCGTCCGTCTCGCCGCCCCCGTGCTCGCCCTGCTCCTCGGCCTCACCGCGGGGTGTACGGGAGCCACGGTGCAGGGGCGGCCCGGGGCGTCCGGGGTGCGGGACCCGTACTTCCCCCGGGCGGGCAACGGCGGGTACCAGGTCGAGCACTACGACCTCGACCTGGCCTACGACCCCGCCGACGGGCTGCTGCACGCCACGGCGGTCATCACCGCCCGCGCCGAGCAGGGGCTCAGCTCCTTCAACCTCGACCTGAGCGGCCTCAAGGTCGAGGGCGTGGACGTGCAGGGCGCCGGGGCCCGCTTCAACCGGACCGGGAACGAGCTGACGGTCCGCCCGGCCAAGGACCTGAGGAAGGGCGAGGTCTTCCGTACGGAGATCGACTACTCCGGACGCCCGAAGCCCGTCATCGATCCGGACGGCTCCAAGGAGGGCTGGATCGCGGGCCCGGACGGCGCGGTCGCCGTCGGTGAGCCGGTGGGGTCGATGGGCTGGTTCCCCGGCAACCACCACCCCGGTGACAAGGCCACGTACGACATCACCGTCACCGTCCCGGACGGCTACGAGGCCGTGTCCAACGGCGAGCTGCGCTCCCGGCGGGAAGTGGCGGACGGACAGACCGAGTTCGCGTGGCACAGCGCCGAGCCGATGGCGAGCTACCTCGCCACCGTCGCCGTCGGGAAGTTCAAGGTGACGACCGGCCGGACCGCCTCGGGCGTCGCCGTCTACGACGCCGTCGCCCCCGGGGAGGTCGCGGGCAGCGCGCCCGCGCTGGCGCGGCTGGGGGAGATCGTGGAGTGGGGGAGCGCGAAGTTCGGCCCCTACCCCTTCGGGACGGCCGGTGCGATCGTGATGCCGCCGCAGACCCTCACCTACGCCCTGGAGACGCAGACGAAGCCGGTCTACTCGGGCGCGCCCGACGAGGAGCTGGTCCTGCACGAGATGGCGCACCAGTGGTTCGGCGACTCGGTCTCGCCGAAGTCCTGGAAGGACATGTGGCTCAACGAGGGCTTCGCGACGTACGCCGAGTGGCTGTGGGCGGAGGACCGGGGCGGGGTGAGCGCGCAGCGCCGCTTCGACGCCTTCCTGGCCGGTGACACCGCGGTCGACCCGCACGCCGACGGCGACTGGGACGCCTTCGCGCCCGCCTCCCCGCCCGGGCCGGGCCAGATCTCCGACGACCCGGTGTACTACCGGGGGGCGATGGTCCTGCACCGGATCCGGCAGGAGGTGGGCGACGCGAAGTTCTTCGACCTGCTGCGCGGCTGGGCCGCCGACCACCGGCACGGGAACGCGAGCACGGCCGACTTCACCGCCTACGCGCAGCGGCGCACGGGCCACGACCTGCGCGGGGTGTGGGACGTCTGGCTGTACGGGGAAGGCCGCCCCGCCCTCGCCCCCGCCGCCGGCTGAGCGACCGGGGCCCGCGGGGTCAGAGGGCCTTGCGCATCACCTGGCAGGGACGGCCGTGTTCGCGGTCCGGGGCGCGGCGCAGCAGGGTGTAGCCCTGGGCCCGCCAGAAGGCGAGGCCGGAGGCGTTGCCCTCCAGTACGGCGATGCGCAGGCCGGTGCGGCCCGCCGCGCGGAAGCGGTCCTCGACGAGGGTGGCCACGGTGCGGCCGTGGCCGGTGCGCTGCGCGGTGGAGTCGATCAGGAGCAGGCCGATCCACGGGTCCGGGTCGGCGGCGGCCGGGTCCGGGTGGTGGGCGAGGGTGACGGCGAGTCCGACGAGGCGGCCGGCGGAGCGGGCCAGCAGGACTTCGGAGCCGTCGGTGGCGAGTTCGTCGGCGAGCGCGGCCGCGACCTGTTCGACGGTGATGCGGGCCGGGTCGGGGAAGTCGCCGCTCAGTTCGAAGAACGCGCGGTTCGTCGCGTAGAGGGTGGCGACCTCGGTGAGGACCGGGCCGGGCAGGGCGCCGTCCACGGGGACGAGCGGTTGGAGGATCACCCGTCGAACGGTAGCGAAGCCCCCCTCCCCGGCCACGGGGAGGGGGGCTTCACCAGCGGCGGGCCGCCGGACGGGGGTCTCAGACGTTGACGCCGAAGTCCTGGGCGATGCCGGTGAGGCCGGAGGCGTAGCCCTGGCCGACCGCGCGGAACTTCCACTCGGCGCCGTTGCGGTAGAGCTCGCCGAAGACCATGGCGGTCTCGGTGGCGGCGTCCTCGGAGAGGTCGTAGCGGGCGATCTCGGCGCCGCCGGCCTGGTTCACGACGCGGATGTAGGCGTTGCGGACCTGGCCGAAGTTCTGGCTGCGGGACTCGGCGTCGTAGATCGAGACCGGGAAGACGATCTTGTCCACGTCGGCGGGCAGGCCGGCGAGGTTGACGTTGATGGCCTCGTCGTCGCCCGCGCCCTCGCCGGTGCGGTTGTCACCGGTGTGGACGATGGTGCCGTCCGGGGTGGTCTTGTTGTTGAAGAACACGAAGTGGCCGTCGGAGACGACCTTGCCGGTCGCGTTGACCGCGATGGCCGAGGCGTCCAGGTCGAAGTCGACGCCGGTGGTGGTGCGGGTGTCCCAGCCGAGGCCGACCGTGACGGCGCTGAGGCCGGGGGCCTCCTTGGAAAGCGAGACGTTGCCGCCCTTGGACAGGCTTACTGCCATTTTGACTGGTGTCCCTTCTTCGTCACATGACCGCGCTGCGTGGTCGTGGCCAAGTTACTGCTGACCTCCATAACGCGGGGAGGGGGCCGGTAGGTTCCGCGGGGCCGGCGGCGGGCCCGAAATCGGGGTGACGGGGGCGTCGGCGGGGGCCGATCATAGGGGCATGCCTGGTCCCCATGTCATCCGCGGTTCGGTCGTGCTCCCCGAGGGGGAGCTCGCCTGGCGCTTCTCGCGTTCCTCCGGGCCGGGCGGCCAGCACGTGAACACCTCGGACTCGCGGGCGGAGCTGCTGTTCGACGTGGCGGCGACCAAGGCGCTGCCCGAGGTGTGGAAGGCGCGGGCGCTGGAGCGGCTGGCGTCCCGGCTGGTGGACGGGGTGGTGACGGTACGGGCCTCGGAGCACCGCTCGCAGCTGCGCAACCGGGAGATGGCCCTGGTCAGGCTGGCCTCGCTGCTGGCGGAGGCCACGGCCCCGCCGCCGAAGGCGCGCCGGGCCACGAAGATCCCCCGGGGCATCAACGAGCGCCGGCTGCGGGAGAAGAAGGCCCGCGGCGAGACGAAGCGGGGCCGTACCGGCCGCGACTGGTAGCCCCGCCCGGCCCGGCAGCCCCGGCCGGCAGCCCCCGGCCGCCCTGCCCCGCTACGGCGCGAGGTGGCGGTAGCGGCCGCGGAAGTACGTCAGCGGCGGTGCGTCCGGGGCCGGCACGGCGGCGCTCAGGACCCGGCCGATGACCAGCGTGTGGTCGCCCGCCTCGACGCGGGACTCGGTACGGCACTCCAGCGTGGCCAGCGCCCCCGTCAGCAGCGGTGCCCCGCTGACCGGTCCCCGTACCCGGGGCAGGCCCTCGAACAGCAGCCGGTCGCTGATCCGGTTCTTCATGGCGAAGCGCCCGGCGATCTGGAGCTGGGAGTCCGCGAGGACGGAGACCGCCCACAGCGGCTGCTCCGCGAGCAGGTCGTCCATCCGCGAGCCCTCGCGCAGGCTGGCCAGCACCAGCGGCGGGTCCAGCGAGACGGACATGAAGGCGGTGGCCGTCATGCCGACGTCCTCGCCGCGCGGCCCGTCGGCGGTCGACGCGGGCTCATGCGCGGTGATCAGGCACACTCCCGCGGCCAGCCGGGACATGGCGGCGCGGAACTCGTCGTTGCTCACCCCCTCAGCATGGGGGGTGGCGGACGGTACGGGGGTCACGGGAGTCGTCAGGGTCGTCTTCGGCACGGTCCGAACGCTAGTTGTGCGCCCGTGCGGCGCACATCGGGCGCTGGTCCGAGCCGCGTCCCCGCCCCCGGGACTAGGCCCGGGCGTATCGTTTGCTCACGGGAAGAGGGGGGAGCGCTCCCACTCAACGGCCCGTCCAGAGTGCCTCGTTATTCATCTCATGTGACTTGAGTCACAGAGAGCAAGATTTGTTGACCCTGTGTACCTGCCGCACAGCTCACTGTGATTCAGTGGACGGGACACCGCAACGAAACGCCGATGACAAACCTGGAGTTGCTGTCGAGGTCTCGGGGAGAGCGAGCAATGGAGACCGAGTCGGAGCCGTACGTCCGTCTTGCGACCCTGCGGCAGCTGCACCAGGTGGTGGCCGAGCTCAACACCGCGCGCAGCCTGGCGGACACCCTGCAGACCGTCGTGGACGGCATCGTGCGCGGCCTCGGCTACGAACTCGCCTGTGTCAACCTCGTACGTCCTGACGGGGACCTCGTCGTCGCCGCCTTCGCCGGCGACCCGGCCGCGGAGGCCCTGATCACCGGCCGCGTCGGTTCCCGTCCCTCCTGGGACCGCCGGCTGACGATGGGCGAGGACTGGGACGGCCTGCGCTTCATCCCGCACACCGAGGGCTGGGTCCTGATCGAGGACGACGTGCCCCAGTGGCACACCGACGGCCCCGACCCGCGCTTCGAAGACGAGTGGCACCCCGAGGACCGGCTGTACGCCCCGATGTATGCGACGGCCGGGGAACTTCTGGGTGTCATTTCGGTGGACAGACCGCGCAACGGCCGCCGGCCCGGTGCGTGGGGGCGCGAAGCGCTCCAGATGTACGCCTTCCAAGCCGCGATTGCGATCAGCAACGCGCGGCTGCGGGCGAACATGCAGCGGGCCCTCGTCCGGCTGGAACGCGAGCAGCAGGCGCTGCGGGCCAGCGAAGAGTCGTTTCGCCAGGCCTTCGAATACGCCCCCAGCGGGATGGCCATCGCCGAAATGGGCGGGGACCAGCACGGCCGGCTGCTGCGCACCAACGACGCCCTGTGCCGGCTGCTGGGCCGGCCCGCCTCGGTGCTGCGCCGCTACTCCTTCTCCGACCTCGTCCACCCCGAGGACATCGGCACCCTGCTGCGGACCTCCGCCGAGGGCGGCCGGGCCGAGCTGCGCCTGGGGCGGCGCGACGGCACGTACGTCTGGGTCTCGCTGCGCAACTCGGTCGTCGCGGACGCCGCCGACGGACCGCGCTTCCTGCTCACGCACGTCGAGGACATCGAGGAGCGCAAGCGGCACGAGCTCCAGCTCGCGCACCGGGCCAGCCACGACTCCCTCACCGGCCTGCCCAACAGCGCCGAACTGCGCTCCCGGCTCGGCGCCCGGCTGTGCCGGCGGCCCCAGTCGGTGCGGGCCACGGCCGTCGAGGCGCTCGACGCGGCCTTCGAACCGCGGCCGGAGGCGGGGGGTGGTGCGGGCGAGCACGGCTTTCGGCCCGGCGGCCACGAGGGCCCCGACCACGGCCGTCCCGTTGCCGGGACGGCGCCGGGGCCGGAGTCCTTCGAGTTCGCGGGGGCCTTCACGGCCCACGCGGACGGCCCGTACGACCACCACGTGCACACCGTGGCGCCCGCCACGGACGTCGACGACGGGACGAAGGGGCTCGCGGTCCTCTTCTGCGACCTCGACGGCTTCAAGTCGATCAACGACCGGTTCGGGCACCACACCGGCGACGCCGTCCTGATCGAGGTCGCCCGCAGGCTCACGACCTGCGTCAGGGACGGTGACACCGTCGCCCGGCTGGGTGGTGACGAGTTCGTCGTCCTCGCCGACGGACTGGGCGCGGCCGACGCCGCCGACCTCGCCGTACGGCTGCGCGGCGCGATCATCCCGCCGATCCGCGTGGACGGGCGCGCGGTCCGCGTAGGGGCGAGTTTCGGGATCGGCTGGGCCAGCTGCGGGATGTCCGCGGACGAGGTGCTGCGCTCCGCCGACCAGCGGATGTACATCGAGAAAAGGTCCCGTTCCAAGGCGCACCGGCGGGCCGGGTAGTCTGATCGGCCGCCCGTGGGCGCACGTGTTCGGGGTAGGCTCCCGTGGGTCGAAAGGAGTGACCTGCGATGACGACGCCCGCGAACAACGGCCCGCACGGTGGGGCGAACCAGCCCGAGGACGACGATCCGTTCGGCTACCTCTACGCGGACGGCCAGGCCGCCGGTGCCGCCCCGACCGCCTCGGGCGGTGGATACGGCTACCCGGGCCCGACGGGCGGTGGTCAGGCCGGCGCGCAGCCCGGCGTCCCCCGTACCTCGTACAACCAGGTGCGTACGGTCGGCGAGCGGACCTACGGCGGCCAGCGGGGACAGGTTCCCCAGCAGCAGGCCGCGTACCAGGCCCAGTACCAGGCCCCCGAGGCGCTGCAGGCGGGCGGCTACGGCGTGCCCGCGCAGCAGCAGTACACCCAGCAGGTCCCGCTCCCGGGCGGCCGCGGCGGTCACGCCGGCGGCGGGGGCGGCGGGTCCAGCCGCAAGGGGCTGCTGATCGCGGCGGTGGCCGTGGTCGCGGCGGTCGCGATCGGCATCGGCGCGGCGCTCGCCTTCGGCAATGACGGCGACGACAAGAAGAAGGACCAGGCGGGCCAGCAGGGCCAGCAGACCCCGGCGCCGCAGCAGCCCGAGGGCTCCGCGGAACCGAGCAGCTCCCCGCGGCCCTCGCAGACGCCGCTGCCCAAGGCCGACGCCTCCGGCTCCGGCATGGCCCTCACGGGCGGTGCCACGCTGATGACCGGGGTGCCGGGCGCGAAGAGTTCGGGCGGCCAGTACGTCGGCAACTTCAACCAGACCGGCGCGGCCGTGACCTGGACGCTGGACGTCCCGGCCTCCGGGAAGTACAAGCTGAAGATGACCTACGGCGTGCCGGGCAAGGACGCCAGCACCACGCTGACGGTCAACGGCGACAAGCAGACCCGCCCGATAAACATGAAGAACTTCGCCCTCGCCAAGCCGGGCGAGTGGGACAAGGGCTGGACGAACACCTACTCGCTGGTGGACCTGAAGAAGGGCACCAACAGCGTCAAGATCTCGTGCGAGACGGGCAACCAGTGCGAGATCAACATCGACCAGCTCTGGCTCGAACAGGGCTGATCCCGCCCGGCGCCACCGCCTAGAGCGGCGTGACCTGAACCGACCCCCGTACCTCCGCGTAGGTGCGGGGGTCGAATTCGCCCGCCGTCGGGGCGTGGACCGTGGCGGCCGACAGGGCCGTGGCGCGGGTGAGGGCGGCCGGCCAGTCGAGCCCCTCCGTCAGGGCGGACAGCAGGCCCGCCACCGCGGAGTCGCCGGCGCCGGTGGGGTTGCCGGCCAGGCGGCGGGGCGGGACGGCCTGCCAGGTGCCCTCGGGGGTGGCGGCGAGGAGTCCGGCCGGGCCGAGCGAGGTGACCACCGCGCGGGCGCCCCGGCGGCGGGCGTCGCGGGTGGCGGGGAGCGGGTCGCGGGAGCCGGTGAGCTCCGCCAGTTCGGCGGCGTTCGGCTTGATGATCTCCGGCCGGGCGGCGACCCCGCGGCGCAGGGCTTCGCCGCCGGTGTCGAGGAGCACGGGGACGCCGGCCGCGCGGGCCGCCCGTACGAGGACGGCGTAGGCGCCGACCGGCACGCCCGGGGGCAGGCTGCCGCACAGCGCCACCGCGCGGGCTCCGGTGAGGAGTTCGGCGTAGCGGGCCTGGAAGGCGGCCCATTCGGCGGCGGTGATCTGCGGGCCGGGTTCGTTGAACTGGGTGGTGTCGCCGGTGGTTTCGTCGACGACGGCCAGGGTGCGCCGGGTGCGGTCCGCGCAGGGGAGCAGGGCGTCGGTGACCCCGGGGGCGGCGCGCAGGAGTTCGCGTACGAGCGCGCCGGACGGTCCGCCCGCGAAGCCCGTGGCCGTCACCGGGTGGCCGAGCGTGCCGAGCACGCGGGCGACGTTCAGGCCCTTGCCGCCCGGGCGTTCGGCGACGCCGGTGACCCGGTGGGAGGCGTGCGGGAGCAGTCGCGGCACCCGGTGGGTGACGTCGAGTGCGGTGTTGAGCGTCACGGTGAGGATCATGGCCAGCCCCGGTCTCGGTGAATGCCGGGATCATGCCAAAAAGCGGGCGGCGGGCCCAGTCCCGAGGGCCCGCCGGCGTCGCCGTCCAGCCGGAAGGCCGCTCAGGACAGCGGGTTGACGATCCATTCGCCGCGCCGCATGACGCCCTTGACGTCGAACGCGGCGTCGAGGACGACCAGGTCGGCGTACTTGCCGGGTTCCAGCGAGCCGACCTGGTCGTAGAGGCCGATCAGCTTCGCGGGGTTGGCCGAGATGGCCTGCACGACGGATTCCACCGGGAGCCGGTCCACCGTCACCGACCGCTTGAACGCGGTGTCCAGGGTCAGGGTGGAGCCGGCGATGGAGCCGCCCTCCACGAGCCGGGCGACGCCGTCCTTGACCTCCACCTCCAGCGGGCCGAGGTGGTAGGTGCCGTCGCCGAAGCCGGCCGCGTCCATGGCGTCGGTGATCAGGGCGACGCGGTGGGCGCCCGCGTGGTGGAAGGCCAGCTCCAGCATCGCCGGGTGCAGGTGGGTGCCGTCGTTGATCAGCTCGACGGTGACCCGTTCGTCCTCCAGCAGCGCGGCGATCGGGCCGGGCGCGCGGTGTTCCAGGCCGGGCATCGCGTTGTAGAGGTGGGTGGCGACGGTGGCGCCCGCGTCGATGGCCTGGCGCGTCTGTTCGTACGTGGAGTCCGTGTGGCCGATCGCGGCGATGACCCCGTGTTCGGCCAGCAGCCGTACGGAGTCCAGGCCGCCCGGGAGCTCGGTCGCGAGGGTGACCATGCGGGCGGCGCCGTGCGCGGCGTCGACCAGCTTGCGGACCTCGGCCGGGTCGGGGTCGCGGAGCAGGTCCTCCTTGTGGGCGCCCTTGCGGCAGGGGTTGATGAAGGGGCCCTCGAAGTGGATGCCGGCGATCTCGCCCTGCTGGGTGAGCTCGGCGAGCAGGGCGGCGCGCCGGGCCAGTTCGTCCAGGTCGCCGGTGACGGTGGAGGCGATGAGGGTGGTGGTGCCGTGCTCGCGGTGGGTCCGTACGCCCCGGAGGACCTCCTCGGCGGTGCCGGAGGTGAAGGAGGCTCCGCCGCCGCCGTGGTTGTGCATGTCCACGAAGCCGGGGACGATCCAGTGCCCGGACAGGTCGACGACCTCGGCGCCCTCGTGGGCGCTGCCCGCGATGCGGTCGCCCTCGACGATCACCCGTCCGCCCGCGACGGTCCCGGTGGGCAGCACCACCCGGGCGCCGGAGAGAACGGTGCTGTGTGCGCTTCCGGACATCAGGCAGGTACCTCCGTGGCGAGTAGGTCCCAGGCGAGCAGCCCTGCGCCCAGGCATCCGGCGGTGTCCCCGAGGGCGGCCGGAAGGATCTCGGGCAGCCGCTGGAACGTCACGCGCTCCTCGACGGCCGTCCGAAGTGGTGTGAACAAGGTTTCCCCCGCCTCGGCCAGCCCGCCACCGATGATCAGGGTGCGCGGGTCCAGCAGGGTGATCGCGGTGACGAGCCCGTCGGCGAGCGCGCCGATGGCGGCGAGCCACACCTCGCGGGCGCGCGCGTCACCGGACTCGACGGCCTTGGCGCAGTCGGCGGCGTCGGCCCCGGGGTCGCCGGAGGCGGCGGCCCAGGCGCGGGAGACGGCGGAGGCCGAGGCCAGGGTCTCCAGGCAGCCGTGCTGGCCGCAGCCGCAGGCGGGTCCGCCCGGGCGGACCACGATGTGGCCGATCTCTCCCGCGTAGCCGTGGGCGCCCGCCTCGATGCGGCCGGCGATGCCGATGGCTCCGGCGATGCCGGTGCCCAGCGGGACGAACAGGAAGCGGTCGGCGCCCCGCCCGGCGCCGATGCGGCCCTCGGCGAGGCCGCCGGTGCGCACGTCGTGGCCGAGGGCGACGGGGATGCCGCCGAGGCGGGCGCCGAGCAGGTCGCGCAGCGGTACGTCGCGCCAGCCGAGGTTGGCGGCGTAGACGGCGGTGCCCCGTTCGGCGTCGACGATGCCGGGGACGGCCACTCCGGCGGCCGAGGCGGCCGCGCCGAAGCGCTCCGGGCCCAGCCGCAGCAGTTCGGCGGCGAAGTCCAGGATCGTCTCGACGACGGCCTCGGGGCCCCGCTCGCGGCCGGTGGCGCGGCGCGCCTCGTGCAGCAGGGTGCCGTCCTCGGCGATGAGGGCGGCCTTCATCCCGGTGCCGCCCACATCGAGGGCGATGACGTGTTTCACGGGTTTCACAGAGACAGTCTCGCGTGCTCGGGAGGGAAAGGTCTAGTCCATTGGGGGGGATTGTTGCGCTGCCATACAAATTCGGGACCCGGGCCCGGACACGGTCCGGACACAGTCCCGGCGCGGGGCCGCCGCGGGATGTGGTGCAGTCGCCAAAGTGGTGTAGACCTTACGTCGCATCGTACGTACAACAAGGGGTGGATCGAGAACCGTGAAGGGCCGTTACCTGAGCCTGGCCGCAACCGGGGCCGCGCTGTGCCTGACCACCGTGACGCTGACGGGCTGCGGAGCCGTCCCGGGTCTCGGTGGTGACAACGAGGTGACCCTCCGGGTCGTGGCGGCCGACTACGGCGACAATCCGCAGAATTCCTCCGAGGCCTACTGGAAGGACCTCGCCGCGTCCTTCGAGAAGGACAACCCGGGCGTCCACGTCGAGGTCAGCGTCTACTCCTGGTCCGAGGTCGACGCCAAGGTCGCCGCGATGGTCAAGGAGGGCAAGGCCCCCGACATCGCCCAGATCGGCGCCTACGCCGACTACGCCGAGGCCGGCAAGCTCTACACCGCCGACGAGCTGCTCTCCGTCACCACCGAGGCCGACTTCCTCGGGCCGCTCGCCGACGCGGGCAAGGTCAAGCGGGTCCAGTACGGCATGCCCTTCGTGGCCAGCACCCGGCTGCTCTTCTACAACACGAAGCTGCTCGGGGACGCCGGGGTCATCCCCAAGGACGGCTCGGGGTCCTGGCAGCCCAAGAGCTGGGCGGACCTGGAGGCGGCCGCCAAGAAGCTCAAGGCCGCGGGCGTGCCCACCCCCATGGCGGTGCCGCTGGGCCGCGAGGAGGCCCAGGCCGAGTCGATGATGTGGATGCTGGCGGGCGGCGGCGGCTACACCGACAACGAGGAGGCGTACGCGATCGACTCCCCGGAGAACGTGAAGTCCTTCGAGTTCCTGCGCGACAAGATGGTCGGGCAGGGCCTGACCGGCCCGGTCGAGCCCGGCAAGCTGGACCGCCAGGCCGCCTTCGACGCCTTCACCCGCGGCGAGGTCGGCATGCTCAACGGCCACCCCACGCTGATCAAGCAGGCCGCCGGCAAGGGCGTGAAGTTCGCCATGGTGCCCATGCCGACCGTGGACGGCACCGACCACTCCGCGATGGGCGTCGCGGACTGGGTGATGGCCTTCAAGAACGGCCACAAGGCCGAGTCCGGGAAGTTCCTGGACCACCTGTACTCCGCGAAGAACGTGACCGCCTTCACCAACAAGTACGACCTGCTGCCGGTCACCACCAGCGGCTACCGGGCCATGGAGGCCGCCAGCGGCGGCTCGGCGGCCCAGCTGAAGACCTTCCTGACCGCCCTGCCGACCGCCCGCCTCTACCCGGTCGGCAAGAAGTCCTGGGCCGGGGTCAGCGAGGACGTCAAGCAGAACATCGGGAAGGTCGTACAGCCGGGCGGCCAGCCCGCGAAGGTGCTGGAGGACATCGCGTCGACCGCGCGGAAGGCCGACAACGAGCGCTGACGGCTCCCCGGGCGCGCCCCGCCGGGCCCGCCCGGGGAGCCCCCGGCGGCTGTCGGTGCGCGGCGTTAATCTGGCCGTATGACGGACGACGGGCTGCTGACGGCCACGGAGGCCGCCGTGCTCGCGTACGAGGGACGAACCTGGCCCGGGCCCGGCGCCAAGGAGCGGGCGATACGGGAGGGCCTCGGCCTCACCCCCGTCCGGTACTACCAGCTGCTCAACGCCCTGATGGACGATCCGCGGGCGCTCGCCCACGCCCCGGGCACGGTCAACCGGCTCCGCCGCATCCGCGCGGCCCAGCGGGCCCGCAGGTAGCCGCTCCCCGGGAAGGGGTGGGCGCGCCGGGGCGGCGCCGGTAGGGTCGTCGGTATGGGGAGCCATCCGCACGACCTGCCGATGCCCGTGCCCGCCACCGCGGCCGGACGCGAGGGACTCGAAGCCCTCCTGCGTGCGCCGCGCAGGGCCGTCGTCGCCCTGGACTTCGACGGCACGCTCGCCGACATCGTCGCCGACCCCGACCAGGCCCGGGCCCACGCGGACGCCGTACCGGCGCTCGCCGCGCTGGCCCCCCGGGTCGAGGCGGTCGCCGTCGTCACCGGCCGCCCGGCCGGGGTCGCCGTCCGCTACGGCGGCTTCGCCGGAGTGCCCGGGCTCGAACACCTCGTGGTCCTCGGCCACTACGGGGCCGAGCGCTGGGACGCCGTCTCCGGCCTGGTGCACGCGCCCGCCGAACATCCCGGCGTGGCCGCCGTACGGGCCGAGCTGCCGGGGTTCCTCGACGCGATCGGAGCGTGGCGCGGGACCTGGATCGAGGAGAAGGGCCGGGCGCTGGCCGTCCACACCCGCCGGGCCGAGAACCCGGAGGCCGCGTTCGAGGCCCTGCGGGAGCCCCTCGCGGAGCTCGCCGCCCGGCACGGACTGATGGTCGAGCCGGGCCGGGCCGTCCTGGAACTGCGCCCGCCGGGCATGGACAAGGGCGTCGCCCTGAACGCGTTCCTGGAGGAACGCGGCGCCGAGGCGGTGCTGTACGCGGGCGACGACCTCGGTGACCTCGCGGCGTTCGCGGCCGTCGAGAAGCGCCGCACCGACGGCCTGCCCGGGCTGCTGGTGTGCAGCGGCTCGGCGGAGGTCCCCGAACTCGCCTCCCGCGCCGACCTGGTCCTGCCGGGCCCGGCCGCCGTCACCGCCTTCCTCGCCCGGCTGGCCGCCGCCCTGCCGCAGGAGTAGCCCGCGCGGCGGGCCGTCGCGCGACAGCCCCTAGGGGATCTGCGCGGCCAGGCCCGCGCAGATCAGGCGGACGCCGAGCAGGAACTTCTCGTCCTCCCCGTAGGCCGACGCGGCCGCCACGGTCAGCGGGAAGCGCGCCACCAGCGCGGCGCCCTGCTCCGGGCCGGCCTGCGCCGCCGGTGACTGGCTCTGCTCCTGGAGCACGTAGCCCGTGAGGTGGCTGAGCAGGGTGTCGGCGCCCACGGCCGCCGGCCCGTCCGGGACGCCCGCCGCGCGCAGGGTCTCCAGCAGCCGTTCCATCACCGCGAGCGCCCCGGTGCTGAGCACCTTCGGGCTGTCCGCGAACATCACCGCGCCCCCGGCGTGCCGCCGGATGCCCGCGCGCAGCGTCCCGGTCTGTGCCTCCACCCGCTCCTGCCAGCCCGCGCCCGGGTCCAGCGCGGCCAGCGCGGCGGTCCCCGCGTCGTAGGCCTCGCGGGCCACCCGGTCGGCCATCAGCCGGACCAGGTCGGCCTTGCCGGGCACGTGGTAGTAGAGGCTGCCCGCCTTCGCGTCGAGCCGTTGCGCCACCCGCCGCATGGACAGGCCCTGGTAGCCGGACTCGGCGAACTCCGCCATGCCCGCGTCGATGATGCGTTCCTTCGTCAGCTTCACGGGACCAGTCTACGGGTTTTTCTAACACTGTTTGAAAGTCTGCTCCGGTGGCGCTACTGTCATCCCACGACGACCGGAGGGGGGTGGCGGCGATGGGCGCACTCGTGTTCAACGCGACCACGGCGGCATTGATGGTGATCATGTTCAACGGCGGCCTGGAGCTGCTCGGCCGCGGCACGCTGCGCGGCCGCCGCGTCCCCTGGGCGGCGGTGGGCCTGACCGCCCTCGCCCTCGCCGGGGTCCTCGCGCAGCTGTGCTGGTCCGGTGCCATGGACGCGCTCGACGACGACCCCGCGAAGAACGGGTGGTGGCGGGTCGTCACCGCCGTCTTCATGCAGAACGGCGGCCTGCTCGGCGGCGCGTGGAACATCGCCACCCTCGCCGCCGTGGCGGCCCTGGCCGACTGGTACTGGGGCGGGCCCCGCACCCTCGTCCTCTTCCTCGCCGGCGTCCTGCTGCCGGAACGCGCCGACGCGCTGCTCGGCCTCGGCGGCCACCACGACGCCGATCCCCGCAACTTCGCCGGCAGCTCGGGCGCCACCTACTTCCTCGGTGCCACCCTCGCAGCCGCCCTCCTGGTGCGCGCCCTGCGGGCCCGCCGCGCCGGGACCGCGGACGCGGCGGCCGGCAAGGAGCTGCTGCTCGCCGCCGGCGTGCCCGTCCTCGGCCTCGCGCTCTGGTTCGCCCAGGCCAACGGCCACGGCCTGGTCTCCTGCTACGGCTTCGTACTGGGCGCCCTCGCCCTGTGCCTGCCGGGACGCCCCACCACCGCCCCCGCCGCCGCCCCCGCCCCCGCCGCCGGCTCCTCCGCTCAGGCCCCCGCCAGCGCCTCCAGCTGAGCCTCGAACCAGGCCGCCGGGGGCAGCGCCGTCGCCGCCGCCGCCAGCCGCTTCGTGCGCTCCGCCCGCTCCTCGCGGGGCATCGCCAGGGCCTCGTGCAGGGCCCGGGCCGTCGCGCTGACGTCGTACGGGTTCACCGTGACGGCGTCGTCCTTCAGCTCCTCGTAGGCGCCCGCCCCGGTCGACAGCACCAGCGCGCAGCCCTCCTGCGAGACCACCGGGATCTCCTTCGCGACCAGGTTCATGCCGTCCCGCACCGGGTTGACCAGCGCCACGTCCGCCATCCGGTACGCGGCGAGGGACCGCGCGAAGTCGTCCTCGACGGAGACCAGCACCGGCTGCCAGTGGGCCGTCCCGAACTCCTCGTTGATCTCCGCCGCCAGCTCCCGCACCGAGGCCGTGTAGTCCCGGTAGGCCTTGAGGTCCTGCCGCGACGGGTACGCGGAGGCCAGGTGCACCACCCGTTCGCGCCACTCGGGGTGCGTGGTGAGCAGCTCCCGGTAGGCCAGCAGGCCGCGCAGGATGTTCTTCGACAGCTCGGTGCGGTCCACGCGGACGATCGTCAGGCGGCCCTCGGTCTCCGCCCGCAGCGCCGCCAGCTTGTCGTCCACGGCCGGCCGGTGCGCGAGCGCCCGCAGGTCCTCCGCGTCCACGCCGAGCGGATACCGGCGGACCTCGGTGAACCGCTCCGGCCCGTCCCCGCCGCCGTCGGCGCGCTTCCTGCGGTGCGCCACCCCGCCCTCCCGGCCGGCGCCGGGGGCCGGGGACGGCTCCGCGACCCCGGTCGCGTCGTTCGCGTGCGCCCCCGCGATGAAGTTCTCCGACCAGCGCCGGGCGTGGAAGCCCAGCTGGTCCGCGCCGAGCATGCCCCACACCAGCTCGGAGCGGACGTCGTCCGGGAGCATCTCCATGAACTCCGGCGACGCCCAGGGCGTGTGCGTGAAGTGCGCGATCCGCAGGTCGGGGCGCAGCTCGCGCAGCTGCCCCGGGACCAGCGCCAGGTGGTAGTCCTGCACCAGGACGCGGGCGCCCTCGGCGGCCTCCTCGGCCAGCGCCCCGGCGAAGGCCCGGTTGTAGGCGGTGTACGCCTCCCAGTGGCGGCGGAACGCCGCGTCGAAGACCGGCTCGCGCGGGACGTCGTAGAGGTGGTGGTGGGTGAACCACAGCACCGAGTTGGCGATGCCGTTGTACGCGCCGTCGTAGGTCGCGGGATCGATGTCCAGCATCCGGACGCCGGGCTCGGAGGTCCCCCGGCGCACCGCCTCCCGGTCCGCGTCCGAGAGCGCGGCGCAGATCCAGAGGGCCTCCGGCTGCTTCGCGAGGGCCGCCGACAGGCCGGAGACGAGCCCGCCACCGCCGCGCCGGGCGCTGAGCGTGCCGTCGTCGGAGAGGGCGTACGAGAGCGGGCCGCGGTTCGCGGCGACGAGTACCTGAGAAGCCATGCCGCGAACCTAGCCCGGCCCGCCCCGGCTCAAACCGAGCCGTACGCCACATCTCCGGCCGCTCAGGCCACCCGGCTGCGCGCGTACTCGGCGATCGAGGCCATCGGCGGCCGCTCCTCGGTGTCCACCGGGTAGGTGCGCGGCACGAACCCGTCCGGCCCCCGCTCGAACTGCGTCAGCTCGGGGCGTACGAGGTGCGCGCGCGAGAGCCGCAGCTGGGCCGTGCGGTAGATCGCGGCGGCCATCCGGCCCAGCGCCCGCCCGTCCTGGTGCCGGTGCAGCCGGACCCCGACGTCGACCTGGGCCAGCGCGTCGAGGCCGACCGTGTGCAGCGCGTCCACCAGCAGGCCCAGCTCGACGCCGTAGCCGACGGGGAAGGGCAGCCGCTCCAGCAGCGAGCGCCGTACGGCGTACTCGCCGCCCAGCGGCTGGACGAACCCGGCCAGCTGCGGCCAGTTCAGGTTCAGCAGCGGGCGGGCCACCAGCTCGGTGACCCGACCGCCCTGGCCCGGGGCGTCGCCGAGCGGGCGGTCGTACATGGCCTTGACGAACTGCACCTGCGGATCGGTCAGCAGCGGCCCGACGATCCCGGAGACGAAGGACGCGGAGAAGTCCCGCAGGTCGGCGTCGACGAAGCAGACGACGTCGCCCGTCGTCGCGAGCAGCGAGCGCCACAGCACCTCGCCCTTGCCGGGCAGCGCCGGGATCCGCGGCAGGATCGCGTCCCGGTGCACGACCCGGGCGCCGGCCTCGGCGGCCACCTGCGCCGTACGGTCGACGGACCCGGAGTCGACCACGACCAGCTCGTCCACCAGGGGGGTCGCGAGGCCGTCGACGAGATCGCGCCGGATCACCTCGACGATCTGCCCGACCGTGGCCTCCTCGTCGAGCGCGGGCAGCACCACGCTGACCGTCGTCCCGGCCGCCCGTTTCCGGTCGAGCAGCTGGTCGAGCGGTCGGTCGGCGGCGGACCAGGAGCGGTCTGCCAGCCAGCGCTCCACCTCATCCAGCACTCTCAGCACTCCCTGCCTGTCGGCGTCACTCGTTGTTTTGGGGCGAAATGTGATCCATCTCGCCGTTCGGACGGCTGTCTCAACCACCCGGGCCTTCGGTTACAGTCTTGAACAACGCGAAGGACCACCGCATGCCGGGGGTCCCCGCGCACAAACGCACCGGCGCGCCATAGAGCGCGTGTGCCGGTGCCATACCGCTCATCCAGAGGGGCAGAGGGACACGGCCCGTTGAAGCCCCGGCAACCCTCCAGTCGGTTCTCGCGATGCGTTTTCGACGCACTCCCGCGAGGTCCCCGGCTCGGGAAGGTGCCAATTCCGTCTCATGGCGAAGTGCGCCATGGGGAAGATGAGGAGAAAGGGCCTCGCCGTCATGGCTGCACAGACTGTCGCCACTTCCGCCAACCTCGGATCCGTCGATCTCGGACCCGCCACCGGCCTTTCCTGCCGCGAGTGCGGAACCCGCTTCGAGCTCGGTCCCGTCTTCGCCTGCGTCGAGTGTTTCGGCCCGCTCGAAGTCGCCTACGACCTGCCGCTCGGCGACCCGGAGGCCCTGCGCGCGGCCATCGAGGCCGGTCCGGACAACATCTGGCGCTACGCACCGCTGCTGCCCGTCCCCGCGGACGTGGCCTCCAAGCCCAGCCTGAACCCCGGCTTCACCAAGCTCGTGGACGCGGCGAACCTGGCCAAGGAGCTGGGCGTCACCGGCAAGCTCTACGTCAAGGACGACTCGGGCAACCCGACGCACTCCTTCAAGGACCGCGTCGTGGCCATCGCCGTCGAGGCGGCCCGCGCCTTCGGCTTCACCACCCTCTCCTGCTCCTCCACCGGCAACCTGGCCGGCGCCGTCGGCGCCGCGGCCGCCCGCGCCGGTTTCCGCTCCTGCGTGTTCATCCCGCACGACCTGGAGCAGGGCAAGGTCGTCATGGCCGGTGTCTACGGTGGCGACCTGGTCGGCATCGAGGGCAACTACGACGACGTCAACCGCTTCTGCTCCGAGCTCATCGGCGACCCGCTGGGCGAGGGCTGGGGCTTCGTCAACGTCAACCTGCGCCCCTACTACGGCGAGGGCTCCAAGACCCTGGCGTACGAGATCTGCGAGCAGCTCGGCTGGCGGCTGCCCGACCAGATCGTCATCCCGATCGCGTCCGGCTCCCAGCTGACGAAGATCGACAAGGGTCTGCAGGAGCTGATCAAGCTCGGTCTGGTCGAGGACAAGCCGTACAAGATCTTCGGCGCCCAGGCCGAGGGCTGCTCCCCGGTGTCCACCGCCTTCAAGGCCGGGCACGACGTGGTCCGCCCGCAGAAGCCGGACACCATCGCCAAGTCCCTCGCCATCGGCAACCCGGCGGACGGCCCGTACGTCCTGGACATCGCGCGGCGCACCGGCGGCTACGTCGAGGACGTCGACGACACCCAGGTCGTCGAGGCCATCAAGGTCCTGGCGCAGACCGAGGGCATCTTCGCCGAGACCGCGGGCGGCGTGACCGTCGGCGTGACGAAGAAGCTCATCGAGAACGGGCAGCTCGACCCGTCGCTGACCACCGTGATCCTGAACACCGGTGACGGCCTCAAGACCCTGGAGGCGGTGGCCGCCGACAGCGGCCAGAGCGCCACCATCCGCCCCAGCCTGGACGCGTTCCGCGCCGCCGGCCTGGCCTGACCCTTCCCCCGCATCCCGGAAAGGCGGTAGCGCCATGAGCGTCAACGTCCGCATCCCCACCATCCTGCGCACCTACACCGGCGGCGTCGCCGAGGTCCCGGCCGAGGGCGCGACCCTGGCCGAGGTCATCGAGTCCCTGGAGCGCAGCCACCCCGGCATCGCCGCCCGGGTCCTGGACGACCAGGGCAAGCTGCGCCGCTTCGTGAACGTCTACGTCAACGACGACGACGTGCGCTTCGAGGGCGGCCTGGAGGCGGCGACGCCCGACGGCGCCGGCGTCTCGATCATCCCGGCCGTCGCGGGCGGCTGACGCTCCTGCCCCTCCGGGCGCCGGACGTAAAGTGAATTGCCCCCTCCGCTCATAAGCGGAGGGGGCAATTCTGCTTGATTGGGCGCGGTAAGGTTGGGGAAGTCCCCTCCGCCGTTCTTGCCCGCCGCATATGAACGGGGCCGGCGAGGGTTGACATTGAGTCAACATGGGTGCGCCCTTTGGGTCTTTGGCGAGGATTGCCGGGCCCGAGTTGCCCGGCAATATGCCAAATTTTCACTCTATTTCAATGTTTCCCGGTGTCCAGAATTCTCGTCGGAATGACCTGTCGCAGACAGCACCGGTGCGGATACATTCAGCCGCGGTCGAGGCGTTCCGGCGCAACTTCTGACCCGGGTCCGCGAAGTGCGGACCCGCGCAAGGGCCAGTAATAGGGGAGTTAGGCATGGCTCAGGGCACCGTCAAGTGGTTCAACGCGGAGAAGGGCTACGGCTTCATCGCGGTCGACGGTGGTGCGGATGTGTTCGTCCACTACAGCGCCATCCAGATGGACGGGTACCGCACCCTTGAAGAGGGTCAGCGGGTCGAGTTCGAGATCTCGCAGGGCCAGAAGGGTCCGCAGGCGGACATGGTCAAGCTCGCTGCCGGCTGAGTCCCCAGCGCGATCGACCACCGACGCACAGACACCACGAGGGGCCCACATCCCGGACACGGGATGCGGGCCCCTCGTGCGTTGTGCGGCCCCGCCGCACGGCCGGAAGCCGTCCCGGATCATCCGGAGCCGCTTGCACTCGCGGGGGTCGAGTGCTAATCATTGGCGTTAGCACTCTCCAGGTGAGAGTGCTACTAAAGACGAGGACCGGGTCGGTGAGGCCCGACGGGTCCGGCGGGAAGGAACCGCCGGCTCCGCAGGCCGTCCGTCGCGGGCGCGGGCGCGGTCCGGAGCAATCCACCCCTGTCCGGGAGGACCACTTCAGATGGCCAAGATCATTGCGTTCAACGAGGAGGCCCGGCGCGGTCTCGAGCGTGGCATGAACCAGCTCGCCGACGCCGTCAAGGTCACCCTTGGCCCCAAGGGTCGCAACGTCGTCCTTGAGAAGAAGTGGGGCGCCCCCACGATCACCAACGACGGCGTCTCCATCGCCAAGGAGATCGAGCTCGAGGACCCGTACGAGAAGATCGGCGCCGAGCTGGTCAAGGAAGTCGCCAAGAAGACGGACGACGTCGCCGGCGACGGTACGACCACCGCCACCGTTCTCGCCCAGGCGCTCGTCCGCGAGGGCCTGCGCAACGTGGCCGCCGGTGCCAACCCGATGGCCCTCAAGCGCGGTATCGAGAAGGCCGTCGAGGCCGTCTCCGCCGCCCTGCTGGCGCAGGCCAAGGACGTCGAGACCAAGGAGCAGATCGCTTCCACGGCCTCCATCTCCGCCGCCGACACCCAGATCGGCGAGCTCATCGCCGAGGCCATGGACAAGGTCGGCAAGGAAGGCGTCATCACCGTCGAGGAGTCGCAGACCTTCGGTCTGGAGCTCGAGCTCACCGAGGGCATGCGCTTCGACAAGGGCTACATCTCGGCGTACTTCGCCACCGACATGGAGCGTATGGAGGCGTCCCTCGACGACCCGTACATCCTGATCGTCAACTCCAAGATCGGCTCGGTCAAGGACCTGCTGCCGCTCCTGGAGAAGGTCATGCAGTCCGGCAAGCCGCTGCTGATCATCGCCGAGGACGTCGAGGGCGAGGCCCTGTCGACCCTGGTCGTCAACAAGATCCGCGGCACCTTCAAGTCCGTCGCGGTCAAGGCCCCGGGCTTCGGCGACCGCCGCAAGGCCATGCTCGGCGACATCGCCATCCTCACGGGCGGCACCGTCATCTCCGAGGAGGTCGGCCTCAAGCTGGAGAACGCCGGTCTCGACCTGCTCGGCCGCGCCCGCAAGGTCGTCATCACCAAGGACGAGACGACCATCGTCGACGGCTCCGGTGACAGCGACCAGGTCCAGGGCCGCGTCAACCAGATCCGCGCCGAGATCGAGAACTCCGACTCGGACTACGACCGCGAGAAGCTCCAGGAGCGCCTCGCGAAGCTGGCCGGCGGCGTGGCCGTCATCAAGGCCGGCGCCGCGACCGAGGTCGAGCTCAAGGAGCGCAAGCACCGCATCGAGGACGCCGTCCGCAACGCGAAGGCGGCCGTCGAGGAGGGCATCGTCGCCGGTGGTGGCGTGGCCCTGCTCCAGGCCTCCTCGGTCTTCGAGAAGCTCGAGCTCACCGGCGACGAGGCGACCGGCGCCAACGCCGTCAAGCTCGCGCTGGAGGCCCCGCTCAAGCAGATCGCCGTCAACGGTGGTCTCGAGGGTGGCGTCGTCGTCGAGAAGGTGCGCAACCTGGCCGTCGGCCACGGTCTGAACGCCGCGACCGGCGAGTACGTCGACATGATCGCCGAGGGCATCATCGACCCGGCGAAGGTCACGCGCTCCGCGCTGCAGAACGCCGCGTCGATCGCCGCGCTGTTCCTGACGACCGAGGCCGTCATCGCCGACAAGCCCGAGAAGGCCGGTGCCCCCGCGGGCGGCGGCATGCCGGGCGGTGACATGGACTTCTGATCGGCCCCGGCTGATCGGCTGTTCTCGAACGAGGGCGGCACCCCGACCGGGGTGCCGCCCTCGGGCGTTCCCGGCGGGCCCGGGCCGCGGGCCGGGTGCCCGGTGGGCGGGACGTATCGCCGCGATGGGGACCGGTTTGGAAGACTCGGAGCATGACTGCAAGCAGTGGACCGTTCGTCAAGATCTGTGGGCTGAAGACCGCGCGGGACGTCGACGTGGCCGTGGCGGCCGGGGCCGACGCCGTCGGGTTCGTGTTCGCCGCCGCCAGCCCCCGGACCATCGGGGCCGGTGCCGCCCGCGACCTGGTGGCCCGGGTGCCCGAGGGCGTGCTGACCGTCGGAGTGTTCCGCGGCCAGGACGTCGAGGAGGTGCGCCGGCTCACCGAGGAGAGTGGCGTGCGCGGCGTACAGCTGCACGGGGACGAAGAACCCGCGTACTACACGACCCTGCGCGCCCCCGGGCGCACCCTGCTGCGGGCCACCGCCGAGCACGTCCGGCGCTGCGGCGAGTACGGCGAGGATCTGCTCCTGCTCGACGCCCCCGACCCGGGCTCCGGAAAGCCCTGGAACTGGGGGTCGGCGCAGTTCACGGCCCCCGAGGGGCGCTGGCTGCTGGCCGGCGGCCTCACCCCGGACACGGTCCGGGAGGCCCTCGCCGCGACCCGCGCCTGGGGGGTCGACGTCTCCAGCGGGGTCGAGGCCGAACGCGGGGTGAAGTCCCCCGAGCTGATCCGCGCCTTCATCGCCGCAGCGCGATCGTACGATTACTCTCAGTGAGAACGGCGGTGTGGGGCGCCGCCGGGCGGGCAGAACCGCCCCATGGAACCGGAAACGCTCGGATGGCTGCGGCGCCTGACCCGCCGCCTCGCCCCCGGGGGCGGCGGGGGCCTGCCCGTGCTCGCCCCGCGCCTCAGCCCCGTCTTCACCGCCGACTTCACCTCGACCGCCCAGTGGGTGGCCGGCCGCTCCTGGGCCTATCCCGACGGCGGCCCGGTCAACCCGGGCGACAACAAGCTCGACCACCTCACCGACGACCCCGCCTACAGCCGCGGCGGGACCTTCCTGGCCACCCTGCGCCCCGACGGCGACTGGGACACCGGGCTGCTGACCACCGAGGGCAGCGACCAGGGGTTCACCGTCCGCACCGGTGACGTGCTGGAGGCCCGGGTGCGGCTGCCGCTGGAGACGGGGGCCTGGCCCGCGATCTGGACCTGGCGCGACGGCGGCCAGGAGATCGACGTCTTCGAGTACCACCCCGACAACCCCGACCTGCTGGAGCTGTCCAACCACGTCCGCGAGGCGCACCGCTACCACCGCGATCCGTCGGTCCGGCCCGGTGCCTGGGTGGACCTGAAGGTGGAGTTCGGCCGCAGCTCCGTCGTCTGGTGGGTCAACGGCAGGCGCGTCTTCGCCGACCGGCGGGGCGTCGGGCGCGGCTGGTACGCGTACCTCATCGTCAACCTCTCGGTGTCCGCGGGCCGTTACCACCCGGCGCCCGGCCCGGAGCTGACCCGCATGTCCTACGAGGTGTCCCGGCTGCGGGTGCTGCGGGCCTGACGGGCGGCGCGCACGGGGGCCTTCGGGCCCGGCCGGAGCGGACCAAGGTCCCTGTCGGGGGGCCTTCGGCCCCGGGAGACTTCGGTGCATGGACACCCTGGACACCCTGGTCGTCACCGTCAACGACCACCTCTGGACCTACCTGCTGATCCCGCTGGTGGTCGGTGCCGGCCTGTACTTCACGGTCCGGTCCCGCGGTGTGCAGCTGCGCCTGCTGCCCGAGATGTTCCGCGTGGTGAAGGAGAAGACCCCGCCGCGCGCCGACGGCCGCAAGCAGGTGTCCTCGTTCGGGGCGTTCACCATCTCGGCGGCGGCCCGCGTCGGCACCGGCAACATCGCCGGTGTCGCGACGGCCATCACGCTGGGCGGCGCGGGCGCGGTGTTCTGGATGTGGGTGATGGCGGTGATCGGCGCCGCCTCCGCCTTCGTGGAGTCGACCCTCGCCCAGCTGTACAAGGTCCGGGGCGCCACCGGCGCCTACCGGGGCGGACCGGCCTACTACATGCAGCGGGCCCTCGGGAAGCGCTGGCTCGGCGTGCTCTTCGCGGTGACGATCACCCTCACCTTCGGCTTCGTCTTCAACGCGGTGCAGGCCAACACCATCACGTCCGTCGCGGCGGGCTCCCTCCCGGAGGCCGGCACGGCCTGGTTCGGTCCGGCGGCCGGCGTGCTGCTCGCGGCGCTGCTGGGGTTCGCCGTGTTCGGCGGGGTCCGGCGGATCTCCTCGGTGACCACCGTGCTGGTCCCGGTGATGGCCGTGGTCTACCTGCTGCTCGGCGTCACCGTGGTGCTGCTCAACATCACCGAGTTCCCGCGCGTCATCGCCGACATCGTGGGCGGCGCCTTCGGGCTGCGCGAGCTGGCGGCGGGCGGTCTCGGGGCGGCGGTGCAGCAGGGCATCCGGCGCGGGATGTTCTCCAACGAGGCGGGTCTGGGTTCCGCCCCGAACGCGGGCGCGGCGGCCGAGGTCTCGCACCCGGTGAAGCAGGGGCTGGTGCAGTCCCTCGGCGTCTTCTTCGACACCCTCCTCGTCTGCACGATGACCGCCTTCATCGTGCTGGTGACCAACCCGGAGCTGTCCGGCCGGCAGGGCGCGGACCTCACGCAGACCGCGCTCGGCGGCTCCCTCGGGGCGTGGGCCGGGCACGTGCTGACGGTGGTCGTCTTCATGCTGGCCTTCAGCTCGATGGTCGGGAACTACTACTACGGCGAGACCAACATCCAGTTCATCACCCGCAGGCGCTGGGTCCTGCCCGGCTACCGGGTGCTCGTGCTCGCGGCGGTCGTCCTCGGCTCGCTCGGCTCGGTGTCGGTGGTGTGGAACATCGCGGACGTCTTCATGGGGCTGATGGCGCTGGTCAACCTGCTCGCGATCCTGCCGCTGTCGGCCATCGCCTTCCGGCTGCTGGAGGACTACCTGGTCCAGCGCCGGGCCGGTCTGGACCCCGTCTTCACCCGGGACCGGATGCCCGGCCTGCGGGGGGTCCAGTGCTGGGACCCGGTCCGGGCCCCGGCGGCCGGGGCGGGGGCGGGGGCCGGGGCCGTCGGGGCGGGCGCCGGGGCGCGGTCGGCGCCGTCGGCGTAGCGCGCACCGGTCGCCCGTACGGGTGGACTTGGCGGGAGTGCGTGCGGTGGCCCCGCGTGGGGCGCCGGAGCTGAAGAGACGTTTCCGCAGTGCGCGCGGCGGACCGGGCCCGGCGGCGGCGGGGGGTCGGCCAGGCGGCGGTGGGCGGCTCAAGTCGGCTCCGCAAGGAACCCGATGAAGCGGAGGGCCGCGCCCCCCCCGGGACCCGTTCCCCGGTGACGGGTGCGGCTCACCCACGCCGATCCACACGCACTTCAGGGAGCTCCCCCATGCGTCTGTTCGCCGCGCGCCTGACCACCGCCGCCGTCCTCGCCCTGACCCCCGTGGCGGCCGGTACGGCCTCCGCCGACACTCCGGAGCCCACCCCGGCACCGCTGCACACCTCCGCGAACGCCATTCCGGGCAGCTACATCGTCACGCTGGCCAAGTCCTTCCGTCCGGCGGAGTTCGCGAAGACGCTGGGCCTGGCGCCGAAGTTCACCTACGGCGAAGCGATCAACGGGTTCGCCGCGAACCTCGGCGACAAGCAGCTGAAGGCCGTCCGTGAGGCGTACGGCGTGCTCTCCGTGGACCAGGACGCGCGGGTGAGCGCCCCGCCGGCCCCGCAGAAGGAGGCCGGCGCGATGTCGCCCGCCCACTCGTGGGGGCTGGACCGGATCGACCAGCGTTTCCTGCCGCTCGACAACAACTTCAGCGCCCACGGCAGCGGCCAGGGGGTGACGGCGTACATCGTCGACACCGGCATCGACTTCGCGCACCCCGACTTCGGGGGCCGCGCGGTGCGCGGGTTCGACGCGATCGGTGACGGCCGGGGCGGGGCGGACTGCAACGGTCACGGCACGCACGTCGCGGGCACGGTCGGCGGCGCGACGTACGGGGTGGCGCGCAAGGCGAGCCTGGTCAGCGTCCGCGTCCTCGGCTGTGACGGCCGGGGCGCCTGGTCGGGGATCATCGCGGGCTTCGACTGGGTGGCGCGCAACGCCCACCAGCCGGCGGTCCTGAACGCCTCCCTGGGCGGGGACCGGCTGGAGTCCGTGAACGCCGCCGTGACGGCCGTGTCCGACCGGGGCGTGCTGCCGGTCATCGCGGCGGGCAACGACAACCGGGACGCCTGCCGGGTCTCGCCCGCCTCCGCCGCGCGCGTGGTGACGGTCGGCGCGACCAACCGCTTCGACGAGGAGACGGACTTCTCCAACTGGGGCGAGTGCCTCGACATCTACGCCCCGGGCCAGGAGATCACCTCCGCGAAGCTCGGCGGCGGCAGCACGGTCATGAACGGCACGTCGATGGCCGCGCCGCACGTCGCCGGTGTGGCGGCCCTCTACAAGGCCGAGCACCCCAGTGCCCTCCCGGCCGAGATCCACAACTTCCTCTCGGACAAGTCCACGAAGGACGTCATCGAGAACCTGAGCGACAACAGCCCGAACCAGCTGCTGTTCACCAACGGTCTCTGAGCTCCGGCCCCGGCGCCCGGGTGCGGTGCCGCGCGGCCCGGCGGCCGTGCGACACCGCACATATGAAACATCATCATGTGTGACAAATGGGGTGAATCTCCCTAGTCTCTGCTCCGGCGCCGAGCACATCGGCCGACGAAGGGACGGGACCGAGGATGAGACGACGGGTATCGGGGATCGCCGCGGCCGTGGCGGCGGCCCTCGTACTGGGCTGGTGCGGCACCGCCGCCACGGCCGCCCCCGCCGGGAACCCGGACGGCGGCCGGGGCCGGGCCGAGTGCGCGCCGGGCGTACCGCTCGGGCCCGAGGGCGAGCGGTTCTACGACCCGCCGTCGCCGCTGCCCGAGGGCGAGCACGGCGACCTGATCTGGGCCCGCCGCGTGCAGGCCCCCGGCGGTGCCCGCGCCTGCCGGATCCTCTACCTCTCCACCCTCGGCGACGGCAGGCCCGTCGCCGTGTCCGGCATCGTCGCCTGGCCCGACCGGGCGGCGCCGCGCCAGGGCCGCAACGTGGTGGCCTGGGCACACGGCACCGTCGGCGGACCGCGCGAGTGCGCCCCCTCCGCCGTGCCGGACCCGGCGGTCGACCTGGTCGACTACTTCACGTACGGGAGCCCGTGGGGCATCGACGTCGGCGTCCCGGCGCTCACCGACCTCCTCGCGGCGGGCGACGTCGTCGTCGGCACCGACTACCAGGGCCTCGGCACCCCCGGCGTGCACCAGTACGTCGTCGGGGCCACCGAATCCCGCAACGTCCTGGACTCCGTGCGCGCCGCCCGCCACATCGAGCTGGCGCACGCCAACGACAAGACCGCGGTGCTGGGCTGGTCGCAGGGCGGCGGCGCGGCGATGTTCATCGGCCAGAACGTGCGCCGGTACACCCCGGAGACCAGGCTGGTCGGCGTCGCCGGGCTGGCCCCCGCCGCCGACATCGGGCCGGAGTTCGAGGGGCTGGTGCTGCCCGGCCCCACCGACGCCACCTCCCCCTCCCACCAGGCGGCGCTGCGCGTCAACGTCTACCGGGGCTTCCTCGCCGCCTATCCGGAGCTGCGCGCCCCGGACGTGCTGAGGCCGGCCGGACTGGACGCCCTCCAGGGTGACGGGGTGGCGTGCATCGAGCACTTCTCCGACGTCATCCAGAACAACGTGGGCAACGCCGGACAGCTCGGCACCCTCTTCAAGCCGGTGCTGGAGGTGCCGCGGGCCTGGTACGAGCGCTTCCACGAGAACACCCCGGGCTACGCGCCGGGGGTGGCGCCGGTCCTCGTCATGCAGGGGACGGCCGACACCGTCATCAACCCGAACTCGACGACGGAGTACGTGAAGCGGGCCTGCGGCTTCAGCCAGCCCGTCCAGTACACGAAGTACCAGGGCGCTACGCACCAGACGATCCCGTTCGTGGCCCGGAGCGAGTACCTGACCTGGATCGCGGACCGCTTCGCGGGCCGTACGGCGCCGTCCAACTGCTGAGGCGCCGGGCCGCGGGGGCGGCCCGGCGCGCCGGCCACGGCTACGCCGGCACCGGCTCCTTCGCCGGTCCGGCGGCGCCGGCCCCGGCTCCGCCGGCCGGGCCGGGCTCGGCATCGGTGTTGAGGTCCTCCAGCATCTGCCGGGTGAAGCCGAAGAAGTAGGTCGCGGCGAAGCCGACGAGGTAGCCGGTCGCGAGCCCGCCCGCGTAGACGGCGACGGTCACGCCCATCCCGGCACTGCCGTCCAGCAGCGGGAACAGCGCCCAGCCGGAGGGGCCGATGGCCGTCGAACCGAAGCTCACGCCCAGCTGGTTGCAGAGGCCGACGAAGGCGCCGCCCGCCGCGCCGCCCGCGCAGGCGGTGATGAAGGGGCGGCCCAGCGGCAGGGAGACGCCGTAGATGAGCGGTTCGCCGACGCCCAGGAACCCGGCGGGCAGCGCGGACTTGATGGTGGCGCGCAGCGAACCGTTGCGGGGCAGCCGCAGGTAGACGGCGATGGCGGCGCCGACCTGGCCCGCGCCCGCCATGGCGAGGATGGGCAGCAGGACCGTGTAGCCGGACTGCTCGATCAAGGTGGTGTGGATCGGGATGAGGGCCTGGTGCAGGCCCAGCATGACCAGCGGGAGGAACAGCCCGCCGAGGACGAGTCCGGCGAAGGCGCCACCGGTGGCGAGCAGCCAGTTGGCGAAGGTGCCGATGGCGGTGGAGACCTCACCGGCGACGAACATCAGGCCGAAGAGGGTGACGAGGCCGGAGACCAGCACCGTGAGGGTGGGGGTGACGAGGACGTCCAGCGCCTCGGGGACCCACTTGCGGCACCACTTCTCGACCTGGACGGCGAGCAGGGCCGCGGCGAGCGCGCCGAGGACGCCGCCCTGGCCGGGGGACAGCTGCTGCCCGAACGCGTCGATCTTCGCGACGCCGGGGAAGACGATGATCGCGGCGACCGCGCCGCCGAGGATCGCGGTGCCGCCGAACTCCTTCGCCGTGTTGTAGCCGACGAAGACGGCGATCAGGGACATGAACCCGGAGGCCATCGCGGCGAGCGCCGGGACGAGCGCGGGCAGCCAGCCCAGGTTGGTGAGCAGGCCGTTCAGGCCGGCGAGGATGCCGCAGCCGATGAGCGCGGGGATCAGCGGGACGAAGATGTTCGCGATGCGCCGCAGGAACAGCTTGAAGGGGGTGGAGTTCTTCGCCTTCCGGGCGTCCTTGAGGGCCGCGCCCTGCGCCGCGAGCTCCTCGGCGGTGACCGGCTTCGGAGCCGCCGAGCGGCCCTCCTCGACGAGGGCTTCGAACTCGGGGGTGACGCGGGCGACGCTGCCCGGGCCGAGGACGATCTGGTACGTGTCGTCCTCGACGACGCCCATGACCGCGGGGACCGCCTTGAGGGCCTCCTCCTGGACGAGGGTGCGGTCGCGCAGGCCGATCCGCAGGCGGGTCATGCAGTGCGCGATGGAGGTGATGTTGTCCGGACCGCCGACCAGAGGAAGGATCGCGGCGGCTGTGGCGCGGTTCTTGTCAGTGGACATGGTGGTGTCGCCTTGGGTAGGGGGCGGGATGCGGGCGGGTCAGCGGGAGCCGGGGGCGGCGGTGGCGGCGGCCGGGCCACCGTCCGCGGCTCCGGCCGGGGCCTGGGCCTGGGCGAGGGCGGCGCGGAGGTGGCCGTCGGCGGCGGTGAGCAGGCGGGCCGCGGCTCGGCCGTCGACGCCGCCCAGGATGACGAGGATGGCGTCCTTCACCTCGCCGCCGGTAGCGGTGAGCGCGGCCTCGATCTCCGCGTCGGGGGCCCCGGTGGCGAGCGCGACGATGCGGCGGGAGCGGGCGCGCAGCTTCTCGTTGGAGGCGCGGACGTCGACCATGAGGTTCCCGTACGTCTTGCCGAGGCGGATCATCGTCACCGTCGAGATGAGGTTCAGTACGAGCTTCTGCGCGGTGCCCGCCTTCAGCCGGGTCGAGCCGGTCAGCAGCTCGGGGCCGACGACGACCTCGATGCCGTGCTCGGCCGCGGCGGCCAGCGCGGAACCGGGGTTGCAGGACAGTCCGACGGTCAGCGCGCCGCGGGCGCGGGCGGCCTCGACCGCGCCGATCGCGTACGGGGTGCGGCCGGAGGCGGAGATGCCGATGACGGTGTCGTCGGGGCCGATGCCCAGCGCGGCGAGGTCCTCGGCGGCCAGTTCCGCGGAGTCCTCGGCGCCCTCGACGGCCTTGACCATGGCGGAGGGGCCGCCCGCGATCAGGCCGACGACCCGCGCCGGGTCGGTGTTGAAGGTGGGCGGGCACTCGCTGGCGTCCAGGACGCCCATCCGGCCCGCGGTGCCGGCGCCCGCGTAGACGAGCCGGCCGCCGCGGGCCATGCGTACGGTGATCCCGTCGACGGCGGCGGCGATCGTCTCCAGCTGCCCCGCGACGGCGGCCGGGACGGTGGCGTCCTCGGCGTTCATGAGGCGGGCGATCTCCAGGGTGGACAGCCGGTCGATCTCCGCCAGCTCGGGGCGGAACGCCTCGGTGGTGAGCGTGTCGAGCTGGGCGCGGAGGGCGGCGTACGCGGTCATGGGCGGTGCTCCTAGCGGGTCGTGCGCTTGCTGGTGGGGGCGGTGGCGGAGTGCCGGGGGGCGAGGGCCTCGTAGGAGGAGGCCAGGGCGGGGGCGGCGGTCTCGTACGTCCGCTGCGCGACGCCGACGAACAGGCAGTCGACGACGAGGAGCTGACTGGTGCGGCTCGACATGGCGGCCGGGCGCAGCTGCGTCTCGCGGGCGGCGGAGGTGGCCAGGACGAAGTCGGCGTAGTGGGAGACGGGGCTGGCGGGGCGGCCGGTGACGGCGATGGTCGTCGCGCCGCGCTCGAAGGCGTGCCGCAGCGGCTCGATGACGTCGCCGGTGCTGCCGGAGTGGGTGACGGCGACGGCGACGTCCCCGGGGCGCAGCAGGACGGCGTTGGTGACGGCGAGGTGCGGGTCGTTGTGGGCGTGCGCGATCAGGCCGATGCGCAGCAGCTTCTGCGCCAGGTCCTGGCCGACGAGCCCGGAGGCGCCGACGCCGTAGATGTCGGTGCGGCGGGCCGCGGCGAGGGCGCCGACGGCGCCGGACAGCTGGGTCAGGTCGAGCCCGGCGGCGGTGTCGGCGAGGGTCTGCGCCTCCTCGTGGGCCAGCTTGGCGACGACGTCGGCGAGCGGGTCGTCGACGGCTATGTCGACGGTCACGGCGGGGGCCGCGCCCGACTCCTGCTGCGCGGCGAGCGCGGCGAGGGCCAGGCGCAGGTCGCGGTAGCCGGGATAGCCGAGGAGGCGGGCGGTGCGCACGACGGTGGCCTCGCTGGTGCCGGTGTGCTCGGCGAGGGCGGAGACGGTGAGCTGGGCGCAGCCGGCCGGATCGGAGGCCACGGCTTCGGCGACGGCCTGCACGGAGGGGGTCATGGACGGCCCGAGGCTGCGCACGCGGGCGCGCAGGGCGGCGGGGGCGGGGGTGGGAGCCGGTCGGTCCGCGGGGGCGGAGGCCGGGCCCGTTCCCGCGGCGCTGAAAATTTCCTTCGCGTTCTTCCTCACGCCTGAAACCTATTTTCAGGCGGGGCGGTCGGTCAAGACGCCATGGGGCCCGTGTTCCCCGGGACCTTCGGCCCCGGGGAAGGGGGTCTTCGCCGGCCGGGGGGTGCGGGTCCACAATGAGGCCATGGACACCCCGACCCCCCTGGAACAGGCGCTGCACGTCGCCCGCGCACTCGTTCTCGCCGATCTCGCCGCGGGTGAGGTCGCCGACGCCGACGTCGTCTCCCTCGTCGAGGACTCCGTCACCCACCGCCGGTGGTGGGTGGAGCAGTGGCCCGAGGGCGTCGACTACCTCGCCGGACTCGTCGCGCAGGACGTGAAGGACGCCCTGCTGGAGAAGTACGGGCGCTGGCCGCTGTGCCCGGTGTGCGGGCACGGCGAGCCGCACGCGCTGGACGTGGAGCCCGAGCTGGGGCCCGATCCGCACTGGGTGTGCTCGGAGGCGGGCGTGCGGGTGGCGGCCGTCGGGGGACTCGGGCCCGTCTTCCACCCGGGCCGGTGAGCCGCCCGTGACGCTCTACATCGACCCGCCGGTCTGGCCCGGGCACGGCCGCATGTGGTCGCACCTGGTCAGCGACGTCTCGTACGAGGAACTGCACGCCTTCGCGGCGGCCATCGGCTGCCCGGCGCGGGCCTTCGAGCGGGACCACTACGACGTGCCCGCGCACCGGTACGCGGACGCGGTCGGGGCGGGCGCGGTGGAGATCGGCAGCAAGGAGCTGGTGCGGCGGCTGACGGACGCGGGGCTGCGCCGGCCCAAGGGCCGCCCGGCCTGAGCGGGGCGGCCCGGGCCGGGGGCTACGCCTCGGCCGGCTGCGGGGCGGGGGCCGGGGCGGCGGAGCCCGAGGCGATCACGCGGGTCGCGCGGGGCCGCGTACGGCGGTCCAGGCGCAGGGCGATCACGGTGAGGGCGAGGGCGGCCAGGGTCATGGCGCCGCCCGCCCAGGCGGGGCTGACGAAGCCGTGGCCCGAGTCGATGACGGTGCCGCCGAGCCAGGGGCCGCCGGTGTTGCCCAGGTTGAAGGCGGCGGTGGTGGTGGCTCCGGCGAGGGTGGGGGCGGCTCCGGCGACGTTGAACATGCGGGCGTTGAGGGCCGGGGCGGTGGCGAACGCCGAGACGCCGAGCAGGAACGACAGGGCGACGGCGGCCACCTGTACGGAGGCCAGCAGCGCCAGCGCGGCGAGGAAGAGCGTGGAGGCGGTGATGCCCCAGAGCATCACCCCGAAGAGGTGCGCGTCCGCGATCCGGCCGCCGACGGTGGTGCCCACCAGGGCGCCCGCGCCGAACAGCGCGAGGATCCACGGCACCCACCCCGAGTCCAGCCCGGCCACGTCGGTGAGCAGCGGGGACAGGTAGCTGAAGGCGCAGAAGACGCCGCCCGCGGCGAGCGCCGTGATGCCGATCGCCAGCCACACCTGGCCGTCGCGGTAGATGCGCAGCTCGCGTCCCAGGCGGGGCTTCTCGGCGGGCAGCGGGATCTTGGGGATCAGCGCCAGGATCCCGGCCAGGGCGATGGCCGAGGCCACGCCGACCGACCAGAAGGCGGCCCGCCAGCCGAACTGCTCGCCGAGGAAGGCGCCCGCCGGAACGCCGAGGACGTTGGCGATGGAGAGGCCGCCGATCATCACGGCCATGGCGCGGGCCCGCTGGTCCTTGTCGACCATGGCGATGGCGACGGCCGCGCCGACGGCCCAGAACCCGGCGCAGGCGAGGGCCGAGACCACGCGGGAGGCGAAGAGCAGCCCGTACGAGGGGGCCAGCGCGCCCGCGACCTGCCCGAGGCCGAAGAGGGTGATCAGCGCGATCAGGGTGGTGCGGCGCGGCAGGCGCAGGGTGGCGACGGCCAGCAGCGGGGCGCCGACGACCATGCCGATCGCGAACGCGGATATCAGCAGCCCCGCCTGCGGGATCGTGACGCCCATGTCCTCGGCGATCGGCGGCAGGAGCCCGGAGAGCATGAACTCACTGGTGCCGAGCGCGAAGACGGACAGGCCGAGTATGTAGACGGCCACGGGCATGCGGGGGCGTGCGGAAGCTGCGGGCATGACATTCACAAACCACCGCGAACGCGGACGCATTCCCGGACGGGCCGTCGTATGTCAGGTCGGGCCGGGCCGGGTCGGGCCGGGCCGGGCGCTCAGGGCCGGGCGGTCAGGGCGTCGAGCTCGGCGGCGAGGTTGTGGCGGGCCGGGGCTTCCCAGTGGGCGGCGCCGTACGGGGTCCGGAAGAGCCGGGGCAGTCCGAGGAGCTGGCGCAGTACGGCGGCCCGCCCGGCCCGGAAGTCCTCGTCGGGCACGAAGGCGTACTCGGCGCGGACGGCGGCGGCGTAGGCGGCGTACCGCTGCGGGGAGCCGGCCAGGACGGCGAGGTCGGCGTCGCACAGGGCCTCGCCGTTGGTGTCGCCGGGGGCGGGGTCGTGGGTGACGGTGAGCCGCACCAGGCGGGCCACCTCGGCGGTGCGGGCGGGGCCGATGCCGAGCTCGGGGAGGGCGCGCTCGGCGAGGGCGGCGCTGCGCTCCTCGTTCTCGGAGCGGTCGGGACGGTAGACGGCGTCGTGGAACCAGGCGGCGAGCTCGACGGCGCTGGGGTCGGCGGCGTGCGGGGCGAGCTCGTCGGCCCGGGCCAGGACGTCGGCGAGGTGGCCGGTGGTGTGGTAGCGGCGCTGGGGCTCGGCCCAGGCGGCCAGGAGGCGGTCGGCGTAGGGGCCGGGGTCGAGGTCCGCACTCGCGCCGGCGGCGGTGACGGTCGCCCGCCAGCGGGCGTGCAGACCGGTGGTGTCGCGGTGCGCGGGGTCTGTGTTCATGCGCACATTGTGGGGGTGGCGTGATGTCGCTGGTGAAGGGCGGGTGCGGGCCCGTACCCTGAATATTGGACTAGACCTATTTTCCATACCCGAACAACCGGAACATAAGGACGGCATCGAATGAGCAATCGTGCGCTCCTGGAGGTGATCGCCCTCGACGTGCAGGACGCGGTCGCCGCACAGGCCGGTGGGGCGGACCGACTCGAACTGGTCACCGACATGGCCGCCGACGGGCTCAGCCCCTCGCGCGAGACCTTCGCGGCGATCAGGGCCGCGGTCGACATCCCGCTGCGCGTGATGCTCCGCAGGACGGACGGGTTCGCCGCCGGTGACGTCTCCGGACTGGCCGCGACGGCGCGGGAACTGCGGGCCGAGGGGGCGACCGAGTTCGTCCTCGGGTTCCTGAACCCGGACGGCAGCCCCGACCTGGCGGCCGTCGAGGCGCTCGTCGCGGAGCTCGAAGGCTGCCGGTGGACCTTCCACCGGGCCGTCGACCGGGCCGCGGACCGGGACCAGCTGCGCAAGGCCCTGGCGGACCTGCCGGGGCTGGACACCTACCTGACGGCGGGGTCGGCGGCCGGAGTCGCCGACGGGCTGCCCGTGCTGCTGGCGGAGGCCGCGCGGTCGGGCGAGCCGGGGTACGGGGCACGGATCCTGGTCGGCGGCGGGCTGACCCTCGCGCACCTGCCGCAGCTGCGCGCGGCGGGCGTCGACGCCTTCCACATCGGCGGCGCGGCGCGGCCCGACGGCTGGGGCCGGCCGGTCTCGGCGGCGGCGGTGGCGCGGTGGCGCGAGGCGCTGGCCTAGGCAGTCTCCGGCGGTCCGCCCGGCGCGCAGACCGTGCCCGGCCCGGTCCCGTATCCGGCCCGGTCCCGTGTCCGGCCCGGTCCCGTGTCCGGCCCGGTCCCGTGTCCGGCCCGGTCCCGTGTCCGGTCCCGTGTCCGGGCGCGTGCCCGGCCCGAAGGCCCGGGAGTCCGGCCTCGTGCCCGGCTCGGGGCCGTGTCCGGCCCCGGCTTGTGTCCGGCCCTGGCCCCGTGCTCGGGCGCGTGCCTGGCCCCGGCCCGGCCCGAAGGCCCGGGAGTCCGGCCCCGCGTCCGGTCCGGGCGTGTGGCCGGCCCCGTGTCCGGTCCGGGCGTGTGTCCGGTCTGGGCCTGTGGCAGGCCCGTGCCCGGCCCGGGCCTGTGGCCGGCCCCGGGCCCGGGGCCGGGCGCGGGGCTGTGACTGCCGCCGGTCAGGCCAGGGCGGGTGGGAGGGGGGCCGTGTGCAGGGCCGTCAGGCCCGAGACGGCGCGGGTGAGGCAGACGTAGAGGCGGCGCAGGCCGGTGCGTTCGTCCGGTTCGCCGGAGACGATCGCGGCGGGCTCGTCCAGCACCACGTAGTCGTACTCCAGGCCCTTCGCCAGCGAGGCCGGCACCAGCGTCAGCCGCGCGTGCGCCGTCGTCTCCTCGCCGGGCGCCAGGTACGGCAGTCCCGCCGCCAGCAGGGCCTCGGCGAGGCCGGGGATCCGGGCGTCCGCCGCGATCAGGCCGATCGAGCCCTCGTGCGCGAGGGAGTCCCGGCAGGCGGCGACGACGTCGGCCGTCAGGTCCCCCGACTCCTTCACCACCAGGGACCCCGGCGTTTCACGGACCGAGGAGACCGGGGCCAGCCCCGGGGAGATGGCCGGCAGCAGCCGGGACGCGTACGCGATCACCTCGCGCGGTACGCGGAAGCCCGCGGTCAGCTCCTCCAGCACCGCCTCCGGCTTGCCCAGGTGCGCCAGCGCCTCGTCCCAGCTGCGGGTGGCCCACGGGGTGGTGCCCTGCGCGAGGTCGCCGAGGACCGTCGCCGAGCCGGTCGTGCAGCGCCGGCCCACGGCCCGGTACTGCATCGGGGACAGGTCCTGGGCCTCGTCGACCACGACGTGGCCCAGCGAGGGGGTGCGCTCCACCAGGTCCGCCGCCTCGTCGATCAGGACCAGGTCCGCCGCCGACCACTTCGCCGCCTTCACGCCGCGGAAGGGCTTGGGCCACAGCAGGAGCCGCTGCTCGTCGGCGGTGAGGACGCCGTCCGCGTGCGCGGCCAGGAACTCCGGGTCGGACAGCAGGCGCAGGACCAGCTTCGCCGGCTCCAGCAGCGGCCAGACCGCCTTGACGGCCGCCTTCACCGCGGCGTTGCGCGCCACCGCGTCCTGCACCCGGTCGTCGGGCGCCTCCCCCGCCTGTTCCATGCGGACGAGGACGGTGTGCGCGATGCGCTGCGGGAGGGCGTCGCGGGCCGCCCCGTAGCGGATCTCGCGGTTCTGGAGTTCGGCGACGATCTCGGCGAGCTCGTACGCCGGGACGCGCCAGCGGCGCGAGCCGCGGACCACCACGAGGGGCTCGGACGGCTCGGTGACGTGGGAGCGGACCGCGCGGCGCAGGACCGTGGCCATCCGGGCGTCGCCCTTGATCACCGCGGTCGGCGCGGTGTCGGTGCCGCGCACCTCCAGGCCCTCGCGGGCGACGAGGTCGTCGACGGTGGCCTGCTTCACCTCCAGCTCGCCCAGGGCCGGCAGGACCTGCTCGATGTAGTGGAGGAAGGACCGGTTCGGGCCGATGACCAGCGTGCCGGTGCGGGCGAGCCGCTCGCGGTGCGCGTACAGCAGGTAGGCGACGCGGTGCAGGCCGACGGCCGTCTTCCCGGTGCCGGGGCCGCCCTGGACGCAGACGGATCCGGACAGTCCGGAGCGGACGATCTCGTCCTGCTCGGGCTGGATCGTCGCGACGATGTCGCGCATGGGGCCGACGCGGGGACGCTCGATCTCCTGCTGGAGGAGCTTGCTGACGGCGGCCGATTCGGCGGGATCGCTGAGGTGCTCGTCCTCGTAGGCCGTCAGCTCGCCGGCCGTGTAGCCGAAGCGCCGGCGCAGGGCGATGTCCTGCGGGTCCTTCTTGGAGGCGCGGTAGAAGGGCTGCGAGACGGGCGCGCGCCAGTCGATGACCATGGGGTCGCCGTCGCCGTCGTGGACGTGGCGGCGGCCGATGTAGAACTGCTCGCCGCCGGCGCCCTCGGCCAGCTCCGCGCCCGGGGCGTGCAGGTAGTCGAGGCGGCCGAAGAAGAGCGGGGTGTGGGAGAGGTCGGCGAGGGCCTTGATGCGGTCGTCGATCTGGGCCTGCAGGACGGCCGCGTTGACCCAGTTCGCGGTGACGTCGCGGATGTCGAGGGCCTCCACGTCCTCGCGCATCGCGCGCAGGGCGGAGCGCGAGGCGCTCAGGTGGGCCCGTTCGCGGTCCAGGGGGCCGGTCGCGGCGGCGTCGGGGGTGGTGTCGGGGGCGTGCGCGGGCACGGGACTGCCTCCAGCTGTGCGGCAACGGATGCCCGCCGGTTTCCGTCCGGCGGGAGGCTCTCCCCGATGGGGCGACGGGAGGCGGCAAGAGCGGAGATTGTAGTCAGCGGGGCCGCTCCCCGCGAACGGAATACCGGGCGCGGGTCCCGGGGCGGCAGGGACCTCCGTACGGGTGTCATACCGGGGGGTGTCAGACCTCAGGGGTGCCCGTAGGGGTCCGCATGGGCCGGGAGGAGGAGGCCGGGGGCCGTGCGGTTCCGTCCGCAGGGCGATGTGGATCCGGGCCGCCGAACGCACCATGGATACATGAGCACCGCAACCTTCACCCCGATCCAGGGCGGCCGCCCGAGCGGCGCCACCGCAACCTCCGCAACCCGTCCGCGCTACCGGTTCGGCGATGTGCTGCGCGCCGCCAAGGTCTTCACCGCGACCGCCGTGAGCGTGGTCGTCCTGGGCGAGTACTCCGAGGACGCGGGCGTCATACGCCGCTGACCGGCGCCCCGGCGCGTGGCCTGATCCCGGTGCCGGCCGGGTGCTGATCCACTAGGGTCACGCGCGTGACCCGCAGCCCCGCTCCCCGCCGCTCGCCGTCGCCCCTGGTCGGAGTGCTGGTCACGGGCTCGCTGCTGGTGCTGGGCGTGCTGTGCGTCGTCTGGCGCATCCCGGCCGCCGATGCCCTGCTGCGCGAATTCTCCGGGGCCGAGTGGCAGCCGCCCGCCGCCTACCCGCCGTTCGCCGCGATCCTTCTCACGCCGGCCTCCTGGCTGCCGGCCGCCGTGCTCAAGGCCGTCCTCGTCCTCGGGACCGGCTGCCTGCTCGCCCTGCTGATCCTGCTCTCCTGCCGGCTGGGCCGGCTGCGGGCCCGGCCGGGCGGAGTGCTCGCCCTGACCATCGCCGGGCTCTGGCTGGAGCCGCTGTTCCAGAGCCCGCTGCCCGGCCAGATCAACCTGGCGCTGGCCTGCCTCGCCCTCTGGGACCTGGGCCGGCCGCGCTTCGCGCTCGGCAAGGGCTTCGCGCTGGGCGTCGCCGCCGGGATCACGCTGACCCCGGCCGTCTTCGTCCCGTACCTGCTGGTGACCGGCCGCGTCCGGGCCGGGCTGACCGCGCTGGCCGGATTCGCCGGGACCGCCCTGCTCGGCCTGCTCGTCCTGCCGCAGGCCTCCGCGGACTTCTGGGCCCGCCACCTCCCGGCGACCGGGCCCGCCCTGCTGCTGGACCGGTCGCACCTGTGGGTGTGGTGCGTACCCCTGCTGTCCGTGCTGGCCGGGGCGCTCGCCCGGCGCCCCGGCCGCGATCCCGGTCCCGTCCCCGGCCGCCCGGGAACGGGACCGCGCACCCCGCCGCCCGCCGAGGGAGGGGTTCCCGCGCCCCGGCCGCCCCTGGAGCAGGGGGCCGGCCGTCCGGTCAGTCGCTCGCCAGCAGCTCGTCGGCGTCCATGATCCGGTAGGCGTAGCCCTGCTCGGCGAGGAAGCGCTGCCGGTGCGCGGCGAAGTCCTGGTCGATGGTGTCGCGCGCGACCACCGAGTAGAACCGCGCCTCGTGACCGTCCGCCTTGGGACGCAGCACCCGGCCCAGGCGCTGCGCCTCCTCCTGCCGGGAGCCGAAGGTGCCGGACACCTGGATGGCGACGGTCGCCTCGGGCAGGTCGATGGAGAAGTTCGCCACCTTCGAGACCACCAGCACGCTGATCTCGCCCTCGCGGAAGGCGTTGAAGAGCTTCTCGCGCTGCGCGTTGGAGGTCTCGCCCTTGATGACGGGCGCGTCCAGGTGCTCGCCCAGCTCGTCGAGCTGGTCGATGTACTGGCCGATGACGAGGGTCTGCTCGCCCTGGTGCTTGCGCACCAGCGCCTCGGTGACCTTGCGCTTCGTCGCGGTCGTCGCGCAGAAGCGGTACTTCTCCTCGGTCTCGGCGGTCGCGTACGCGAGGCGCTCCGAGTCGGTGAGGTTGACGCGGACCTCGACGCAGTCGGCGGGCGCGATGTAGCCCTGCGCCTCGATCTCCTTCCACGGGGCGTCGAACCGCTTCGGCCCGATCAGGGAGAAGACGTCCGACTCCCGGCCGTCCTCGCGCACCAGGGTCGCGGTCAGACCGAGCCGGCGGCGGGCCTGGAGGTCGGCGGTGAACTTGAAGACCGGCGCGGGCAGCAGGTGGACCTCGTCGTAGAGGATCAGGCCCCAGTCCCTGGAGTCGAAGAGCTCCAGGTGCGGGTAGACGCCCTTCCGCTTGGTCGTCAGCACCTGGTAGGTGGCGATCGTGACGGGCCGGATCTCCTTGCGGGTGCCGGAGTACTCGCCGATCTCCTCCTCCGTCAGCGTGGTCCGCTTGATCAGCTCGTGCTTCCACTGCCGGGCCGAGACGGTGTTCGTCACCAGGATCAGCGTGGTCGCCTTCGCCATGGCCATCGCCCCGGCGCCGACCAGCGTCTTGCCCGCGCCGCAGGGCAGCACGACCACTCCGGAACCGCCGTGCCAGAAGCCCTCGACGGCCTGCTGCTGGTAGGGGCGCAGCGCCCAGCCGTCCTCGACCAGGTCGATCGCGTGGGCCTCGCCGTCCACGTACCCGGCGAGGTCCTCGGCGGGCCAGCCCAGCTTGAGCAGGGTCTGCTTGATCTGCCCGCGCTCGGAGGGGTGCACGGCGACCGTGTCGGGGTCCAGCCGCGCCCCGACCAGCGGGGTGATCCGCTTGGACCGCAGGATCTCCTCCAGCACCGGCCGGTCGGTGCTGGTCAGCACCAGCCCGTGGACGGGGTGCTTGGACAGGGTGAGCCGCCCGTAGCGGGCCATCGTCTCGGCGACGTCGACGAGCAGCGCGTGCGGGACGGGGTACCGGGAGAACTCCACGAGCGCGTCGACGACCTGCTCGGCGTCGTGCCCGGCTGCCCGCGCGTTCCACAGTCCGAGCGGGGTGATCCGGTAGGTGTGGATGTGCTCGGGCGCCCGCTCCAGCTCGGCGAAGGGCGCGATGGCCCGCCGCGCGGCCCCGGCGAGCTCGTGGTCGACCTCGAGCAGGAGGGTTTTGTCGCTCTGGACGATGAGAGGCCCGTTCACAGACGCCCCTTTCCGGCGTGGGGTGCCCGTCCGGACGCGGAGGGGCAAACCTCCAGTCTGCCGCATCGCCGCGCGGGCCGGGTGGTTCTGCGCCGGGCTAGGCGTCCAGGTGGGGCGGCCGGGGCTGTGGGTAGGGGGTTTCGGGAGGGAGCAGGGCGCGGGCCGCGTCCGTGTCGCCGCTGCGGACCAGGGCGTGGATCTCCCGGGCCAGCGGGGTCACGTCGCGGATCGAGACCGTCCACTCGTCGGCGTAGGCCCGGGAGAGGGGGCCCGACAGGCCCAGCTGGAGCGAGCGGTGGGGGAGCGGGTTCAGCTGGAGGTCCCGCTCGGGGTCCCACTGCACCCGGGCCGCGGCCTGCCGCAGGGACCGCTTCCACTGCGCGCGGTCCGCGTGGACGCGGGGCGCGTAGTGCGAGAGGCAGGCCCCGGCCAGGGCCCGGTCGAAGCCGGCGCGGGTGATCTCGACGGCCAGCACGGTCTCCTGGCCCTCCTTCGACGCCCAGCCGCAGCGGTACATCATCCACAGGAACGACGGTTTGACCCAGGTCATCCGCTCGCGCTTCCAGGCGGGCGGGAAGCGGCCGTCGCGGGCCGCCGGGAGGCCGAGGGCGGGGGAGTAGGCCTGGTAGACGGTGACCGTGGCGGGGCCGTGGACGGCGCGGATCTGGCGTGCGGGGACCGGTTCGGGGGTGGACACCCCGTCAGCCTGCCCCGCGTGCGGGGCAGGTGGCCAGCGGATTTCCGCTCCACGGCGGTTGGGCGGGCGGGCGACTGGGCGACTGGACGGACGGACGTCGGGGCCTGGGCGAGCCGGGTCAGACCTGGTCCTCCGCCAGTTCCGCCACACCCGTGATGCGGTGCAGGGCGTACGTGCGCACCTCGTCCGCCGTGTGGTCGTAGCCGGTGACGAAGCCGCCCTCCACCCGCACCGGGGCGATGACCCGCTGGCTCGCCGCCCCGTCGGCGTTCACGTACCCGATCCACACCGCCGAGCCGGTGAGCGCCGCCGCCTGTACCGTCGCCAGGGTCTCCGCCGCGCTCGTGCGCGGCAGTTCGCCCGGAGCGGGGACCGCGCCCGGGTCCCCGTCCGGGGAGGGCTCCTTGCGGACCGCCGTCGCCGCCAGGTCGCCCGCGCGGATCGCCCGTACCGCCGCGCCCAGCAGCGTGGCGTCCGGCGCCGGCGGCCCGTCCGGGACCGGCACCGGCGCCGAACGCGCCGGGGTGCGGTGCGCGTCGGCCCGCGCCACCAGCACGTCGCCGCTGCGGGACTCCGCCGCCGGGGCGTAGCCCATCGCCCGCAACCCCTCCAGCAGCGCCCCCGGTTCGGCCTGCGCGGCCAGCACGGTCGGCGCGAGGCGGCGCAGCCCCAGACCGGCCGACCGCTTGTCGGCCAGGATCTCGCCGAGCATCGCGTCGTCGTCGCAGCGCACGTACGAGGAGGCCGCCCCGACCCGCAGGTGCCCGTGCCGCCGGGCCACGTCGTCGATCAGGTACGCGAGCGGCTGCGGCACCGGGGTGCGGCTGTGCTCGACGAGGAAGGCGTGCAGGTCGGAGGCGGTGTGCCCGGAGTCCAGGGCGCGGCGTACGGAGCCGGGCGTGAAGCGGTACACCGTCGCCCCGCCCTTCGACTCGACGTCGGCGAGCACGGCCAGGGTGTCGCCGAGCGGCCGGCGCAGCGGTCCCGGCGCCACCGCCGTCAGGTCGGCCTGGAGCAGGACGTGGTCCACCGGTTCCGGCAGCAGCGGCTCCAGCAGCGGCGCCGGATCGGCCCCCGTCAGCAGGGCCCGACCGAAGGCGCTCAGGGCGCCCCGGCCGGTGACGCCCAGCACCTCGGCCTCGTTCAGGGTCCAGTGCGCCAGCCGGGCCCGCAGGTCGCTCGTGCCGCGCACCGGCCGTTCCCACGCGAGCCGGTCCAGCAGCGCGTCCGGGTCCGGGGAGGCGCCCTCGGGCAGGTCGGCCAGCAGGGTCAGGACCCGGCGGCGCACCTCGGGCGCGGCGGATCTGTCCAGGTCGGGGCCGAGCGTGGACAGGGTGCGGCCCTTGGCGTCCTGTTCGCCGACCAGCCCGGACGTCCGGGTCGCCGCGAGCCAGGCCGCCGCCAGCGCCGACCAGCGCTCGGCGGGCGCCCGTTCGCACCAGTCGTCGAAGGCGGGGGTGGGCGCGTACCGTTCGTCGGCCTCGCCGTCGCTGGCCAGCAGCCCGGCCGCGTAGGCCAGTTCCACCCAGAACGCCGTCGCCGCCTCGGTGGCGTCCAGCGTGGACGCCGCCCGCTTGAGGTCGCGCACGGACAGCCCGCCGGCCCGCAGCACCGCCGGCCCGGTGTGCTCCCAGGACTTCACGAGCTCCTCGACGGTGCCCAGCGCGGCCAGCGCCTGCCCGGCGGCGTTGGCGTCCACAAGCTGTGGACGGTGCTCGCGGTGCGCGCCGACCTCCGGGGCCAGCGGCGCCGTCCGCCGGTGCGCGAGCCCGCCGCGCAGGTGCAGCGCCACCTCGCGGGGCAGGACCACCGTCCGGGCCGTCGCGGGCAGCAGCAGCCCCCGGTCGCGCAGCCAGCGCACCGGCGGTGTCGGATTCGGCGTCACCTCCCCGTACGGCGGCCCCCACACGAGCCGCCCCAGCACCTGGTGCGCCTCCGCCGGAGCCTCGTCCAGCAGGGCCGACATCCGCTCCGGGTCGGTGAAGAGCCCGGTCAGCGCCGTCACCGCCGACACCGGGTCGTGGGTGGCGGGCAGCCCGGCCGCCGCGACGATCTCCTGGATCCGGGTCGGCGACATTCCGGCGGTGGCCTCCGCGACGGTGGGGCCCAGCCCGGTCGGCGAGGCCCGCTGCGCGGACGGGGCCAGCAGTTCGCGGGCGGTGCGCACCAGGCGCAGCCGCTCCTCGTCCCCCCACACCAGGGCCTGGTCGCGCAGGGTGCCGAGCGCGCGGGGCAGGGCGTCGCGCGCGGCCTCGTCCTCGCCGCCGGTCAGCAGCGACTCCAGCACCCGGTACGGGCACGGCTCGGGGGCCACCGCCAGGGCCTCGGCCGTCTGGAGCGCGAACCGGTCCAGCCGGTCCAGGGCGCGCACCACCGAGGCGCGGGTGCCGGCCCGGGTGGCGAGCTGGGTGACGTCGCCGGGCACCGGGTTCAGCAGGTCCGGCCGGGCGTGGAGCAGGGCGGCGAGCGCCACGTCGTCGCGGGCGCGCAGCGCCTCGGCGAGGGAGCGCGGGGCGTTCGCCGCAGCGGTGCCGGTGCTTGCCTCGGGCACGGTGGTCGCCTCCTGGTCACGTCGGCCGGTCGTCGGCCGGTCCCCATCCGGTCCACGGTATCCGCTGTGCCGACGGCTGCTCCACGGACGCACGCGCTACCTTCCTGTCAGGCGGGACGTGAGGAGCCGGGGCGTGGGGATCGAGAGCGACCATCTGGTCTACGAATATCTGAGCCGGGTCGGGGACTTGGCGCAGCGGCGGCATCTGCCGTCGGGGGACCGGATGCGGCTGGTGTCGGGGCTGCGGGACGAGATCGACCGTCGGCGCGCCAAGTACGACCCGGACACCCCGGCGGCCGTCCGGCGCATCCTGGAGCGGATCGGTACGCCGGAGGAGGTCCTGGACACCCTGGGCGCGCCGGCCCCCCGCCCGACGGCGGCCCCGGTCCCGTCGCCGCCGGTCCCGGCCGTTCCCGTGCAGCGGGGCGGGGGGCTGCGGCGCAAGCGGCCGGCGGCCCCGCCCGAGGAGCCGCGCAACGTGCCGCCGCACCTCGCCGGGCTCGACGAACTCGGCCCAGGGGACGGCGTCGACCCCGACTGGTGGAGCCTCGCGCCGGGCGGCGGCCGGGGGGCGGGTCCGCAGGTCGAGGGCTTCGCGGGCGGCATCGAGATCCCGGACCTCTTCAAGGAGCCGGAGCCGAAGGAGGAGCCCGCCCCGGAGCCGGAGGAGAAGTCGCCCCGGGGGACCGCCCGCAGGCTGGCCCGCTTCGTGCGCGAGCGGCGCGCGGCCGCCGCGCCGCAGGAGGCCGCCGCGGCGGCCGTGGTGCCCCGGCGCCGGCCGCACCCCTTCCTGCTGCTGGCGGCGGCCCTGATCGCGGTGGGGGCGCTCACCGGGTACTGGCTGCTGCTCGCGGCCGGCTGGCTGCTGGCCTACGCCTCCCGGGTGCTCGGCCCGAGGGAGCGCAAGTGGGCCCTGCTGGGGCTGCCCGCGGCGGTGTTCACGGCGGCGGTGCTGTGGCTGTGGGGCCGGGCCGGGGGCAACTGGGGCGAGGCCCTGCCCCGCGACCGACTCGGCGCCGCCTTCCGCGACCTGTGGCCCGCCCTGTCCCGTACGGCGGGCCTCGCGACGGCCGCGTACGTGGCCTGGCGCTCCCGCCGCCGCTCCTGACGCGCGCGCGGACGCCGCGCGGGCGGTGCGCGGGCGGTGCGCGGGCGGTGCGCGGACGCCGCGCGGGCGGTGCGGGGGCGCCGGGACGTGGCGGCGTCGTGGCGGAAGGGAGGATTCCTTGAGAGGGGCCCCAGTGCCGGGCTGATATTTCATCGGATGTCACGATCCGGCAATCCGGATTTAAGTGTACTTTCCCTCGACTTTGCCGGGTCTCTGCAAAATGGGAACCATGACTTCCACCCCCCGAGAGACCACGGTTCCCGCTCCGCTGACGGTCGGGTTCGACCTCGACATGACCCTCATCGACTCCCGGCCCGGCATCCGGGCCAACTACCTGGCGCTCTCCGCCGCCACCGGCCGGTTCATCGACGCCGACGAGGCCGTCACCCGCCTCGGGCCCCCGCTGGAGGACGAGCTGGCCTACTGGTTCGAGCCCGAGGAGATCCCGGAAATGCGCGACCGCTACCGGGAGATGTACGCCACGTACGCGATCGAGCCGACCCCGGCGATGCCCGGCGCCCGCGAGGCGATCAAGGCCGTCCAGGCCCTCGGCGGCCGCGCGATCGTCGTCACCGCCAAGAACACCCCCAACGCCCTGCACCACCTGGAGCACCTCGGCATCGAGGCCGACGCCGTCATCGGCTGGCTGTGGGCGGAGGCCAAGGCCGGGGCGCTGCGCGAGCACGGGGCCCAGATCTACGTCGGCGACCACGTGGGCGACGTCCGCGGCGCCCGCACGGCGGGAGCGCTCTCAGTGGCCGTTCCCACCGGACCCTGCCCGGAGGCCGAATTGCGCGCCGCGGGCGCGGACGTGGTCCTTCCGGACCTCACCGCGCTGCCCGAGTGGCTCGCCGGGTACGTCCGCACCCGCGAGGTCTGAGCACCGAGCGCGTCAGGCGGCCTGGGACTCCCGGGCCGCCTTGCGCTGCGCGCCGGCCGAGCGGACCACGCCCGCCGCGGCGAGGGCGAAACCGACGCCCATGAGCATGCACACGGCCCACGCGTACGACGGGAACGGGTCGGTGCCGAGGAACAGCGGGGCCATCGTCACGAGGGTCGCCAGGGCGCCGGCGATGAACACGATGCCGCCCGCCCGGACGAGCCCGTCGCCGGGCCGCGCGTCGTCGGGATGAGGAGTAACAGTCACCCCACCAGGGTAGTTCCCTGGCCGAAGCCGTGAAGCCGGAAGGACCGGGGAACGTCTTGTCACCCGTTTCTGGACCACTAGCCTGGAGGAGGCGGGTCGAAGGACCCGCCGCACTGCTACCCGGAGCCGTTTCAACCCGGCCCACCGGACCCGACGAGCACAAGGACAGAGGACGGACGTGCCTACCGGCAAGGTCAAGTGGTTCAACAGCGAGAAGGGCTTCGGCTTTCTCTCCCGCGACGACGGCGGAGATGTCTTCGTCCACTCGTCGGTGCTTCCCGACGGGGTCGACGCCCTCAAGCCCGGACAGCGCGTCGAATTCGGCGTCGTCGCTGGACAGCGCGGTGACCAGGCACTTTCGGTGACGGTACTGGATCCGGCGCCCTCGGTCGCGGCCGCCCAGCGGCGCAAGCCCGACGAGCTCGCCTCGATCGTGCAGGACCTCACGACCCTGCTGGAGAACATCACGCCGATGCTGGAGCGGGGCCGCTACCCCGACAAGGTGCACGGCACGAAGATCGCCGGACTGCTGCGCGCGGTCGCCGACCAGCTCGACGTCTGAGCCCCGTCCGCACCGCCGGTGCCCCGCCGCTCCCCGGAGCCGCGGGGCACCGGCGCGCGGGGCCGCGTACGACCGGGCGCGGCTACGGGAAGTCGAGCGCCGCGGGCCCGATGGCCGGAACGAGTCCCTCGGCGGCGGCCCTGGTCAGCAGCCCGCGGACCGCCGCGTAGCCGGCGTCCCCCAGGTCGGCGGTGAACTCGTTGACGTACAGCCCGATGTGCTGGTCGGCGACCGCCGGGTCCAGCTCCTGCGCGTGCGCCCGTACGTACGGCCGCGACGCCTCCGGGTCCTCCCAGGCCATCCGCACCGACGCCCGGGCCGAAGCGGCCAGCGCGCGCAGCGCGTCCGCGCCCAGCGACCGCTTGGCGATGATCGCGCCGAGCGGGATCGGCAGGCCGGTGGTGGACTCCCAGTGCTCTCCCATGTCGGCCAGCCGGTGCAGCCCGTAGTCCCGGTAGGTGAACCGGGCCTCGTGGATGACCAGTCCGGCGTCCACCCGCCCGTCGCGCACCGCCGGCATGATCTCGTGGAACGGCAGCACCACCACTTCGCCGACCCCGCCCGGCAGCACGTCCGCCGCCCACAGCCGGAACAGCAGGTACGCCGTCGAGCGCTCGCTCGGCACCGCGACGGTCCGGCCCGTCAGGTCCAGCCCCGGCTCGCGCGTCAGCACCAGCGGTCCGCAGCCGCGCCCCAGGGCGCCGCCGCAGGGCAGCAGCGCGTACTCCTCCAGCACCCACGGCAGGACCGCGTAGGACACCTTCAGCACGTCCAGTTCGCCGCGTTCGGCCATGCCGTTGGTGATGTCGATGTCGGCGAAGGTGACGTCCAGGGCGGGCGCGTCCGGCACCCGGCCGTGCGCCCAGGCGTCGAAGACGAAGGTGTCGTTCGGGCAGGGCGAATAGGCGATCCGGAGCGGCTCAGCGGTGTTCATGACGTTCTCCCCAGGTGACGAGTACGGGCCCCAGCGCGCGGAACGCCGTGGTGAGCGCGCCCAGCGCGTCGCCGATCCGCCAGGCGTCCCGGTCACGGGGCCCGACGGCGTTCGAGACGGCGCGCACCTCCAGGACGGGCAGTCCGTGCGCGGCGGCGGCCTCCGCCACCCCGAAGCCCTCCATCGCCTCGGCCCCGGCCAGCGGGTGCCGCCGCGCGAGCTCGGCGGCGCGGGCGGCGGTGCCGGTGACGGTGGACACGGTCAGGACGGGGGCGAGCAGCGCCCCGGTGGCCTCGGCGGCGTGCGCGGCGAGTCCGGCGGGCGGCAGGTGCGCGCTCCGGCCGAAGCCCAGCGCGTCCACGGAGACGAACCCGTCGGGGGTGGCGGCGCCCAGGTCGGCTGCGACGATCGCGTCCGCGACCACGAGCGAACCGAGCGGGGCGGCGGGCACGAACCCGCCGCCGATGCCGGCGGAGACGACGAGGGAGTAGTCGGCCAGCGCGAGCGCGGTGGCCGTGGCGGCGGCGGCCGACGCCGGACCGACACCGCCGACGAGCACGTCGACGGCGAGACCGGGCAGGTCCCGGCGGCTGATGAGGTAGCCGCCGGGCAGGGCGCGCGGCTCGGGGGTGACCGGATCATGAGGGGTCAGACCGGCGGCCACGGAGTCCGCCTCCGCGGCCACCGCGGTCACGACGAGCGCGCGCACGGGTTGCCCGGCCTACTTCAGCTTGAGCTTGAAGGACCAGACGGCGAGCGGCTTGCCGTCCTCGCCGACCTGGACGAAGCCGAGCATCTTCGAGGCGGGGGCCTCGCCCTGGCCGCCGGTCGCGAAGACGTCGGCGCCCTGGAAGCTGCGGTAGGTGTTCGACGAGGGCTCGGTGATCGGCTGTCCGTCGAGGACCGCCTGCCACTTCTTGCCGTCCTCGACGACGTCGGGCTCGACGCCCAGGCGCAGCGTGTCGCCGCGGGCGTAGTCGACGGTCTTGGCGTCCTTGAGGCCGGTGAGGCACTCCTGGACGCGGTCCATCGTGAGGTCCTTGCCGTCGGCGCGGCAGTCGGACTCGGCGGAGACGGACGTGCTGCCGACGGTCACCGTCGCGAGCGGCGTCGGCTTGTCGCAGGCGGACAGGAGGAGGAGGCCGGCGGAGACGGCTCCGAGGGCCGCGACGCTGCGGCGGGCCCTACCCGGGAAAAGCGGTGCGGTCATGAGCCGAAGGCTATCGGGCCACCGGCCCGCGCCGCCGCACGGGGGGTCCCCGGCCACGCCGTTGCCCTGGCCGGGCGCCCCGGGACCACCCGTGCGGCGCCCTGCCGTCCCGGGCAGGTCCGGGGCGGGGGCGGGCGGGGTCAGGCCACTCGGGGGCGGGTGGAGCCCGGGTGGTGGGGGCGGGGGGTGGCCAGGAGGCCGCGCAGGGCCATCACCGTGCCCAGCGCCACCACGACCGCGGCGACCACCATCCCCAGCACCCCGTTCAACGGCAGCGCGATCCCGATCCCGCCCCCGATCACCCACGCCATCTGGAGCAGCGTCTCCGACCGGGCGAACGCCGACGTCCGCACCGCCTCCGGCACGTCCCGCTGGATCATCGCGTCCAGCGACAGCTTGGCCAGCGCCTGGCAGAACCCGGCCGTCCCGGCCAGCACCGCCATGAACAGCCCGCTGAACAGAAGCGCCGCCAGCACCGCCACGCCGAGCGTCACCGACAGCACCGCCGCGATGATCGCCTCCGGCGCCCGTGCCCGCAGCCACGCGCCCACCGCCGTGCCGCCCGCGTTGCCCACCCCCGCCGACACGCCGACGATCCCCAGCGACACCGCGGCGCTCTGCCCGGCCAGCGGGTGCTCGCGCAGCAGGAACGCCAGGAAGAAGATCAGGAACCCGGACAGGGCGCGCATCGACGCGTTCGCCAGCAGCCCGCACAGCACCGGCCGGCTCACGGTCCGCAGCCCCGGACGCTTCGAGCGGGCCTCGTGGGTGGAGAGCCGGGCCCGCCGCTCGCCCTTCGCCTCGTCCACCTTGTGCGGCAGCTGGAACGCCGCGAAGGTGCCCCAGACGAAGATCGCGCAGGCGCCGTACAGCGGCCACGGCGGCCCGATCGTGTGCAGCGCGGCCCCCACCGGCGCGGCGGCGCCCGTCGCCAGCAGGCCCGCCAGGGTGACCCTGGAGTTCGCCTTGACGAGTGAGAAGTCCGGCGGGAGCAGCCGCGGCACCACGGCACTGCGCACCACGCCGTACGCCTTCGACGCGACCAGCACGCCCAGCGCGGCCGGGTACAGCTCCAGCCCGCCGGTGGCGACCGCGCCCGACATCATCACCGCCAGCAGCGCCCGCGTCAGCATGGCGCCCGCCATCGCCGCCCGGCGTCCGTGCGGCAGCCGGTCCAGCAGCGGACCGATCACCGGGGCCAGCAGGGTGAAGGGCGCCATCGTGATCGCGAGGTACAGGGCCACCCGGCCGCGCGCCTCGTCCGTGGGAACGGAGAAGAACACCGTCGAGGCCAGCGCCACCGTGATCATCACATCGCCGGCGCCGTTGATGGCGTGCAGTTCGATGAGCCGGCCCAGGCCCGATTCCCCGGCCCCGTGGGCGTGCGTGACCCGGCGGATCCCGCGCGCCGTACCGGTGAAGGGCATGTGCAGGGCGCGCCCGACAGCCCGGCCGGCCCGCCTGGCCGGTCCCGAGCCGTCGGCGGACGACCGTACGGGTGCCACGTGGCCATAGTGCCCCACTCGGCCCTCGGGGACCCGCCCCGGCGCGTCGCGGACGAAGGCGTTGTCCGCGAATCGGACCTCGCATGTGGGCCGAAGGCTTCGGAGGAGGTAGCGTGCGTAGCGCGCCACCGGCGGTTGCTCTTGGCCGCGCGCCTCTTCGCGATCCCGCAGAATGGATCGCAGTGGGGTGCGCCCGAGGCCGATCGGGCGCGGACGTCGACGCGGCCCTCTGGTCCGCTCCGCCCGCGCTACGTACGGACGAGACCGACGGGTCGTTGTGGACGACAGTACGGACGGCGCACTCGTGAGACGGCGTAGGAGAGAACGAGACCTGTGAGTGCTGCGACGACGCGAAGCCGTACCCCGCGTACCCCCGACCGCCTGTGCGTCGAGGCGGTAGAGCTCGCCCGTGCGGCGGCCGAGGAGGCCGCCTTCCCCGGAGTGGTGGGCGAGCACGTCTCCGTCCTCGCGGAGGGCGACCGGGTCGTCACGCACTTCTTCGAGTGCAAGGAACCGGGCTACCGGGGCTGGCGCTGGGCCGTGACCGTGACGCGCGCCTCCCGCGCGAAGAACGTCACCCTCAACGAAACGGTGCTGCTGCCGGGGCAGGACGCGCTGCTGGCGCCCGAATGGGTGCCGTGGAGCGAGCGGCTGCGGCCGGGTGACATGGGCCCCGGCGACCTGCTGCCGACCGAGGCCGACGACCTGCGGCTGGAGCAGGGCTACTCCGGCGAGGACGCGCCGCCGCCGAACGCGGTCGTCTCCACCGAGATGGCCGAGCTGGTCGAGGCCGAGGACGCGGACGTCACCGACCGGGTCGTCGTCCCCGCCCGGGGCTCCATCGCGGCCGTCGCCGAGGAACTCGGCATGCGGCGGGCGCGGGTCCTCTCGCGGTACGGGCTGCACAGCGCGGCCGACCGCTGGGACGAGTCCTTCGGCGCGAAGACCCCGATGGCGCAGGCGGCGCCGGCGTCCTGCGTCTCCTGCGGGTTCCTCGTCGCGATCGGCGGCTCGCTGGGGCAGGCCTTCGGCGTCTGCGCGAACGAGTTCGGACCGGCGGACGGGCGGCTGGTGTCCCTGTCGTACGGGTGCGGGGGCCATTCGGAGGCCGCCGTCATGCCGAAGCCGCTGCGGCCGGCGCCGCCGGTGCTCGACTCCATGGCGACGGACGACTTCCCGCTGCGGCCCGCCGCCGACACCGGCTCGGTCCCCTCCGCCGACCTGCCGACCGCGGACCTGGGCCACTCGTAGCCGCTCGCCCTCCGGGGCTGCCCGTCCGGGTGCGCCGGCCGTAGGGTCGGGGGGTGGACATGGTGGGGATGAGCGGGCGGGTCACCGGGGCCGTGGGGCCCGGGACCGTCGGGGAGGTCATCGTACGGATCCGGGGCGGGGCCGAGGCCTTCCTCGCGCATCCGGCCCCGGGCGAGGGCCCGCTGACGGTCGGTACCGTCGTGACGGTGGTCGAGTACCTGCCGCCCCGCACGGTGTACGTGATGGCCGCCTACCCCGCCCCCTGACCCCGGCACGGCTCCCGCGCGGCGCTCTCCCGCCGGGTCGCGTACCAAGATGGCGACAAGAACGATCGCGCCACTTCTCCCGCGCCCCCCACGGGCGCACACTCGCCCTCGTCGGTGTCGAACGGCACCGCGATAAGGGGGCGTTGCCGATGACCATCGGCGTCGTGGCGGGAGTCGTTCTCGCCGCCATCACGGCCTTGATCGGCCTGTTCAAACTCATGTGGCGGGTGGCCGAACCGAACGAGGCACTCGTCATCTCCGGCTCCGCGCACAAGACCGAGGGCATCGGCGAGGGCATGGGGTTCCGGATCGTCACCGGCCGCGGCACGCTGGTGCTGCCGGGGGTGCAGGCGGTCCGCAAGCTCTCCCTGGACCTCAACGAGACCCAGCTGAACGTGGACTGCGTCACCCACCAGGGCATCCCGCTGCGCGTGAAGGGCGTCGTCATCTTCAAGATCGGCGACGACTTCGTCTCGATCGCCAATGCCGCGCGCCGCTTCCTGGACCAGCAGAAGATGATGCCCGAACGGGTGCACATCGTCTTCGCGGGCCATCTGCGGTCCATCGTCGGCGGTCTGACGGTCGAGGACATGATCCGCGACCGGGAGAAGCTCACCGGGCAGACCCGGATGGCGTGCGGGACCGAGATGGAGAAGCTGGGCCTGATCGTGGACTCGCTGCAGATCCACGAGATCGAGGATCCGACGGGCTACATCAAGAACCTGGCGATGCCGCACGCGGCCGCCGTGCAGCGGGACGCGCGCATCGCGCAGGCCGAGGCGAACCGGCTGGCGACGGAGGCCGAGCAGACGGCCTTCGCCCGGATGGCGGAGGCCACCCGCGACAGCGAGATCCTCCAGGCCGGCTACCAGGCCGAACGGGACAAGGCCGCGGCCACCGCCCGCCAGGCGGGCCCGCTGTCGGAGGCGGCGGCCAAACAGGAGGTCGTCGTCCAGGAGACCCGGGTCGCGGAGCTGGAGGCGCACCGGCGCGAGCAGCAGCTCCAGGCCGACGTGCGCAAGCCCGCGGACGCGGCCGCCTACCAGACGCGGACCCTCGCCGAGGCGGAGCGCGACGCCCGCATCTCGGCGGCGCAGGCGAAGGCGAAGGAGACCGAGCTGGCGGCGGCCGCCGAGGCGACCCGGGTGCGGACGGCCGCGGCCGCCGAGGCCCAGGCCACCGAAGCGCGCGGGCTCGCCGCGGCGACGGCGACCCGGGCGGGCGGTGAGGCGGAGGCGGCGGCGACCCAGGCCAAGGGTCTCGCGGCGGCCGAGTCGGCGCGGGCGAACGGCCTCGCGGCGGCGGAGTCGGCGAAGGCCAGGGGGCTGGCGGAGGCCGAGGCGATCAAGGCGCGGGCCGCGGCGCTGGCGGAGAACCAGGAGGCGGTGGTCGCGCAGCAGCTCGCCGAGAACTGGCCGGCGATCGTCGAGGCGGGCGCGGGCGCCTTCGGCAGCGTCGAGCACATGGTGCTGCTGAACGGGGCCGAGGGGATGTCGGAGATGTTCGCGAAGGCCCTGACGATGGGCGGTACGGGCCTGGGGGTGGCCCGCCAGCTGCTGGCCTCGATGGCGGCCCCGCAGCCCCCCGTCGCCGTCCCCGCGCCCGGCGAGGGCCCGCCCACGGCCCGCATCCCGGTCGACGGACGGCCCTGACGGACCCGGCGGCGGTCAGCCGCGCGGGCGGCGGCGCAGGAGCCGTCTGCCCCCGAGGACCAGGGCCGTGCCGACGGCCAGCACCAGGGCGCCCTTGCCGTAACCGCCGCCCGGCCCGTCGGCGGGGCCGTCCGCCGCGCTTCCCGCCCCGCCCCCGGTGGCGGGGCGGGAGGCCGCGCCGGACGGGGCCGGGGAGCCCGCCGCGTCCGGCGCCACCGGGACGGCCACCACCTTGCTGTTGGCCCCCTCCGCCCCGAACATCAGCGTCCGGCCGTCCGGCGTGTACGTCACCGACTCCGCCTGCCCCTGCCAGGGCGCGTCCACCCGGTCCCCCCCGCCCTGCGGGCGCCCGTCCCTCCACGGGTAGGTGCGGGCCCAGAAGTAGCCGCGCAGCGCGAGCCGGCCGCCGTCCGGGGAGAACGCCCCGTCCGTCACCCACGGCACGTCGGCGATCCGCCGGAACACGTTGTTCCCGTCCGCCGAGAGCCGTTCCGGGCCCTCGTACAGGCCGCCCCGCTGCTCGTTCTTGCTCGCGATGTACACCCGGCCGGTGACCGGATGGACCATCAGGGCCTCCGCGTTGCGCGGCCCGTCCGCGTACGTCACGGTGAACTGCTCGGCCCTGACGGTGGCGTCGTGCAGCTCCTTCGGCTCGGGGAAGCGGTAGATCCACACGTGGTCCCAGGTGCCGTCCCGGTTGTCCCCGATGTCGCCGACGTACAACTGCCCGTCCGGTCCCAGCGAGATCGCCTCGACGTCGCGCGGCGTGCCGATCCCCGTCAGGGTCACCCGGGCCACGGTCCGGCCCGTCGCCGAGTCCACCGCGTACACGTACGGGCCGTCGTCGCTGTCGTTGTGGGTCCAGTAGACGCCCGGGTGGATCCGGCTCGCCGCCAGCCCGCTGGACTCCTTGATCCGGGGGTCGGCGATCGTGAACCCGGCCGCGCCGGGGCGTTCGTCCGCCGCCGCGGGGCCCGCCGGCAGGACGGCGAGCGCGAGGGCGGCGGTGACGGCGGCGACGGCGGGAACGCGGAGGGCGGTCCGTACGGGCAACAGGCGCATCCCCCCAGCCTGCCAGCCCGCCGCGCGTGTCCGGCATCACAGGAGTACCTGTCGCGCGATCCGCGATGATGACCGGATGCGTTTCATGTTCGTCGGCGACTCCATGACCATCGGACGCGCCGGCGACTACACCTGGCGCTACCGGATGTGGCAGCACCTGGGCGCCACCCTGGAGAGCCCCTTCGAGATCGTCGGCCCGCGCAGCGAGCTCTACGACGACGCCGCCGCGCCCGCCGTGCCCGCGTCCGCCGCCGCGCAGGCCTACGCCGACCCCGGCTTCCCCGCCGGTGCCCGCCGCCACCTCGCCGGCTGGGGCGAGGGCTGGCAGCACATGGCGCCGCTCATCGGCCCCGCCGCCCGCGAGGGCCGCGCCGACGTGCTGCTCGTCTCCCTCGGTCTGATCGACCTCGGCTTCTACACCAAGGCGGAGCAGACCGCCGGCAACGTCCGCCGCTTCGTCGACGCCGCCCGCCGGGCCCGCCCGGGCATCCGCATGGTGTTCCTGCCCGTCATCGCGAACGTCCGGGCCCAGGACGACCCGCCGTTCGCGGTGGAGGTCGCCCGGTTCAACGAACTGCTCGCCAAGGCCGTCGCCGACCTCACCACCGACGCCTCGCCGATCCTGCTGGCCGCCCGCCCCGACGGGTACGACATCACCCGCGACACCTACGACGGCACCCACCCCAACGCCTCCGGCGAACACCGCCTGGCCGGCGAGTTCGCGGCCGTCCTGCACCAGGCGTGGGGCATCGGCGGCCCCTACCGGCCCGCGCCCGACGACGCGTAACACGCCCGTCACGACGGGGTCTTGCTTCGAGCGCACTCCAAGCAGTTGGCTAGGGACCCATGAAGTACACGCAGCTCGGACGCACCGGCCTCAAGGTCAGCCGCCTCGTTCTCGGCACCATGAACTTCGGCCCCCAGACGGGCGAATCCGAAAGCCACGCCCTCATGGACGCGGCCCTTGACGCCGGGATCAACTACTTCGACACCGCCAACGTCTACGGCTGGGGTGAGAACAAGGGCCGCACCGAGGAGATCATCGGCACCTGGTTCGCCCAGGGCGGCGGCCGCCGCGAGAAGACGGTCCTGGCCACCAAGGTCTACGGCTCGATGGCCGCCGAGGGCGCGCCCTGGCCCAACTTCGACCGGCTCTCGGCGCTGAACATCCGCCGCGCCGTCGACGCCAGCCTCAAGCGGCTCCAGACCGACCACATCGACATCTACCAGTTCCACCACGTCGACCGGCAGACCCCCTTCGAGGAGATCTGGCAGGCCGTCGAGGTCCTCGTCCAGCAGGGCAAGATCCTCTACGCCGGTTCCTCCAACTTCCCCGGCTGGAAGATCGCCCAGGCCAACGAGACCGCCGCGCGCGCCGGCCGGCTCGGCCTGGTCAGCGAGCAGTGCCTGTACAACCTCGCGGAGCGGCGCGCCGAGATGGAGGTCATCCCGGCCGCCGAGGCGTACGGGCTCGGCGTCGTCCCCTGGTCCCCGCTGCACGGCGGGCTGCTGGGCGGCGCGATCCGCAAGTCGGCCGGGACCGGGCGCACGGCCAGCGGCCGCTCGGCCGACGCCCTGGCCAACAGTTCGGTCCGGGCGCAGGTGGAGGCGTACGAGAACCTGCTCGACAAGCACGGCCTGGAGCCCGGCGACGTCGCGCTGGCGTGGCTGCTGACCCGCCCCGGGGTCACCGGCCCGATCGTCGGCCCGCGCACCCCGGAGCAGCTCGCGTCCGCGCTGCGGGCGGTGGAGCTGGAGCTCTCCGAGGAGCTCCTCGCCGCCCTCGACGAGATCTTCCCCGGCCCGGGCGCCTCCCCGGAGGCCTTCGCCTGGTAGCGGCGCCGGGCCCGCGCGGCCGCGCGGCCGCTACTGCCCGACGGCGGCCGCCACGGCGACGACGACGAACATCAGCACGAGCACACCGGCCATGACACGGTTTCTGGTCTTCGGATCCACCCGTCGAGACTAACGCGGCAGCCCCTGGCCCTTCCGCCAGGGGCTGCGAGACTTCGGTCATGGTGGTGACCGTGGAAGACGTACGGCGGCTCGCGCTCGCGCTGCCGCGCACCGAGGAGCACCTCGTCCGCGACCGGGTGAAGTTCCGGATCGGGCGGATCGTCTACCTCGCGCTCTCCCGGGACGAGAGCGAGCTCGGCCTCGCCTTCCCGAAGGAGGAGCGGGCCGCGCTCGTCGCCTCCGAGCCGGACACCTTCTCGCTGCCGGGCCCCGGCGACATGCGCTACCACTGGGTCCACGCCCGGATGGCCGCCCTCGGACCGGGGGAGCTGGCCGGACTGGTCACCGACGCCTGGCGGATGTGCGTACCGGCGAAGGTGGCCCGCGCCCACCTCGACGCCGGGCTGCCGCCCGCACCCGGCCCCGACCGGCTGCGGGAGGCCGCCGGGGTGTTCGCGGCGTTCCCCGGCGTGGACCGCGGCTGGCTCGCGCTCCTCGCCGCCACCGCCCCCGGGCCCGACCTCTCCCGCCCCGCGCACCGCGACGCCCTGCACCGCTGGCTCAACGCCTGGGGCTGCCGCATCCGCTACCCGCGCGACGGCGAGCCCGACCCGCTGGGGAGCGGGCTCGGCGCCTGGTGGGAGCGCCACGAGCTGCCCGCGGCCCCGCTCGCGGCGCTGACCGAGCGGGAGTGCGCCCTGCTGGCGGCCGCGTACGGGGACCTGGCCGCGCTCCCGCTCGGCCGCCGCACCCTCGGGCCGACCGCCGCCGCCAAGGCCCTGTTCGCCCTGCGGCCGCGCACCGTGATGCCCTGGGACGCGGCCATCGCCACCCGCCTGCACGGCGGCCGGGACGCCGCCGCCTTCGAGCGCCACCTGCGCACCGGGCGGGCCTGGGCGCGGGCCGCGCTCGACGGGAGCGGCCTGGACGAGGAGGCGCTGACGGCGTGGCTGGGCCGGCCCGGGCTGCCGCTGGCGAAGGTGCTCGACGAGTACGTGTACGTCACCCTCAGCCACCGGAGCGGCTGAGGGCGCCCGGGCCGCAGACCGCCCCGACCGGCCCGGCTCAGCCGGCCGCGGGGACGAGGGCGGGCAGCTCGGCGATCGGGGCCGGCCGCGGCCGGACCAGCGCGAGGTAGCTCGACGTGCGCAGGGCCACCGACACGTCGAGCCGGCCCGCGTTGAACCAGATCTCCTCCTGCCCCAGCAGCTCCGGATCGACCACCACCTCCACCGACGGGTCGAAGCTCACCGGCATGATCGAACCGCTGGCGCAGCCCGTCAGCTCCTCGGCGACCGCCCGCACGGCGAAGGAGGCGTTGGTGCCCCCGTAGGCCGCCCGCACCGCATCCAGGTCGACGCGGCGGTGGCCGGGCACCACGGCGATGACGTAGCGGCGCCGCTTGCGCCCCAGGGCGACCCGGATGACCAGGCACTTGGCGGCCTCTTCGAGGCGGTGGCCGCGCAGCAGGCTGGCGAGTTCGGTCTGTCCTTCGGGGGCGTGGCGCAGGAGCCGGTAGTCGGCGCCGCCCTCCCCCAGCAGGTCGAGGAGGCGGGTGTAGCTGTCCGCGATCGCGGTCGCAGAGGTCACAGCGTTCCTTTCGGGAAACTTCGTGGGCGGTGACTCAGCGCTCGCGCAGCTCCAGGGTGCAGCACTTCACGCTGCCGCCGGCCTTGAGGAGCTCGGAGAGGTCGACCCCGACGGGCTCGAAGCCGCGCGCGCTGAGCTGGGCCTTCAGGCCGGTGGCCGCGTCCGGCAGCAGCACGTGGCGGCCGTCGGAGAAGGCGTTCAGCCCGAAGACCGCCGCGTCCTCGGCGGTGGCGAGGATCGCGTGGGGGAACATCGTGCGGAGCACGGACCGGCTGCCCTCGGAGAAGGCGGCCGGGTAGTACATGACCTCGTCGTCGGAGAGCACGGCCAGGGCCGTGTCCAGGTGGTAGTACTCCGGGTCGACGAGGGTCAGGCTCGTCACTGGCAGGCCGAAGAACTCCTGGGCCTCGGCGTGCGAGCGCGGGTCGGTGCGGAAGCCGGTGCCGGCGAGCAGCCGGCGGCCGACGGTCAGGATGTCGCCCTCGCCCTCGTTGATGAACTCGGGCCACAGCACCTCGTGGCCCCGGCGCTCGAACCAGTCGAGGTAGGCCGGGCCCTCCGCGGTGCGCTGCGCGTGCCGGAAGCGGGCGCCGTAGACCTTGCCGTCGACCACGGTGGCGCCGTTGGCGGCGAACACCATGTCGGGGAGGCCGCGGACCGGTTCGATCTCCTCCACGAGGTGGCCGAGGCCGAGGTAGGTGTCCCGCAGCCGCTCCCACTGCCGTACGGCGAGGGCGGGGTCGGTGCTGCGGTCCGGGTGCATCCAGGGGTTGATCGAGTACGTGACGTCGTAGTGCTGGGGACGGCACATCAGCAGCCTTCGCCGGGTGGCCGCGCGGGCGGGGGCCGGGAGGGTGGCGGCGGGCTCGGTGAACGGCACGGGGACTCCTTCGAGGGGTGGCCGGAGGGACTCCGGGTCGTCCGCGGGGTGGCGCGGGGCGACCGGTGGTGCGGTGCGTCAGCGGGCGGAGGCGGGCGGTACTCGGCGTGAGCATGCCGGGATCGCCTCTACTGGTTCTGTTTCACCGGAATCCGGATTCGGCCCCCCGAAGACCGGGCCACGCCCCGGTGAACCGTGCCGGAACGCTCCGCCGGCCCCCCCGGCCGCCGCCGGACGTGCGACCGCGCCCGGCCCCCGGGCGGGGGTCCGGGCGCGGTCGGCGCGCGGGGCGTACGGGCGTGCGGGGGCCGGCGGAGCCGTACGGGCTCCGGTCCGGCGGGGGTGGGGGCGTACGGACCCTGGCGGGCTCGTGCCGGGCCGGCCGGGGGCGGCGGGGGTCAGCCCGTGAGGGGCCAGGCCGCGGCGACCTCGTAGCGGGGCTGCTCCCCGGGGACGCCGCTGGTGGGCAGGTTGCTGCGGACCAGGCTCAGGGTGTCGGCCCGCCAGGGCGTGCCCTCGAAGCCGGCCAGCGCGTCGACGTACGCTCCCAGGCCGCTGCCGCTGCCGCTGCCGCTGCCGCTGCCGCTGCCGTCGCCGCTGCCGTCGCCGTGGCCGCGGGCGAGGGTGAGGTGCGGGGTGTAGCGGCGGTGCTGCTCCATCGGTACGCCGGCCCGGCGGGCGGCGGCGTCGGCCCGCTCGGCGAGCAGGCGCAGGGAGTCCAGGGCGCCGGCCACCCCGGCCCACAGGACGTGCTCGCCGAAGTGGCCCGCGCCGTGCAGGCGCAGCGCGAACGGGGCGGTACGGGAGGCCGCGCGGCCGAGGCGGGCGTGCAGGTCGGGGAGCAGCGGTTCGGCGACCTCGCCCATGAAGGCGAGGGTGACGTGCCACCCCGGCTCGGCGGTCCAGCGCAGCCCCGTGCCCCGGTCCACGATGGCGAGGGCCTCCCGCAGTTCCCGGGCGGCTCCGGCGGGGGGCAGTACGGCGGCGAACAGCCTCATGCCCCCCAACCTATCCCCGCCCGGGATCCCGCGGGCCCGGACCGGCGCTACGCGGCCGGCACCAGCTCCTCGCGGCGGGCGGACGGCACGAAGGTGACGCCGTGCCGGTTCACGCGCAGGCGCAGGTTGCCGACGCGCGAGAGCACCACGGCGACGCCGAGCGCGGCGGCCAGGGAGATCAGGCCGCCGGAGGCCATGCCGACCCGGGCGCCGTAGGTGTCGGTGATCCAGCCCACGAGCGGCGCCCCGACGGGGGTGCCGCCGGTGAAGACCATCATGAACAGGGCCATGACCCGGCCCCGCATCTCGGGGTCGGTGGCCAGCTGGACGCTGGAGTTGGCCACGACGTTGACGGTCAGGCCGAACATGCCGACGGGCACCAGCAGCGCCGCGAACAGCCAGAAGCCCGGCGCGTACGCGGTCACCAGCAGCAGGCCGCCGAACAGCGCGGCGGCCGCGACGAGCAGCCGCAGCCGGGCCCGGCCCCGCCGGGCGGCGAGCAGCGCCCCCGCCAGGGATCCGGCCGCGATCAGGGTGTTGAAGAGCCCGTACGTGCCCGCGTCCCCGTGGAAGACCTCGCTGACGTACGCGGACAGCCAGATCGGGAAGTTGAAGCCGAAGGTGCCGATGAAGCCGACCAGCACGATCGGCCAGATCAGTTCGGGCCGGCCCGCGACGTAGCGCAGGCCCTCGCGCAGCTGTCCCTTGGCGCGCGGCTGCGGCGCCACCGGGTGCAGTTCGGCGGTCCGCATCATCAGCAGCGCGGCGATGGGCGCGGCGAAGGAGAGCCCGTTGAGCAGGAACGCCCAGCCGGAGCCGACGGCGGTGATCAGCACACCGGCGATGGCCGGGCCGACCAGCCGCGCGGACTGGAAGTTGGCGGAGTTCAGGCTGACCGCGTTGGCGACCTGCGCCGGGCCGACCATCTCGGGGACGAAGGTCTGGCGCGCCGGGTTGTCCACGACGGTGACCAGGCCGAGGACGAAGGCGGCGAGGTAGACGTGCCAGACCTGGACGTGTCCGGCCAGGGTGAGGACGGCGAGCGCGACGCCGGTCAGGCCCATGGCGCCCTGCGTGGCGAGCAGCAGCGGCCGCTTGGGCAGCCGGTCGGCGAGGACGCCTCCGTAGAGGCCGAACAGCATCATCGGCAGGAACTGCAGCGCGATGGTGATGCCGACGGCGGAAGCGGAGCCGGTCAGCGACAGGACCAGCCAGTCCTGTGCGATGCGCTGCATCCAGGTGCCCGTGTTGGAGACGGCCTGGCCGGTCGCGAAGAGCCGGTAGTTGCGGATCCGCAGGGAGGAGAACATCGAGTTCTTCCGGCCCGCGGGTGCCGCGGCAGAGGGGGTGGATGTGTGGCCGGGTGCGGAGTCTGCTCCGGTTCCCGTACTCAAAAGCGTTCGCCTCCTGGGCGTCGTTCCTACAGGTGCGCGAGCTTCTCCAGGACGGGAGCGGCCTCGCGGAGCTTGGCCCATTCGTCCTCGGTGAGCTCGGCCGCGAGCCCTGCCAGGAAGGCGTTGCGCTTGCGACGGCTCTCTTCGAGCATCGCTTCGGCCTCCTCGGTCTGGCTGACCACCTTCTGGCGGCGGTCGTCGGGGTGCGGCTCCAGCCTGACCAGTCCCTTGGCCTCCAGCAGGGCGACGATGCGGGTCATCGACGGGGGCTGGACGTGCTCGCGCCGGGCCAGCTCACCGGGGGTGGCCTGGCCGCAGCGGGCGAGCGTGCCGAGCACCGACATCTCGGTCGGGCTCAGCGATTCGTCGACGCGCTGGTGCTTCAGGCGCCGGCCCAGCCGCATGACGGCGGAGCGGAGGTCGTTCACGGCGGCAGCATCGTCGCCATGGGAGAGGTCATGCATGTACTTAGAATAACTCATTACTCTACCTAAAGAACACCGGGTATCCCCCGTCACTCGTACGGGTGAGTCGGCAGCGGAAAGTGACACGCGTCCGCACCGTCTGCCCCGACCCTTTCGCCATGGGGACACATGTGCTGAGCATGCGCATAGACGGGGAGCTGCTGGAGCGGCTCCGCCTCCATGCCGCCAAACGCGGAATGAGCGTCCAGGACTATGTCGTCCGGACGCTCATTCGCGATGACTTCGACGAGCGGTTCAAGACCGCGGTCGACGAGACGGAGAAGTTCTACGGCCTCACCTGACGGGAGGGCCGTGCAGGGGCCGGAGCCGACCGGAGCCGACCGGACCCGGCGGTCCTACGTGAGGCCGAGGGCCGGCATCGCGTAGTAGAAGACGAACACCGCCGAGACCACGTACATGGCGGCCGGGACCTCGCGGCCCCGTCCGGTCGCCAGGCGCAGCACGCAGAAGCTGATGAAGCCGATGCCGATGCCGTTGGTGATCGAGTAGGTGAAGGGCATCATCACCATGGCCAGGAAGGCCGGGACGGCGATGGTGAAGTCGCTCCAGTCGATGTCCCGCACCGAGCCGGCCAGGATCAGGAAGCCGACCGCGACCAGGGCGGGGGTGGCCGCCTGCGAGGGCACCATCGTGGCCAGCGGGGTCAGGAACAGCGCGACGGTGAACAGGCCGCCGGTGACGAGGTTCGCGAAGCCGGTGCGCGCGCCCTCGCCGACGCCCGCCGTGGACTCCACGAAGCAGGTGGTCGCGGAGGACGAGGTGGCGCCGCCCGCGGCGACGGCCAGGCCGTCGACCAGCAGGACCTTGTTGATGCCGGGGAACTCGCCGGTCTCCTTGTCGATCAGCTTCGCCTCGTCGCCGACGCCGAGGATGGTGCCCATCGCGTCGAAGAAGCAGGACAGCAGCACGGTGAAGACGAACAGCACACCGGTCAGCACGCCGACCTTGCCGAAGCCGCCGAACAGGCTGACCTGGCCGACGAGCCCGAAGTCGGGCGCCGCCACCGGGTTGCCGGGCCACTGCGGCACGGTCAGGCCCCAGGCGAGGTCGGGCAGGTCGGTGATCAGCTGCACGGCGACCGCGATCACGGTCATGGCCACGATGGAGATCAGGATCGCGCCGGGCGTCTTGCGGATCAGCAGCGCCAGCGTGAGCAGCACGCCGACCACGAAGATCAGGACCGGCCAGCCGAGCAGGTGCCCGGTGCCGCCGAGCTGGAGCGGGACGGTGGTGTGCGCGGCGTCCGGGATGCGCGAGACGAAGCCGGAGTCGACCAGGCCGATCAGCATGATGAACAGGCCGATGCCGATCGCGATGCCCTTGCGCAGCCCCAGCGGGACGGCGTTCATGACCCGCTCGCGCAGGCCGGTGGCGACCAGCAGCATCACCACGAAGCCCGCCAGGACGACCATGCCCATGGCGTCGGGCCAGCTCATCCGCGGGGCGAGCTGGAGGGCGACGACGGTGTTGACGCCGAGGCCCGCCGCCAGCGCGATCGGCACGTTGCCGATGACGCCCATCAGGAGCGTGGTGAAGGCGGCCGTCAGGACGGTGGCGGTGACGAGCTGGCCGCCGTCGAGCTGGTGACCGTACATGTCCTTCGCGCTGCCGAGGATGATCGGGTTCAGCACGATGATGTAGGCCATCGCGAAGAACGTCGCGAAGCCGCCGCGGACCTCGCGGGCGACGGTCGAACCGCGCTCCGAGATCTTGAAGTAGCGGTCGAGACTGCTGGTGGGGGCCGCGGCGGGTGCCGAGGTGCTCATGCGGTCCTCAAACGGGTCGATTGGTGGTTCATACGAACGAATCCGGCCGTAGGCAAACCGTTTCAGTATGAACACATGAACGGCGGCCGGTCCATCTCCGCGCGTAGACCCCGAAACGCGCCGCCTAGACTGGTGCCATGGCGAAGTGGATTGCTCAGCACGAGGCGCCCGAACCCCTTGAGGGTCCGGTGGTCGCCACCGTCACCGGTGGCACGATCCTCTGGTTCGCCCTGTTCGTGGTCCAGCTGCCCTTCTACGGCTGGTTCGCCGACCGTGACCTGCTGTGGTGGCCCTGGACCTGCGCGGCCGGCGGCGCCCTCGGCCTGATCGGCATCTGGTACGTCCGCGGCCGCGACGCCGCGCTCAAGCGCCACGCCGCGGAGCGCGCGGCCGCGTCCCCCGCGGCGCCCGACTCCGAGCGCTAGGCACCCGACCAGGGGACGATTCCGCTCATCCTGAAGTCGGATCTTCCGGCCTCTCGGCGGGTGAAGCGTCCCGCCGCCCTTTACCGTCGAAACCATGACGCAGCGGGCGAGGATCGACCACGACGGGCCGGAGCGCTCCGGCGCCGGCCCCGCCATCGACGCGGGGGCCGAGCTGGATCCCGTACACCCGGTGAAGCCCCCCGCCCCCCGGTTCAAACCGGGCGGCCTCAGCACCGTCGAGGTCGCCGAACGGGTCGCCCGCGGCGACGTCAACGACGTCCCCGTCCGCTCCTCGCGCTCCACCGCCGAGATCGTCCGCGCGAACGTCTTCACCCGCTTCAACGCCATCATCGGCGTGCTGTGGGTGATCATGCTCTTCGTCGCGCCCATCCAGGACAGCCTCTTCGGCTTCGTGATCATCGCGAACACCGGCATCGGCATCATCCAGGAAATGCGCGCCAAGAAGACCCTGGACGGTCTCGCCGTCATCGGCGAGGCCAAACCCAGCGTCCGCCGCGACGGCGCCACCGCCGAGATCTCCACCTCCGAGATCGTCCTCGGCGACGTCATCGAACTCGGCCCCGGCGACAAGGTCGTCGTCGACGGGACCGTCGGCGAGGCCGACGGACTGGAGATCGACGAGTCCCTGCTCACCGGCGAGGCCGATCCCGTCCTCAAGAAGCCCGGCGACCCGGTCATGTCCGGCTCCTTCGTCGTCGCCGGGGGCGGCGCCTTCACCGCCACCAAGGTCGGCCGCGAGGCCTATGCCGCCCAGCTGGCCGAAGAGGCCTCCCGCTTCACGCTCGTCCAGTCCGAGCTGCGCTCCGGCATCTCCACCATCCTCAAGTACGTCACCTGGATGATGGTCCCGACCTCGATCGGCCTGATCATCAGCCAGCTCGTCGTCAAGGACAACAACCTCAAGGACGCCATCGCCCGCACCGTCGGCGGCATCGTCCCGATGATCCCCGAGGGCCTCGTCCTGCTGACCTCCGTGGCCTTCGCCATCGGCGTCATCCGCCTCGGCCGCCAGCAGTGCCTGGTCCAGGAACTGCCCGCCATCGAGGGCCTCGCCCGCGTCGACGTCGTCTGCCTCGACAAGACCGGCACCCTCACCGAGGGCGGCATGGACGTCACCGAGCTGCGCCCCCTCGGCGGCGCCGACCCGGCCTACGTCCAGAAGGTGCTCGGCGCCCTCGGCGAGTCCGACCCCCGGCCCAACGCCAGCCTCCAGGCCATCATCGACGCCTACCCCGACAGCGCCGAGTGGCGCTGCACCGAGTCCCTGCCCTTCTCCTCCGCCCGCAAGTACAGCGGCGCCAGCTTCAGCGAGGGCGACGGCGAGAACAACACCTGGCTGCTCGGCGCCCCCGACGTGCTGCTGCCCGCCGGGGACCCGGCGCTGGAGGAGATCGACGGCCTCAACGAACAGGGCCTGCGGGTCCTCCTGCTGGCCCGCGCGGCCCGCGAGCTCGACGACGCGGCCGTGGCCGGCGGCGCCCGGCCCACCGCCCTCGTCGTCCTCGAACAGCGGCTGCGCCCCGACGCCGCCGACACCCTGCGCTACTTCGAGGACCAGGACGTCAAGGCCAAGGTCATCTCGGGGGACAACGCGGTCTCGGTGGGCGCGGTGGCCGGCAAGCTCGGCCTCCCCGGAGCCGAGAACACCGTCGACGCCCGCAAGCTGCCCGCGGAGCGGGCCGAGATGGCCGCCGTCCTCGACGAGAACGCCGTCTTCGGCCGCGTCACCCCGCAGCAGAAGCGGGACATGGTCGCCGCCCTCCAGTCCAAGGGCCACACCGTCGCCATGACCGGCGACGGCGTCAACGACGTGCTCGCCCTCAAGGACGCCGACATCGGCGTCTCGATGGGCTCCGGTTCGGAGGCCACCCGCGCCGTCGCGCAGATCGTCCTCCTCAACAACAGCTTCTCCACCCTGCCCTCGGTGGTCGCCGAGGGCCGCCGCGTCATCGGCAACATCACCCGCGTCGCCACCCTCTTCCTGACGAAGACGGTCTACTCGGTCCTGCTGGCCGTGCTGGTCGTCTGCTCCCAGGTCGAGTACCCGTTCCTGCCCCGCCACCTGACCCTGCTGTCGACGCTCACCATCGGCATCCCGGCGTTCTTCCTGGCGCTGGCGCCGAACAAGGAGCGCGCGAAGCCGCACTTCGTGAAGCGCGTCATGCGCTACGCGATCCCCGGCGGGGTCATCGCGGCCGTCGCCACCTTCGTGACGTACGTGCTCGCCCGCGCCCACTACTCCGGCCCGGACGCCCTCCAGGCGGAGACCAGCGCGGCGACGCTGACGCTGTTCCTCACCTCGATGTGGGTCCTGGCGATCATCGCCCGCCCGTACACCTGGTGGCGGGTCGCCCTGGTCGGGGCGATGGGCGGGGCCTTCCTGATCGTCCTCGTGGTGCCCTGGCTGCAGGAGTTCTTCCAGCTGAAGCTGGAGGGCGTCACGATGCCCTGGATCGCGGTGGCCATCGCGGCGGCCGCGGCCGCCGCGATCGAGTTCGCCTTCCGCTGGGTCACCCGCAGGTTCCCCGCCTGAGGCACCCGTACGGGGCCGGTCAGTCGAACCAGCGGTCGCGGGCGAGTTCCGGGGTGCGGGAGGGGTCTTCGAGGAGGGCGGCGACCTCGAAGCGGCGGGGCCACTGGCCCGCCGACCAGGCGAGGCCCGCCGCGACGCCCTCCAGGGTGGCGGCGTGCAGGGTGCCGTCGGGGGTGCGGCGCCAGTCGAGTTCGGTGCCGCCCGCGACCAGTTCCTCGTGCTCCAGGTACGTGTGCGGGGTGGCCGGGCCCAGCAGGGCGCGGACCGGCGCCGGGACCTCGTGCTCCTCGCCCGGGGTGCTCACCTCCGCCGCGACGGTGTCCGAGAGGCGGCGCACCTGGAGGAGGTCGGCCAGGTCGGCCGCCCGGGACGGGGTGACCGGCAGGAGGGGCAGTCCGGCGGTCAGGGGGAGCAGGTCGGGGGCGTCGGCGATGAGGGCGTCGGCCGCGTCCACCACGAGCACCTCCCCGTCCAGCACCGCGCGCAGCTCGTCGGGGAGGGTGACCTGCTCGGGGTCCAGATCGGCCAGGGCCCCGTACAGGCCGTGCAGCTGGTGGCCGGTGACCTCGCGGTCCGGGTCGGCGAGCCGGGCCAGGAGCTCGGCCGCGCCGCCGGGTTCGTCGAGGAGGGCGGCCACGGAGGTGCGTACGCCGAGGGCCCGCAGGACCTGCTCGTCCTCGAAGCCGGTGGCGTCGGCCGGGGTGTAGAGCCCCTCCAGCAGCGGGTCGCCGCCCGCGGCGCGCAGTCCGGCGGGGCGGCGGCCGTCGAGCACGGGGTGGTCGCGCAGCCACCAGGCGGTGTACGGGCGCACGGAGCGGGTGGTGCCGTCCGGGAGCAGGATCCGCACCGGCTGGGTGAGGGCGTCGCGCAGCGGCGGCTGGGCGAGCATGGCGAGGGCCTCGGGCCAGCGGTCGTCGTCGACGAGGTCCAGGTCGCGCACGGCGATCAGTTCGGTGGCCACGGGCGGCACCGGGGTGTCGGGCAGCTGGTCGCGCAGGTCCTCGCACCAGACGTCGACGGCGTCCAGCAGTCCGGCGTCGTCGGGCTCGGCGAAGTCCCCGTCGCGGGGCTCCAGTTCGTCGGGGTCGAGGACCAGGTCGGTGGCGCGGACCAGCTGGAAGGCGGTCAGCACCCCGCAGGCGGCCAGGACGCCGGCGTCCCAGCGTTCGGCGAGCGCGGGGTCCAGGTACGGGATCTCGTCCTCGCGCAGCACCGAGGCCAGCGGGCTCCCGGCGAGCAGGAGTTCCCCGGCCGGGGTCGGTTCGCCGTCCTCGTCGGGCAGGGCCAGCGCGCCCAGCCAGGGTTCGTCGCCGGGGGACAGCCGCGCGTCGCGGACCAGGGCCAGTACGGTCTCGGCCAGCTCCTGCGGGTCCACGGTGTCCGCGTCCTCGTCCCAGATGTCCCCGGCGTCCAGCGAAGCGGCGACGGCCGCGCGGACCTGGGGGGTCGTCAGGACGGCCCGGGGCGTGGCCGGGAGGGCGCCGAGCTTCTCCAGCAGCGGGTGCGCGGCGTCGGGGTGGGCCACTTTGAGGCCCAGGCGGGCCAGGTTGACCGGGGTGTCGGCGTAGGGGAGCAGGACGTGGCGGGGTCCGATGGTGGTGCGGCCGTCGGCGAGCGGTACGGGCAGCCCGGACAGCCGGTCGGGGTCCACCCCGGCCAGGGTGTCGTACAGGCGGTGCCACCACTCGGGGGTCCGCTCGATGCCGGCGATCCGCTCGATGGCGTCGCCGAGCGGCAGCCGGCCCACCCCGAGGGTGCGCAGCTCGGGACGCCGTTCCAGTCCGGCGGGCAGCAGGGTCGGCAGCACTTCGGCCAGGACCCGTACGGTCTCGGCGCCCGCGCCCTCCACCACCTCGGCCTCGAAGGGGCGCAGCGCGGCCCGTTCCTCGGGGGTCTCGGGGTGCGCGGCGGGGGCGAGGAAGGCGGTGCGGGGGAGCCGGGTCAGGACGGCGGCGCGCAGGGCGCCGTCGAGTTCGCCCTGGCCGAGCGGGCCGGGGACGAGGTCCACGAGGGCGGTGCTCACCGGGTCCCAGGCGCCCAGGAGTTCGGCGTACGCGTCCGCGGCGCGCTCGATGAGGAAGTCGGTGAGCGGGCCGGGTGCGGGGTGGCGGCGGGTGGTGTCGAGCGGCAGCGAGGCGATGAGCAGGGCGGGCAGGCCCAGCGGCTCGTCGGTGGGGGTCGGGGCGTGGAAGACGGCCGCGGTGCGGGGGCGTTCGGGCGCGCCGTCGGTGTCGACGGGGACGGCCCAGGTCACGGACCAGGTGGGGCGCAGCCGTTCCTCGACGGGCCGGTCGGCGAGCAGTTCCCGTGCGACGGGGCCGTGGTGGCGGGTGGTGCGCCAGCGGTGGGTGCCGTGCGCGGAGTCCTCGATGACGGTGTACGGGCCCTCGGTGCGCCGGTAGAGGGTGCGGGGGCCGTCGGCGGGGCTCTCCACGACGATCTCGCGCAGTCCGGGCAGGGTCAGGAGCAGGGCGTCGTCGACGCCGGACAGCAGTCGCTGGACCAGGTCCTCGGCGGCGCTGTCGCGCAGCGGGAGGACGACGACCGTGTCGTAGCCCTCGGGGGCGGTGCCCTCGGCGGGCAGCGGCAGGCGCAGCAGCGGGACGTGTCCGTCGCGGCGGCGCAGTTCGTCGCCGAGGCCGGGGCTGAACGCGGAGGCCTCGCGGGCCATTTCGCGGGCTTCGGCGAGGGACCAGCGGACGCCGCCGTGGCGGCCGAGCACCGCCGGTTCGTCGCAGACGGCGAGGACGGCCGCGAAGCCGACGCCGAAGCGGCCGACGGAGTCCCGGGCTTCCTCGCGCTTGGCGGAGGCGCGCAGGGTGCTGAGCGATTCCACGCCCGTCGCGTCCAGCGGGGCGCCGGTGTTGGCGGCGGCGAGCACCGCCGGGCCGTCCGGGCCGGCGGGGTGCAGGGTGAGCCGCAGCCGGCCGGGGACGCGGGCGCGGGCCGCGGCGTCGGCGGCGTTCTGGGCCAGCTCGACGACGAGCCGGTCCCGGTAGCCGCCGAGCGCCAGGTCCTCCTCGGCGTTGGCGTCCTCGCGGAAGCGGGCCGGGCCGGCGCCCCAGGCGTCGAGCACCGAGCGCCGCAGCCGGGCCGTGCTGAAAGGGTCCACGCCGCTCTGGGCCGCCGTCACTCGCACGTTCACGCCGCTGCCTCCAAGATGTGCTGGGCCTTGATCTTCTGCCCCGGACGGTCTGAAGGTATCGCGTGGCGGGAGGGCCCCTATGCCGCGCCCGTCAGGTGGGCGAACACGACGACGTTGGAGTCCCAGTGCCGGTCGGCGGTGAGGCCGCCGCCGCAGGTGATCAGCCGGAGTTCGGCCCGGCCGTGGGTGTCGCCGTAGACCTTGTCGGTGGGGAAGGCGTCCTTCTTGAAGGTGTCGACCGCGTCGACGGCGAAGACGGCGGTGCTGCCGTCGGTGCGGTGGACCTCGATCTTCGCGTCCTTCTTCAGCTCCTTGAGGTTGAAGAAGACGGCCTCCGGGGCCTGGGGGGTGTCCATGTGGCCGACGATCGCGGCCGCGCCGGGCTCGCCGGGGGTGGGGCCGTCCTTGTACCAGGAGGCGTCGTCGGGCTTGGCGAAGTCCGGTTCCCGCATGACGCCCTGCGCGTCGACGCCGACGGTGTCGAGGGGAGCGTCGACGTGGACGGCGGGGATGGTGACGCGGTCCGGCACGGACGGGGCGAGGGCGGCGGCGGCCGTCGTGGCGCCGGACGTGCCGGTGGCGGCGGTGGCGCCGGAGGAGCAGCCGGAGACGAGGACCACGGCGAGGGCCGAGACCCCCGCCAGGGCGGCCGCACGGCGGGTGCGGCCGCTCCGGCGGGCGGCAGGGGCGCACTCAGCCACGGAAGGCCTCGGCGGACGCGGCGGTGGCGGTGACCGGGGTGGCGGCGGGGGCCTGGCCGGTGTTCACGGAGCCCTTGGGCACCTTGTGGTCGGCCGGGCGCAGCGGCTTGACGCTCGGGTCGACGTGCGGCTTCACGGGGGCGGCTTCGGCCTCGGTGGAGAACTTCACGGTGTCGAACTTCTTGCCGCCCGCGAAGGCGTCGACCCCGTAGTAGCCGCTCTGCACGTCGCCCGCGACGGTCGCGGTGCCGGTGAAGGTGCCCTTGCCGTCGCCCTTGAGGTTGACGCGGACGCCGGCGAAGGCGCGGGAGGAGACGTACGCGTCCTTCTCGGAGGTCTTGACGGTGACGACGACCTTGTCGCCGGGGCGACCGAAGTCCTTGGAGAGCTGGACGGTGGACGGCGCCGGGGTGGGCTTCGGGGAGGTGCCCGCCCGCACGTTCAGCTGGGCGGTGGCCTGGATCTTGGCGCCGTCCGGGCCGGTCCCGGTGAGGGAGACGCCGTAGCCGCCGTCCTGGACGCGGGCGACGGTGCCGGTACCGCTCCAGCCGCCCTTGTCCTCGGTGAGCTTGACCCCGTCCAGGGCGGCCGAGGACACGCTGAACTTCGACCCGGCGGGCGCGGAGACGCGGATGCTTATCGCGTCGCCGGGCTTGACGGGGGAGGACGGCACCGTGAGCCGTACGTCGGCCGCCGCGTGCGAGCCGGAACCGGAACCGGAGCCGGTGCCGGAGCCGGTGCTCGCCGACGGGCTCGCCGACGGGCCGGCCGAGGGGGTCGCGGCGGCGAAAGCGGGTGCGGCGGCGGTGGCGCCGAGGGCTATCGTCGAAGCCAGGGCGACGCCCGCGATGGTGAGTGCCTTGCGCATGGGTTTCCTCCTGAACGGGCCGGGGGTTTTTCCCGGCACACCAGACATGAGGGACATCCTGGGCGCTTTGGTTGCACCCGGCTTCCGGGCCCCGCGGGCCCCCTGCCGAAGGTCCCGGAGGGGGAAAGCGCAGGCCGCGCGGTATGCGAGGAGCGCCCGTTTGCGGACTCTTTGCCCCGATTTTTGGGACCAAGGTCCCGGCCCCGGGCCCCCGCAAACGCACGGGCCCCCGGCGACCAGGGGTCGCCGGGGGCCCGGTGGAAGGCTGGTGCGCTCGGGTCAGAGCTGCTCGATGACGTAGTCGATGCACGCGGTCAGCGCCTGCACGTCCGCCGGGTCGATCGCCGGGAACATGGCGACGCGCAGCTGGTTGCGGCCGAGCTTGCGGTAGGGCTCGGTGTCCACGATGCCGTTGGCGCGCAGCACCTTGGCGACCGCGGCCGCGTCGATGTCGTCCGAGAAGTCGATCGTGCCGATGACGGCCGAGCGCTTGTCGGCGTCCTGCACGAACGGGCTCGCGTACTTCGAGGCCTCGGCCCAGCCGTACAGGTTGCGCGCGCTGGCCGCCGTACGCCCGGTGGTGAACTCCAGGCCGCCCTGGGCGTTCATCCACCGCAGCTGCTGGTCCAGCAGGAACAGCGTGGACAGCGCGGGGGTGTTGTACGTCTGGTTCTTCAGCGAGTTGTCGATCGCCGTCGGCAGCGAGAAGAACTCGGGGATGTGCCGCCCGGACGCGTGGACGCGCGCCGCGCGCTCCAGGGCCGCCGGGGAGAACGCCGCCAGCCACAGGCCGCCGTCGGAGGCGAAGGACTTCTGCGGGGCGAAGTAGTAGACGTCGGTCTCGGTGATGTCCACCGGCAGTCCGCCGGCGCCCGAGGTCGCGTCCACCAGGACGAGGGAACCGGCATCGGCGCCCGCGACGCGCTTGACCGGCGCCGCCACACCCGTCGAGGTCTCGTTGTGCGTGTACGCGTACACGTCCACGCCCGCCTCGGCGGCCGGCTCGGGGTGCGTGCCCGGCTCGGAGGAGATCACCGACGGTGCGTCCAGCCACGGCGCGAGCTTGGCGGCCTTGGCGAACTTCGAGGAGAACTCGCCGAAGGTGAGGTGCTGCGACTTCTGCTCGATGAGCCCGTGCGTCGCGATGTCCCAGAAGGCGGTGGAGCCGCCGTTGCCCAGGATCACCTCGTAGCCCTCGGGGAGGGAGAAGAGGTCCCGGAGTCCCTGCCGCACCGAGCCGACCAGGTTCTTGACCGGAGCCTGGCGGTGCGATGTTCCGAGCAGGGAGGTACCGGTGGCGGCGAGGGCGTCCAGCGCCTCGGTCCGCACCTTGGAGGGGCCCGCGCCGAAGCGTCCGTCGGCGGGCTTGATGTCAGCGGGAATCTGGATCTCGGCCACGAGCGGAGCGTATCGGGTCCGCCGCCGCCGCTCCGAGGCGCGTCCACCCGGTGAGACGCGTTCCGGCGGTGGCAGGCTGGACCCCGTGACGTCACCCGGGGAGCTGGAACGGACATTGCGGGCGAACGTGCGCGGGGAGGTGGACTTCGGGGCCGCCGCGCGGGCGTTGGTGACCATGGACGCCTCCAACTACCGGCGCGTGCCCCTCGGTGTCGTCGCCCCGCGCGACGCCGACGACGTGGCCGCCGCCCTCGCGCTCTGCGCGGCGGCCGGGGTGCCCGTCGTCCCGCGCGGCGGCGGCACCTCCATCGCCGGACAGGCCACCGGCACCGGCGTGGTCCTCGACCTCACCCGGCACATGAACGCCCTCCTGTCGGTGGACCCCGTCGCCCGCACCGCCGTCGTCCAGCCCGGGCTGGTCCTGGACCGGCTGCTGGAGGCCGTGCGCCCCCACGGGCTCACCTTCGGCCCGGACCCCTCCACCCACTCCCGCTGCACCCTCGGCGGGATGATCGGCAACAACGCGTGCGGGGCCCACTCGGTGGCCCGGGGCACCACCGCCGACAACGTCGCGGAGCTCGCCGTCACCGCGTACGGGGGCGCCGCGCACCGCATCGGCAGCGGCTGGAGCGGCGCCCCGGCGGGCCTGCGGGAGCTCGTCGAGGGCAACCTCGCCGTCCTGCGCACCGGGATGGCCGGCGGCTTCTCCCGCCGGATCTCCGGCTACGGCGGCCTCGACGCGCTGCTGCCCGAGCGGGGCACCGGCCTGGCCCGCGCGTTCTGCGGGAGCGAGGGCACCCTCGGCGTGGTCACCGAGGCCGTCGTGCGGCTCGTCGGGCTCCCGGCCGCGCCCGCCCTCGCCGTCCTCGGGTACGCCGACGAGAGCGCGGCCGCCGAGGCCGCCGCCGGGCTGCTGGCGTACGGGCCGCTCACCGTCGAGGGGATGGCCGAGGACCTGGTCCGCGGCGCCGCCGGACTCCCCCGGGGCGGGGCCTGGCTGTTCGTGGAGATGCCGGACGAGGGGGCCGCCCGCGCCCTGGTCCGGGCCGCCGACGCCCTCGACGCGACGGTGGTCGCCGACCCGGCCGGGCAGCGCGCCCTGTGGCGGATCCGGGAGGACGCGGCGGGCACGGCGACCCGGATGCCCGACGGCACCATGGCCTGGCCCGGCTGGGAGGACTGCGCGGTACCGCCCGCGCGGCTCGGCGCGTACCTGCGGGAGTTCCGCGCCCTGCTGGCGCGGCACGGACTGCGCGGGTCCCCGTACGGGCACTTCGGGGAGGGCTGCGTCCACGTCCGGATCGACTTCGACCTGGTGACGGCGCCGGGCGTGGCCCGCTTCCGGGCGTTCTCCGAGGAGCTCGCCGACCTCGTCGTGGCCCACGGCGGCTCCCTGTCGGGGGAGCACGGCGACGGCCAGGCGCGGGCGGAACTCCTGCCCCGGATGTACGGGCCCGAGGTCATCGCCCTGTTCGCCGCGTACAAGGACCTCTGGGACCCGGCGGGCGGGATGAACCCCGGCACGCTGGTCCGCCCGGCCCGCCTCGACGAGAACCTCCGCTTCGCCGTGCTCCCGGCGACGCCGCTCGCGGGGGAGGTGGCGCGCTGCGTCGGCGTCGCCAAGTGCCGCTCCACCGGGACCGGCGGGGCGGGGGTGATGTGCCCCTCGTACCGGGCCACGGGCGAGGAACGCCACTCCCCGCGCGGCCGGGCCAGGCTGCTGCACGAGATGCTCGCCGGGGAGGTCCTCACCGACGGGTGGCGCTCGCAGGAGGTCGCCGAGGCCCTCGACCTGTGCCTGGGCTGCAAGGGCTGCCGCAGCGACTGCCCGGTGGGCGTCGACGTCGCCGCGTACAAGGCGGAGTTCCTGCACCGCCACTGGGCCGGGCGCGTGCGCCCCGCCTCCCACTACCTCCTCGGCGGCCTCCCGGCCTGGCTGCGCCTGATCACCGCGCTGCGCGCGACGCGCCCCGCCAACGCGGCCGCGGGCCGCCTCCCGCTGCCGGGCCTGACGCGGGAGCGGCCCCTGCCCGCGCTGGCGGCCACCCCGTTCACCCGGTGGTGGCGGCGCGCGCACGGGGGGAGCCCCGGCGCGGCGGCGGCGCCGGACCCGGGCGGCGGCGGAGCCGGTGCCGGTGCCGGGCCAGGTTCCGGTTCCGGTTCCGGTTCCGGGCCCCGGGTGACCCTGTGGCCCGACACCTTCACCGAGTACCTGGCCCCCGGGGCGGGACGGGCGGCGGTGCGCGTGCTGGAGGCGGCCGGGCTCACCGTCGGGCTGCCCGGCGGGCGGGTGTGCTGCGGCCTGACGTACGTCTCCACCGGCCGCCTGGACCGGGCCCGGAGCGTCCTGCGGCGCACCCTGGACGCCGTGGGCGAGGTACGCGGACCCGTGCTGGTCCTGGAACCCAGCTGCGCGGCCGCCCTGCGCGCCGACCTGCCCGCCCTGCTCCCCGACGACCCCCGCGCCCACCGGCTGGCCGCCGCCGTGCGCACCTTCGCGGAGACCCTGGAGGAGTGCGCGCCGCACTGGGCCCCGCCCCGCCTGGACCGGCCCGTCGCCGGCCAGACCCACTGCCACCAGCACGCCGTCCTCGGCGACGCCGCCGACCGCCGGCTGCGCGAGCGCGCCGGGCTCACCGGGGAGCTCAGCGGCGGCTGCTGCGGCCTCGCGGGCAACTTCGGCTTCGAACCCGGCCACCACGCCGTCTCCGTGGCGTGCGCCGAGGAACGGCTGCTCCCGTCGCTGCGGGCCGCCGGTCCGGACACCGAGGTCCTCGCCGACGGGTTCTCCTGCCGCACCCAGATCGCGCAGCTGTCCGACGGGCGGCGCGCCCGCCACCTGGCGGAGCTGCTGGCGGAGGGACTGGCGGCGGGGCCCGCGGAGGACCGGCCGGGCGGGGCGTGCGGGATGTAAGGCAAAACACGGATGGTCGGTCCTTACGTACCCCTTAGGCTGGATTCATGCCCGCACCCTCCCCGTCCCCGTCCCCGGACACCACCGCCGCACCGGCCGCCGTCTCCGCCGCCGCCCCCGCCCCCACCGCGGCGGCCTCGGCCCGGACCCGTTTCGGTCCGGTCGCGCTCGTGGTCTCCGCCGGGGTCTCGGTGCAGTTCGGCGCCGCCCTCGCGGTCACCCTGATGCCCCGGGCGGGCGCCGCGGGCGTGGTCACCCTGCGCCTGGCCGCGGCCGCGCTGGTGCTGCTGGTCCTGTGCCGGCCCAAGGTGCGCGGCTACAGCCGCTCCGACTGGGGCACGGTCGTCGCGTTCGGCGTGGCCATGGCGGGCATGAACGGCCTCTTCTACCAGTCCATCGACCGCATCCCGCTCGGCCCGGCCGTGACCCTGGAGGTCCTCGGCCCGCTCGCCCTGTCGGTGATCGTCTCGCGCCGGCTGGTGAACCTGCTCTGGGCGGGCCTCGCCCTGGCCGGCGTGGTCCTGCTCTCCGGGCACGGCGGCGGCGGCTTCGGCTTCGGCTCCCTGGACCCGGCGGGCGCGGCCTTCGCGGTCGGAGCGGGCGCGATGTGGGCGGCGTACATCGTCTTCAGCGCCCGGACCGGACGCCGCTTCCCGCAGGCGGACGGCCTGGCGCTGGCCATGGCGGTGGCGGCCGTGATCTCGCTGCCGCTGGGCGCGGTCCAGGCGGGTTCCGACCTGCTCGTGCCGAGCACCCTCGCCCTGGGCCTCGGCGTCGCGGTGCTGTCCTCCGTGCTGCCGTACACCCTGGAACTGCTCGCCCTGCGCCGGCTGCCCGCGCCGACCTTCGCGATCCTGATGAGCCTGGAGCCGGCCATCGCGGCGAGCGCCGGGTTCCTGGTGCTGCACCAGGCGATGTCCCTGTTCGACGCCGTCGCCATCGCCCTCGTGATCGCGGCCAGCATGGGCGCGGTCCGCTCCCAGATCGGCGGGGGCGGCGACCTGCGCCAGTGACCGGCCCCGGCCCGCCGGGGACGTCTTCGAGGTGCCCGTTCAGGGAGGCGGGGAGAGGATGGGAGGAGTTCCTGGAACGCCCCGGACCCGCCGCCCCGCGCGGCCCCGGGGATCGGGACCGCGCGGCACACCACGCCCGCGGGAATGCCGGACCGCCCGACGCGGCGTCCGCGGTCCCCCTGTCCGGTTCTCCATCACCGCACAGTGAGGAAGAGCAATGAACCGGCGCTTCCGTACAGCCGCTCCCCTGTTGGCGACGTCCCTCGTGCTCGGTCCGGCCGCGTTCCTGACGGCCGGCTCCGCCGAGGCGGCCGTCCCCACCACGACGTGCACCGTGACGAAATCGCTCACCGAGGGGCAGTTCGACGTCTCCGGCAAGGGGCTCACGCCCGGCGCCAAGGTGATCATCCGGGGTGGCGGGAACCAGATCTCGAAGACGGCCGACGCCAACGGGTCGGTCTCCGTCAAGAGCGTCTTCCCGAACAACAGCAAGGTGACCCTGATCGTCGGCAAGAAGAGCAACCCGAAGGAGACGGTGTCGTGCGGCACCGCCCAGCAGGCCCAGCAGAAGGACGCGCAGGACCAGTTGAAGAAGGGCTTCGCCGCCGGCTTCGCCGCGACGAGGACGGCCTGCACCGAGAAGGCGCCGCCGCAGGGCGTCGCACCGCTCGACCCGAACTTCGAGAAGGGCTTCAAGCAGGGCGTCGACGCGGCCATCAACTCCAAGTTCTGCCAGGACAAGATCCAGAACGACCAGTGAGCACCTGATCGCCGCCGGGCCGCACGGCGCCGGCGCCGGGGCCGCGTCCGCGCGGCCCCGGCGCCGTGTCCGGATGTGACAGAGAGCCGTCATTGCGGCCATCGGGCCGCGCCGCGACCATGGACGCATGCCCACTCACCACCGCGTCGTGATCGCGGTCTTCCCCGACGTCGACCTGCTCGACGTCACCGGCCCGGCCGAGGTCTTCGCCCTGGCCAACCGGGAGACCGCGGGCCGGGCGGGCTACGAGGTCCGCCTCGCGGCCCCCGGCCCGGGCCCGGTCGTCACGGCGGCCGGGGTGCGGCTGCTGGCGGACCTGACCTTCGCGGAGGTGGGGGCCGCCGTGGACACCCTGCTGGTTCCCGGCGCGGTCGAGCCCGGCCCGGACGGGCCGGTGGCCCGGGTCGACGCCACCGTCGTGGAGTGGGTGCGGGCCACCGCGCCGCACGCCCGGCGGATCGCGTCGGTGTGCGTGGGGGCGCACCTGCTCGCGGCCGCCGGGCTGCTCGACGGCCGCCGGGCGACCACCCACTGGTCGACGGCCGCGCAGCTCGCGGCCGACCACCCGGAGGTACGGGTCGACGCCGATCCGATCTTCGTCCGGTCCGGCCGGGTGTGGACCGGGGCGGGCATCAGCACCTGCATGGACCTGGCCCTGGCCCTGGTGGCCGAGGACCACGGAGAGGAGCTCGCGCTCGCCGTGGCGCGGCAGTTGGTGATGTACCTCAGGCGGCAGGGCGGCCAGAGCCAGTTCAGCGTGCCGCTGAGCCGCCCGGCCGCCGCCCGCCGGGACATCGACGAGCTGCGCGTGTACGTCACCGAGCACCTCGACGCCGATCTGTCGGCAGCGGCGCTGGCCGGGCGGATGTGCCTGAGCGAGCGCCACTTCGCCCGGGTCTTCCGGCAGGAGACCGGCACCAGCCCGGCCGGGTACGTGGAGGCCGCCCGGGTCGAGGCGGCCCGCAGGCTGCTGGAGACCACCGACGAGCCGCTGGAGCGGATCGCGGCGGCCACCGGGCTGGGCTCGGTGGAGACCCTGCACCGCGCGTTCCGCAAGCAGCTCGGCACCACCCCGGCGACCTACCGCCGCCGCTTCCGCACCGCCTCCTGACCCGGCCCGCCGGCCCGCCCGGACGACCCGGCCCGCCCGGCCCCGGCGCCCCGGAGCTCCGGCCCCGGCGCCCCGGCGCCCCTTCGCTTCCCGACCCGGTACGCGGGCCGCACCCGCGGCTCCGCCGTGCCCCGTTCCCGCTCCACCCACCGCCTTCCCGCCGCATCCGTCCACCGAAAGGACCCTTCCGTGACCGCCTCCAAGACCCTGCGCGACGTCATCGGCCTCGACAACACGCTGCCCCGCCTCGCCGACACCACCCTGGTCCTGATCGACTTCCAGAACACCTACCGCAGCGGCGTCATGGCCCTCGACGGCGCCGAGGAGGCCCTGGCCGCCGGGGCCCGGCTGCTCGCCGCCGCCCGTGCGGCCGGCATCCCGGTCGTCCACGTCGCGGACGCCGGTTACGACCTCACCTCCGAGCTCGGCGCCATCAGCCCCGAGGTCGCGCCCGCCGAGGGCGAGCCCGTCGTCGTCAAGCAGGTCCCCAACGCCTTCCACGGCACCGGCCTGGAGAAGACGCTGCGCGACCTGGGGGCCGGAACCGACCTGGTGCTGGCCGGGTTCATGACCCACATGTGCGTCCAGTTCACCGCGCAGGGCGCCTTCAACCTCGGCTTCCGGCCCACGGTCGTCGCCGAGGCCACCGCCACCCGGTCGCTGGCCGCGCCGGACGGCACCCTCGTGCCCGCCGCCACCCTCCAGACCGCGAGCCTGACCACCATCGCCGACGTCTTCGGCCCGGTGGCGGCCACGGTCGGCGACCTCGCGCCCTGATCTGTACGGGGGTCAGTCCAGGGGCAGGTCGAGGTACGAGGGGGTGGGCTCGGGGGAGGTGAACGCGAGGGTGGCGCGGGGGAGGTTGGCGTCACCGTAGAAGGGGTCCCGTCCGGACACCACCAGCATCAGGCGGTGGCCGGGCGGGACGTCGTAGGCGGTGGCCTGGAGGTCGAGGCCGGCGCCGACCAGGCTGTCGGGGGCGGAGCCGAGGTCGCTGTACGGGGCGTGCGAGACGAGCCGCGCCGAGCCGTCGGGCGCCAGGTCCAGCAGGTACGCGACGAACGAGGAGCCCGGGTTCGCGGCCCGGTAGGTGACGCGGAGCCGGGGGGTGCCGCGCAGCCGGGTGGTCTCGCGGGCGGGCGCGGCGGTCCAGACGGCGGCCACCGTACGGTCGAGGGCGCCGGCCGGGTAGGACTTCGGCCGGCCCGAAAGCTCCGCGTACCCGGAGCGCACGTGCTCGTCCGCGACCACCACCGGGGTGTCCACCCCGCACACCACCCCGGCCGTCCAGCCGGCCTCGGGCGCCTCGGCCAGCTCCCCGGAGCCGTTCAGGTGCAGGCGGCGGACCCGCCGGGTGAGGGCGTGCCAGGTGGGGCGGGGTTCCAGGGTGCGGCTCCACATGACCTCGCCGAGGATCTGGCCCTCGTCGGCGATGCCGTTGCCGGCGTCCCCGAGGTGGTGGTCGAACCAGCGGTGGGCGTCGGTCCAGATCCGGTTCGGCAGGCCGGCCAGGCCCGGGGCCTCGGCGGCCCCGTGGTCGCCGATGGAGAGGTCGAGCCTTTTGGGGCCGGTGAGTTCGCCGAACAGCTCCAGGGTCTGGTTGACCGGGAAGAGCGTGTCGTGCCAGGCGTGGGAGAGGAACACCGGCACCCGGCGCCGGTTGAGCTCCTTGACGTGGGCGGTGGGCGAGCGCTGCTCCGCCCACCGCAGGCCCTCCCCGGCGTCCCGCCCGGCGGGCACGTCCGCGAGCACCCGCTCGGTGCGCGGGCTCAGCCGGGCCCGGGCCGCGGCCGCGTGCAGGGCCCGGACGGCGGAGGCGCGCGGGGTGTCGTTCTCGTGGAACACCTCTGCGAGGTCGCCCCAGCCGCCGAGCGCCGCCACCGCGTCCACCCGGGGGTCGTGCGCGGCGACGAGCAGGGCGATGCCCGCGCCGAAGGACTGGCCGAGGAAGCCGATCCGGGTGACGGGACCGGCCGTGCGCTCCAGCAGGTGGTCCAGGGCCCGGCCGCCGTCGGCGACGTCGAGCGGTCCGGCGGCGTCCGCCTGTCCCTCGGAGGCGGCGAACCCGCGGGCGGTGTAGGCGAGGACGTCGTAGCCGCGGGCGGCGAGGACGCTCGCCTGGACGGCGTACAGCACCCAGCCCAGCGGCGTCCACGACGCGGGCATGACCACGGCCGCGCGGGGCGCGGAGCCGGTGTGCCGCCAGAGCGCGGCGTCGAGCAGGTCCCCGCCCGTACCGGCCACCTTGCCGCGGCTGAAGACCGCGGCCTCCCGGACGGCCTCCACCTCCGCGGCGCGGGCGGGCGGCAGCCCGGCGGTGTCGCCGCTCTCCAGGGCGGCGGCGAACACCGCGAGGGCGGTCGCGTCGAGTTCGGGATGGAGCGAGAGCGCTGCTGGATACACGGCGTTTCATCCTCGTCGTCGGGTGTCGTCGATGCCGGCGGTCGTCGATCGGTGCGGACGGACGGGTGCGGATGGGGATGTGGCTGTGCCGGCGCGTGGGGGCGGGCGGGTGGCGGAGCCCCAGTATCGGCGCGCCCCCGCCCGGCCTCCCGCCGCTTCCCGGCGCACGGCCGGATCCCTCCGGCCGTGCTACCGCCGCCGGAGCGCGGTGCGCGGGCGGTGGACGGCGGTGGCCAACCGGCCCGCAGTCGAAGGAAGTTGGCGGCCGTGGCGGGAATCGGGTGGGCCCGGCGAAAATCATGCAAGCATGCTTGATTGTTTTGCCGGTGGCTGCCAGGCTTCCCCCCACGCCGAGAGGGGAGCACGCCGTGCCCGATCCGTCCGCCGTCGCCGTCTTCGCCGATCTACGGGAGGAGGGTGGGGAACTCGACGCTCTGGTAGCCGCGTTGCCCGGGCCCGACTGGGCACGGCCCACGCCCGCCGACGGCTGGAGCATCGCCCACCAGATCGCCCACCTGCACTGGACCGACCGGGCCGCGCTGCTCGCCCTCACCGACGCCGACGGCTTCGCGCGCCAGGCCGAGGAGGCCCTGAAGGCCCCCGGCACGTTCGTCGACGACGGCGCGGCGCAAGGAGCCCGGCTGGACCCGGCCGCCCTGCTCGCCCGCTGGCGCGAGGGCCGCCGCACCCTCGGCGCCGCGCTCGCCGAGGCTTCGGCCGACGCCCGCTTCCCCTGGTACGGGCCCCCGATGAAGGCCGCCTCCATGGCGAGCGCCCGCCTGATGGAGACCTGGGCGCACGGCCAGGACGTCGCCGACGCCCTCGGCGTCTCCCGGACCCCGACCGCCCGGCTGCGGCACGTCGCGCGGATCGGCGTACGGGCCCGCGACTACGCGTACGCCGTACGGGGACTTCCGCTGCCCGACGGGGAGTTCCGGGTCGAGCTCGGCGCCCCCGACGGCGGCGCGGTGTGGGTGTACGGGCCCGCCGACGCCTCGCAGCGCGTCACCGGCCCCGCCCTCGACTTCTGCCTCCTCGTCACCCAGCGCGCCCACCGCGCCGACCTCGGCCTCACCGCCACCGGCCCCGACGCCGCCCGCTGGCTGGACATCGCCCAGGCCTTCGCCGGCCCGGCCGGCTCCGGCCGCGCCCCGCGGGGGGCCTGATGGGCCGCCGCCCGCTGCGCATCGCCAACGCCTCCGGCTTCTACGGGGACCGGCTCGGCGCCCTGCGCGAGATGCTGACCGGCGGTCCGCTGGACGTGCTGACCGGGGACTACCTGGCCGAGCTGACCATGCTCATCCTCGGCCGCGACCGCCTGAAGGACCCCGGCCTCGGCTACGCCAAGACCTTCCTGCGGCAGCTGGAGGACTGCCTGGGCCTCGCGCACGAGAAGGGCGTGCGGATCGTCACCAACGCGGGCGGCCTGCACCCCGCCGCGCTGGCGGCCGCCGTACGGGAACTCGCCGCGAAGGCGGGCGTCCCCGTCAGCGTCGCGCACGTCGAGGGCGATGACCTCATGCCGTACGAGGAGGGCGCGCTCACGGCCAACGCCTACCTCGGCGGCGCCGGGATCACCGCCTGCCTGCGGGCGGGCGCGGACGTGGTCGTGACGGGCCGGGTCACCGACGCGGCCCTGGTCAGCGGGCCCGCCGCCTGGTGGTTCGACTGGAGCCCCGAGGACCACGACCGGCTGGCGGGAGCGGTCGTCGCCGGACACGTCCTGGAGTGCGGAACCCAGGCCACCGGCGGCAACTACTCCTTCTTCACCGCCCACGACGTGCGCCGCCCCGGCTTCCCGCTCGCGGAGATCTCCGAGGACGGCACGGCGGTGATCACCAAGCACCCCGGCACCGGCGGGGCCGTCACCCCTGGCACGGTCACCGCGCAGCTCCTGTACGAGACCCAGGGCGCGCGCTACCTCGGCCCGGACGTCACCGCCCGGCTCGACACCGTACGCCTGGAGCCCGACGGCGAGGACCGGGTGCGCATCAGCGGGACCGTGGGGGAGCCCCCGCCGGCCACCCTCAAGGTGGGCGTGACCCGCATCGGGGGCTGGCGCAACGAGGTCGTCTTCGTGCTGACCGGCCTCGACGTCGAAGCCAAGGCCGCCCTGGTGCGCGAGCAGCTGGCCGGCCCCCTCGCGGAGGTGGCCTCCGCCGCGTGGACGCTGGCCCGGACCGACCACGAGGACGCCGCCACCGAGGAGACGGCCAGCGCCCTGCTGCGGCTGGTGGTCCGCGACGCCTCTCCCGACCGGGTCGGCCGCGCCCTGACCTCGGCGGCGGTCGAACTGGCCCTGGGCAGCTACCCGGGCTTCCACGTCACCTCCCCGCCCGGCCCGGCCCAGCCCTATGGCGTCTTCACCGCGGCCACCGTCCCCGCCGGCCGGGTCCCGCACACGGCGGTCCTCCCGGACGGCGCCCGCCTCCCGGTCCCGCCCGCCCCGCCGGTGTCCCGGACGCCGCCCCCCACGGCCCGGCCCGCCCAGGACCCGCCCCCCACGGCCCGGCCCGCCCAGGACCCGCCCGCCACGGCCCCGCCCGCCACGGACCCGCCCGCCACGGACCGGCCCGCCCAGGACCCGCCCGCCACGGACCCGCCCGCCACGGACCCCGGCCCCGCCGGAGCGGCCCCCGGTGCGGATCCCGGGGTGCCCACCACCCGGGCCCCCCTCGGCCTGGTGGCCGGAGCCCGCAGCGGGGACAAGGGCGGCGACGCCAACATCGGCGTCTGGGCCGCCGACGAGGCGGCCTGGCCGTGGCTGCGCGCCACCCTCACCACCGCGCGGCTCCAGGCGCTGCTCCCCGAGACGGCCGCGCTGCCCGTCACCCGCCACGAACTCCCGAACCTGCGCGCGCTGAACTTCACCGTTCCCGGCCTCCTCGGCGACGGCGTCGCGTCCGGCCACCGCTTCGACCCCCAGGCCAAGGCCCTCGGCGAATGGCTCCGCGCCCGGCACCTGGACGTCCCGACCCACCTCCTGCCGCCCGCCCCGGCCCCCGCCCCGGCCCCCGCGCCCGCCCCCGTCGACCCGTCAGCCACCCCGGAGGGGCCCCGCTCATGACCCGTCTGCGCACCGCCGTCGACCCCGCCGCCCCCGAACACGAGCGGGCCCGTACGGCCGCCCTGGAACGCCTCGCCGCACTCGACGCCGAGCACGCCAAGGCCCTCGCGGGCGGCGGCGAGAAGTACACGGCCCGCCACCGGCAGCGCGGCAAGCTGCTGGCCCGCGAGCGCGTCGAGCTGCTCCTCGACCCCGACACCCCGTTCCTGGAGCTGTCCCCGCTCGCCGCCTGGGGCAGCGACCACCCCGTCGGCGCCTCGATGGTCACCGGCATCGGCACCGTCGAGGGCGTCGCCTGCCTGATCACCGCCAACGACCCCACCGTCCGCGGCGGCGCCAGCAACCCCTGGACCCTGAAGAAGGCGCTGCGGGCCAACGAGATCGCCCGACAGAACCGGCTGCCCTGCGTGAGCCTCGTCGAGTCCGGCGGCGCCGACCTGCCCTCCCAGAAGGAGATCTTCATCCCGGGCGGGGCGGTCTTCCGCGACCTCACCCGGCTCTCGGCCGACGGCATCCCGACCGTCGCCGTCGTCTTCGGCAACTCCACCGCCGGAGGCGCGTACATCCCCGGCATGTCCGACCACACGGTCATGATCAAGGACCGTTCCAAGGTGTTCCTCGGCGGTCCGCCCCTCGTGAAGATGGCCACCGGCGAGGAGAGCGACGACGAGTCCCTGGGCGGCGCCGACATGCACGCCCGCACCTCCGGCCTCGCCGACCACTACGCCGTCGACGAGTACGACGCCATCCGCCAGGCCCGCCGCATCGTGGCCCGCCTCAACCACCGCAAACCGCACCAGGATCCGCCGCCCGCCCCCGAACCCCTCTACGACCCCGAGGAACTCCTCGGCATCGTCCCGGCGGACCTGAAGACCCCCTTCGACCCCCGCGAGGTCATCGCCCGCCTCGTCGACGCCTCCGACTTCGACGAGTTCAAGCCCCTCTACGGCACCAGCCTCGTCACCGGCTGGGCCAGCCTCCACGGCTACCCCGTCGGCATCCTCGCCAACGCCCAGGGCGTCCTGTTCAGCGCCGAATCGCAGAAGGCCGCCCAGTTCATCCAGCTCGCCAACCAGCGCGACATCCCGCTCCTGTTCCTCCACAACACCACCGGCTACATGGTGGGCAAGGAGTACGAGCAGGGCGGCATCGTCAAACACGGCTCGATGATGATCAACGCGGTGTCCAACTCCCGCGTCCCGCACCTCTCCGTCCTCATCGGCGCCAGCTACGGCGCCGGCCACTACGGCATGTGCGGACGCGCCTACGAGCCCCGCTTCCTCTTCGCCTGGCCCAGCGCCAAGTCCGCCGTCATGGGCCCCGCCCAGCTCGCCGGCGTCCTGTCGATCGTCTCCCGCCAGTCGGCCGCCGCGAAGGGCCTCCCGTACGACGAGGAACAGGACGCCGGGATGCGCGCCTTCGTCGAGGCGCAGATCGAGTCCGAATCCCTCCCCCTCTTCCTTTCCGGGCGGCTGTACGACGACGGGGTCATCGACCCCCGCGACACCCGTACCGTCCTCGGCCTGTGCCTGTCGGCCGTCCACAACGCCCCCGTCGAGGGCGCCCGTGGCGGCTTCGGCGTCTTCCGGATGTGAGCCCGCAGATGACGAACCCGATCAGCTCCCTCCTCGTCGCCAACCGGGGCGAGATCGCCGTACGGATCTTCCGCACGGCCCGCGCCCTCGGCCTGGCCACCGTCGCCGTCCACTCCGACCCCGACGCTGACGCCCTGCACGTGCGCACCGCCGACGCCGCCGTCCGCCTCCCCGGCGCGGCCCCCGCCGACACCTACCTGCGCGCCGACCTGGTCATCGGCGCGGCCCTCGCCGCCGGAGCCGACGCCGTCCACCCCGGCTACGGCTTCCTCTCCGAGAACGCGGACTTCGCCCGGCAGGTCATCGCCGCCGGTCTCACCTGGATCGGGCCGCCGCCCGGGGCCATCGAGGCCATGGCCTCCAAGACCCGGGCCAAGGACCTGATGCGCGCCGCCGGGGTCCCGCTCCTCGACCCCGTCGACCCGGCCACCGCCACCCCCGCCGACCTGCCCCTCCTCCTGAAGGCCGCCGCGGGAGGCGGCGGCCGCGGCATGCGCGTGGTGCGCGACCTCGACGCCCTCAAGGAGGCCCTGGAGGCGGCCACCGCCGAAGCAGCCTCCGCCTTCGGCGACGGGGAGGTCTTCGCCGAGCCGTACGTGGAGCGCGGCCGCCACGTCGAAGTACAGGTCCTGGCCGACGCCCACGGCACCGTCTGGGCCCTCGGCACCCGCGACTGCTCCCTCCAGCGCCGCCACCAGAAGGTCATCGAGGAAGCCCCCGCCCCCGGCCTCCCGGCCCCCCTGCGCACCACCCTGCACGAGGCCGCCGTCGCCGCCGCCCGCGCGGTCGCCTACCGGGGCGCGGGCACCGTCGAGTTCCTCGTCACCGCCGACGGCCGCCCGTACTTCCTGGAGATGAACACCCGCCTCCAGGTCGAACACCCCGTCACCGAAGCCGTCTTCGGCCTCGATCTGGTCGCCCTCCAGCTGCGCATCGCCGAGGGCGCGGCCCTGCCGCCCACACCCCCCGAGCCTTCCGGGCACGCCGTCGAAGCCCGTCTCTACGCCGAGGACCCGGCCCTGGACTGGCGCCCGCAGACCGGCACCCTGCACACCCTCGACCTCCCGGACGGGGTCCGCGTCGACACCGGCTTCAGCGCCGGGGACCCGGTCGGGATCCACTACGACCCGATGCTCGCCAAGGTCGTCGCCCACGCACCGACCCGCGCCGAGGCGGTCCGCGTCCTGGCCCGCGCCCTGGCCGGCGCCCGCATCCACGGCCTCACCACCAACCGCGACCTCCTCGTGCGCTCCCTGCGCCACCCGGAGTTCACCGCCGGAGCGCCCGACACCGGCTTCTACGAACGCCACCTGCCGGCCCTCACCGGGGACGCCCCGGACGCCACCCTCGCGGCCCTGGCCGCCGCCCTCGCCGGCGCGGCCCCGGCCGAGGGCGCCCCGCTCGCCGCCCGCCTCGGCGGCTGGCGCAACCTGCGCTCGCAGCCGCAGACCCGCCGCTACACCGCCGCGGGCACCGAGTACGAGGTCCAGTACGGGCCCGTGGACCACCCCGGGGTCCGGGTCCTGGCCGCCACCTCCGCCCTGGTCACCCTCGAAGTCGACGGCGTCCGGCGCGTGTTTCACGTGAAACACACCGCCGACACGGTCTACGTCGACTCCCCGCTCGGCGCCCACGCCCTCGTCCCCGTCCCCCGGTTCCCCGATCCCCAGGACCGCACCGCACCGGGCTCCCTGCTCGCCCCCATGCCCGGCACCGTCGTCCGCGTCGCCGAGGGACTCGCCCCCGGCACCGCCGTCACCGCCGGGCAGCCCCTGCTCTGGCTGGAGGCCATGAAGATGGAGCACCGCATCCTCGCCCCCGCCTCCGGCACGCTCACCGCGCTCCACGCCGCCACCGGCCAACAGGTCGAGTTCGGCGCCCTGCTCGCCGTAGTCCAGGAGGAAGCATGAGCCCCATCGAATCCGACGAACACCAGGCCCTGCGCGCGGCGGTGGCCGCCCTCGGCCGCAAGTACGGCCGCGACTACCTGGCCGGCCGCGCCCGCGAGGGCGGCCACCCCGACGAGCTGTGGGCGGACGCCGCGCAGCTCGGCTACCTCGGGGTCAACCTCCCCGAGGAGTACGGCGGCGGGGGTGGCGGCATAGCGGAACTCTCCATCGTCCTGGAGGAGCTCGGCGCCGCGGGCTGCCCCCTGCTGATGATGGTGGTCTCCCCGGCCATCTGCGGCACGGTCATCGCCCGCTTCGGCACGGAGTCCCAGAAGCGCGAGTGGCTCCCCGGCCTCGCCGACGGCAGCCGCACGATGGCCTTCGGCATCACCGAACCCGACGCCGGGTCCAACTCCCACCGCATCACCACCACCGCCCGCCGCGACGGCGACGACTGGCTCCTGACCGGCCGCAAGGTCTTCATCTCCGGCGTGGACATCGCCGACGCCACCCTGATCGTCGGCCGCACCGAGGACTCCCGCACCGGCCGCCTCAAGCCCTGCCTGTTCATCGTCCCCCGCGACGCCCCGGGCTTCGGCCGCTCGGTGATCGACATGGAACTCCAGGCGGCGGAGAAGCAGTTCGAACTCACCCTGGACGACGTCCGGCTCCCCGCCTCCGCCCTCGTCGGGGACGAGGACGCGGGCCTCCTGCAACTCTTCGCGGGCCTGAACCCCGAGCGGATCATGACGGCGGCCTTCGCGATCGGCATGGGCCGCTACGCCCTCGCCAAGGCCGTGGACTACGCGAAGACCCGCCAGGTCTGGAAGGACCCCATCGGCGCCCACCAGGCCGTCGCCCACCCCCTCGCGGCGGCCCACGTCGACCTGGAGCTGGCCCGCCTGATGATGCAGAAGGCGGCTCACCTCTACGACACGGGCGACGACATGGGCGCGGGCGAGGCGGCGAACATGGCCAAGTACGCGGCCGGCGAAGCCTGCGTCAAGGCGGTGGACCAGTCCGTCCACACCCTCGGCGGCAACGGCCTCACCCGCGCCTACGGCCTGGCCTCCCTCATCACCGCCTCCCGCGTGGCCCGCATCGCCCCGGTCAGCCGCGAGATGATCCTCAACTTCATCTCCCACCAAACCCTGGGCCTCCCCAAGTCGTACTGACCGCACCGCCCCCAGGCCCAGGCCGCGGACGGGCCCACGGTCCGCTCCCCAGGCCCAGGCCGCGGACGGGCCCACGGTCCGCTCCCCAGGCCCAGGCCGCGGACGGGCCCACGGTCCGCTCCCCAGGCCCAGGCCACGGACGGGCCCACGGTCCGCTCCCCAGGCCGGGGACGGGGACGGGGCGGGGTGCCGTCCGGGACTAAAACGTGATTTGTTGGCGCGCGGTGCCGCCCGCACACTCGGACGCGGACAGGGCGCCATAAATCATGCCCGTCCCGGACGGTGCCCCGCCCCGGCACCGGCCCCGGCCCCACCCCCGACCCGCCCCGGCCCCCGCCCCACCCGCCCCCCTCCGGAGGAGACATGGCCCCACCAGTGCACGCCGCCGCCCCCGCGTCCGGCATCACCACCCTCACCCTGGACTCCCCGGCCAACCGCAACGCCCTCTCCGGCACCCTCGTCGCCGCCCTCCGGGCGGCCCTCGCCGCCGCCGCGGCCGACCCCGCCACCCGGGCCGTCCTCCTCACCCACACCGGCACCACCTTCTGCGCGGGCGCCGACCTCAAGTCCCCCTGCGACCCCGCCGACTTCCTCGCCCTGCTCCGCGAGATCGCCGAGCTGCGCGTGCCGGTCGTCGCCCGCGTGAGCGGCCACGTCCGGGCGGGCGGCCTCGGCCTGCTCGGCGTCTGCGACATCGCGGCAGCCGGTCCGGAGGCCTCGTTCGCGCTGACCGAAACCCACCTCGGCCTGGCCCCCGCGGTCATCTCGATCCCCCTGCTGCCCCGGCTCGACCCGCGCGCGGCCAACCGCTACTTCCTGACCGGCGAACGCTTCGACGCCGCCGAGGCGGCCCGCATCGGCCTCCTCACCCTCCACACCGGCCCCGGCGAGGACCTCGACCAGGCCCTGCGGCCCGTCCTCGACGGGCTCCGCAAGGCCGCCCCCGGCGCACTGGCGCAGACCAAGGCGCTCGTCACCGCCGGCCTCCGGGCCGACCTCGCTGAGCAGGGCTCCCGCCTGAGCGAACTCTCCGCCCGGCTCTTCGCCTCCGACGAGGCCCGCGAGGGCATCACCGCCCGCTTCGAACGCCGGGAGCCCTCGTGGGCACGCTGACCACGGGCGCCCCCCAGCCCAGCGCCCCCCGGCCCAGCGCCGCCCCCCAGCCCGCCGCCACCCCCCGCCAGGAGCCGAAGCAGGCCCGCAGCAGGGTCACCCGCCGCCACCTCCTGGAGGCGGCGGTGTCCTGCCTGGCGGACCACGGCTGGGCGGGCTCCACCGTCGGCGTGGTCGCCGAACGCGCCGGGGTCTCGCGCGGCGCCGCCCAGCACCACTTCCGCACCCGGGAGGAGCTCTTCACGGCGGCCGTCGAGTACGTCGCCGAGGAGCGCTCCACCGCCCTGCGAGAGCTGTTCCACGCCGCTCCGGCCCCACGTCCGGCGGTCGTCGAGGCCCTGATCGACCTGTACACCGGCGCCCTCTTCCGGGCCGCCCTCCAGCTCTGGGTGGCGGCCTCCAACGAGGAGCAGCTGCGCCCCCGCGTCACCGAGCTGGAGGCCCGCGTGGGCCGGGAGACCCATCGCATCGCGGTGGAGCTGCTGGGCGCCGACGAGTCGGTGCCCGGCGTACGGGAGACCGTGCAGGGCCTCCTGGACATGGCCCGGGGCCTCGGCCTGGCCAACGTCCTCACCGACGACACGGCCCGCCGGGCCCGGGTGGTCGCGCAGTGGTCGCGCATCCTCGACGCGGCCCTCGCCTGAGCCGCCCGTAGGGTGTGCGGGTGACCTTGCGCAGCCTGCACGACCGATCCGCCCTGGCCGACCGCTTCGCCCGCGATCCGGCCCTGCACCTGATGGAGCTGGGTGACCTGGACGACCTCCTGTGGCCGCACACCAGCTGGTACACGGTCGGGGAGGACGGGCCGGTGGCGCTGCTGTACACGGTCGGCGAGACGCCGACCCTGCTCGGCTTCACCCGCCCCGAGCGGGCCGCCGCCCTGGAGGAACTGGCCGAGGCGCTGCTGCCCGTGCTGCCCCGGCGCTTCCTCGGGCACCTGACCGGAACCGCCGCGAAGGCGCTGGAGTCCGCGTACGAGGTACGGCCGCAGGGAACCCTGTTGCGGATGGAGCTGACCGAACCGGACCGGGCCGCGCGGCATCCGGCCGGACCGTGGCGGCCGGCCCCGCTGTCCCGTGCCGACCTGCCGGAGCTGACCGAGCTGTTCGCGCAGGCGTACCCGGGCAACTGGTTCGACCACCGGATGCTCGACACCGGCCAGTACGTCGGGGCCAGGCAGGACGGACGGCTCGTCGCGGTGGCGGGCGTGCACGTCCACTCGCTCACCTACCGGGTGGCCGCGATCGGGAACGTCGCCACGCACCCGCGGGTGCGCGGGCGGGGCGCCGGCGGCGCGTGCGTCGCCGAGCTGTGCCGTCGGCTGGCGCGGGGCGTGGACCACATCGGGCTGAACGTCCGCGCGGACAACGCCACCGCCGTCGGCCTGTACCGCAGGCTCGGCTTCAGCGAGGTCACGGAGATCACCGAAGCCCTCTTCACGGCCCGCCCCTGACCCGAGGCCCCCGGGGCGGCCCGCCGGGCCCGCGCCCCGAGGCCCCCCGGACGACCCGGGGCGCCGCGCCCCCATCGGGACACGGCGCCGCGTCCGGACCGCCCGCCGCGGGCCTACGCGGTCTCGGCGATGTCCGCGTACCCCTCGATGTCCGCGGGGTTGCGCCGGCCCGGCCCGATGTAGCGGGCCGACGGCCGCACCAGGCGCCCGGTGCGCTTCTGCTCCAGGATGTGCGCCGACCAGCCGGCGGTACGGGCGCAGCTGAACATGGAGGTGAACATGTGCGCCGGGACCTCCGCGAAGTCCAGCATGATCGCGGCCCAGAACTCCACGTTGGTCGCCAGTACCCGGTCGGGCCGGCGGGCGTGCAGCTCCTCCAGCGCGGCCTTCTCCAGCGCGGCGGCCACCTCGTAGCGCGGGGCGTCCAGCTCCTTGGCCGTGCGCCGCAGCACGCGGGCGCGCGGGTCCTCGGCCCGGTAGACGCGGTGCCCGAAGCCCATCAGGCGCTCGCCCTTGTCCAGGGCCTTCTTCACGTACGCCACGGCGTCGCCGGTGCGCTCGATCTCCTCGATCATGCCGAGTACGCGGGACGGCGCCCCGCCGTGCAGCGGCCCGGACATCGCGCCCACCGCGCCGGACAGCGCGGCGGCGACGTCCGCGCCGGTCGAGGCGATCACCCGGGCGGTGAAGGTGGAGGCGTTCATGCCGTGCTCGGCGGCGGAGGTCCAGTAGGCGTCGACGGCCTTGACGTGGCGCGGGTCGGGCTCGCCCCGCCAGCGGATCATGAACCGCTCGACGACGGACTCGGCCTTGTCGATCTCGCGCTGCGGGACCATCGGCAGGCCCTGGCCGCGGGCGGACTGGGCGACGTAGGACAGCGCCATGACGGCGGCCCGCGCCAGGTCGTCGCGCGCGGTCGCCACGTCGATGTCGAGCAGCGGTTTCAGGCCCCACACGGGCGCGAGCATGGCGAGCGCGGACTGGACGTCGACGCGGATGTCGCCCGAGTGCACCGGGATGGGGAAGGGTTCGGCGGCCGGCAGGCCGGGGTTGAACGCACCGTCGACCAGCAGGCCCCAGACGTTCCCGAAGGAGACGTGGCCGACCAGGTCTTCGATGTCCACCCCCCGGTAGCGGAGCGATCCGCCTTCCTTGTCGGGCTCGGCGATCTCCGTCTCGAACGCGACGACCCCTTCGAGTCCGGGTACGAAATCGGACATCAGGCGGCTCCTCAGATAGTGCGAACACGCGCGGCTCCCGGCGTGATTCGCGGTCCGGCGCGGTCATCCCCGTTGATGCCCGGCACGGCCGATGGTCATCCGTGCGGGGACCCTCGGACCGGCCCCAAGATTTTGTCCGGTCCGCCCGGGCTTCGGAAGCGTGACATACGGCACACCCGCCGCAGCCGTCCTGCGGCAGGATGGCCCGCGTGACCCATCAGGACCTTGACCCCGCCGTCATGCGCAGGCAGTACCGCTCCGAGCTCGTCGAGGAGGGGGCCCTGGCGGACACGCCCATGGCGCAGTTCGCCCGCTGGTTCCAGCAGGCCGCCGTCGCGCACGTCTTCGAGCCCAACGCGATGGTCGTCTCCACGGCCACCCCCGAGGGCCGCCCCAGCTCCCGTACGGTGCTGCTCAAGCAGTTCGACGAGCGGGGCTTCGTCTTCTTCACCAACTACGGATCCCGCAAGGGCCGCGAGATCGACGCGAACCCGTACGTCTCGCTGCTCTTCCCCTGGCATCCGATCGCCCGGCAGGTCATCGTCACCGGCAGCGCCGCCCGGACCGGCCGGGACGAGACGGCCGCCTACTTCCGGTCCCGTCCGCACGGCTCCCAGCTGGGCGCCTGGGCGAGCGAGCAGTCGGCGGTGATCGCCTCGCGCGCCGAGCTGGACCGCCGGTACGCGGAGCTGGAGGCGCGCTATCCGGAGGGCGAGCAGGTCCCGGTGCCGCCGCAGTGGGGCGGGGTGCGGGTGGTGCCCGACGCGGTGGAGTTCTGGCAGGGCCACGAGAACCGGCTGCACGACCGGCTGCGCTACGTCCTGGACGGCGGCAGGTGGCACGTGGAGCGCCTCTGCCCCTGAGGGCCGGGACATGCAGACGACCCGCGGGCTCGGGTTCCTCTCCTGCAGTGAGAGGAGCCGGCCGGACGTACCGGCGAGCCCGCGGGTCGGGTGACTGCTTGGGATTGGCGCTCGGCGAACCCGCCGGGCACCGCACTGGGTGCGTGCGACGACGGGCCGTTAGCCCGCAGTCACCTCACGCGTCCGGTTTCCGTACATTTCGGGAACCACCTCCCTTCTCGTGTACGGCAGAGCCTAGGCCTCCCCGCGGAGGTCCTCAACCTTATTTTTCCGGCCCTCCTCCGCGCCCCTCCGCGCCCCTCCCTCGGCTTCGAGTGGCCCTCCCAACTACCCTTCTCCGCAAGGGAGTCGGTCCCTACACTGGCTCCTCCGCCATCGGGGGAGGGGTGTCATGAACGCCGAGCTGCTGCCGCGCGACTACCGGATCCGGTCCCAGCAGATGTCCGCCGTCTACGTCGCCGCGGGGATCGGCACGCCGGGGATCGTGCTGTCCGTGGTCACCCTGGACGGCGCGCCCGGCGAGGTGAAGCTGCTGCTCATCGCGCTGGTGCTGGCCCTCTTCGGCTGGCTGCTGTGGGCCTCGAAGCGCTGCGCGACCTCCGCCGACCTCAAGGGCATCAGGGTGCGCCGCTTCACCGGGAGCCGTCGGCTGGCCTGGGAGGACATCCAGGAGATCCGGGCCGTGCCCAATCCCGGCGCGGCCATGGCCAAGAACCAGCCGCGCACGATCTCGTACGCGTACGACGCCACCGGGCGCCGGGTCCAGCTCATGTACGTGGACGACAACCACGTGGACGTCGTCCGCGAGATCGGCCTGATCAGGGCCGCCTGGGAGGAGCTGCGCGGCCCGGACTGGGCCCCCGACCCGCGGGCGCGGGCCCGGATGGAGCGCCAGGTGGTCCGGGAGGGCCGGGTGATGGCGGGGATGCTGTGGGGCTGCGGGATCTTCCTCGTGGTCTTCGTCGTCGCGCTGGTCCTGATCGTCAGCCTCGACTGACGGCGCCGGAAACCGGCGCCCGGCCGGGCGGACATTCCGGGACGATTCCGGGAAGCGGGTGTGGTGTGGGTCACGTTCCAGTTCAATGATCTGACGTGCCGCACACGCGAACACCTGCAGGGGGTGCCAGGTGAGTGCTTCCGGACGTTCCGATACCGCCGCCGACGATCTGCTCGCAGCGCTGCTCGACGGGATGGACGCCGCCCTGTGCGCGTTCGACTCCGACGGCGTGATCACCCACTGGAACCGCGAGGCCGAGCGGGTCCTCGGCTGGAGCGCCGCCGAAGCCGTCGGCCGCCGCGGCTTCGCGGGCTGGGCCGCGCGCCCCGCAGACGCGGACGACGTGCAGGAACGGCTGATGGCGGCCCAGCACGCGGCGGGCCGCCAGGTCCACGAGTTCGCCCTGCTGACCAAGGAGGGTGGCCGGATCCTCGTCCGCACCCAGTCCGCCGGGGTGCCGGGCGCCGACGGGAAACCGGCGGGGGTCTACTGCGCCTTCAGCGAGGTGCACGCCCAGATCGATCTGGAACGCTCCATCGCCCTCAGCGAGGCGCTGATGGACGACGCCTCCTGGGGGGTCGTCCTCGTCGACGTGGACCTGCGCCCGGCGGTGGTCAACACCCACGCGGCCCGCGCCTTCGGAGCGGGCCGCACCGCCCTGCTCGGACGGCCGCTCGCCGACCTGCTCGCGCAGGGCGTCGAGGAACTGGAGGGTGCGCTCCAGCACGTGCTGGCCGAGGGGGCGCCGCCCGCCCCGATGGAGCTGTGGGTGTCGGTGAACACCCCGGAGGGCGTGCGCCGGCGCTGCTGGCGCTGCGGGTTCCTGCGGCTGTCCTCGCCGCTCGCGGAGGAGCCCGTACCGCTGGGGGTCGGCTGGCTGTTCCAGGACGTCACGGAGGCCCGGCAGGCCGAGCTGGACACCGGGCAGCTGCGGTTCCGGGCCAACCAGCTGTACCGCGCGGGACGGGCCGCCGCCGAGTGCGAGGACCCGGCGGAGGCGGCCGCCGTCCGGCTGGACTTCGCGCTGGCCGGGTTCGCGGAACACGCGCTGGTCGACCTGGTGCGGACGGCGGGCCCCGAGCGGCGGCTCGTCCGCTCGGGCGTCTCCTCCTCCGGCCTGGCCCTGCTGCTGCCCGGGCCCGGCGCGATCCCCGTCCGCTACGGGGCCTCCCACCCGGCGCTCCAGGCGCTGGACCGGATCGGCCCGGTGCGGGCCAGCGCCCCCGCCGGCGGCCCGGCCGACGACTGGGCCGGCGCCCGCCAATGGCCGCAGGGGGCCGCCCACGCCCTGTGCACGGTGCTCCGCAGCCGCGGCCGCACCCTGGGCGCCCTGACCTTCCTGCGCGGCCCCTCGCGCCCCGCCTTCGACCGCGCGGACGCCCTGTACGCGGAGGAGGTCGCGGCCCGCGTCGCTGCCGACCTCGACCTGGCGGCGGGCGGGCCGGGAAGGCCCTAGGGCGAGCTCTGGGTGTCGGGTACGGGGGCGGGGGCGCTCCACACGTGGTCCGGGGTGACGATCCGCGTGACGGCGTGCGCGACCTGGCTGCTGAGCGAGCCGCCCCGGTCGGTGTCGGAGTTGATCAGGATCACCAGGGTGGCCTTGTTCCCCGGCAGGCCGGCGGCGATCGTCTCGTAGCCGGGCAGGTCGCCGTTGTGCCCGGTCCAGCCGTTGAAGTCGGCGATGCCGAGGCCGTACCCGAGGTCCGGGACGCCCGTCGGGCCCATGCGCAGCCGTTCCGCCTGCGTGGCGGGCTTCAGCAGGGCGCCGCCGACCAGGGCGGGCACCCAGGTCCGCAGGTCCTCCAGGCCGGAGATCATCGCCCCGGCCGCCCAGCCCCAGGACGGGTTCCAGTCGGTGGCGTCGACCACCGCCCCGCCGGGGGCGAAGTCCGTGTAGCCGTGGGCGTGCGGCTCGGGCAGGGCGCTCCCGGCCGGCAGCGAGGTGGCGGACAGCTTCAGCGGGTCGAGGACGTGCTCCCGGAGGTAACCGGCCAGCGGCTGCCCGGAGACCTTCTCCACCAGCAGGCCCAGGAGCACCGTGTTGGTGTTGCTGTACTGCCACTTCGTGCCCGGCGCGGAGTTCGGCGGATGGGCGAAGGCGTACCCGAGCACCTGGCGCGGGGTGAAGGCCCGGTGCGGGTCGGCGCGCAGCGCGTCGAGGAACCGCGGGTCCTCGGTGTAGTTGTAGAGCCCGCTGCGCATGGCGGCGAGCTGGCGCACGGTGACGTGCTCGCCGCCGGGGACCCCGTCGACGTACTTCGAGACGGGGTCGTCGAGGCCGACCTTGCCCCGGTCGACGAGCTGGAGGACCGCGGTGACGGTGAAGGTCTTGGTGACGCTGCCGATCCGGCTGTACATGTCGGTCTTCAGGGGCGTGCGGTTCCTGGTGTCGGCGACGCCGAAGGCCTTCACGTACTGGCCCCGCCCGGGAATCCACAGGCCGATGTTGACGCCCGGGATCCCGGTCTTCTCCATCACCGCCCCGATCGCCGCGTCGAGCCGTCGCACGGTAACCGGGTCGAGGTCCGCGCGCACCGCCGTGGCGGTGGCGGGAGCGGGGGCGGCGGCCGCGGGGGCGGCTCCGGCGCCCGCGAGGACGAGCAGCAGCGCGGCCGCGACGGCCGCCGGGGCCCCGCCGCGACGGGTGCGGGGCCGGGGCCGGGGCGGGGCGGCGCGTCGGGGTGTGGGCATGGTGGCTCGCCTCCGCTCCCCGAGGCCCCGAGCACGGTCGGTTCCATCGTAGGAACGCCCGCCCCGCCCCGCACGGCCGGGCGGGGGCGCCCTAGGGGCTGTCGTCGAAGTCGTGTCTGCCCCGCGACGCCCGGCACGCACTCTCGCCGCACCGGGCGAAATCCCGAGTACGTCCAGTACGAGGGCTTCCGCCCGGCACGCC
>NZ_JBICWZ010000012.1:0-230447 GCF_043199995.1 Streptomyces sp. NPDC048507 | reverse complement strand
CGCCCGGTTTACATTCCGAACCCGGAAGCTAAGCCTTTCAGCGCCGATGGTACTGCAGGGGGGACCCTGTGGGAGAGTAGGACGCCGCCGAACAACCCGCCCTTTTAGCTCAGTCGGTAGAGCGTCTCCATGGTAAGGAGAAGGTCAACGGTTCGATTCCGTTAAAGGGCTCCAAGGGAAAAGGCCCCCGCCAATTGGCGGGGGCCTTTTTTGCGTTCTGGGTCGGAAACGGTTCCCTCTTCCCCTGCCCTCGGCCCCGGCCCCTGCCGTGGCCGGAGCCGAGGGCAGGGGCCCGAGTGGGGTCAGTCGCCCTCGCGCTGCTGGGGGACGCGGAAGGCCAGGATCGCCATGTCGTCCGAGGCGGGCTCCGCGGCGAAGCGTTCCACCGCGCGCAGGATGCGGGAGGCGACCGCGCCGGCCGTAAGGCCGGTGCAGGTGGTGAGGACCTCGGCGAGGCCGTCGTCGCCGAGCATGCGCGCACCCTCGCGGCGTTCCGTGACGCCGTCCGTGACGCAGAGGAGGACGTCGCCCGGTTCCAGGGTCAGGGTCTGCTCGTAGAGGTCGAGGTCCTCGATCACGCCGAGCAGGGGCTGCGGTTCCGCGGCCGGGCTGACGTGGCCGTCGGGGCGCAGGCGCAGGGGCAGCGGGTGGCCGGCGCAGACGACCTTCATCAGGGCGCCGCCGTCCGGCCTGGGGTGCAGCTCTCCGTACAGAAGGGTGAGGAAGCGGCTGCGGGCGCCCTCGTCGAGGATGGCCGCGTTCAGGCGTTCCAGCACCGCGGGGGCGCTGAGGCCCTCGCGGGCGAGCAGGCGCAGGGCGTGGCGGGCCAGGCCGGTGACGGCGGCCGCCTCGGGGCCCGTACCGCAGACGTCGCCGATGGCGAAGCCGTACACGCCCTCGCGGATCGGGAAGACGTCGTAGAAGTCGCCGCCCACCTCGTTGCCCTCGCCGGCCGCGCGGTAGATGACCTCGACCTCCATGCCGGGGACGGCGGGGGAGCCGGGCGGCAGCAGGCTGCGCTGGAGGGAGCGGCTGATCGCGGTGCGCTCGGAGTAGAGGCGGGCGTTGTCGAGGGCCAGGGCGGCCCGGCGCGAGAGGTCGTCGGCGAGTTCGAGGATCTCCTGGCGGAAGTGCTCCTCGCGGGGTTTGCCGAGGGTGAGCATGCCGATGACCCGGTTGCGGGCGAGGAGAGGCAGTACGACGGTCTCGCCGCCGACCGCGACGGTGGCCTCGGCCCAGGGGCGGGCGCCCGCCTCGCGGACCGGTTCGGGCGCGCTCACCCGGGAGAGCAGGGCCTTGAGGCCGTCGATGCGTTCCTCGTCCTCGTGCAGGACGTAGGCGAGGAAGGGGTCGGAGGCCTGGTCGGCGATGGTGTAGACGGCGCACCAGGTGGCCAGGGTGGGGACGGTCATCTGGGCCATGAGGGCCAGGGTCTGGTCCCGGTCGAGGGTGCCGGCGAGCAGGTCGGAGGCTTCGACGAGGAAGGAGAGGGAGCCGCGGCGCAGCCGTTCCAGCTCGCCGAGGCGGGCGGATTCGACGGCGAGGGCGATGCGGTCGGCGGCGAACTGGAGGCGCAGGGCCTCTTCGTTGGAGTAGCGGTCGGGTGCCTCGGTGGCGACGCCGAGGGAGCCGGTGAGGCGGCCTTCGACCTTGAGGGGGACCGTGACCACGGAGCGCATGCCGGTGGCCTCCAGGAGCGGGACGGCTCCGGGGACGGCGGCGAGGTCGTCGTGGACGGCGGGCATGCGGGCGGACCCGTAGCGGCTCGTGCCGGCCTCGACGGGCACGCGGGCGAAGCGCTGGCGGGTGGAGGGCAGGCCGGTGGTCGCGCGGACCTCCAGCTCGGTCTCGTCGTCGGTGGCCAGCAGGAGGAAGGCGGCGTCCGCGTCGAGCATGTCGCGGGCCCGTTCGACGGTGCGCTGGAGCAGGCCCTCCAGGTCGTCGGGGGCGGGGGAGCCGATGAACAGCTCGAAGGGGTCGGCGGCGCGCGGCTCGGTGAGCTGGCCGCCGTCGGAGGAGGGGGCCCGGGTGGGGGTCTGGAGCAGGGCGCGCTCGTCGTCGTGGACGAGGAGGCAGACGATGGAGGGCTCGCCGTGGGCATCGCGGACGCGCAGGTGGGAGGCGTAGACGGGGATGACCCGGCCGTCGGCTCCGCGGATGCCGTAGCTGCCCTCCCAGCGCGACAGGCGCAGGGCTTCGACGACGCCGGTGCCCGTTCCGGGGGTCTGCGGCCAGGCGGCGAGTTCGGCGAGCGGTCGGCCGAGGGCCTTCTCGGCGGGGTAGCCGAAGATGTGCTCGGCGTCGTCGTTCCAGGCGGAGACGGAATCGGCGGAGTCGACCTGGAGGACGGCCACCCGGACCCGGCTGTCGGCGAGCGGCAGCAGCTGGTCGGGGACGACGGGGCCCGCGGAGCGGGTACCGACCGGCCGGTCCGGCAGGTCGAGGCGGAACCAGACGTGCTTGTGGGTGGCGGTGTACTCGACGCCCCAGCGGGTGGCGAGGGCGGCGCACAGCATGAGGCCGCGGCCGCTCTCGCGGTCGGGGTCGGCGTAGGGGCGCTCACCGGGGTGCTGGAGCGGGAGTTCGCGTTCGGGGTACCGGTCGCCGACTTCGACGCGTACGCCGTCCTCGGTGCGCAGGCACAGGACTTCGGCCCGGGTTCCGGCATGGACCACGGCGTTGGTGACGAGCTCGCTGGTGAGCACCACCGCGTCGTCGACGATGTCCGCGAAGCCCCAGCCCTGCAGGGTGTCGCGGACGAACGCGCGGGCGGCGGCGACCGAGCGCCCTTGAGGGTCGAAACTGGCAGCCGCCCGTGCCGTGATCACAAGTCTCCTTCGACGCGGTGGGACATCGGTAGCCAGGTTACTTACCTTCGCGGTCGCGAGGTGGCCGTCGCCCGGGATTCCACCCGCGGGGTGCGGCCGGTGTGCGATGGTGCCGGAGTGTTATGGCCTGGTTGGGCCGGGGTGAAACACTGGGCAGTCTTGGAGAGCCGGTCTTGGATAGTCGGATGTCCGGTGGAACAGCGGTCGACCCTTTCGGGAGGGACACGGTGGAGTCTGGCGCAGCGGTGCGGCGTACGGGAGCGCGCCCGAAGGGCGGACGGTCCCGGCGGGGCGGCACGACGGAAGTCGATACCGCCGCGCTGAACCGGCTGCTCACGGCCCTGGTGTCGATGCGGGACGGTAACTTCCGCAAGCGGCTGACGGTGTCCGGCGAGGGCGTGATGGCGGAGATCGCCGCCGTCTACAACGAGGTCGCCGACCGGAACCTGCACTTGACCGGGGAGCTGTCGCGGGTCCGGCGGACGGTGGGGCGCGAGGGCAAGCTGAGCGAACGGCTGGAAACGGGTGCCTGTGAGGGTTCCTGGGCGGCGGCGATCGACGCCTCGAACCAGCTGGTCGACGATCTCGCCCGGCCGGTGTCCGAGGTGGGCCGGGTGCTGTCGGCGGTGGCCGAGGGTGATCTCGACCAGCGGATGGACCTGCGGACGCAGTCCCCGGAGGGGGTCGGGCATCCGCTGCGCGGGGAGTTCCTGAAGGTCGGCCGGACGGTCAACAACCTGGTCGACCAGCTGTCGGCGTTCACCGACGAGGTGACGCGGGTGGCGCTGGAGGTGGGTACCGAGGGCAAGCTCGGCGGTCAGGCCCAGGTGCGCGGGATGTCGGGTTCCTGGAAGGACCTGACCGACTCCGTCAACACGATGGCGTACCGGCTCACCGCCCAGGTGCGTGACATCGCTCTCGTCACGACCGCGGTGGCCAAGGGCGATCTGTCGCGCAAGGTCACGGTGCACGTGGCCGGCGAGATGCTCCAGCTGAAGAACACCGTGAACACGATGGTGGACCAGCTGTCCTCCTTCTCCTCCGAGGTGACCCGGGTCGCCCGTGAGGTGGGTACGGAGGGCGAGCTGGGCGGCCAGGCGAAGGTGCCCGGGGTCGCGGGCGTGTGGAAGGACCTGACCGACTCCGTCAACACGATGGCGGGGAACCTCACCGCCCAGGTGCGCGGCATCGCGCAGGTGACGACGGCGGTCGCGAACGGCGATCTGTCGCAGAAGGTGCGGGTCAGCGCGCGCGGCGAGGTCGCGCAGCTGGCCGAAACGATCAACCAGATGACCGAGACGCTGCGGACGTTCGCGGACGAGGTCACGCGCGTGGCGAGCGAGGTCGGGGCCAAGGGGACGCTGGGCGGTCAGGCGCAGGTGCCGGGCGCGGCCGGGACGTGGAAGGACCTCACCGATTCGGTGAACACGGTCTTCCGCAACCTCACCACGCAGGTGCGGGACATCGCGACCGTGACGACGGCGGTGGCCAACGGGGACCTGTCGCAGAAGGTCACGGTGGACGTGGCCGGCGAGATGCTGGAGCTGAAGAACACCGTCAACACGATGGTGGACCAGCTCCAGTCCTTCGGTGCCGAAGTGACGCGTGTGGCCCGTGAGGTCGGCGTGGAGGGTGAGCTCGGCGGTCAGGCGCAGGTGCCGGGGGCGGCCGGGACGTGGAAGGACCTCACCGATTCGGTGAACACCGCCTTCCGCAACCTCACCGGACAGGTCCGCAACATCGCCCAGGTGACGACGGCGGTGGCGAACGGCGATCTGTCGCAGAAGGTCACCGTGGACGTCTCCGGCGAGATGCTCCAGCTGAAGAACACCGTGAACACGATGGTGGACCAGCTGTCCTCCTTCGCCGACCAGGTCACGCGGATGGCCCGGGACGTGGGTACGGAGGGGCGGCTCGGCGGTCAGGCGCGCGTGGAGGGGGTGTCCGGCACCTGGAAGGAGCTGACCGACTCGGTCAACTTCATGGCCGGGAACCTGACCTCGCAGGTGCGCCAGATCGCCCAGGTGACCACGGCGGTGGCGCGGGGCGACCTGTCGCAGAAGATCGACGTGGACGCGCGGGGCGAGATCCTGGAGCTGAAGAACACCATCAACACGATGGTGGACCAGCTGTCGGCCTTCGCCGAGCAGGTGACCCGGGTGGCCCGGGACGTGGGTACGGAGGGCCGGCTCGGCGGTCAGGCGCAGGTGCCGGGCGTGGCCGGCGTGTGGCGCGACCTGACGGATTCGGTGAACGGCATGGCCGGGAACCTGACCTCGCAGGTGCGCAACATCGCGCAGGTCGCCACGGCGGTGGCGCGCGGTGACCTGTCGCAGAAGATCGACGTGGACGCGCGGGGCGAGATCCTGGAGCTGAAGAACACCCTCAACACGATGGTGGACCAGCTCTCGAACTTCGCCGAGCAGGTGACCCGGGTGGCCCGCGAGGTGGGCACCGAGGGCATCCTGGGCGGCCAGGCGGAGGTGAAGGGCGTCTCCGGCACCTGGAAGGACCTCACCCAGTCCGTCAACTTCATGGCGAACAACCTGACCTCGCAGGTGCGCAACATCGCCGAGGTGACCACGGCGGTCGCCATGGGCGACCTGTCGAAGAAGATCACGGTCGACGCGAAGGGGGAGATCCTCGAACTCGTCACCACCGTGAACACGATGGTCGACCAGCTGTCTTCGTTCGCCGAGCAGGTGACGCGGGTCGCGCGCGAGGTGGGTACGGAGGGCATCCTGGGCGGTCAGGCCCGGGTGCGCGGGGTGACCGGCATCTGGAAGGACCTCAGCGACAACGTCAACACCATGGCCGGGAACCTGACGGCCCAGGTGCGCGGGATCGCGCAGGTCTCGGCGGCGGTGGCCAACGGCGACCTGACGAAGAAGGTCACCGTCGAGGCGCGCGGAGAGGTCGCGCAGCTCGCGGACACCGTGAACACGATGGTCAAGACCCTGTCCTCGTTCGCGGACGAGGTCACGCGCGTGGCCCGCGAGGTGGGTACGGAGGGCCGCCTGGGCGGCCAGGCGCACGTCCCCGGGGTCTCCGGTACGTGGAAGGACCTCACCGACTCGGTGAACTTCATGGCCTCCAACCTCACCGGTCAGGTGCGGCAGATCGCCATGGTCACGACCGCCATCGCCAAGGGCGACATGACCAAGAAGATCGACATCGACGCGCGGGGCGAGATCCTGGAGCTGAAGACCACCATCAACACGATGGTCGACCAGCTGTCCTCCTTCGCGGACCAGGTGACCCGGGTGGCCCGCGAGGTGGGTACCGAGGGCATCCTCGGCGGTCAGGCCCGGGTGCGGGACGTGGACGGCACCTGGCGTGACCTGACGGAGTCCGTGAACGAGATGGCCGGCAACCTCACCCGGCAGGTGCGCGCGATCGCGGCCGTGGCCACCGCGGTGACCCGCGGCGACCTGAGCCTGAAGGTCGACGTGGACGCGGCGGGGGAGATCCAGGTCCTCCAGGACAACATCAACACGATGATCGTGAACCTGCGCGACACCACCCTGGCCAACAAGGAACAGGACTGGCTCAAGGGCAACCTGGCCCGGATCTCGGCCCTGATGCAGGGCCGCCGGGAGCTGGACGACGTGGCCTCGCTGATCATGAGCGAGCTGACTCCGGTGGTCTCCGCGCAGCACGGGGCCTTCTTCCTGGTGCTGCCCACCGGGGGCGGGACCGACATCGGGACGGACGGGTCCGGGGAGGGCTCGTACGAGCTGCGGATGCGCGGGAGTTACGCGTACGCGGGCGGTCAGATGCCCATCGCGTTCCGGCCGGGGGAGGGGCTGATCGGGACGGTCGCCGAGGAGAAGCGGACGATCCTGGTGGAGAACACCCCGCCCGGCTACCTGAAGATCTCCTCGGGACTGGGGGAGGCGCCGCCCGCGCACGTGATCGTGCTGCCGGTGCTGTTCGAGGGGAAGGTCCTCGGGGTGATCGAGCTGGCGGCCTTCCAGCCGTTCACGCAGATCCAGAAGGACTTCCTGAGCCAGATCGCCGAGATGATCGGTACGAGCGTCAACACGATCTCCGTCAACTCCAAGACGGAGGTGCTCCTCAAGCAGTCGCAGGAGATGACGGAGCAGCTGCGGGAGCGCTCCGACGAGCTGGAGAACCGGCAGAAGGCCCTGCAGGCCGCGAACGCGGAGCTGGAGGAGAAGGCCGAGCTGCTGGCCCAGCAGAACCGGGACATCGAGGTGAAGAACACCGAGATCGAGGAGGCCCGGCAGGTCCTGGAGGAGCGGGCCGAGCAGCTCGCCGTATCGATGCGGTACAAGAGCGAGTTCCTCGCGAACATGTCGCACGAGCTGCGCACCCCGCTGAACTCGCTGCTGATCCTGGCGAAGCTGCTCGCCGACAACGCGGACGAGAACCTCTCGCCCAAGCAGGTGGAGTTCGCCGAGACCATCCACGGTGCGGGTTCGGACCTGCTCCAGCTGATCAACGACATCCTCGACCTGTCGAAGGTCGAGGCGGGCAAGATGGACGTCTCGCCGACCCGGATCGCGCTGGTCCAGCTCGTGGACTACGTCGAGGCCACCTTCCGGCCGCTGACCGCGGAGAAGGGCCTGGACTTCTCGGTACGGGTCTCCCCGGAGCTTCCCGCCACCCTGCACACCGACGAGCAGCGGCTGTTGCAGGTGCTGCGCAACCTGCTGTCGAACGCGGTGAAGTTCACCGACAACGGGGCGGTGGAGCTCGTGATCCGGCCCGCCGGCGGTGACGTGCCGACGGCGATCCGGGAGCAGCTGCTGGAGGCCGGTTCGCTGCGCGAGGCGGACGCCGACCTGATCGCCTTCTCGGTGACGGACACGGGTATCGGGATCGCGGCGAGCAAGATGCTGGTGATCTTCGAGGCGTTCAAGCAGGCCGACGGCACGACCAGCCGCAAGTACGGGGGCACCGGCCTCGGCCTGTCCATCAGCCGGGAGATCGCCCGCCTGCTGGGCGGGGAGATCCACGCGGCCAGTGAGCCCGGGCGGGGTTCGACCTTCACGCTGTACCTGCCGCTGCACCCCAGCGAGCTGCCGCCGCAGGGGTACGCGCCGCCCACGCCCGGCGGGGCGCGCGGGGAGTACCGCAGGCCGGCCGAGGAGGCGGCGCCGCAGGCGCAGCCGGCGGCCCCCGCGCCGTTGGCGCCGGCGCCGGTGCGCCAGGCGCTGCCGACGGCCGAGCCGGCCGCCGGGGGCGGCTCGGCGCTGTTCCGCCGCCGGCGCAAGCAGCTGAGCGACGCGGCGCCGCGCGCCGAGGTGCCGGGGCAGCCCTACGGGGAGGCCTGGGAGCTGGACGAGCCGGTCGCGGCGGCGGCGCGGACGTACGACTTCCACGGGGAGCGGGTGCTGATCGTGGACGACGACGTGCGCAACGTGTTCGCGCTGACGAGCGTGCTGGAGCAGCACGGGCTGGCGGTGCTCTACGCCGAGAACGGGCGGGAGGGCATCGAGGTGCTGGAGCAGCACGACGACGTGGCGGTGGTGCTGATGGACATCATGATGCCGGAGATGGACGGGTACGCGACGACCTCGGCGATCCGGCGGATGCCGCAGTTCGCGGGGCTGCCGATCATCGCGCTGACGGCGAAGGCGATGAAGGGGGACCGGGAGAAGGCCATCGACTCCGGGGCTTCCGATTACGTCACCAAGCCGGTCGAGCCCGACTACCTCCTGTCGGTCATGGAGCAGCACATGCGCGGTGACTGATCGGATGCGGTGCGGTGGGCGGAGGGCAGGAGGGGAACCTTCTGCCCTCCCCTCACGTTTCCGCTTCGTGCACAGTGACATCTTGGTGACAGGGTGTGGCGATCTCGGGACTGGGGCTACGATGACCGGCACAAGGACGGACGGCGCAAGGATGCCGTCCTCTGGGGCGGGGCCCGGCGCACCTGCCGGAGCCAGGAGCCGGGGAGGCCCCATGCCGGGGCGAGGAGGACAGGGCATGGTGCAGAAGGCCAAGATCCTCCTGGTCGACGACCGGCCGGAGAATCTGCTGGCGCTGGAGGCCATCCTCTCCGCGCTCGATCAGACACTGGTCCGGGCGTCGTCGGGGGAGGAAGCGCTCAAGGCGCTGCTCACGGACGATTTCGCGGTCATCCTGCTGGATGTGCAGATGCCGGGCATGGACGGATTCGAAACGGCCGCGCACATCAAGCGGCGCGAACGGACCCGGGACATTCCGATCATCTTCCTCACCGCGATCAATCACGGTCCGCACCACACGTTCCGCGGGTACGCGGCGGGCGCGGTGGACTACATCTCGAAGCCGTTCGACCCTTGGGTGCTGCGCGCCAAGGTCTCGGTGTTCGTCGAGCTCTACACGAAGAACTGCCAACTGCGCGAACAGGCGGCGCTGCTGCGGCTCCAGCTGGAGGGCGGCGGTTCCAACGGCGACGGCAGCAAGGAGACCGCCGGTCTGCTGGCGGAGCTCTCGGCGCGGCTCGCCGCGGTCGAGGAGCAGGCCGAGGCCCTGACCAAGCAGCTCGGCGAGGACTCCGCCGACGCCGCTGTGGTGGCCACCGCCGCGCACCTGGAGCGCAAGCTGACCGGGCTGCGGCGGGCCCTGGACGCCCTGGAGCCGGGAACCGGCGGGGGCGCGGCGATGCTGCCCGCCCAGGGCTGAGCCCTCCCGTACGGCGAAGACGCCCGCCTCCGGCTCCGGCTGGGCGGGCGTCAGGTCTGCCGGGGCGTCAAAGCGCGTACGGACGGGGCGACACGAACGGGTGAAGGGGTGGGCACGCGTGTCCACCGGCGTGCGCACCGGTAACCTCGGCCCCATGGCCTCAAGTACGTCCGGCAAGGGTTCCCAGAGCACCGCGGGCACCGCGAAGGGCCGCACCGGCCGTACGACGGCGCCGGCCAAGAAGGCGGCGCCCGCGCGCAAGCCGCCCGCGAAGAAGGCCGCGGCGGCCCGCCGCGCGCCCGTCAAGAAGGCTGCCGCCAAACCGGCGCCGTCGCCCAGCGGGGGCGTGCTGCGGCTGGTGCGCGCCTGCTGGCTCGGTCTCGCGCACGCCATCGGCGCTGTCCTGCGCGGGCTCGGCCGGGGCGCGAAGAACCTCGACCCCGCGCACCGCAAGGACGGGCTGGCGCTGTTGCTGCTGGCCCTGGCGCTGATCGTCGCCGCGGGAACCTGGTCGAACCTGAGCGGGCCGGTCGGCGACCTGGTGACGATGCTGGTCACCGGCGCGTTCGGGCGCCTGGACCTGCTCGTGCCGGTCCTGCTCGGCGTCATGGCCGTGCGGTTCATCCGCCACCCCGAGCAGACCGATGCCAACGGGCGGATCGGGATCGGCCTCTCCGCGCTGGTCATCGGTGTCCTCGGGCTGGTCCACATCGCCTGCGGGGCGCCCGGCCGTGACGAGGGCACCACCGCGATGCAGAACGCGGGCGGGCTCGTCGGCTGGGGCGCCTCCAAGCCGCTGATCTTCACGATGGGCGCGCCGCTGGCCGTGCCCATGCTGGTGCTGCTGACGGTGTTCGGGCTGCTGGTGGTCACCGCGACCCCCGTCAACGCGATCCCGCAGCGGCTGCGCCGGCTCGGGATCCGGCTCGGGATCATCGCGCCGAACGAGTACGACGAGCGGTACGCCGAGCAGGAGGGCGCCGCCCGGCAGGACCGCCACGACGCCGAGCAGTGGCGGGCCCGCTCCGCCGCCGCGGGGGATCCCGCCGACGAGGCCGAGGAGGCCGCGCTGGCCCGCCGGCGCCGGCCGCGCCGCGGCGCCGTGCGGGGCGGGGAGCAGGGGATGGACGCCGTCGACGTGGCGGCCGCGGCCGCCGCCGCGCTGGACGGCGTGGTGTACGGGGGGCTGCCCCCGTCGCCGCTGGTCGCCGACCTGACCCAGGGGATCTCCGGGGACCGCGACGCGGTGGAGGTCACCGCTCCGGTGCCGCCCGCCCGGGCGGGCCGGCCCGGCTCCCCCGCTGCCCCCGCCGCCCCCGTCGCCCCGGCCGCGCCGACGGCCCCCGTCCCCGCCGCGGACCCGGACGCCGCGGCGCGGGACGACGCGCCGCACGAGCGGACCGCCGCGGTCTCCGGGACGCTGTCGGTGCCGGACCTGACGAAGGCCCCGCGCGAGGCCCAGCCGCTGCCGCCGCGCGCCGAGCAGCTCCAGCTGCGCGGCGACATCACGTACGCCCTGCCCTCGCTGGACCTGCTGGAGAAGGGCGGCCCCGGCAAGACCCGCAGCGCCGCCAACGACGCGGTCGTCGCCTCGCTGACGAACGTCTTCACCGAGTTCAAGGTCGACGCCCAGGTCACCGGCTTCACCCGGGGCCCGACGGTCACCCGCTACGAGGTGACGCTCGGCGCCGCGGTGAAGGTCGAGCGGATCACGGCGCTGGCGAAGAACATCGCCTACGCCGTGGCCTCCCCGGACGTGCGGATCATCAGCCCGATCCCGGGGAAGTCCGCGGTCGGCATCGAGATCCCCAACACCGACCGCGAGATGGTCAACCTCGGTGACGTGCTGCGCCTGGCGGACGCCGCCGAGGACGACCACCCGATGCTGGTGGCGCTCGGCAAGGACGTGGAGGGCGGCTACGTCATGGCCAACCTCGCGAAGATGCCGCACGTGCTGGTCGCGGGCGCCACCGGCTCCGGCAAGTCCTCCTGCATCAACTGCCTGATCACCTCGGTGATGGTGCGGGCCACGCCGGAGGACGTCCGGATGGTCCTCGTCGACCCGAAGCGGGTGGAACTGACCGCCTACGAGGGCATCCCGCACCTGATCACGCCGATCATCACCAACCCCAAGCGGGCCGCCGAGGCCCTGCAGTGGGTGGTGCGCGAGATGGACCTGCGCTACGACGACCTGGCCGCCTTCGGCTACCGCCACATCGACGACTTCAACCAGGCGATCCGGGACGGCAAGATCAAGCTGCCGCCGGGCAGCGAGCGGGAGCTGAGCCCGTATCCGTACCTGCTGGTGATCGTCGACGAGCTCGCGGACCTGATGATGGTGGCCCCGCGCGACGTCGAGGACTCGATCGTGCGCATCACCCAGCTGGCCCGCGCGGCCGGCATCCACCTGGTGCTCGCCACGCAGCGGCCCTCGGTGGACGTGGTCACCGGTCTGATCAAGGCGAACGTCCCCTCGCGGCTCGCGTTCGCCACCTCCTCGCTCGCCGACAGCCGGGTCATCCTGGACCAGCCGGGCGCCGAGAAGCTGATCGGGAAGGGTGACGGGCTGTTCCTGCCGATGGGGGCGAACAAGCCGGTCCGCCTCCAGGGCGCCTTCGTCACCGAGGACGAGATCGCCGGGATCGTGCAGCACTGCAAGGACCAGATGGCGCCCGTCTTCCGGGACGACGTGACGGTCGGGCAGAAGCAGAAGAAGGAGATCGACGAGGAGATCGGCGACGACCTGGACCTGCTGTGCCAGGCGGCGGAGCTGGTGGTCTCCACCCAGTTCGGTTCGACGTCGATGCTCCAGCGCAAGCTGCGGGTGGGTTTCGCCAAGGCGGGCCGGCTCATGGACCTGATGGAGTCCCGGGGCGTGGTCGGCCCGAGCGAGGGGTCGAAGGCGCGCGATGTCCTGATCAAACCGGACGAACTGGACGGGGTCCTCGCCGTGATCCGGGGGGAGGACGCCCCCTGACGGGCGGCCGTCCGGCTCACTCGACCGCATGGGATCGCAGGGCAACCGTTTCCCCCGGGCGTGCGTCAAGTTGAGGGAGACAGCGGTGGGTGTTTCCCGAAGCCATTCGGATGGCGTAGGGAGGGCACCCTCCGGTTGCCCCACCCTTTCGTCACCCCCCTAGACTGGGAAGCCAGCAGGTGGCTACACGCTCGAAAGGCGCCCTCGTGTCCATCGGCAACTCCAACTCCCCCGAAGAAGAGCGGCCTTCGACCGACGACCGGTCCGAGGACCGTCTCGTCGAACGTTCCGTCGAAGGTCCGTCCATCGGGACGGCCCTCAAGAAGGCCCGGATCGCCGCCGGGCTGACAGTCGACGAGGTCAGTTCCACCACCCGCGTGCGCATCCCGATCGTGCACGCGATCGAAGAGGACGACTTCACGCGGTGCGGCGGCGACGTCTACGCCCGCGGTCACATCCGTACGCTCGCCCGCGCCGTGCACCTCGATCCGGCACCCCTGATCGACAGCTTCGACGCGGCCCACGGCGGCCGGCCGGCACCCACCCCCGCCGCGCCGATGTTCGAAGCCGAGCGGATCCGCCCCGAACGGCAGCGGCCCAACTGGACCGCCGCCATGGTCGCCGCCATCGTCGCCGTGATCGGCTTCGTCGGCTTCACCGCCTTCGGCGGCGGGGACGACGAGGGCAAGCGGCCCGTGGCGGAAGGTTCCGCCGCCCCGCAGCCCGCGCCCAAGAAGCCCGCGGGCAAGCCCGCCGCCCAGCCCCAGCAGACCCCGAAGGCCCCCAAGCCGGAGCCCTCGGACAGCGCCATCGCCGCGGCTCCCAAGGACCTCGTCACGGTCGTCCTGACGGCCGACACCGGGGAGAGCTGGATCTCCGCGAAGGACCACAGCGGCCGGCTGCTGTTCGACGGCACCCTCGCGCACGGCGAGTCGAAGACCTTCACGGACAAGGAGTCCGTCGACCTCGTGCTCGGCGACGCCGGCGCCGTCAAGCTGTTCGTGAACGGCAAGGAGATCAAGGAACGCTTCCAGCAGGGTCAGGTGGAACGCCTCACCTACACCAGGGACGATCCCCGTGAGGGTCAGGCCCAGGCGGGCTGACCAGCGCGGAACAAGAAATTCCAGATCCCCGGGACCCCGTGCGGCACCAGCCGCCGGCCCCGGGGATCTTGCCGTGGGGGGACTTGGGGCGGGGGGCGCCGTCCGGACGAAGTAGTCTTGAGTCCATGCCCGAACGCCGTACCGTCGCCCTTGTCACTCTTGGCTGCGCCCGTAACGAGGTGGACTCGGAGGAGCTCGCAGGCCGCTTGGCGGCGGATGGCTGGGAGCTCGTCGAGGACGCCGCCGACGCGGACGTAGCCGTCGTCAACACCTGTGGCTTCGTCGAAGCCGCCAAGAAGGACTCCGTAGACGCCCTGCTGGAAGCCAATGATCTGAAGGATCACGGCAAGACCCAGGCCGTCGTCGCCGTCGGCTGCATGGCCGAGCGCTACGGCAAGGAGCTCGCCGAAGCGCTCCCCGAAGCCGACGGGGTCCTCGGCTTCGACGACTACGCCGACATCTCCGACCGCCTCCAGACGATCCTCAACGGCGGCATCCACGCCTCCCACACCCCGCGCGACCGGCGCAAGCTGCTGCCGATCAGCCCGGCGGACCGCCAGGACGCGGCGGTGGCCCTGCCCGGCCACGCCCAGGAGCCGGTCGCCGAAGCCCCCGCCGACCTGCCGGACGGGGTCGCCCCCGCCTCCGGGCCGCGCGCCCCGCTGCGCCGCCGCCTGGACAAGAGCCCGGTGGCCTCGGTCAAGCTGGCCTCCGGCTGCGACCGGCGCTGCTCCTTCTGCGCCATCCCGTCCTTCCGCGGCTCCTTCGTCTCCCGCCGCCCCAGCGACGTGCTGGGCGAGACGCGCTGGCTCGCCGAGCAGGGCGTCAAGGAGATCATGCTGGTCTCCGAGAACAACACCTCGTACGGCAAGGACCTCGGCGACATCCGGCTGCTGGAGACCCTGCTGCCGGAGCTGGCCGGGGTGGACGGCATCGAGCGCGTCCGCGTCAGCTACCTCCAGCCCGCCGAGATGCGGCCCGGGCTGATCGACGTCCTCACCTCGACCCCGGGGGTCGTCCCGTACTTCGACCTCTCCTTCCAGCACTCGGCCCCCGACGTGCTGCGCGCCATGCGCCGCTTCGGCGACACCGACCGCTTCCTGGAGCTGCTGGACACCATCCGCTCCAAGGCCCCGCAGGCCGGCGTCCGGTCCAACTTCATCGTCGGCTTCCCCGGCGAGAAGGAGTCGGACTTCGCCGAGCTGGAGCGTTTCCTCACGCACGCCCGCCTCGACGCCATCGGCGTCTTCGGCTACTCCGACGAGGACGGCACCGAAGCCGTCACCTACGACGGCAAGCTGGACGCGGACACCATCGCGGAGCGCCTCGCACACATGCAGCGCCTCGCCGAGGAGCTCACCTCGCAGCGCGCGGAGGAGCGGATCGGGGAGACCCTGGAGGTGCTCGTCGAGACGGTCGTCCCGTTCGACGAGGCGGAGGAGGGCGAGGGTGCCTACGGGCGCGCCGCCCACCAGGCTCCCGAAACGGACGGCCAGGTCGTCTTCACGGACGGCGCGGGACTGGTCCCGGGGCGTATCGTCACCGCGAAGGTGGTCGGGACGCTGGGTGTGGACCTGGTGGCCGAGGCCCTTGACGCGGATCTTGAGGAGGCGGCCGGATGACCGGTGTCCCGGCACCAGCGGCGGGCGGGACCGGCCGTCGGCCCGCGCCCGGCGCGAAGCTCGGGACCGCGGCCGTCAATCAGGCCAGCCTGTGGAACATCGCCAACATCCTGACGATGATCCGGCTCGTCCTCGTGCCGGGATTCGTCCTGCTGCTGCTCGCCGACGGGGGATACGACCCCGTCTGGCGGGCGTGGGCGTGGGCGGCCTTCGCCGTCGCCATGATCACGGACATCTTCGACGGACACCTGGCCCGGACGTACAACCTGGTCACGGACTTCGGGAAGATCGCCGACCCCATCGCCGACAAGGCGATCATGGGGTCGGCTCTCGTGTGCCTGTCCTGGCTCGGCGACCTGCCCTGGTGGGTGACGGGAGTCATCCTCGGCCGCGAGCTCGGGATCACGCTCATGCGCTTCTGGGTGATCCGCTACGGCGTCATTCCGGCCAGCCGGGGCGGCAAGCTGAAGACCCTCGCCCAGGGCACCGCCGTCGGCATGTACGTCCTCGCGCTGACCGGGCCGCTCGCGACCCTGCGCTTCTGGGTGATGGCGGTCGCCGTCGTGCTGACGGTGGTCACCGGTCTGGACTACATCCGCCAGGCCGTGGTGCTGCGCCGGGCCGGTCTCGCCGCGGAGCGGGCCGCGACGTGACATACGGGACGGGGGAACGGCCGCAGGACCGCGCTGCGGCCCCGGCGGGTGCGCCGGCCGCGGATCTGGCCGGGGACGTCCTGCGGATGCTCGCGGAGCGTGACCAGACGCTCGCGGTCGCGGAATCGCTGACCGGCGGGCTGGTCGCGGCGGAGATCACCGCGGTGCCCGGGGCCTCCCGCTCCTTCCTCGGCTCGGTCACGGCGTACGCCACTGAACTCAAGCACCGCGTCCTCGGGGTGGACGCGGAGCTGCTCGCGGCGGAAGGCGCGGTGAACGCGCAGGTGGCGGCGGAGATGGCGGCCGGAGTGCGGCGCGTGACCGGTGCCACGTGGGGAATCGCGACCACGGGAGTGGCCGGTCCGGAGCCGCAGGACGGCCGGCCGGTGGGCACGGTCTTCATCGCCGTGGCCGGTCCCGGGGGCAGGAAAACGGCCCCGTTGAGGTTGAACGGCTCCCGTACGGAAATTCGTAGGGAGAGTGTACGGACAGTGCTCGAACTTCTCTCGAGCGAACTCCGCGAGAATCTGCGGGGGCAGGATACGGAACAGAACGGGGGGATTTGATGTTTGCAGCCCTGAGTGAACACGACATCGCTCCCCGCACGGCCGCGGCGCGAGGCGGTACGGTGGGGCGTGAAGGTTACGGCTACACGGTCAGAGGAGGGAGCCACCGATGATTCTGCTCCGTCGCCTGCTGGGTGACGTGCTGCGTCGGCAGCGCCAGCGCCAGGGCCGTACTCTGCGCGAAGTCTCCTCGTCCGCCCGAGTTTCGCTCGGCTATCTCTCCGAGGTGGAGCGGGGGCAGAAGGAGGCATCCTCCGAGCTGCTCTCCGCGATCTGCGACGCGCTGGACGTACGGATGTCCGAGCTGATGCGCGAAGTCAGCGACGAGCTGTCGCTGGCGGAGCTTGCGCAGTCGGCCGCCGCAAGCGAACCGGTGCCGGCACCGGTGCGCCCGATGCTCAATTCGGTCTCCGTGGCTTCGGTCACGGGCGGCCCGGAGCGGGTGACCATCAAGGCACCCGTGGAAGCGGTGAATGTCGTAGCCGCTTGAGCGTGACGACAAGCATGTGAGCGTGGCGGGAGCCCCGGATGGTGCGCGAAGCACCGGCCGGGGCTCTTTGCCGTCCCCGGACCCGCGGCGCGGCGCGGCGGGTGTTCTGGGTGCGGGGGGCGGGGTCCTGCGGGAGGATGGGGCCGTTCGGGATCCGGCCCTCCCCCGACTCCGTCCGGCGGGAGGTCCCCCGTGGAGGTGGCCGTGCGGAGGTTGCTCATACCCCTCGCGCTGACGGTGGGCGTGCTCTGGTGGTGGGCGGTGCTGCGGCTGGCCCTGGTGCCGGAGAGCGCCGGGGCGGTGGAGGGGGCCGTGGCGGTGGGCGGCTGGGGGCTCGGGCTGCTGCCGGTCCACTGCACGGCGCGCGGACCCGTACGCAGGACGCGGACGCGCGATGGGGCGGGTGAGGGGGACGGGGAGGGCGCGGGAGGCCTCGGGGGTCCGCCCGCCGGGGCTACCAGGGCATGGACACTCCGCCGTTCGGGCGCAGGATCTGGCCCGTCATGAAGGACGAGGCGTCGCAGGCCAGGTAGAGCACCGCCTGGGCGATGTCCTCGGGCTGCCCGACCCGGCGCAGCGGGGACATCCGGACCATGGCCGCCTCGGTCTGCTCCTGGACCCCGGCGCCGTGCCGGCCCGTCATCGGGGTACGGATCCAGCCCGGTGCGACCGCGTTGACACGGATGCCGTGCGGCCCGGCCTCGGTGGCGAGGGTCTTCGTCAGCTGGACCACGGCCGCCTTGGCGGCGCTGTAGCAGAGCAGGCCGGGCTGGGCGGCGTCCACGGCGCCGGAGGCCATGGTCACGACGGAGCCGGGGCGGCCGGCGGCGATCATGGAGCGGACGGCCTCCTGGCAGGTGCGCAGGACGCCCTTGAAGTTGATGTCCAGGATCCGGTCGAGGTCCTCGTCGGTGGTGTCCAGGACGCTGCTGGTGTGCATCACCCCGGCGATGGCGGCGGTGATGTCGAGGGGCCCGGCCGCGGCGACCGCGGCGCGCAGGGCCGCGCGGTCCGTGACGTCGAGCGGGTGGGCGGTGGCGGCGCCGCCGGCCTTGGTGATCAGGGCCGCGGTCTCGGCCAGGCCGGGCTCGTCGCGGTCGGCGCAGTGCACGGCCGCGCCCGCCCCGGCGAGCAGCAGGGCGGTGGCGCGGCCTATGCCGCTGGCGGCGCCGGTGACGAACGCGGTGCGGCCGGTGAGGTCGTACGCGGTGGGTGTGGGCATGCAGGGACCGTACGAGTGGATCTGACGGGGCGTCAACTATGCTGCCGGGGCCGGACCGGACTGGCAGCGCGGGCACCAGTACGTCGGCCGGCCGTCCTGCGGGGCCTCGCGGACGGGGGTGCCGCAGCGCAGGCACGGGCGGTGGGCGCGGCCGTAGACGAAGAGTTCCTGGCCGGGGCGGTGGCGGCCGGTGGTGTTGCGGTGCCGGAACCGGCCGCCGTCGCCGATGTTCGCGGCCAGCAGGCGCTGGGCGGCGGCGGCCAGCCGGGGGAGGGTGGTCTGCGGGTCGGGGAGGGCGCCGACGGGGGTCCAGGGGGTGGCCTGGGCCAGGAAGCAGAGCTCGGATTTGTAGATGTTGCCGATGCCCGCCAGGTTGCGCTGGTCGAGGAGGGCCTCGCCGAGCGGGCGGCCGGGGGTGGCGAGCAGGTTGGCGGCCGCCGCGTCCGGGTCCCAGTCGGGGCCGAGGAGGTCGGGGCCGAGATGACCCACCACGTGGTCCTCGTCGGCGGTGCGGAGCAGTTCGAGGACGGGGAGGCGGTAGCCGACGGCGGTGGCGTCGGCGGTGCCCAGGACGGCCCGGATCTCGTAGGAGGGGCCGCCGTGCCACTTCTGGCCCGGGCCGAAGACGTACCAGGCGCCGTCCATGCGCAGGTGGCTGTGGAGGGTGAGGCCGCCTTCGAGGCGGGTCAGGAGGTGCTTTCCGCGCGGGGTGACGTCCAGGGTGGTGCGGCCGGTGAGGTCGGCGGTGGCGAAGCGGGGGACGCGCAGGTCGGCGCTGGTCAGGGGTTTGCCGGCGAGGGCGGTGTGGAGGCGGGCCGCCGCGCGGTGGACGCTGTCTCCTTCGGGCATGGCCCCATTGTCGCCCGGGGAAGCCGGGGAAGCCGGGGAGGCCTGGTTGCGAGGGGTGCGAGGGGCGCGGGCGGGCGGCGCGGGACGGGGCGAGCCCCCGCGCCGGGGTGGCGGTGCGGGGGCCCGTCGCGGGGCGGGCGCGGTGTGGCGCGCCGGCCGTCACTTCCAGGTCAGGCCCTCCTTGAGGGTGAACGGGTCACCCCAGTACTTGGCGCCGGCGACCTTGGTGTCGGCCGAGGGGGCCAGCGCGACCGCGCAGGAGGTCTGCGTCTGGCCGTTGGTGAAGCCCTTCGGCAGCGAGTCGTCCTTGCACTTGTCGAACTTGCCGATGATGTAGAGGTCCTGGGCCTCGGTGCCGTCACCGAGCAGGCCCTTGACGTGGCTGACCGAGGTGAAGGAGAGGTCTGTGGTGCCCGTGTTCTTCACCGTGTAGTGGATGTAGTAGGGCACCTTGCCCTTGACCTTGTCGCCGAGCTTGAGCACGTCCAGGTCCGCGGCCTGGCCCTGCTCGATCTTGGTGACGGAGAGGGCGATCTGCCCCTTGGTGCTGCCGGAGGCGAACGGGAACTCGGCCGCCTCGCCGATCTTGTACTGCTGGCCGGGCTTGGCCGCGCCGGCGGCGCCGCCCGAGGACGGGGCGGCGGGCGAGGACGGGGCGCCGCCGGAGGCGCTCGCGCTCGGCGAGGCGGGGCCGCCCGGCTGGGGGGCGGTGGCGGAGGCGGACGGGCCCGCCGGGGCCACGTCCTCGTTGCCGTCCTTGCAGCCCGTGAGGACGAGGGTGGAGGCGACCGCGAGGCCGGCCGCGGCCAGGGTGGTTCTGCGCATGCCGAAGGTGCTCATTTTCTGATCCCCCATGGAGGTGACGTGCACGCCGGTGACGTGCGTGATCACCTTGATAAAGCATGGATAAGCGTGTGCGGGCCCCGAGGGCCGTCCGGCGGCCATTTCGTGACATGCCCAAGACATACGTGGCGGGCCTGAGACGGCCCCGGGCGCTCAGCGGCGCAGCCGCAGCCCCCTCGGGGTGGCGTGGAAGCCGGCCTCCTCCAGGGCGCGGCCCAGCGGGGAGGTCAGGGCCGCGGCGGCGTTGATCCGCTCCACCGTGAGGTCCGGCAGGGTGCCCGCCCGCGAGCCCGCCGCCAGTGCCGCCGTCGCCGCGGCCAGGCGCGGATCCTCGGCGTCGGGCCAGGACAGCAGGGTCTTGCCGCCGCGCTCCAGGTACAGGGCGAGGTCACCGTCGACCAGGACCACCAGGGAGCCCGCCTTGCGGCCCGGCTTGTGGCTGGCGCCGCCCGGGGGCTCCGGCCAGGGCAGGGCCGCCCCGTACGCGTTCGCGGGGTCGGCGGCGGCCAGCACCACCGCCGCGAGCGGGGGCGGCGTCCGTTCGGCGGCCCGCAGCCGGTCCACCGCGCCGTCCATCGCGAACTGGGCCGCGCCCAGCCCCTCCACCACGTAACCCCGGCGGGCCTGACCGCTGTCCTCGAAGGCGGACAGGACCCGGTACACCGCGCTGAACCCGCCCTCGATCCCCTCGGCGGCCACGGCCCCGCGCGTGACCACCCCGTGCCGGTCCAGCAGGGTCCGGGCGAGCGCGTGGGCGCGGTGCGTCGGATCGGGCGCGGGGGCCGGGAGCAGCGACCAGCGCCCCGAGACCGTGGGCGGGCCCGTACGGGACGTGGTGGCGGTGAGGGATCCGTACCGGCCGCGCGGCACCGTACGGCGTGCCCGGTGCGCGGTGGCCCCGGCCGTGCGGCCCGAGCCCAGCAGGGAGCGCAGCGGGGCCAGCGTGTCGTTGGTCACCCGGCCCGACCAGGCCAGGTCCCACAGGGCGGCGGACAGCTCCAGCTCGGAGGCCTGCGCGGACACCGCGCGGACGGACTCCGCGAGCTGCCGGAAGAACAGGGCGTGCCCCGAGGAGAGGGCCTCCAGCACCTGCTGGTGCAGGGGGCCGAGCTCCAGCGGGTGGGCGGGCGGCAGCAGCAGGGGCGCCGCGTCCGCCAGGTAGAGGGAGATCCAGCCGTCCTTGCCGGGCAGGGCGCCCGCGCCCGCCCACACCACTTCGCCGGTCGTGGTCAGTTCGTCGAGCAGGGCCGGGGAGTAGCCCGCCACCCGGGAGGGCAGGATCAGCCGCTCCAGGGCGGAGGCGGGCACCGGGGCCCCCTGGAGCTGTTCGACGGCGCGGGCCAGGCCGTCGATGCCGCGCAGCCCGCCGCCCAGGTGCTGCCACTGCGGCAGGAAGGTGGCCAGGGCCGTAGGGGGGACCGGTTCCAGCTCCTGCCGCAGCGCCGCCAGCGAACGCCGCCGCAGCCGGCGCAGCACCGCCGCGTCGCACCACTCCTGTCCGATGCCCGCGGGATGGAACTCGCCCTGGACGACCCGGCCCGCCGCCGCGAGCCGGTGCAGGGCGCCCTCCGTCACCGCCGCGCCCAGACCGAAGCGGGCGGCGGCGGTGGCGGTGGTGAACGGCCCGTGGGTGCGCGCGTGCCGGGCGAGGAGGTCCCCGAGGGGGTCCTTGACGGGCTCGGTGAACGCCTCCGGGACGCCGACGGGCAGCGCCGTGCCCAGGGCGTCGCGCAGCCGGCCCGCGTCCTCCACCGCCGCCCAGTGGTCCGCGCCGCCGATCCGGACCCGGATCGCGCGGCGGGCCGCCGCCAGCTCCGGGGCCCAGCCGGGCTCCGCGCCGCGCGCCGCCAGTTCCTTGTCGGTCAGCGGGCCCAGCAGGCGCAGCAGGTCGGCCACCGACTCGGCGTCCTTGGCCCGCCGGTCCGGGGTCAGCCACCGCAGCTCGCGCTCCAGTTCCTCCAGCACCTCGGCGTCGAGGAGTTCGCGCAGCTCCGCCTGGCCGAGCAGTTCGGCCAGCAGCCGGGAGTCCAGCGAGAGGGCCGCCGCCCGCCGTTCGGCGAGGGGGGAGTCCCCCTCGTAGAGGAACTGGGCGACGTAACCGAAGAGCAGGGAGCGGGCGAAGGGGGAGGGCTCGGGGGTGGTGACCTCGACCATGCGCACGCGCCGCGCCTCGATGTCCCCCATCAGCTCCGTCAGCCCCGGTACGTCGAACACGTCCTGGAGGCATTCCCGTACGGCCTCCAGCACGATCGGGAACGAACCGAACTCCGATGCGACCTGGAGCAGCTGCGAGGCCCGCTGGCGCTGCTGCCACAGCGGGGTGCGCTTGCCCGGACTGCGGCGCGGCAGCAGCAGCGCGCGGGCCGCGCACTCGCGGAACCGGGAGGCGAACAGGGCCGACCCGCCGACCTGGTCGGTGACGATCCCGCTGACCTCGCCCTGCTCGAACGCCACGTCGGCCGCGCCGAGCGGGGCCTGTTCGTCGTCGGAGCCGAAGCCGGCGGCGGGCGCCGCCGGATCGTGGTCGAGGAGGTCCATGGAGAGCAGGTCGGCATCCGGCAGGCGCAGCACGATCCCGTCGTCGGCGTGCATCACCTGGGCGTCCATGCCGTACTTCTCGGCGAGGCGGGCACCGAGGGCCAGCGCCCAGGGGGCGTGCACCTGCGCACCGAAGGGGGAGTGGACCACGACCCGCCAGTCGCCGAGTTCGTCGCGGAACCGCTCGACGACGATGGTCCGGTCGTCGGGCACGTGTCCGCAGGCCTCGCGCTGTTCGGCGAGGTACGCGATGACGTTCTGGGCGGCCCGCGCGTCCAGACCGGCCGCCAGCAGCCGCAGCCGGGCGTCCTCCTCGGTGAGGCCGCCCAGCTCGCGCAGGAACGCGCCGACCGCGCGACCCAGTTCGAGGGGCCGGCCGAGCTGGTCGCCCTTCCAGAACGGGAGCCGGCCCGGTACCCCGGGGGCGGGGGTGACCAGGACCCGGTCGCGGGTGATGTCCTCGATCCGCCAGGACGTGGTGCCCAGGGTGAACACGTCCCCCACGCGGGACTCGTAGACCATCTCCTCGTCGAGCTCGCCGACCCGGCCGCCGCCCTTCTTGGGGTCCGAGCCCGCCAGGAAGACGCCGAACAGACCGCGGTCCGGGATCGTGCCGCCGGAGGTGACGGCCAGGCGCTGCGCGCCGGGCCGGCCCGTGACGGTCCCCGCGACCCGGTCCCACACCACCCGGGGCCGCAGCTCCGCGAAGGCGTCCGAGGGGTAGCGGCCCGCCAGCATGTCCAGCACGGCGGTGAACGCCGACTCCGGCAGCGCCGCGAACGGCGCGGCCCGCCGGACGAGCGCGAGGAGGTCGTCCAGCTGCCAGGTGTCCATCGCCGTCATCGCGACGAGCTGCTGGGCAAGTACGTCCAGCGGGTTGGCGGGGACGCGCAGGGACTCGATCGATCCGGTGCGCATCCGCTCGGTGACCACCGCCGCCTGCACCAGGTCCCCCCGGTACTTGGGGAAGACCACCCCGGTGGAGACCGCGCCCACCTGGTGTCCGGCGCGGCCGACGCGCTGGAGTCCGGAGGCCACCGAGGGCGGCGATTCCACCTGCACCACCAGGTCGACGGCGCCCATGTCGATGCCGAGTTCGAGGCTGGAGGTGGCCACCACGGCCGGCAGCCGGCCCGCCTTGAGGTCCTCCTCGACCAGGGCCCGCTGCTCCTTGGAGACCGACCCGTGGTGCGCGCGGGCCAGCAGCGGCGGGGCCCCGAGCGCGGCGCCCGACTGGGCCATGACCTCGGCGGGCGGCGAGCCCTCCGGCATCGGCTCGCCCACCGCCCGCTCGTAGGCGATCTCGTTGAGCCGGTTGCACAGCCGCTCCGCGAGGCGGCGGGAGTTGGCGAACACGATCGTGGAGCGGTGCGCCTGCACCAGGTCCACGATCCGCTCCTCGACATGGGGCCAGATCGACGGCTTGTCGCCGCCCTCCTTGCCGTCGGTGGAGGGGGAGCCGCCCAGCTCGCCCATGTCGTCGACCGGGACGACCACCGACAGGTCGAACTCCTTGTCCGAGGGCGGCTGCACGATCTCGACCCGGCCGCGCGGGGCCAGGTAGCGGGCCACCTCCTCCACCGGCCGGACCGTCGCCGACAGGCCGATCCGGCGCGCCGGGCGCGGCAGCAGCTCGTCGAGCCGCTCCAGGGACAGGGCCAGGTGCGCCCCGCGCTTGGTCCCCGCCACGGCGTGCACCTCGTCGAGGATGACCGTCTCGATGCCGGTCAGCGCCTCCCGGGACGCCGAGGTCAGCATCAGGAACAGCGACTCCGGCGTGGTGATCAGGATGTCCGGCGGCCGGGTGGCCAGCGCGCGCCGCTCGGCGGGCGGGGTGTCGCCGGAGCGGATCCCCACCCGGATGTCCGGCTCCGGCAGGCCCAGGCGCGCCGACTCCTGGCGGATCCCGGTCAGCGGGCTGCGCAGGTTGCGCTCCACGTCCACCGCGAGGGCCTTGAGCGGGGACACGTACAGCACGCGGCAGCGCTTCTTCGGCTCGGCGGGCGGCGGAGCGGAGGCGAGCCGGTCCAGGGCGGCGAGGAAGGCGGCCAGCGTCTTGCCGGACCCGGTGGGCGCCACGACCAGCACGTCGGAGCCCTCCCCGATCGCCCGCCACGCCCCCTCCTGGGCGGACGTGGGCGTACGGAAGGCCCCCGAGAACCACGAGCGGGTCGCGGGGGAGAACGAATCGAGCGCAGCGCCTGGCATGCCCCCATCGTGCACCCGGCCACTGACAACGGGCCGGACCTGCGCGGACGCGCCCGCGGGCGGCGCGCAGAATGGGGTCATGGGAACGGACGGGAGCGGCGCCCGGCGCGCCGGGCGCGGGGAGTGGGCACGGCACTGGCAGCCCGCGCAGCTGCCCGGGCTGGATCTGCTGCGCGCCCACTACGTGCGCCACACCTTCCCCCGCCACACGCACGAGGGCTACGTCATCGCGGCCGTCACCGGCGGCATCGAGGAGATCGGCCTGCCCGCCGGCACCCTGCGGGCCGGGCCGGGCAGTGTGGTGCTGATCAACCCGGAGGTGGCGCACACCGCCCGCGCCGGGGTGCCCGAGGGCTGGGCGTACGCCACCCTCTACCCCTCCCGGGACCTGATCGCCGAGGTCGCCGCGGAGGTGGCGGGGCTGCGCGGCACCCCCGGCTTCACCGCCGACATGGTCGCCGACGCGGACGCCTCGCGGATGATCACCGAGGTGCACCGGGCCGCCGAGGCGGGCAACGCGCTCGCCGCCGACACCCTGCTGCGCGGCGTCGTCGCGCGGATGCTCGCCCGGCACGCGGGCCCGCTGCCCGCCCGTACGGTACGGCGCGCGGGCGCCGCCGACGCGGAACGGGCCCGGAGCGTGCTGGAGGAGCGGATGGCGCGGCCGCCCTCGCTGGAGCAGCTCGCGGCGGAAGTGGGCACCAGCCCCTTCGCCCTGCTGCGGGCCTTCCGGGACCGGTACGGGATGCCGCCCCACACCTGGCTCACCGATGCCCGGGTCCGCCGGGCGCGCCTGCTGCTGGAGGCCGGTACCGCCCCCGCCGAGGCGGCCGTCACCGTCGGCTTCACGGACCAGCCGCACCTGAACCGGCACTTCACCCGGATCGTGGGCGTCCCGCCCGGCGCGTACCGGCGCGAGCGGGCGGCGGGCTAGAGCGGCCCGGCGCGCCCGGCCGGCCCGGCCGGGCGCCGCGGGACCCCGCCCGACGTGCAAGAACGTACAAGACCCGGCCGCACCGGCCCGCGTACGTTCGCCGGGTGGGAGAACATCGAGTGGTGATACCAGAGGCCCGCGCCGACGACGCGGGGCCCGGCCCCGGGCGGCCGCGGGCCGCCGTCGTGCGCGACGCGCTCGGGGTGGGAGTGGCCGTCGGGCTGTCGGGGTTCGCCTTCGGGGTGACCGCCGCCGGCGCCGGGATCAGCGTGCTCCAGGCCTGCGCGCTGAGCCTGCTCGTCTTCACCGGAGCCTCGCAGTTCGCGCTGGTCGGCGCGCTCGCGGCGGGCGGCAACCCCTTCACGGCGGCTGCCGGGGCCTTCTTCCTCGGCACCCGCAACGCCTTCTACGGGCTGCGGCTGTCGCGGCTGCTCGCGCTGCCCCGCGCGGTGCGCCCCCTCGCGGCCCACTGGGTGATCGACGAGACCACCGCCGTGGCGCTGGCCCAGCCCGACCGCAGGTCCGCCCGGCTCGGGTTCACCGTCACCGGGCTCAGCCTCTACCTGCTGTGGAACCTGACCACCCTGCTCGGGGCGCTCGGCGCGGAGGCCATCGGGGACACCTCCGCCTGGGGGCTGGACGCGGCCGGGCCCGCCGTGTTCCTCGCGCTGCTCGCGCCGATGCTCAAGAGCGGCACCGAGCGGGCCGTCGCGGCCCTCGCCCTCGTCCTCGGTCTGGGCTTCCTGCCCGTGCTGCCGTCCGGGGTGCCCGTACTGATCGCCGCGCTGGCCGCACCCGCCGTGCTGTGGCTGAAGGGACGCCGACCGTGAACGTCTGGATCGCCATCGGGATCACCGTCGTCGGCTGCTACGCCGTCAAGCTCGCCGGACTCCTCGTACCGGCCGGCGCCCTGGAGAAGCCCGCCGTGCGCCGGCTGTCCGCCCTGCTGCCGGTCGCGCTGCTCGCCGCGCTCACCGCGCAGCAGACCTTCAGCACCGGCCACGAGCTGGTCCTCGACGCCCGGGCCGCCGGTCTCGCCGCCGCCGGGCTCGCGCTGCTGCTGCGCGCCCCCTTCCTCGTCGTGGTCGCGGCCGCGGTGCTCGTCACCGCGGGCGTGCGGGCGCTGGGGGGCTGACCGGGCCCACCGGCCTGCCGTACGCGCGCAGCGTCAGCAGCGCCTCCAGGGTGGCGATCGGCCGCCGCTCCAGCGAGCTGCCCGGGGCCCAGGCCCTGCGGTGCACCGGCCAGCCGCCGTCGGGCTGCTGCTGGGCCGCGAGGAAGTCCAGCGAGCGGCGCATCTCCTCGTCGGTGAACCAGCCGCGGGCCAGGGATTCGGGCCGGCCCGCGTAGTCGTACGGGAAGAGCCGCTCGTCCGCCGCGCGGCCGGGGGCGGGCGGGTGCTCCGCGCGCAGGTCCGGGTCGAGCACCGCCAGGCGCCGCTCGCGCACCAGCCGGCCCAGCCGGTCGGCGGCCGCCGCGGCGCGGGGGCGGTCGGGGGCGCCGTCGAGGAAGGCGACCGCGCCCTGGACCTCGTACGGGTGCCAGTGGCGCAGCGTCTCGATCCGTTCCCAGCAGAAGTCCGTGGCCCGGAACAGCCAGGCGTGCCAGATCCGGTTGCGGTGCAGGAGACCGACCACGGGACCGGTGGTCAGCAGCTCGCCCGGCGGGTCGTCGTGCACGGGGTGGTACGGGGCGCCGGGGTAGGCGCGCGGGCCCGGCAGCACCAGCGGGAGGGCGCCCTCGGGGGTGGAGACCCGGGTCAGGTGGCGGCAGAGCCGCTCGATGCGCTGCCCGGAGCAGCGGCCGAGGCCGTCGAGCACCCGCAGCGCGTGCGCGGTGTGCAGGGGCTGGCTCAGCGGACCCCGCAGGTCCGGGTCCAGCGCGTGGCCGTAGCCGCCGTCGCCCCCCAGGTAGGCGCCGAGCGCGGCGTCCACCGCGTCGGCTTCCCCGCCGAGGAAGTGGAAGGAGAAGCGCCGCTGCTCCAGCACCCGGGCCGTGAGCCAGATGAACGGTTCGGCGCGCGCCAGCGGGGCCTGCGGGGCCGGCGGGGGAGATGCGTCTCCAGGCATGCGTGCCACCGTAGGGCGCCCGGTCGGGGCGGCGGGGACCAACGGGGCGGGTGCACTCTCCCGGGCGGGATACTGGGGGCATGCGGTTGACGATTTTCTGGGAGCGGATGGCGGAGCACTTCGGTGCGGGCTACGCGGACTCCTTCGCCCGGGACCACGTGATGACGGAGCTCGGCGGACGCACGGTCCACCAGGCGCTGGAGGCGGGCTGGGAGGCCAAGGACGTCTGGCGCGCGGTGTGTTCGGCGATGGACGTGCCGGCCTCGCTGCGCTGACGCGGGCACCGCTTCGCGGTTCGCGCGGCGGGCCGGGCAGACTGGGCGTCGTGGCAGCCAGTGATGAGACGACGACCGACCCGACCGCGGACCCCGGGGAGGCTCCGCCGCCCGTGGCGGCGGACGCCCGGATGCCGCGCTGGCTGCCGCGCGCGGTGGTCCTCGTACTGGCCCTGGTCGCCTGTTTCCAGCTGGGCAGCTGGGCCTTCCACCAGCTGATCGGGCTGCTCGTCAACATCCTGATCGCGTTCTTCCTCGCGCTCGCGATCGAACCCGCCGTGGCCAGGATGGCGGCCCGCGGGATGCGCCGCGGGCTCGCCACCTTCCTCGTGTCCTTCGCCGTGTTCGCCGCGGCCGCGGGTTTCCTCGCGCTGCTCGGCTCGATGCTCGCCGGTCAGATCGTCGACATCGTGGAGGGCTTCCCCGGCACCCTCGACTCGGTCATCAACTGGATCAACACCACCTTCCACACGGACCTGTCCCGGCTGGACATCCAGGACAGCCTGCTGCATTCGGACTGGCTCCAGAAGTACGTGCAGAACAGTGCGTCCGGCGTCCTCGACGTGTCGACCACCGTGCTCGGCGGCCTCTTCAAGCTGCTGACGATCGGCCTGTTCGCCTTCTACTTCGCCGCCGACGGGCCCCGGCTGCGGCGCGCGCTGTGCTCCGTGCTGCCGCCCGCGAAGCAGGCGGAGGTGCTGCGGGCCTGGGAGATCGCCGTCGCCAAGACGGGCGGCTACCTGTACTCCCGCGGGCTGATGGCGCTGATCTCCGGCATCGCGCACTACGTCGTCTTCGTGTTCCTCGACGTGCCGTACGCGCCCGCCCTCGCGGTGTGGGTGGGGCTGGTGTCCCAGTTCATCCCCACCATCGGCACCTACCTGGCGGGCGCGCTGCCGATGCTGATCGCCTTCACGGTCGACCCCTGGTACGCCGTGTACGTGCTCGGGTTCGTGGTGGTGTACCAGCAGTTCGAGAACTACGTGCTCCAGCCCAAGCTGACCGCGCGGACGGTGGACATCCACCCGGCGGTGGCCTTCGGATCGGTGATCGCGGGCACCGCCCTGCTGGGCGCGGTCGGCGCCCTCATCGCGATCCCGGCCGTGGCGACCCTCCAGTCCTTCCTCGGCGCCTACGTCAAGCGCTACGAGGTCTCCGAACCGGAGCCGGTCAGGACTCCTGCGCGGACCCGCCGAGTACGGTGGCCAGGAGCGCGGTGATACGGGCCTCGGCCCCGGCCTTGTCGAGCCCGAGGCCGCTCAGCACGCCGTCGCCGTCCTCCAGTTCGAGCAGGGCGAGCAGGACGTGCTCGGTGCCGACGTAGGCGTGGCCCATGCGCAGGGCCTCGCGGAAGGTGAGCTCCAGGGCCTTCTTGGCGCCGGCGTCGAAGGGGATCAGGGCAGGCAGCGGGGCGGCCGAGGGCTCCGGCAGGGCGGCGGTGGCGGCGGCGCGCACGGCGTCGGCCGTGAGCTCGCGGGGGGCGAGGACCGTGGCCCAGAGTCCCTCGGGCTCGGCGAGCAGGCCCAGGATCAGGTGCTCGCGCCGGATCTCGGCCTGGCCGCCGGCGCGGGCCTCGTTCTGGGCGCTCACCACGACGTTGCGGGCGCGGGGGGTGAAGCGCCCGAAGCCCTGGCTCGGGTCGAGTCCGGGGTCGCCCTCCTTGTCGGCCTTGGGCACGAAGCGCTTCTGCGCGGCCTGCCGGGTGACGCCCATGCTGCGGCCGATGTCGGTCCAGGAGGCGCCGGAGCGGCGGGCCTGGTCGACGAAGTGTCCGATCAGGTGGTCGGCCACGTCACCGAGAGCCTCGGCGGCGACGACGGCGCCGCTGAGCTGCTCCAGCGTGTCGGGGTGGACCTTCTTGATGGCCTCGATCAGATCGTCGAGGCGCACCGGGTTGGTCATGCGGACGGGTTCCACGGGCTCAACGGGTTCCACTGAGGGGTTCGTCATGAGTGCAACCCTAGGTTGACATCTCCGAGGGTGTCAACCGTTGGTTGTCAGTTGCGTCCGTCCCGTCTCGTCCCGTCCCGTCTCGTCCCGTCGCGTCGCGCGCCGGTGGCGCGATCGGCGCGTATAGGGCGGGAATGTGGACCGCCGGTACACCTGACGGTCATGAGCGTGGACATGACTACCAAGCAGACCGCCCCGCCGGCGGCCGGACCCGGCCGGCTGGCCGTCCTGAGGCCGTTCGCGGGGCGGGCCCCCGCCCCCCTCGCGCCCGCCCGGTTCACCGCCCTGCACAGCGGCGGGGTGGCGGCGGCCGCGCTGCTCGTGCTCGTCGGCGCCGGTGCGCTGCTGCGCGAACCCGTACTGATCCCGCCGATCGCGGCGAGCGCGGCCATCGTCTACGGGGTGCCCGCGCTGCCGCTGGCCCAGCCGCGCAGCGTCATCGGGGGGCACCTGCTGTGCGCGGCGGTCGGCTATCTGGCGCTGGCCCTGTTCGGGCGGGACCCATGGGTGGCGGCGCTCGGCGCGGGGGTGGCGGTGGGGGTCATGACCCTGGCCCGGACCCCGCACTCCCCGGCGGCGGCGAGCACCGTGGTGGTGGTGCTCCAGGCGCCGGACCCGGTGTGGTTCGTGCCGCTGCTGGCCGGGGCCGCGGCGGTGCTGGTGCTGGCGGGGATGGTCTCCTCGCGGCTGCGGCCGAAGGCCGTGCGCTACCCCGTGTACTGGTGGTGAGGCGGGCGGACGGTACGTGGTGCGCCGGCGGGCGGAGGGGCGGGGACGCGTCCCCCTCCGCCCGCCGGTCCCGGGTCACCGTCAGGCGGCGGGCTGGCTCTGCCCGGTCAGCAGGCCGAGCAGCTGGTCCATCTCGCCCCGCCAGATGCGGTGCACGTTCATCCGGGTCGGCGAGGTGTGGCCGGGGAGCTGGAGGCGGAACGAGCTCCAGACGGCGTTGCGCCGGACGTCGGTGACGGCGCCGACGGCCTGGTTCGGCGGTATCGCGAAGACGATCTCCTGCGGACGGTTGCTCATCCGGCTCGCCTTGTGGAGGACCACGGCCTGCTCGGTCACGGTGACGAAGTAATAGGTGAGGAAAGCCTGGCCGATGAGGCCGAGCATGCTCATCAGCCACACGCTGGGGCCGGCGACGGCCTGGATGGTGACGATGGGCCGGTCGGTGGGGTTCGCCTGGGTGAGGGCGTCTGCCACCTGCTGCTGGATCGTGGCCTTCTTGATGGCCATGGGTCCTCCTGAGCGGAATCTCGCGGCCCCCGTCGTCGGGGGCACCGCAGGGTACCGGCCATGAAAAGGCGGTTTTTCGCCAGGTGGGGGCGGAAGCCCATGCGTCCCGGTATGCGGTCGCCTGCCCGGCTCGGGGGAGTTGGGGGGATTGCGGGGAGAAGCCCCGGAGGTGGCGGTGGGTATCCGATCCACAACGGGCAAGGCGCTCTTGTGAGTTGACTCCTCTCAATTGAGAATGCGCATGACAACCGAAGGATCTTCGGTCGCATTCGTCATCCAGAGGGGAACCCCCACATGAACAAGCCTCTCGCCGGCCTCGCGCTGTCCCTGCTCCTCACAGGAGCCGCGGCGGCACCGGCCGTTGCCTCGGCGCCCCGGGACACCGGCGCGCCGACGGCCGCGTCCGCACCGGCCGCCGTCACCTACGCGGGCACCGTCGCGCTCAGCAACTGTTCCGGCTCGGTCGTCCGCGCGCCCGGCTCGCAGCCCGGCGACCCCGCCCTCGTCCTCTCCAACGGACACTGCCTGGAGACCGGTTTCCCGGCGGCCGGCGAGGTCCTCGTCAACCGCTCCTCCAGCCGCTCGTTCTCGCTGCTGGGCGCCTCGGGCTCGACGGTCGCGACGCTGCGCGCCAGCAAGATCGCGTACGGGACGATGACGGACACGGACGTCTCGCTGTACCAGCTGACCAAGACGTACGCGCAGATCCAGAGCCAGTACGGCATCAGCGCGCTCACCCTCAACGACGTCCGCCCCGCCCAGGGTTCGTCGATCAAGGTGGTCTCCGGCTACTGGAAGCGCACCTACAGCTGCAGCGTCGACGGGTTCGCGTACCGCCTCAAGGAGGGGGCCTGGACCTGGAAGGACTCGGTCCGCTACACCTCGTCCTGCAACACCATCGGCGGCACCTCCGGCTCGCCCGTCATCGACACGGCCACCGGCAAGGTCGTCGCCGTCAACAACACGGGCAACGAGGACGGCCAGCGCTGCACGGACAACAACCCGTGCGAGGTCGACCAGAACGGCAACGTGACGGTCCGCAAGGGCATCAACTACGCGCAGGAGACCTACATCCTCGTCCCCTGCATCGGCCCCGGCAACCAGATCGACCTGAACCGCCCCGGCTGCACCCTGCCCAAGCCGTAGCCTCCCGCGCCGCCTCCGCGCCCGGCCCGGCCGCCGCCACCGCGGCGGCCGCGCCGGGCGCTCGCGCGCCCCCGTCGTGCGGGACCCGGGCGAGAAATCACAGGTGCCGCCGAGGGGCGTCTCGTACCCTCGTCCTCACCGCCCGCCGCACATCCCCTGAGGAGCCTGTGAAGCGCTTCGATCTCCACGCCAGGATCCCGTCGCTCGTGGAGGTCATGGCCGCCGCCGACCACAGCCCGGACGCCCAGCTGGTACAGACGCGCCACCGCGTGTCACTCGTGGGGAGCTGGGACATCGAGCCCGGTTCCACGGTCCTCGAACTGGGTTGCGGACAGGGCGACATGACCGCCGTCCTCGCGGAGGCCGTCGGGCCCCGGGGACGCGTGGTGGCCGTCGACGTCGCCGATCCGTCCTACGGGGCGCCGGTCACGCTCGGGGAATCGGCGGCCCGGCTCGCGGCGAGCCCGCTCGGGCCGCGCATCGACCTTCGCCTGAACACGGATGTCCGCGACCTGTCGGTCGACTTCCCCTCCGGCGAGTTCGACCACGTGGTGCTCACCCACTGTTCCTGGTACTTCGCCTCGCTCGGGCAGCTGCGCGACACGCTGGCCCGGGTGCGTCCCTGGGCGCGGCGGCTGTGGTTCGCCGAATGGGACCTGACGCCCTCCTCCGGCGACCAGCTGGCCCACCTGCTCGCCGTGCTGATCCAGAGCCAGATCGAGGCCGCGGGCTCACACGGCGAGGGCAACATCCGTACGCCCTTCTCCCGCGAGGCGCTGCTGCGGCTCCTGCCCGAGGCGGGCTGGACGGCGGACGGCGACGGGCCGGTCGACACCGGCGCGCTCCAGGACGCGGACTGGGAGATCACCGCCTGTCTCGACCTGGTCACCGGCGGAGAACGGCTGGCCGCGCTGTCCGAACCGGTACGGCAACTCGTGCTCGGCCAGACCGACGTCCTGCGGGCCGTCGCCGCACCGCACGGCAACCACCCGCTCGCGGCCTATTGGGTCACCGCGCGCTGAAGCCTTCGGAGAGACGGGTCATCCGCGCCGGGACCGGCCCCGGCCGCGGCCCCGGCGTGGTGCGCTTGACAGGGAAATCGAACATCCATTCTGATGAGTTATCCACAGCCGAACCGGGCGTGGGAGCGCATTGTCAGTGGCAGGCGTTAGCGTCAATGGCGTGAAGCGATCGACTCAAGCAAACCGGGTGGAACCCATGGCAGGCACCGACCGCGAGAAGGCCCTCGACGCCGCGCTCGCACAGATTGAACGGCAATTCGGCAAGGGTGCGGTCATGCGCCTCGGCGACAAGCCGAACGACCCCATCGAGGTCATCCCCACCGGGTCGACCGCGCTGGACATCGCCCTCGGCGTCGGCGGGCTGCCCCGCGGCCGTGTGATCGAGGTCTACGGACCGGAGTCCTCCGGTAAGACCACCCTCACGCTGCACGCCGTCGCCAACGCGCAGAAGGCCGGCGGCACCGTCGCCTTCGTGGACGCCGAGCACGCGCTCGACCCCGAGTACGCCAAGGCCCTGGGCGTCGACACCGACAACCTCATCCTGTCCCAGCCGGACACCGGCGAGCAGGCGCTGGAGATCGTGGACATGCTGGTCCGCTCCGGCGCGCTCGACCTGATCGTCATCGACTCCGTCGCGGCGCTCGTGCCGCGCGCGGAGATCGAGGGCGAGATGGGCGACTCGCACGTGGGTCTCCAGGCCCGTCTGATGAGCCAGGCGCTGCGCAAGATCACGGGTGCGCTCAACCAGTCCAAGACCACCGCGATCTTCATCAACCAGCTCCGCGAGAAGATCGGTGTGATGTTCGGCTCGCCCGAGACCACCACCGGTGGCCGCGCGCTGAAGTTCTACGCCTCCGTACGTCTCGACATCCGCCGCATCGAGACCCTGAAGGACGGCACGGACGCGGTCGGCAACCGCACCCGCGTCAAGGTCGTCAAGAACAAGGTCGCGCCGCCGTTCAAGCAGGCCGAGTTCGACATCCTCTATGGCCAGGGCATCAGCCGCGAGGGCGGCCTGATCGACATGGGCGTGGAGCACGGCTTCGTGCGCAAGGCAGGTGCCTGGTACACGTACGAGGGCGACCAGCTCGGCCAGGGCAAGGAGAACGCCCGCAACTTCCTGAAGGACAACCCCGACCTCGCCAACGAGATCGAGCGGAAGATCAAGGAGAAGCTGGGCGTGGGTGTCCGCAAGGACGCGGCCGCCGCTGGTGACGAGCCGGCCGCCGCGCCGGCCGACGCCGCTGCCGTGCCCGCCCCGGCGTCGAAGGCCAAGACGACGGCCAAGGCCGCCGTCGCCAAGAGCTGACCCGTGCGGGAGCAGGAGAGGGGCGGCGGGAACGGCGGCCGTGAGGGCCGCCAGGAGCTGCCGCCCCAGAGTCCCGAGGAGCAGGCACGGGCGATCTGCCTGCGCCTGCTCACCGGGATGCCGCGGACCAGGCGCCAGCTCGCGGACGCCCTGGCGAAGCGGGGCATCCCCGAGGAGGTGGCGCAGGAGGTCCTCTCCCGGTACGAGGAGGTGGGCCTGATCGACGACGCCGCCTTCGCCGGCGCCTGGGTCGAGTCGCGCCACCGCGGCCGGGGCCTGGCCCGCCGGGCGCTCGCGCAGGAGCTGCGGACCAAGGGGGTGCACACCACCCTCGTGCAGGAGGCGCTCGAACAGCTGGACTCCGAGCAGGAGGAGGAGACGGCCCGGGAGCTCGTGGACCGCAAGCTCCGCTCCACCCGGGGCCTGGAGCGGGAGAAGCGGATCCGGCGGCTCGCCGGGATGCTCGCCCGCAAGGGATACCCGGAGGGCATGGCCCTGCGGGTGGTCCGGCGCGCCCTGGAGGCGGAGGGCGAGGACACCGACGACCTCGGGTACCCGGGGTACTCGGCGGGCTGAGACGGCCGGACCGTCAGCGGCCGGACTGCCGGGCCGGCAGGGGGCCGGAGCCGTGGATCCGGCCGTGCCGGTGTGCGCGCGGCGGAGCCGGTGGCCCCGGGCCGCCGGTCCGGAGCGGATCCGGCGCAGCGGCCCGAAGCCGGGGGCTCCGAGCGGGGAAGACCGCCGCGTCAGGGAGCGGTGACGGGGAGCCCCGCCGCCTTCCAGGCCTGGAAGCCGCCCGTCAGGTCCGTCGCCCGGTGCAGCCCCAGGGCGTGCAGGGAGGCCGCGGCCAGGGTGGAGGCGTACCCCTCGTTGCAGATCACCACGATTCGGAGGTCGTGCCCCGTGGCCTGCGGGAGCCGGTGGGAGCCCTGCGGATCGAGGCGCCACTCCAGTTCGTTGCGCTCCACGACCACCGCGCCCGGGATCAGCCCGTCCCGCTCGCGCAGCGCCTGGTAGCGGATGTCCACCAGGAGGGCCCCCGCCAGCGAGGCTTCGTGGGCGGCCCGCGGCTCGATGCGGGTGTATCCCGCGCGGACCCGCTCCAGCAGCTCGTCGATGCCGACCGGGGCGCTCACTGCCAGTCCGCCGGACGCTCGACCTGCTCCAGGGTGAGGACCGGACCGCTGCGGCCGTACCGGCGGATCAGCGGCAGCGGGGGGTAGTACGCGTGGACGGAGATCGCGTGCTCGGAGGCCGAGTCGTTGAGGACCTCGTGCACGTGGTGCTCGCCGAAGGCCCGTCCGGCGCCGGCGCCGAGGCTGCGGGTGCGGTCCACCTCGGGAGCCAGTTGCAGGGACCGCCAGCCCTCCGACGGCAGCCGGACGCTCAGCGAGTGCTCGGTGAGCCGGCCCCGGGCGGTGGCGAAGGCGCCCCGGGACTCGGCGTGGTCGTGCCAGCCGGTGCCGGTGCCCGGCGGCCAGCCGATCAGCCAGGCCTCACTGCCGCCCGGACCGTCGAGCCGGATCCAGGTGCGGCCCTGCGGGTCCAGTGGCAGGGAGTCCACGACCGCCGGATCGGCGGCGGTGCGCAGGGCGAAGGCGAGGAGTTGCGCCGCCGTCGGTGCGGCGGTGCGGGCAGGGGCGTGCGTGGGCGCGGGGGCAGACATGGGGTGACCGTCCTGGGAGTTCGCGAAGGTGCGCGCGGGCCGACGGGGGCACGGGGCGCGCGGAGGGAGGGCGAATCAGCAGGAAGGGCGACACACGCAGCCCGCGTAGCGGAGCAGGTCCATGTGAACCCTCCGCCACAGGCGTACGTCGTTGCCGGTCATGTCGGTGAGTGAACCACGAGTGCCCGGGAGCGTCAATCGATCACCGCTGTGGGCGTGGTGGAGGAGCGGTCCGCCGGAGCCTGCGCCGGATCGTCCGCGGGGGCGCCCGCGCGGACCGCGTCCGCCGCCTCGTACAGCTCCGCCGCGCGGACCCCCTCGAAGGTGGCCGCCAGGTGTCCGTCGGGCCGTACCAGCAGCACGGTGTGCGCCGGAGCCCCGGGGTAGGCGTCGGCGACCAGCAGTTCGGCCCGGACCGGCAGGGCGGTGACCGCCGCCGCGAGCCGGGGCATCAGCCCGGCGCCCGCCCAGTGCCGCCGGTCCCACACCCCGGTGCCCGGCGCGACGAGGAGCACCAGCAGCCGGCCCCGGCCCAGCAGGTCGCGCAGCGGAACGGTCGCCCCGTCGGGTGCCGTCACCGGTACGTTCGCCACCGGCCCGCCCGGCTCGGTCGCCGTCGGGACCTCCCGTACGGCCACGGGCGGGGCGTACACCGGCTCCGCGCCGAGCGGGCCCCGTCCCAGGTGCCCGTCGGTGAGCAGGGCTTCGGCGGACCGGGAGGCCCCGGGCACCAGGGTGCGCAGCCCGCCGCCGCCCCGCAGCGCGGGCATGGCCTGGTCGGCGGCGCGCAGCCGGGCGGCGACGGCGGTGCGGCGTTCGTCCTCGTACCGGTCGAGCAGGGCCTCGGAGGCGCCCTGGTGCCAGGCCAGGGCCAGCTTCCAGGCGAGGTTCTCCGCGTCGCGCAGCCCCTCCTCCACCCCCTGGGTGCCGAGCGCGCCCAGCAGGTGCGCCGCGTCCCCGGCGAGGAAGGCCCGGCCGTCGCGCCAGCGCCGGGCGAGCCGGTGGTGCAGGGTGTGCACCCCGGTGTCGATCAGGTCGTACGGGGGCGTCGTGCCCCCGCACCAGCCCGCCAGGGTGTCCCGGATGAGCGTGACGAGCGCGTCGGGGGTCACCAGGTCCCCGCGCGCGGGCAGCAGCCAGTCCAGCCGCCACACCCCGTCCGGCAGCGGCCGGGCGGTGACCTCCTCGGGGCCGGCGGGCGGGCTGCGGTGCAGCAACGCCTCGCCGGGCCAGGGCAGTTCGGCGCGCAGGGCGGCCACGGCGTACCGTTCCACGGCGGTCCGGCCGGGGAAGCGGATGCCGAGCAGCTTGCGCACCGTGGAGCGGGCCCCGTCGCAGCCGACGAGGTGGCTGCCGCGCCACCAGGTGGTCTCGGCGCCCCGGGTGTGCGCGGTGACGCCGTGGCCGTCCTGCTCCAGGGAGTCCAGCTTGCAGTCGGTGACCAGCTGGACCAGGGGGTGCGCGGCGGCGGCGTCGCGCAGCCCGCGCGCGAGGGCGTGCTGCGGCAGGTGCAGGGGGGCGGGGCGGTCCTCGAAGGTGACCCGCCCCGTCTCCTGACGGCGCCTCATGGTCCGCCAGGCGGCGTAGGGGACGCCCTCGTCGCGCAGGGTCGTGCAGCCGAGCCGGTGGGCCATGGCGGCGGTGTCGGAGTGCAGGACGACCGAACGGGCGGGCCGGGGCTCGTCCTTGCCGGGCCCTTCGTCGAGCAGGACGCTGGGCACGCCGTGGCCGGCCAGGGCGAGGGCCAGGGACAGCCCGACCGGTCCCGCGCCGACGACGATCACCGGGTCCATGGCAGGGCTCCCGATGTCCGGTATGTGATCACAGAACGTATGCAACCCACTGGAGGTGCCTGCGTCAAGTGACACCCGTCCGCGCGGGACGGGACTTCGAGCGCCGCTGTGACACCCGGGCGGAAGCGTGGGCGCGGCGCCCCTGGCGTGGCCGGCGGGCCGCCACGGCCGGGGGCCGCCGATGTTCGACATCGGCGGCCCCTTCCGGCCGGCGGATCAGCCGGCCGTCGACGCCGTCGGTGCTGCGGCCGGCTTGGTCTTCCTGGCCGTACGCCGGCCGCGCTTCTCGATCCAGGTCGCCAGGCCCGACAGCGCGAGGCAGAGCAGGATGTAGATGGCGCCGATCACGACGGTGGTGGAGACGTACGGGTACTGCCCGTTGACCTGCGTGTTGCCGGCGATGAGCCGTGCGGTCTGGAGGAGTTCCGGGTAGAGGATGATGAAGCCGAGCGAGGTGTCCTTGAGGGTGACTACCAGCTGGCTGATGATGGTCGGAAGCATCGCGCGGACTGCCTGGGGGAGCAGCACGGTCATCATGACCTGGTGCTTCCTCATCCCGAGGGAGTACGCCGCCTCGCCCTGCCCGCGGGGGATGGACTCCACGCCGGCGCGGAGGATCTCAGCCTGTACGCAGCCGTTGTAGACGGACAGGCCGAGTGCGAGCGCCCACATCGAGTAGTCGGTCAGGAAGCCGACCCACACGGCGTAGATGGTGATCAGCAGCGGAATGGACCGGAACACCTCGACGAAGGCCGTGGCGGCCCACTTCACCGCGCGGTGGTCGGAGAGCTTTCCGAGCGCCAGCAGAACGCCGAGGACGAGCGATCCGACGGCGGCGATCCCGAAGGCCTTCAGGGTGGCGAGCAGTCCGTCGGCGATGTTCTGCCGGATTCCCGCGTAGTTGAAGATGTCCCACATCTCGGGAGCGAGGTGGCCCTTGTCGGCGAGTCGCATCACGCTCACGCCGATCAGGCCGACGAGAATCAAGCTGCCGACGACGGCGTAGACGCGGTTGCGCGCCTTCGCCTTCGGGCCCGGTGCGTCGTACAGGACGTTGGCGCTCATCGGGCCACCTTCATGCGTCGCTCCACGACCTGGAAGATGCCGCTGATGGAGAATGTGATCAACAGGTACCCGACGGCGACCCAGACGAAGATGGGCACGATGTCGTAGCCCTGATCACTCATCAGTTTCTGCCATCCGAACAACTCGGCCACGCTGAAGGCACCGGCGATGGCCGAGTTCTTGGTGAGCGCGATGAAGATCGAGCTGAGCGGCGGGATCACCGTCCGGGTGGCCTGGGGCAGGACGATGAGGCGAAGGGTCTGGCCGAAGGTCAGCCCGAGCGACCGCGCGGCCTCCGCCTGCCCCAGCGGAACCGTGTTGATCCCGGAGCGCACCGCCTCGCAGATGAAGCTGGACGTGTAGAAGCCGAGGGCCAGCGATCCGAGGATGAACGGGCTCATGCCCGGCACGAGGATCTCCGGGACGACGAAGAACGAGACCAGGAACAGCAGCGTGAGCGGAGTGTTGCGGAGCAATGTCACCCAGGCCGTTCCGAAGAACCGCAAAGGAGGCACGGGCGACACCCGGAAGCCGGCGATCAATATGCCGAGCAGCAGGGCTATGACACTGCTGACTGCGGTGATGGACAACGTCCCGAGGAAGCCGTCGCGAAAGGCTGGGAAGTTATCGAGCAGAACATTCATGAAGTCTCCGCGGCGGCAGGGTCTTTGTGCAGGGGGAGGAGTACGGCCGGTGGGCGCCCCGCGAGGTCAGCGGGGCGCCCACGATGTCTCACCTCAGTAGCGGACGACGGCCGGCGGCTCGACGTACGCGGAACCGGACAGGCCGAGGGTCCCGTCGTAGATCTTCTTGTAGGTGCCGTCCTTGACGTGCTTCTCGAGGGAGTCGTTCACGAAGTCGCGGAGGGCCTTGTCGTCCTTGTTCACGCCCACGCCGTAGGGCTCCTGGGTGAACGGCTTGCCGATCACCTTCAGCTTTCCGGAGTTCGCAGCGGCGTAGCCCTTGAGGATCGAGTCGTCCGTCGTCACCGCGTCGACCTGGTTCGTCAGCAGCTGCTGGACGCAGTCGGAGTACTTGGCGAGCTCGGTGGTCTTGGCGCCGTACTTCGGGTTCTTGATCTCCTGCAGCGGGGTGGACCCGACGATCGAGCAGACGTTCTTCCCCTGGAGGGTGTCGGGCCCGGTGATCGCGGTCTCGTCCTTGCGCACCAGGAGGTCGGCGCCGGCCTTGTAGTAGGGGCCGGCGAAACCGACGAGCTGCTTGCGCTTGTCGTTGATCGTGTACGTGCCCACGTACAGGTCGACCTGCCCCGTCGAGATGGCCGTCTCGCGGACGCCGGAGTCCACGGTCTTCCACTCGATCTTGTCCTCGCCGAAGCCGAGGTCGGCGGCGATCATCTTCGCGATCTCGACGTCGAAGCCCGAGCGCTTCTTCGTGGCCTGGTCCTCGAAGCCCAGGTAGGGCTGGTCGGCCTTGGAGCCGATGATGAGCTTGCCGCGCTTCTTGGCCTCGGAGAAGACCGGCGAGTCCAGAGTGACGTTGCCCGCGACGCTGTAGGTCGGGAGGGCGGGCGCGCCGGACTGGCCGGGCTTCGCCGCCTGGGCGTCACCGGCGGACCCCTCCTTGCCGCCGCACGCGGTCGCGGTCAGGGCGAGAACGACGGCCGTGGCGACGGCCGCACCGGTCTTGAGAACCTTCATGTGAACTTCCCTCGGATGAGACGTTGTTGGGCGACGAGCGGACTCACGTCGTGGGGCGACGGCACGCGCCGCCGACCGGATCACCACCAGACGCGGGCGTCAGTGATGCAGGATCTTCGACAGGAAGTCCTTGGCGCGGTCGCTGCGCGGGTTGCTGAAGAACTGTTCGGGCGCGGCCTGTTCGACGATCTTCCCGTCGGCCATGAAGACGACCCGGTTCGCCGCGGAGCGGGCGAAGCCCATCTCGTGCGTGACGACGACCATCGTCATGCCCTCCGCCGCGAGCTGCTGCATGACCTCCAGCACCTCGTTGATCATCTCCGGGTCCAGCGCCGAGGTGGGCTCGTCGAAGAGCATCACCTTCGGGTCCATCGCCAGCGCCCGGGCGATGGCCACGCGCTGCTGCTGGCCGCCGGACAGCTGCGCCGGGTACTTGTCGGCCTGCGAGCCCACGCCCACCCGGTCCAGCAGCGCCTTCGCCTTCTCCAGCGCGGCCGCCTGGTCCGTCTTGCGGACCTTGAGCTGACCCAGCATCACGTTCTGCAGCACCGTCTTGTGGGCGAACAGGTTGAACGACTGGAAGACCATGCCCACGTCGGCGCGCAGCCGGGCCAGTTCCTTGCCCTCGGCCGGGAGCGGCTTCCCGTCGAGCGTGATGGTCCCCGAATCGATCGTCTCCAGCCGGTTGATGGTCCTGCACAGCGTGGACTTGCCCGATCCCGAGGGACCGATCACCACGACGACCTCACCGCGGGCAATGCTCAGATCGATGTCCTGAAGCACGTGCAGCGCGCCGAAGTGCTTGTTGACGTTGCTCAGTACGACCAGGCCGTCCGCGGCACCGGCCGCGTCCTGCACGTCCTTGGTCACTGATACTCCGCTCATCGGCTTCTTGCTCCGTCCTCCGTCGGTTGGGAGGACAGTAGTGAGCGGGCGCGCACAGCGTCACCACATCTGAGGGAGAATTGAGGATAACGATCCGGCCTCGTGCCGATACGCTCCGTGCGCACCGCCCGACCCGGACCGCCGTACTCGTACCGGGTGGATAACAGAAGACGCGCCGGACCGGAACCCCCTTGACGTGGAACTCTCGATGAGCGTGGATGCAGGGTGCCCGTGAACACATCCAGGAGTCCGGGAAAGCCAGGAAGGAGGACGCCATGAGGCTGCTGCTCGTCGAGGACGACGACCACGTCGCCGCAGCGCTGTCGGCGATCCTCGCCCGCCACGGCTTCCAGGTCACCCACGCCCGCAACGGCGAGGAGGCCCTCCAGGCGCTGCTGCCGGCCGGGGCCCCGCCCTTCGGCGTGGTCCTGCTCGACCTCGGCCTGCCCGACCAGGACGGCTACGAGGTCTGCGGCAAGATCCGCAAGCGGACCTCGACGCCCGTCATCATGGTGACCGCGCGCGCCGACGTGCGCTCGCGCATCCACGGCCTGAACATGGGCGCCGACGACTACGTGGTCAAGCCGTACGACACCGGCGAGCTCCTCGCCCGCATCCACGCGGTCGCCCGCCGCACCGGCGCCTCCGAGGAGGCCGCCACCCCCGGCGGCGGCGCTCCGGGCCTGGTGCGGCTCGGTCCCGTCGACGTCGAACTGCCCACCCGCCGGGTCAGCGTGAACGGCACCGACGTACCGCTCACCCGCAAGGAGTTCGACCTGCTGGCCCTGCTCGCGCAGCGCCCCGGTGTCGTCTTCCGCCGGGAGCAGATCATCAGCGAGGTGTGGCGGACCAGCTGGGAGGGCACCGGCCGGACCCTGGAGGTGCACGTCGCCTCGCTGCGCTCCAAGCTGGGCATGCCCGCGCTCATCGAGACCGTCCGCGGGGTGGGCTACCGGCTCGTCACCCCGGCCGCGCCCTAGCGGCGGCCCGTCGTGCGCGCCCGGCTCCTTCCGCTCCTCGTCGTGCTCATGGCGGGGGTGCTGCTCGCGCTCGGTTTCCCGCTCGCCGTCAGCCTGGCCGCGGCCCAGCAGCAGAAGGTGGTCGTCGACCGCATCGACGACAGCGCCCGCTTCGCGGCCCTCGCCCAGTTCGTCATCGACGCCGAGGGCTCCGGGTCCACCGGCGCCGACGAGCGCCGCGAGACGCTCCAGCTCGAACTCGCCCGCTACCAGGAGCTGTACGGCATCCGCGTCGGCATCTTCTACCGCGACGACAACGCGATGGTCCGCGCCCCCGGCTGGTGGCAGCTCCCCGAGTCGGGGGAGGGCCGCACCGCCTTCGACGAGGCGCTCGCCGGACGCCGCAGCCACGACCCCGGCCAGGTGTGGCCCTGGCAGACGCACGGGAAGCTCCTCGTGGTCTCGCCGGTCGTCCTCGACGGGGACGTCGTCGCCGTCGTCGCCACCGAATCGCCCACCGAACAGATGCGCGGCAAGATCCTGCGGGGCTGGCTGATCATCGCCGGCGGGCTCGCCGCCGCCATGCTCGCCGCCTTCGGCGCCGCCCTGCGCCTCACGAGCTGGGTCCTCAAGCCCGTCGGCACCCTGGACGCCGCCGCCCACGGCATCGCCACCGGCCGCATGAACTCCCGCGTCGCGGCCTCGGGCGGGCCGCCGGAACTCCGCCGCCTGGCCCGCTCGTTCAACGAGATGGCCGACAACGTCGAAGAGGTACTGGAGCAGCAGCGGGCGTTCGTCGCCGACGCCTCCCACCAGCTGCGCAACCCGCTCGCCGCGCTGCTCCTGCGGATCGAACTCCTCGCCCTCGAACTCCCCGAGGGCAACGAGGAGATCGCCTCCGTGCGCACCGAGGGCAAACGCCTGGCCCAGGTCCTCGACGACCTCCTGGACCTGGCGCTGGCCGAGCACGCCTCCGCCGAGATCAGCCTCACCGACATCGGGGCGCTGGCCGCCGAGCGGGTCGCGGCCTGGCGGCCGTACGCCGAGGAGAAGGGCGTACGGCTCACCGGCACGGGCCGGACCGCCGTCACCGGCTGGGCCGACCCGATCGCCCTGTCCAGCGCCCTCGACGCCGTCATCGACAACGCCCTGAAGTTCACGCCCGAGGGCGAGGAGGTGCAGGTCTCGGTCGGCGCAGAGGGGCGCAGCGCGCTCGTCGTCGTCGCCGACCGGGGGCCCGGGCTGACCGAGGAGGAGCTGCTGCGCGTCGGCGACCGCTTCTGGCGCAGCGGCCGCCACCAGAACGTCAAGGGCTCCGGGCTCGGCCTGTCCATCTCCCGGGCTCTGCTCGCCGCCGGCGGCGGGACGCTCACCTACGCGGCGAACCCGCCGCACGGGCTGCGGGTCACGGTGTCCGTCCCGCGCACCGACCCCGTCAGCGGCTGACCGGGCCGGGCCGCCGGGGCAGGGCGGTGCGGGCCGGCGCCGAGGCGGCGTACAGCTCGTCTACGGACCGCAGCTCGAAGACGGCCGCCGCTTCGCCGCCCGCGCGGGTCCCGCTGGTGCCGCAGAGGAAGCGGCGGGTGCCGTCCGGGAGGAGGCGGTGGAGCTCGTAGTGCCGGACGGGCCCGGCTGCCCGGTCCCAGCGGGGGCGGAGCTCGGCCGCCGCGCGGCGGTGTCGCGTACCGTCAGGGCGCCGAGGCGCCGGGACTCCGCCGCCGTCCCGCGTCCGGTGATCCGTACGGCCAGGGCGTACGCGGCCTCCCCGGCCGGCGCCGCGAGGGGGACCCGGGAGGCCCGCCGGCCGGAGCCGCCGCCGTCGCCGACGGGTCACCCACCCCCGGCTGACCGCCCTGGTCCGCGACACCGACGGATTCGGCCGGCTCGCGGCGCAGGAACTCCTCGCCGTCCTCGCGGGCAGCCCCGCCCGGGTCCGGGAGGGCGGGCTGCCCCGGCTCGAACCCCGCGGGAGTACGGCCCCGCCGTCGGCCGCATACTGAAATCCGACCCCTCCCTGGAGCGCTCACCGTGATCACCCCCACCTCAGCCTTCCCCGCGCCGCGCACCGCCGCCGCGGTCACCGGTCCGACCGTGGCGATCGACATCGGCGGCACGAAGATCGCCGGGGCGCTGGTCCACCCCGACGGCACCATGACCGCCACCACCCGGCGCCCCACCCCGCGCGGCGCCGACGCCGAAGCGGTCATGGCGGCGGTCGGCGAGGTGATCGCGGAACTGTCCGGGGCCCCGCTGTGGGACCAGGCCGTCCGCTGCGGCATCGGCAGCGCCGGCCCGGTCGACACCACGCGGGGCACGGTGAGCCCGGTCAACATCGGGGCCTGGCGGGGCTTCCCCGTACAGGCCCGCGTCACCGCCGAGCTGGCGGCGCACGGCGCCCGGATCCCGGCCGTCCTGGCGGGCGACGGGGTGGCCATGACGGCGGCCGAGCACTGGCTGGGCGCGGCCCGGGGCCACGCGAACGCCCTGTGCATGGTGGTCTCCACCGGCGTCGGCGGCGGCCTGATCCTGAACAACCAGCTCCACCCCGGCCCTACCGGCAACGCCGGTCACATCGGCCACATCAGCGTCGCCTTCGACGGCGACCCCTGTGCCTGCGGGGGCCGGGGCTGCGTGGAGTCCCTCGCCTCGGGCACCGCCATCGCCCGCTGGGCCCTCGACCGGGGCTGGACCGGCCCCGACCCGACCGCCGCCGGGGTCGCCGCCGCCGCCGGAGCCGGGGATCCGGTCGCCGTGGCCGCCTTCGACCGGGCCGGCCGCGCCCTGGCCGCCGCCATCGCCGCCACCGCGACCCTGGTCGAGACCGACATCGCCGTCATCGGGGGCGGGGTCGCCGCCAGCGGGGACACCCTCTTCGAGCCGATCCGGCGCCACCTCGCCTCGTACGCGGCCCTGTCCTTCGTCCGGGACCTGCGGGTCGTCCCGGCCGCCCTCGGCACCCACGCCGGCCTGATCGGCGCGGCCGCCGCCGCGATGATGCTGCTCCCGGGCGGCGCCGCCACGGCCTGAGCGCCGGACGCCGTCGCCCGGCGGCACGGGCGGCTACGGCTTGACCGAGCGGTAGTAGCGCCGGGCACCCTCGTGCAGGTCCAGCGGGTCCGTGTAGATCGCCGTCCGCAGGTCCACCAGCTGCGCCGCGTGCACCTCGTGCCCGATCCGGTCGCGGCTGAGGATCACGGTCCGGGTGAACTGCTCCGTCAGCCGCTCGCCGGTGTCCTCCCGGGTCACCAGCAGGTTAGGCACCGCCAGCGTGGACACCGAGGAGGTGTTGCGGGCCCGCGCGTACGCGTCCTGGGGCATCACCGCCGCGCGGTAGTACCGGGCCGGGCTCCCGCTGCCCTGGAGCGCCTCCACCAGGTCGCCCAGCTGCACCAGCCGGATCTCGAACCGCTCCGAGAGCTCGCGCACCGCGCTCGTCGGCAGCCCGCCCGACCAGAAGAAGGCGTCGATCCGGCCCGCCTCCAGCTCCGCCGGCATGGTGTCGATCCCGATCGGGACCGCGGTGATGTCCCGCGTCGGGTTCAGCTTCGCCGCCGAGAGCAGCCGGTCCGCGATCAGCCGGACCCCCGAACCGTCCTGGCCCACCGCGACCCGCTTGCCCCGCAGGTCGCGAGCCGACTGCACCGGTGATCCGGCGGGCACCACGAGCTGTACGTAGTCGTCGTAGAGCCGGGCGACCCCGCGCAGCCGGGTCGCCCCCGGCTTGCCGTCCAGCCGGTACTTGGACACCGCGTCCGCCGTCGCGACCGTGAAGTCCGCCTCACCGGCGGCCACCCGCTGGAGGTTCTGCTGCGATCCCTCGCTGGTCTCCAGCCGGACCTTGACCCCGGGCAGGTCCTGCGCGAGCTCCTGCTCCAGCAGCTGCCCGTACCGGTGGTAGACGCCCGTACGGACCCCTGTGCTGAAGGTCAGGTCGCCGGTCACCTCCGGTTCCCCGAAGGGCCTCAGCCACACCAGCAGCCCCGCGAGCAGCACCAGCACCGCGCCCGCGCCCATGAGGGCGCGGCGTCGGGAGGTACGGGCGGGAACGAGGGGCATGCCGGCGATCCTGCCACCCGACCGGCGTCCTGTCACGGCGCCCCCGACCGCCCCGGACCGAGGGCTTCCGCCGGGCGGTCCGCACAGGGGATCGAGGGCTCCCGGGTACCGCCTACCCTTGTTGCATGACCAGCAGCAGCGACCGGAGCCCGGCAATGGACCTCAAGGGAACCTACGAGGTGCGCACCTACGGGTGCCAGATGAACGTGCACGACTCCGAGCGACTGTCCGGTCTGCTGGAGGACGCGGGCTACGTCCGCGCGCCCGAGGGCTGCGACGGCGACGCCGACGTCGTGGTCTTCAACACCTGCGCGGTCCGCGAGAACGCCGACAACAAGCTCTACGGCAACCTCGGCCGCCTCGCCCCGATGAAGACCAAGCGTCCCGGCATGCAGATCGCCGTCGGCGGCTGCCTGGCACAGAAGGACCGCGACACGATCGTCAAGCGGGCCCCCTGGGTCGATGTCGTCTTCGGCACGCACAACATCGGCAAGCTGCCCGTCCTGCTGGAGCGCGCCCGCGTCCAGGAGGAGGCCCAGGTCGAGATCGCCGAGTCGCTGGAGGCCTTCCCCTCCACGCTGCCCACCCGTCGCGAGTCCGCGTACGCGGCCTGGGTCTCGATCTCCGTCGGCTGCAACAACACCTGCACCTTCTGCATCGTCCCGGCCCTGCGCGGCAAGGAGGAGGACCGCCGGCCCGGCGACATCCTCGCCGAGGTCGAGGCCCTCGTCGCCGAGGGCGTCAGCGAGATCACCCTGCTCGGCCAGAACGTGAACGCCTACGGCTCCGACCTCGGCGACCGCGAGGCCTTCTCCAAGCTGCTTCGCGCCTGCGGGCAGATCGAGGGCCTGGAGCGGGTCCGCTTCACCTCCCCGCACCCGCGCGACTTCACCGACGACGTGATCGCCGCCATGGCCGAGACCCCGAACGTGATGCCGCAGCTGCACATGCCGATGCAGTCCGGCTCCGACCCGATCCTCAAGGCGATGCGCCGGTCCTACCGGCAGGAGCGGTTCCTCGGGATCATCGAGAAGGTCCGCGCCTCCATCCCGCACGCCGCGATCTCCACCGACATCATCGTCGGCTTCCCCGGCGAGACGGAGGAGGACTTCCAGCAGACCATGCACGCCGTGCGCGAGGCCCGCTTCGCGAACGCGTTCACCTTCCAGTACTCCAAGCGCCCCGGCACCCCGGCCGCCGAGATGGAGGGGCAGATCCCCAAGGAGGTCGTCCAGGACCGCTACATGCGCCTGGTCGCCCTCCAGGAGGAGATCTCCTGGGAGGAGAACAAGAAGCAGGTCGGCCGCACCCTGGAGGTCATGGTCGCCGAGGGCGAGGGCCGCAAGGACGGCGCCACCCACCGGCTGTCCGGGCGCGCCCCCGACAACCGCCTGGTGCACTTCACGAAGCCGGACGAGGACGTGCGCCCCGGCGACGTGGTGACCGTCGAGATCACCTACGCCGCCCCGCACCACCTGCTCGCCGAGGGGCCCGCCGGGGCCGTGCGCCGCACCCGTGCCGGGGACGCCTGGGAGAAGCGCAACGCCGCCCCGGCGCAGCCCGCGGGGGTCATGCTGGGCATCCCGACCCTGGGCGTGCCGGCCCCGCTCCCGGTCGCCGCGTCGGGCTGCGCCGCGCCCTCGGCCTGACCGCCCGCGGGGCGGGCGGATCCGCCCGCCCCGGGCGGGGAGCGGGGCATCCGCCCCCCGGGTCCGGCCGGCGGGGACTAGGCTGCGGATCATGCTCGTAGCCGCCGCCGTCTGCCCCGCACCGCCGCTCCTCGTACCGGAGGTCGCCGCGGGCGCCGCCGCCGAACTGGACGGCGCCCGTACCGCCTGCTCCGACGCCCTCGCGGTGCTCGCCGCCTCCCGGCCCGACCTGCTGGTCGTGGCCGGACCCGCCGCCGACGGTCACCTCGGGCCCTACCCCCAGGGCTCGCGGGGGACCTTCCACGGCTTCGGCGTCGAGGCCCGCGTCCGGCTCGGCGAAGGCGAGGAGGGCCCGCGCCTGCTCCCGGCCCCGCTGGCGGTGGGCGCCTGGCTGCTGGACCGCGCCGGCTGGGGCGCCGCCCCCGTCGAGGGGCTGGGCGTGGCCGAGGACGCCACAGCCGGGGAGTGCCTGCGCACCGGCCGGGAGCTCGCCGCGCGCGAGGCCCGGGTCGCGCTGCTCGTCATGGGCGACGGCAGTGCCTGCCGCACCCTGAAGGCGCCCGGGTACCTCGACGAACGCGCCGCCGCCTTCGACGCCGCCGCCGCGCGCGCCCTGGGGGCCGCCGACACCGAGGCGCTGGCCGCGCTGGACCCCCGGCTCGCCGCCGAGCTCCAGGCCGCCGGACGGGCCCCCTGGCAGGTCCTCGCGGGCGCCGCCGAGGGCGCGGACCTCGACGGCCGGCTGCTGTACGAGGACGCCCCGTACGGCGTCGGCTACTTCGTGGCCGCCTGGTCCTGAGCGGTACGGGCCGGCCCCGGACACGGCGAAGGGGCGCGGCACCGGTCCACCGGTGCCGCGCCCCTTTCCCTACGCCGCGTCAGGGAGCGGCCGGCGGCGTCGGCCCGCCGGGGGTGTCCTTGTGCGCGATCTTGCCCAGGGCGTCCTTCGCCTTGTCGGTTCCGCTGGTGATCCGGTCGCTGTACTTGCCGTGGGTCTTGGAGTCCACCGCCCTGGCGACCTTGTCCAGGTTCTCGCCGATCTTGCCCTCGTGCTGTTGCGCGAGGTCGCCGACCTTGTCCTTGGCCGGAGCGAGCTTGGCCTTCAGATTGTCCAGCAGGCCCATGGGTCACCTTCCGTGGCGGTGGCTACTTGAGGGCGCCCTCACCGGTCTCGCTGTCCGCGGCCGCTTCCGCAGACTGCTGCTTCGGAATCTCCACGGCCTCCGCCGCCCCGGCCGCCGCCCCGGTCCTCGCCGCGGACGGCTCGGACCCGGCGTCGGCCGCGGCCCCTTCGGCCGTGGACTCCGACTCCACCGTCAGGGTCGCGGCAGCCGCCTCTTCGGCCGCAGCCTCGTCCTTGCGACGACGAAACCGACTGAAAACACCCATGTCTACTCCCATAACGCTACTCGTGCGGGTGAAGTTCCGCCTGGTCCGGCCCGGCCTCCGCCGGGCGTGCGCCCGGCCCGAACCTCTTCAGGGCAACGACCCCCGCCGTACCCCGTCACGTAACCCGATCGGGTACATGCCGTTCGGTTTGCGAGACTGGTCCGGTGAGCAACGCAGCCCCCGCCCCGCGGGTCATCGCCGTCGTCGGTCCCACCGCGGCCGGAAAGTCCGACCTGGGCGTAGCCCTGGCCCGCCACTTCGACGGCGAGGTCGTCAACGCCGACTCCATGCAGCTCTACCGGGGGATGGACATCGGCACCGCCAAGCTGACGACCGAGGAGCGCGGCGGCGTCCCGCACCACCTCCTCGACGTCTGGGACGTGACCGAGACCGCCAGCGTCGCCGAGTACCAGCGCCTCGCCCGCGCCGAGATCGACAAACTGCTCGCCGCGGGCCGCACCCCGGTCCTCGTCGGCGGATCCGGCCTCTACGTCCGCGGCGCCCTCGACGCCATGGAGTTCCCCGGGACCGACCCCGAGGTCCGGGCCCGGCTGGAGGAGGAGGCGACGCTGCGCGGCCCCGGCGCCCTGCACGCCCGCCTCGCCGTCGCCGATCCGGCCGCCGCCGCCGCGATCCTGCCCAGCAACGGCCGCCGCATCGTGCGGGCCCTGGAGGTCATCGAGATCACCGGACGTCCGTTCACCGCCAACCTGCCCGGCCACGAGTCCGTCTACGACACGGTCCAGATCGGCGTCGACGTGGCTCGCCCCGAGCTCGACGAGCGCATCGCGACGCGCGTGGACCGCATGTGGGAGGCGGGACTCGTGGACGAGGTCCGCGCCCTGGAGGCCCGGGGCCTGCGCGACGGCGTCACCGCCTCCCGCGCCCTCGGCTACCAGCAGGTCCTGACCGCCCTCGCGGGGGAGCGCACCGAGGAGGAGGCCAGGGCCGAGACAGTACGGGCCACCAAGCGCTTCGCCCGCCGCCAGGACTCGTGGTTCCGCCGCGACCCCCGCGTCCACTGGCTCAGCGGGGCCGCGGCGGACCGCGGGGAACTCCCCGGACTCGCGCAGTCGTTGGTCGAACGAGCGGTTACAGCCTGATCACGTGATGGCATCGGGACGCCCCGCGCGCCCGTCCGGGGCCCGGGACCGTGCCATCATCAAACTTCTGAACAGCGGCGTACGAAGTCCGAGTGGGGAGGGCGCGTGGCTATGGAGGCCGGCCCTCGTGACACCGGGCGGGACGACACCCGGCAGGAAGCGGACCCGATGCTTCTCAGCGGCCCCGCAGACCCCGTCGGGCCGGGCGGATCCGCCAGGTCCCCCGGGACCGGCGCGCCGGGCACCCCGGACGGGGCCGACGGACTGGGCCTGCCCGCCGACCCCGCGCGCCTGACCACCGACGGGCCCGACGCCCCCGAGCCCGGCGCGGAAGCCTCCGGCCCCGCCGTCGAGGTCGAGCTGCGCCCGCAGCGCCGCCTGAGGCTCTGGCAGATCGCCCCCATCGTGATGCTGGCCGCAGCCGGATCGCTGATGTTCGCCTTCCCCCTCGCCTTCGAGTTCGGGGACGGCGGCGCCGTGGTCGCCATGCTCGGCTTCCTCATCAGCTCCTGCGCGGGCGGCTGGGGCATGATGGCCGCGCGCCGCGTCGGCTACACCTGGCCCGGGCTGCCGCCGCGCGGCAGCGGCCGCCGCCCCGACTGGCGGATGGCCGGGCTGTACGCGCTGGTCGCGCTGGCCGTCGTGGCGCTCGCCGTCTACCGGGTGGCCCGGCTCCGCTAGGGCCGTCGGCCGGATCCCGTCCGGGCCGTCCGCCCCGTTGCGTCCTGCTGCGGTCCCCCGCCCCCACCCGCCCGCCGCGCCGTCCGGGCCGGGGCCGCTGACACGGCGCTGACCTGCTCCGACCGGGCGCGCGACCGCTCGGTACCATGGGCGGGTGACGCACACCACCCTCTCCTTCCTCAAGGGCCACGGGACCGAGAACGACTTCGTGATCGTCCCCGACCCCGACAACGCCATCGAGCTGCCCGCGAGCGCCGTCGCCGCCCTGTGTGACCGCCGCGCCGGCATCGGGGCCGACGGTGTGCTGCACGTGGTGCGATCCGCCGCCCACCCCGACGCCGCGCACCTGGCGGACCGGGCCGAGTGGTTCATGGACTACCGCAACAGCGACGGTTCCGTCGCCGAGATGTGCGGCAACGGCGTCCGCGTCTTCGCCCGCTACCTCCACCACGCCGGCCACGTCGAGCCCGGCGACCTCGAGGTGGCCACCCGGGGCGGCGTCAAGCGGGTCCACCTCGACAAGACCGGCGACGTCACCGTCTCCATGGGCCGCGCCGAGCTCCCCGAAGGTGAGGTCACCGTCTCCGTCGGCGAACGCACCTGGCCCGCGCGCAACGTGAACATGGGGAACCCGCACGCGGTCGCGTTCGTCGAAAGCCTCGACCACGCCGGCAACCTGTACAGCCCGCCGCCGTTCAGCCCGGCCGCCGCCTACCCCACCGGGGTCAATGTCGAGTTCGTCGTCGACCGCGGCCCCCGGCACGTCGCCATGCGCGTCCACGAACGCGGCTCCGGCGAGACCCGGTCCTGCGGCACCGGCGCCTGCGCCGTCGCCGTGGCCGCCATCCGCCGCGACGGCGCCGACCCCGCCGTCACCGGCGAACCGGCCACGTACACGGTGGACCTGCCCGGCGGCACCCTCGTCATCACCGAGCACCCCGACGGGCGGATCGACATGACCGGACCGGCCGTGATCGTCGCCTCCGGGGAGTTCGAGGCGGCCTGGCTGACCGAAACGGCTTTCGCCTGAAGATTCCCTCTCATGGGTGATCCGTTTCACGCTGAGCGAGAGGTGGACTGCGCCACGTGGTGGGGTCGGTAACATCAGGCACCGGCCCTGAGGGCTCACCCCATGCCCGCCACCGCCGGTCGAAGCCGTCGGAGGTGCCCATGAGTGCAGAGGCCACGAACCCCGAAGCACATGCCGAAGTGCGCCCTGAGCTGCGCAGACGGGGCCGAACGCGGCTCGATCTGCGCCGCTTGGGGCGGGCTGCGCTGCTCGGGCCCGCGTCCCGGGACCGGCTGCCGGACGCGATCGGACACGTAGCAGAAGCGCACCGCGCCCACCATCCGGACGCCGATCTGTCGATCCTGCGCCGGGCCTACCTCCTCGCGGAGACCTCCCACCGCGGTCAGATGCGCAAAAGCGGTGAGCCGTACATCACACATCCGCTCGCCGTCACGCTCATCCTCGCCGAACTAGGCGCCGAGACGACGACCCTGACGGCCTCCCTGCTGCACGACACCGTCGAGGACACCGACGTGACCCTCGATCAGGTCCGCGAGGAGTTCGGCGAAGAGGTCTGCTTCATCGTCGACGGCGTCACCAAGGTCGAGAAGATCGACTACGGCGCCGCCGCCGAACCCGAGACCTTCCGCAAGATGCTCGTCGCCACCGGCAACGACGTCCGCGTGATGTCCATCAAACTCGCCGACCGGCTGCACAACATGCGCACCCTCGGCGTGATGCGTCCCGAGAAACAGGCCCGCATCGCCAAGGTCACCCGCGACGTCCTGATCCCGCTCGCCGAGCGCCTCGGCGTCCAGGCCCTCAAGACCGAGCTGGAAGACCTCGTCTTCGCGATCCTCCACCCCGAGGAGTACGAGCACACCCGGGCGCTCATCGCCGCCCACGCCGGGGAACACGACCCGCTCCCCGCCATCGCGGACTCCGTGCGCGCCGTCCTGCGCGACGCCGGCATCGCCGCCGAGGTGCTCGTACGGCCGCGGCACTTCGTCTCCGTCCACCGGATCTCCCGCACGCGCGGCGAACTGCGCGGCTCCGACCTCGGCCGCATCCTCGTCCTCGTCACCGAGAACGCCGACTGCTACGGGGTCCTCGGCGAGCTCCACACCTGTTTCACCCCGGTCGTCTCCGAGTTCAAGGACTTCGTCGCCGCCCCGAAGTTCAACCTCTACCAGTCCCTGCACACCGCCGTCGCCGTCCCGGAGGGCTACGTCGCCGAGGTCATCGTGCGCACCCGCCAGATGCACCGGGTCGCGGAGGCGGGCGTCGTCGCCCTCGGCAACCCGTACACCACGGGCGAGAGCGCCGACAGCGACGAGGAGCGCGTCGACCCCACCCGCCCCGGCTGGCTCTCCCGGCTCCTCGACTGGCAGCAGTCCGCGCCGGACCCCGACACCTTCTGGAGCGTGCTGCGCGCGGAGCTGGCCCAGGACCGCGAGATCACCGTGTTCCGCGAGGACGCGGGCAGCAGCGGCACGATCAGCCTGCCCGCCGGCGCCAGCTGTATCGACGCCGCCTACGCGCAGTACGGCGAGGCGGCCCACGGCTGTATCGGCGCCCGCGTCAACGGGCGCCTCACCTCCCTGTCCGCCCCGCTCTCCGACGGGGACACCGTCCAGCTGCTCCTCGCCCACGACGCCTCCTCCGGGCCCGGCGCCGACTGGCTGGAGCACGCCAGGACCCCCGCCGCGCGGATCGCCATCAGCAGCTGGCTCGCCACCCATCCCGACGGCGCCGGACCCGCCGACGCGGCTCCCCGGGCCGCCCTGTCCGTGCCCGGGCTGCGCGGCGGCGGGGGCAATGCCGTCGTGGACCTGCCCGACGCCCACGTACGCCTGGCCGGCTGCTGCACCCCCGTACCGCCGGACGCGGTCGAGGGGTTCGTCGTACGGGGCGGGGCCGTCACCGTGCACCGCGTCCACTGTCCGGGGGTCGCGCAGATGCGTTCCGTCGGGCGGACCTCCGTCGCCGTGCACTGGCGGGCCACCGCGGACTGCCGCGTCACCCTGCTCGCCGAATCGTTCGGCCGCCCGCACCTGCTGGCCGATCTGACGGAGGCCATCGCCCGCGAAGGGGTCGAGGTGGTGTCCGCGACGGTGGAGCCGCCGGTCGAACAGCGGGTCCGGCACTCCTACACGCTGCAACTGCCCGACGCGACGGGACTGCCCGCCCTGATGCGCGCGATGCGGGACGTACCCGGCGTGTACGACGTGAGCAGGGTGTAGCCCCTCCGGGACGGCACGCGGGGGATGCGGTGCCCCGACGGCGCGCGGGGGCGTGCGTCGGGGGCGTGCGTAGGCCGCCACGGGGCCGGGGCGACACGTTCGGGTGGCCCCGTCGCGCGTCGCTCGCGGGCGCCCGGCGAGCGCTGGTAAGCGGTGGTGGATGCAGCTCTCCTCCCCGCGCCTGCGCGCCGCCCTGCTCGCGGCCGCCTCCCTCACCCTCGTCGCCGCCGTGCTGCCCCCGCCGAAGCCCCTGGGCATCGGCGACCGGCTGTTCCCCGAGCTCGGCAACCCGGGGTACGACGTCCTCGCGTACGACCTGTCCCTCACGTACAAGGACAACAGCAGCCCCCTCGACGCGGTCACCAGGATCGAAGCCCGCACCCTGGAGCCGATGGAGCGGATCAACCTGGACTTCACCCACGGAACGGTGGCTGCCGCCGAGGTCAACGGGGAGCCCGCGCGCTTCGAGAGCGCCGGGGAGGACCTCGTGCTGACCCCCGCGCACGCCGTGGCCGCCGGCACGACGCTGCTCATCACCATCAAGCACACCAGCGACCCGCGCGGCCGCGCCGACGGCGGCTGGGTGCCCACCGAGGACGGCCTGGCCATGGCCAACCAGGCCGACGCCGCCCACCGGGTCTTCCCCTGCAACGACCACCCCGCCGACAAGGCGTACTTCACCTTCCGCATCACCGCCCCCGCCGGGATGACGGCCGTGGCCAACGGCGTGCCCGGCGCGCTGCCCGCCGCCCGCGCGGGCGGCGCGACGGAGTGGACGTACAGGACCCTGCACCCGATGGCCACCGAGCTGGCCCAGGTCTCGGTCGGCCGCTCCGCCGTGCTGCACCGCACCGGCCCGCACGGCCTCCCGCTGCGCGACGTCGTGCCCGCCGCGGACCGGGAGCGGCTGGAGCCCTGGCTCGCCAAGACCGCCGGGCAGATCGAGTGGATGGAGCAGCGGGTCGGCCGCTACCCCTTCGAGAACTACGGCGTGCTCATCGCCCGGGCGAAGACCGGCTTCGAGCTGGAGACGCAGACCCTCTCCCTCTTCGAGCACGGCCTGTTCGCGGGGGAGGGCTACCCCGAGTGGTACGTGGAGTCCGTCATGGTCCACGAGCTCGCCCACCAGTGGTTCGGCGACAGCGTCGCCCCGCGCACCTGGTCCGACCTGTGGCTCAACGAAGGCCACGCGACCTGGTACGAGGCCCTCTACGCGGACGGCCTCGGCACCTACTCCCTGGAGCGGCGCATGCGCGAGGCGTACCAGCGCTCCGACCAGTGGCGGGCCGCCGGCGGCCCCCCCGCGGCCCCCAAGGCGGCGGCCCCCGGCGAGAAGATCGGCCTCTTCCGCCCGGTCGTCTACGACGGCTCCGCGCTGATCCTCTACGCCCTGCGCCAGGAGGTCGGCGCGGAGGCCTTCGACCGCATCGAGCGGAGCTGGGTCGCGGAGCACCGGGACGGCGTCGCCGGCACCCGGGACTTCGTACGCCTGGCCTCCCGGGAGGCCGGCCGAGACCTCGGCGCCTTCCTGGAGCCGTGGCTGTACGGGAAGACGACCCCGCCGATGCCGGGCCACCCGGAGTGGAACGCCCAGGCGGCCCCGAAGGCCCCCGCCCCGAAGGTTCCCGCCCCCAAGGCCCCCGCCCCGAAGGTTCCCGCCCCGGCACCGAAGGCCCCCGCCGGGAAGGGACCGGCCGGGAAAACGGTATGACGGGCCGGGAACGGGCATGTCACCATCGACAGGGCCGGCCGCCCCGGGAATCACCGGACGGGGTGACGCGTTGGACGTGACAGTGTGATGTCACGCGCAGCGGTACCTTTGGCCATGGCCGGCGCGGACGCTATCGAATCGACGTAAGGATCCAATGACCTCCTCTTCTTCCCCTTCCCAGGAACCGCAGGACACGCAGGACACGCGTGACCCGCAGAGCTTCACCGAGAGCCTTCGGGCCGATGCCCTGATGGAAGAGGACGTCGCCTGGAGCCACGAGATCGACGGAGACCGGGACGGCGACCAGCTCGACCGCTCCGAGCGCGCGGCCCTGCGCCGCGTGGCCGGCCTCTCGACCGAACTCGAGGACGTCACCGAGGTCGAGTACCGACAGCTCCGCCTGGAGCGCGTCGTACTCGTCGGCGTGTGGACCTCCGGGACCGTGCAGGACGCCGAGAACTCCCTCGCGGAGCTCGCCGCCCTCGCGGAGACGGCGGGCGCCCTCGTCCTCGACGGTGTCATGCAGCGTCGCGACAAGCCCGACCCGGCCACCTTCATCGGCTCCGGCAAGGCCCGCGAACTGCGGGACATCGTGCTGGAGAGCGGCGCCGACACCGTCGTCTGCGACGGAGAGCTCAGCCCCGGCCAGCTCATCGCCCTCGAAGACGTCGTCAAGGTCAAGGTCGTCGACCGGACCGCCCTGATCCTCGACATCTTCGCCCAGCACGCCAAGTCCCGAGAGGGCAAGGCGCAGGTCGCCCTCGCACAGATGCAGTACATGCTGCCGCGCCTGCGCGGCTGGGGCGCCTCGCTGTCCCGGCAGATGGGTGGCGGCGGCGGTGGCGGCATGGCCACGCGCGGTCCCGGTGAGACCAAGATCGAGACCGACCGGCGCCGCATCCGCGAGAAGATGGCGAAGATGCGCCGGGAGATCGCGGACATGAAGACCGGCCGTGACATCAAGCGGCAGGAACGGCGCCGCAACAAGGTGCCCTCGGTCGCCATCGCCGGCTACACCAACGCCGGCAAGTCCTCCCTGCTCAACCGCCTCACCGGCGCGGGCGTCCTGGTGGAGAACGCACTGTTCGCCACCCTCGACCCGACCGTGCGCCGCGCCGAAACCCCCTCCGGCCGGGTCTACACCCTGGCCGACACGGTGGGATTCGTCCGGCACCTGCCCCACCACCTCGTCGAGGCGTTCCGCTCCACGATGGAGGAGGTCGGCGACTCCGACCTCATCCTGCACATCGTGGACGGCTCCCACCCGGCGCCGGAGGAGCAGCTGGCGGCCGTACGGGAGGTCATCCGCGAGGTCGGCGCCGTCAAGGTGCCCGAGATCGTGGTGATCAACAAGGCCGACGCGGCCGACCCGCTGGTGCTCCAGCGCCTGCTGCGGATCGAACGGCGCTCCATCGCCGTCTCGGCGCGCACCGGCCTGGGCATCGAGGAACTCCTCGCGCTCATCGACGCCGAGCTGCCGCGGCCCGAGGTCGAGGTGGAGGCCCTGGTGCCGTACACCCTCGGCTCGCTGATCGCCCGGGCGCACGCCGAGGGCGAGGTCCTCTCCGAGGAGCACACCCCGGAAGGCACCGTCCTCAAGGCCCGGGTCCACGCGGAACTGGCCGCCGACCTGGCTCCGTACGTACCCGCCAAGCGGTAGGACGGGCGGGCGCCGGACGCCGTACGACACGACCGAGGGCCCCTCGCCACCGCGAGGGGCCCTCGGCCATGAGGTGGACGCGGGGCGCGGGAGACGGGTCGGCCCGCGCGCCGCGCACCGGCTACTTGAACTTGCCGCTCACCGCGCTGTAGATGCCCTTCGCCTCCGGGCCCAGCTTGGGTCCGGCCAGCCAGCCCGCCTTGGCGGGACCGATCGACGTGTTCGACACCAGCGCCGGCTTGCCGTCGGAGCCCGCCGCGACCCAGCCGCCGCCGGAGGAACCGCCGGTCATCGTGCAGCCGATGCGGTACATCACCGGGTCCGCCTGCGTCAGCGCCAGCCGGCCCGGCTTGTCCGCGCACTGGTACGCCTTCTGCCCGTCGAACGGCGCCGCCGCCGGGTAGCCCGTCGCCGTCATGCTCGCGAGCTTCGAGACCGCCGGAGCGTTGAACTCCACCGGGAGCGCCGAACCGACCGTCTCCTCCAGCGACTTGCCGCTGCCCTTCTCGGGGGTCACGTGCAGCACCGCGAAGTCGTACGGGGCGCCCGCACCACCCGTAGGACCGCCGCTCGCGATCCACTGGTCCGAGGTCTGCGCCCAGTCGCTCCACCACACGCCGTAGGGAGCCACCTGCTCGCGCGGCGCGCCCTTGAGCTCCGCGGACGGCCTGCCCGCGTTGTTGTACGAGGGGACGAACGCGATGTTGCGGTACCAGCCGCCGGCCTTGCCCGCGTGCACGCAATGGCCCGCCGTCCAGACCAGGTTGGACTTGCCCGGGTGCGCCGGGTCCTTCACCACCGTCGCCGAGCAGACCATCGAGCCCTCGGGACCGTCGAAGAAGACCTTGCCCGACGCCGGCACGCTGGAGTGGTACGGCGCGGTCGCCGGCTTGGCCGGCACCGCGACCGGGGTCGGGTCCGTGACGCCCTGCTCCTTGCCCGCGTCCGGGTCGACCGCCGGGCGCTGCGGCTGCTCCGCGTCACGCATCCGGTCCGGGTCCCACAGACCGTCGATGATGGGGTTGACGTAGTCACCGGCCTCCCGGAGCCAGTCCTCCTTCTTCCAGTTCTTCCAGGCGCCCCCCTTCCACTTCTCCATGTCGAACCCGTGCTCCTTGAGCTTGTCCTTCAGCTCCTGCGGGATCTTGATCCCGTCGACGGCGCCGGAGGGCACGGGCGCGGCCACGGTCGGCTTGGCGTCGCCGCCGGCCTCACCGTCGCCGGGCCCGCACGCCGTGGCGGTCAGCGCGAGCGCGGCCACGCACAGGATCGCGGTGACCGGTCGGTTCGGTCGCATGTCGTAAGTCCCCCTGGTGTTTCGAGGTGTTGTGGCGGTGTCGTCCGGGTGGAGCGCAGCACCCCACTATGCCGCCGTGTTGGAGGACGGCCTTCCCCGGGTCGGTGGTTCCGGCCGCCGCCCGCCCGCGCGGCCGCCGGCCGGGGGCTAACGGGGGCCGACGGCCAAGGATCTTCCGCCGACCCGTGATCCGCCGCCGCCACCGTCGTTGGTACGTACGGGGGACGGGACAGCAGCGTTCATGTTCGAGACGCAATCCGGAAGATGCATCCGTGCGGGAGGACCGACAGTCGTGGCCCTGAGCGAGCCGGCCGCAGCAGCGGCACAGATCCCACCGCAGGGCGGACGGGGACCCGTCGCGGCCGAGGGCATCCTGCGCAGGCAGGCACTGCGCGAGTCCGCCGCGCGGACCTACGCCCGCTCCCTGCCCGTCGTCCCCGTGCGCGCCCGGGGGCTGACGATCGAGGGCGCCGACGGCAGGCGCTACCTCGACTGCCTCTCCGGCGCGGGCACCCTCGCCCTCGGGCACAACCACCCGGTCGTCCTCGAAGCCATCCGCGGGGTCCTCGACTCCGGGGCTCCGCTGCACGTCCTCGACCTGGCGACGCCCGTCAAGGACGCCTTCACCACCGAGCTGTTCGCGAACCTGCCCCCCGGGCTGGCCGCCGACGCCCGCGTGCAGTTCTGCGGCCCCGCCGGGACGGACGCCGTCGAGGCGGCGCTGAAACTGGTCCGCGCCGCCACCGGCCGCTCCGGCCTGCTGGCCTTCACCGGGGCCTACCACGGCATGACCGCCGGAGCCCTGGACGCTTCCGGCGGCGCCACCGACGTGCGCGTGACCCGGCTGCCCTACCCGCAGGACTACCGCTGTCCGTTCGGCGTCGGCGGCCCCGAAGGCGCGCGGCTCGCCGCCCACTGGACCGAGAGCCTGCTCGACGACCCCAAGGGCGGGGTCCCCGCCCCCGCCGGCATGATCGTCGAACCCGTCCAGGGCGAAGGCGGCGTCCACCCCGCCCCCGACGACTGGCTGCGCCGGATGCGGGAGATCACCGCCGCCCGGGGCATCCCGCTGATCGCCGACGAGGTGCAGACCGGTGTCGGGCGCACCGGCGCCTTCTGGGGGGTCGACCACGCGGGCGTGGTGCCGGACGTGATGGTCATGTCCAAGGCGATCGGGGGCAGTCTGCCGCTCGCCGTCATCGTCTACCGGGCCGAACTGGACGTCTGGGCTCCCGGAGCGCATGCCGGAACGTTCCGCGGCAACCAGCTCGCCATGGCCGCGGGCACCGCCACCCTCGCCTACGTCCGCCTCAACGGCCTCGCCGAACGCGCCGCCGTCCTCGGCGCGCGGATGCTCGCGGCCCTGCGCGACCTGGCCGCCGGCCTGCCCTGCATCGGGGACGTCCGCGGCCGCGGCCTGATGATCGGCCTCGAACTCGTCGACCCCGACACGGGGGCAGCGGCCCCCGCCCTCGCGGCCGCGGTGCGGCAGGAGTGCCTGGACCGCGGGCTGATCGTCGAACTCGGCGGCCGCCACTCCAGCGTCGTCCGCCTGCTGCCACCCCTGACCCTGACCGACGAGCAGGCCGCCGCCGTCCTGGACCGCCTGGCCGACGCCCTCCCCGCCGCGGTCCGCCGCCCCCTCTGACCGCGCGAAGGACTCCGATGCCCCACCACCCCACCCCCACCCCCACCCCCGCCCCCGCCCCGGGCCCCGCCCCCGCCCCGGGCCCCGATCTCCGCTCGGGCCCTTCCCTCGGCCCGAGCCCCACCCCGAGCCCGGGCCCCGACCTCCGCTCGGGCGCCACCCTCGGCCCGAGCCCCACCCCGGGCTCCGGCCCCGGCTTCACCCCCGGCCTCCGCTGGGGCCCCAGCCCCGACCCGAGCCCCGAGCCGGGCCCCGGGCCCCGCCCCGTCCCCGGCCTCCGCTCGGGCGCCAGCCTGGGCTCGAGCCCCGATGCTCGCTCGGGCCCCACCCCCGACCAGAGCCCGTCGCCGGTCCCCCCTGTCCGTCTCGGTGCCCCCCTCCTGCGCGCCTCCTCCCCGACTCCGCCGGAGCCGCCCCTCCAGCGGTGGCCCGCGCCACCGCACCCCGCCCCGGCCCCGACGGCCGCACCCCCGCTCGGCGCCACGGCCCTGCCCGAGCCGACCCCGGGACAGCACGCGGCACTCCCTCCGCACGGGCCGGGCCCGATGCCTGCCGACCGGCCGGCTCCCAACCCGGACGCCCCGGCCCCAGTCGGCCGACGGTGGGTCTCGCCCCCGTACCCCGTACCGGACCGGGCGGCCGAGGCCCCGCTCGGCGCCGTCACCCCGCCCGAGCCGGCCTTCGGACAGCCGGCCGTGCCACCGCTGCACACGCCGCCGCCCGTGTCGGCCACCCCGGCGGATCCGGTTGCCGGGCTGCCGACGGCGGGCAGTTCCCCGGTCCCGGTGGCGGGAGCCCCGACACCCGGCGCGGCCCACCTCCCGACCCGGTCTCCGGCGCCGGAGCCGGAGCCGGGGGAGGGCGCCGCGTCCGGCTGGGGGAGTCCTCGGGACTGCGCCGCCCCCACGGCCGGGGGCGCAAGGCCCGAGGGGGACAGCCAGGGGCCGCCCCTCCCCGCACCCCCGCAGGCTGGTGGTCCGGCCTCCGGGCCCACCGCCGTCGGGGCACCGTCCAGCCCCGCCGCGTGCCCGGACACCACCCCCGCACCGACCCGGCCGTCCCGGGAACCGGCAGGAGGCAGCCCGGATCCGGACCGCACCGCCCCGCAGGACCCGGCGGGAGGCACCGCCGCCGCACCGGCCCCGTACCCGGCCACAAGTGCCGCGCCGGGCCAGACACCGCCCCGCGCCGTGCCCCGGCAGAAGGACGGGGCCCTCCGCTCCCGCGCCGGCGGAACAGGACCGCTCGGCGTCGGCCCGGCGGCCGTGCCCGACCTGCTGGACCACTCCGACCCGGCCATCGCCGCCGAAGCCGCGACCGTCGAGAACCTGTTGCGGTGCTGGGTCCGCGAGGCCGGCATCGGCCGCCCCGACGGGCCCGACGGAACCCAGCTCCGCATCCCCCTCCCCGCATCCGGCGCCGCCCTGCTCGTCCCCGTACGCCACTGGTCCCCGGCGGGCTGGCACCGCTTCGCCCCCGCCCGCCTCGAAGGCGCCCCCGTCCACGCCCCCGCCCTGGACGCCGTCACCCTCGCCGGCCTCATCGCCCGCGAGGGCACCGGCCGCGGCGGCGCCGACCTCGTCGGCCGGGTCGCCGACTCGGTGCGCCGCACCACCGAGTTCATCGCCGACCGGCGCCAACGCCCGCACGCCCCCGCCCCCGTCTCCGGGGACCGCTTCCTCACCGCCGAACAGTCCCTCCTCCTCGGTCACCCCCTCCAGCCGGACCCGAAGAGCCGCGAAGGGCTCTCCGAAGCCGAAGTGCGCCACTACTCACCCGAACTCCACGGCTCCTTCCCCCTCCACTGGATCGCCGTGGCGCCCGCCGCCCTCGCCACCGACTCCGCCTGGACCGAGCGCGGCCGCCCCGTGAGCGCCGCCCAGCTCCTCTCCCGCCTCGACCCCGACCTCCCACGGCCCGTCGGCACCACTGCCCTCCCCCTTCACCCCTGGCAGGCCCGCGACCTCCTCCAGCGCCCCGCCGTCATCGCCCTGCGCGACGCCGGCCTCCTGACCGACCTGGGCCCCCACGGAGACCCCTGGTACCCCACCTCCTCCGTCCGCACCGTCCACCGGCCCGGCGCCCCGGCGATGCTCAAGCTCTCCCTCGGCGTGCGCATCACCAACTCCCGCCGCGAGAACCTCCGCAAGGAACTGCACCGCGGCGTGGAAGTGCACCGACTGCTGCGCACCGGACTCGCCGAGCAGTGGCAGGCGGCCCACCCCGGCTTCGACATCGTGCGCGACCCGGCCTGGGTCGCCGTCGACGCCCAGGACGGCGCTCCCGTCCCCGGACTCGACGCCCTCCTGCGCCACAACCCCTTCCGTTCCGAAGACGACGCCCTCTGCGTCGCCGCACTCACCGCACTGCGCCCCCGGCCCGGCCGGACCACGATGAGCTCCCGCCTCGCCGAGACCGTCGCCCAGCTCGCGGGCACCACCGGACGCCCCACCCCCGCCGTGGCCGCGGAGTGGTTCATGCGCTACCTCGACCACGTCGTCCTGCCGGTCCTCGCCTTCGACTCCCTCGCCGGCATCGCCCTCGAAGCGCACCAGCAGAACACCCTGGTCCTCCTCGACCAGGCGGGCTGGCCCGTCGGCGGTCGCTTCCGCGACAACCAGGGCTACTACTTCCGCGAATCCCGGCGCACGGAACTCGAACACCGCCTCCCCGGAATCGGCGGTGCCAGCGACACCTTCGTCTCCGACGCCGTCACCGACGAACGCTTCGCCTACTACCTCGGCATCAACAACGTGCTCGGTCTCATCGGAGCCTTCGGCTCCCAGCACCTCGTCGACGAACGCGTCCTCCTCGCCGCCTTCCGCCGCTTCCTCGGCAAGGCAACGGGCCTCGGCCCCGTCCCGGCGCAGCTGCTCGACTCACCCACCCTCCGCTGCAAGGCCAACCTCCTCACCCGCCTCGGCGGCCTGGACGAGCTCGTGGGACCCGTCGACACCCAATCCGTCTACGTCACCATCACCAACCCCCTCCACGACTGACGCCCCCCACGACGACACCCCCACGACGACACCCCACCGACACGGAGAAGAGCCCCGATGCCCTCCACCGAGACGACCGTCGACCCCGTCCGCCTCACCGCCTCCACCACCGGCCCCGGCCTCTACCGGCCCACCGAACTCCGCCTCACCGCAGCCCTGCTACCCCTGCTGGCCGAGGCGGACCTCCTCGACTCACCCGCCGACTGGGACGCCGCCACCACCCCGGCCGGAGCCTTCCGCCTCGAACCCGTACGGCCGGGCCGGGACCTGGAGCTCCTCGCCGGCTGGATGAACGACCCGGAGGTGGATGCCTATTGGGAACTCGCCGGGCCCACGGCCGTCACCGGAACCCACCTGCGCGCCCAGCTCGACACCGACGGCCAGAGCATCCCCTGCCTCGGTCTCCTCGACGGCACCCCGATGAGCTACTGGGAGATCTACCGGGCCGATCTCGACCCGCTCGCCCGGCACTACCCGGCGCGCCCCCACGACACCGGTATCCATCTGCTCATCGGCGACCGCACCGACCGCGGCCGAGGACTGGGCGCCACACTGCTGCGCGCCGTCGCCGACCTCGTCTTCGACCACCGCCCCCGCTGCACACGCGTCATCGCGGAACCGGACATCCGCAACACCCCCTCCGTATCAGCCCTTTTGACCGCCGGTTTCCGCTACTCGGCGGAAATCGACCTCCCCGAGAAGCGTGCGGCCCTGATGATCCGGGAGCGGTCACTGCGCAATCTCCTCTGATCGCCGCACCGCGCCCCGGTCGTCGCCGGCCGCCAACGCCTCTCCCTTCGAAAACTCTGCGTCACGCAGCAAAGTTCCCGATCCTCGAGGAGTCCCGTGCCGAATTTCCCCGCCACCCCCGACTCCGCCGAGCCCGCTGTGCCTCCCTCGCCCCAGCACCCGTGCACCCCGCCCGAGCTCAACCTCCCGACCTGGGACTTCGCGGCCCGACGGCTCCTGGCCAAGATGATCGGCGAATTCGCGTACGAGGAGATCGTCAGCCCCGTCCCCGCCCCGGCCGCCACCGGTGACGCCTGGACCCTGACCCTCGACGACGGCAGCAGTCTCGGCTTCCGCGCCCGCCGCCGCTCGTACGGCAGCTGGCAGGTCGCCCCCGACACCGTCACCCTCACCCCGCCGCCTCCCTCGACCGCGCCGCCGACCGCCTTCGCGGACCCCTTCGCCTTCCTCGTCGCCGCCAGAACCCTGCTCGGCCTCGACGGGTCGACCCTCGGCCACCTCGTCCACGAGCTCAGCACCACCCTCTGTGCCGACGCGCGCATCGACCACCACGCGCTCACCGCCGACGTGCTGGCCGATCTGGACTACGCCGAGCTCGAAGGACACCAGACCGGCCACCCCTGGCTCGTGCTCAACAAGGGCCGCATCGGGTTCTCCGCCGCCGACACCGCCGCCTGGGCCCCCGAGGGCCGGCTCCGCCAGCGGCTGCCCTGGCTCGCCGCCCACACCTCGATCGCCGAGTACCGCGGCACCGCCGGTCTGGAAGATCCGGGCCGCCTCTACTCCGCCGAGCTGGACTCCGTCACCCGCGCCGTCTTCGACCGGGCACTGCGCGACCGCGGGCTCGACCCCCGGGGCTACCTCTACCTCCCCGTCCACCCGTGGCAGTGGGACGAGGTGGTGCTGCCGCTCTTCGCCCCGGCCCTCGCCTCCGGCGCCCTGGTCCCGCTGCCCGCGGATCCCGACGTCCGCCTGCCCCAACAGTCGATCCGCACCTTCCTCAACCTCACCCACCCCACCCGGCACACCGTCAAACTGCCGCTCTTCGTCTTCAACACCTCCGTCTGGCGCGGCCTGGCCGGCGACCGCACCCTGGCCGCCCCCGCCGTCACCGCCTGGATCCACTCCCTGCGCGACACCGACCCCTTCCTGCGCGACGAATGCCGGGTCGTCCTGCTCGGCGAGGTCGCCTCCGTCACCGTCCGCCACCCCGTCTACGAACAGCTGCCCGAAGCCCCCTACCAGTACAGGGAGCTCCTCGGCGCGATCTGGCGGGAGCCCCTGGCCGGGCGGCTGGCCCCCGGGGAACGCGCGCGCACCCTCGCCTCGCTCCTCCACACCGATCCGCGCGGCCGCTCCTTCACCGCCGAACTGGTCGCCCGCTCCGGCCTGACTCCCTCCGCCTGGCTCCAGCGGCTCTTCACGGCACTGCTGCCGCCGCTGCTCCACTTCCTCTACCGCTACGGCACCGTCTTCTCCCCGCACGGAGAGAACGTGATCGTGATCTTCGACGAAAGCGACGTCCCCGTCGGAGTCGCGATCAAGGACCTGGTGAGCGAGGTCCACCTCAGCCGGGACGGGCTTCCCGAACACGACTCCCTCCCCGGCGACGTCCGCGCGGCCCTGCCCACCGAGCCGCCCGCCTTCCTCACCCAGTTCATCCATTCCGGGCTCTTCGTCGGCGTCTTCCGCTACCTGTCCGCGCTCTGCGAGGACAGGCTCGGCGTTCCGGAGGGCGAGTTCTGGTCCCTCGTACGGGCGGAGATCATCCGGTACCAGACGCGCTTCCCCGAGCTCAAGGAGCGGTACCAGCTCTTCGACCTGCTCACCGAGCGCATCGACCGGCTCTGTCTGAACCGCAACCGGCTCCACCAGGACGGATACCGCGACCGCCCGGACCGTCCGAGGGCCGTCGTCCTCGGCTCCGTGCACAACCCGCTGTACGAGCCGTGAGTCCGTACGGATGCGGCCACTGTCAGCGGCGCCCCGTAGGGTTGGCACTGCTATGACGAAGCCCTCCCTCCCCGACCTGCTGCATGCCGCCGTCTCCGCCGTCGGCGGCACGGAGCGGCCCGGCCAGGTGGCCATGGCCGAAGCCGTCGCCGAAGCGATCGACGACAACTCGCACCGGCTGATCCAGGCCGGCACCGGCACCGGCAAGTCCCTCGGCTACCTGGTGCCGGCCCTCGCGCACGGCGAGCGCGTGGTCGTGGCCACGGCGACGCTGGCGCTCCAGCGCCAGCTCGTCGAGCGCGACCTGCCGCGCACGGTCGAGGCACTGCACCCGCAGCTGCGCCGCCGGCCGCAGTTCGCCATGCTCAAGGGCCGCTCCAACTACCTGTGCCTGCACCGGCTCCACGAGGGGGCACCGCAGGACGAGGAGGAGGGCCTCTTCGACCAGTTCGAGGCGGCCGCCCCCACCAGCAAACTCGGCAAGGACCTGCTGCGCCTGCGGGACTGGGCGGACGAGACCGAGACGGGCGACCGCGACGACCTCACCCCCGGCGTCTCCGACAAGGCCTGGGCCCAGATCTCCGTCTCCTCCCGTGAGTGCCTGGGCGCGACGAAGTGCGCGTACGGCGCCGAGTGCTTCGCGGAGGCGGCCCGGGAGCGGGCGAAGCTGGCCGACGTGGTCGTCACCAACCACGCGCTGCTCGCCATCGACGCCATCGAGGGAGCCCCGGTCCTGCCGCAGCACGAGGTGCTGATCGTGGACGAAGCCCACGAGCTGGTCTCCCGCGTCACCGGAGTGGCCACCGGGGAACTCACTCCCGGCCAGGTCAACCGGGCCGTCAAGCGCGCTGCCAAGCTGGTCGACGAGAAGACGGCCGACTCCCTGCAGACCGCCTCCGAGACCTTCGAGCGGGTGATGGAGCTGGCGCTGCCCGGCCGCCTGGAGCAGGTTCCCGAGGACCTCGGCTACGCGCTGATGGCGCTGCGGGACGCGGCCCGGAACGTGATCTCCGCGATCGGCGCCACCCGCGACAAGTCCGTCCAGGACGAGGACGCCGTGCGCAAGCAGGCCCTGGCCGCGGTCGAGAGCGTCCACGGCGTGGCGGAGCGGATCGTGAACGGCTCCGAGTACGACGTCGTCTGGTACGAGCGCCACGACCGCTTCGGCGCCACCCTGCGCGTCGCACCGCTCTCGGTGTCCGGTCTGCTGCGCGAGAAGCTCTTCGAGGACCGCTCGGTCGTCCTCACCTCCGCCACCCTGAAGCTGGGCGGCGACTTCAACGGCGTCGCGGCCTCGATGGGTCTCTCCCCGGAGGGCGTCGAGGGCGAGGGAGTGCCGGTGTGGCGGGGGCTGGATGTCGGCTCCCCGTTCGACTACCCCAAGCAGGGCATCCTCTACGTCGCGAAGCACCTCGCCACCCCGGGGCGCGAGGGCACCCGCGGCGACATGATGGACGAGCTGGCGGAGCTGATCGAGGCGGCCGGTGGCCGTACGCTCGGCCTCTTCTCCTCCATGCGCGGCGCCAAGGCGGCCGCCGAGGAGCTGCGCGGCCGACTGGCGAACCCCATCCTCCTCCAGGGGGAGGAGACGCTGGGCGAGCTGATCAAGACCTTTGCGGCCGATCCGAAGACCTGTCTGTTCGGGACGCTGTCGCTCTGGCAGGGTGTGGACGTTCCCGGCCCCAGCTGCCAGCTCGTGATCATGGACCGCATCCCCTTCCCGCGGCCCGACGACCCGCTCATGAGCGCGCGCCAGAAGTCCGTCGAGGAGAACGGCGGCAACGGCTTCATGGCGGTCGCGGCCACCCACGCCGCGCTGCTCATGGCGCAGGGCGCGGGCCGGCTCGTCAGGGCCTCCGGCGACAAGGGCGTCGTCGCCGTCCTGGACCCGCGCCTGGCCACCGCCCGCTACGGGAGCTTCCTGCGGGCCACGCTGCCGGACTTCTGGTACACCACGGACCGCAACCAGGTCCGCCGCTCGCTGGCCGCGATCGACGCGAGCGCTCAGGCCGACGGCAAGTAGCCCCGCCCAGCTGCGGGCCGGCTCCGAGTCGGCGCCGGGCATGGAACAGCTCCGGGACCGGCGCAGTGGGTCCCGGAGCTGGCTGAGGGGCGGCGCTTCAGATCCGGCGCAGGACCGCGACGACCTTGCCCAGGATGGTCGCCTCGTCGCCGGGGATCGGCTGGTACGCGGCGTTGTGCGGGAGCAGCCAGACGTGACCGTCCTCCCGACGGAAGCGCTTGACGGTGGCCTCGCCGTCCAGCATCGCGGCGACGATGTCGCCGTTCTCCGCGACCGGCTGGCGGCGCACGGTGACCCAGTCCCCGTCACAGATCGCAGCCTCGATCATCGAGTCGCCGACGACCTTGAGCACGAACAGCTCGCCGTCACCGACCAGCTGCCGGGGGAGCGGGAAGACGTCCTCGACCGACTCCTCCGCCAGGATCGGGCCGCCGGCCGCGATCCGGCCGACGAGCGGGACGTAGGAGGCGGCGGGCTTGCCGGTGGTGTCGGTGGGCTGCGAGCTCGGCTGGTCCGAGCCGCGCACCTCGTAGGCGCGGGGCCGGTGGGGGTCGCGGCGCAGGAAGCCCTTGCGCTCCAGGGCCATCAGCTGGTGCGCGACGGACGAGGTGCTGGAGAGGCCGACCGCCTGGCCGATCTCCCGCATCGACGGCGGGTACCCCCGGCGCTGCACCGAGTCACGGATGACCTCGATGACCCTCCGCTGTCGGTCCGTGAGTCCGGAGCTGTCGGCGCGGATGCCTGGAGGTCGCCCTGGCAGCGAGCGTGCGGGGCGTACGGGCTCCGCCTCCGGGTTCACATGTGCGTCGTTCATGGCATGCACCGGCTCGAGTCGGCTCTGGGAGCGGTTTTGGGCAGTGATGGTGGCACTGTCTGCGGTGGTGGTCACGTCGGCCCCTCTCGAAATGTTCTCCCTAGCTGGACAACGGTAGTAGCTTTCGAAAGGTTGCGCCAAACACACGTTCGAGTGAAAAATCGCGGATCGCCCACCTGGGCTATATCGGCGGGTGTATGGACGGCATCGCGGGTGGCTTGCCGGGCTGTCCGGGGTGGTGCGGCCCGCCGGTGACCGGCGCGTCGTGACGGGTGGCGACGAGGCCGCCACTGCCGGTCCGGAGCCGCCGTCGGGTGTCCGTCCGCCGGCCCCGCGCGCCCCGTTTTCCCGAACGCGGGTTCGGCTCCGGGTCCGGTGCTTACGGTACCCTTCCCGCTCGGACCGCCACCTCCCGGGCCGGCACCCAGTGTGGCAGCGGAAGGCCCCGTATCCGGCCATCGGGCGCTTCGACACGCGGGGCGGTCCAAATCCGTGCCAACCCAAGATCTAGTGGTTGGATGGGCGCGGCCACCCAGAAGTTGTGGTCCTCGGTCTGCCGGGGCCCCCGACATCGCATATGCTTGTGGCTGCTTCACGAGCCCCCGACAGAGCCCCGGCCCTGTCGTTCAGGGGCTCCGTGAGGTGATTCAGTCGTGCCGAAAGAAGGGTGAGGGAACCATGCACTGCCCCTTCTGCAGGCACCCCGACAGCCGCGTCGTCGACAGCCGCACCACGGACGACGGCACGTCGATCCGTCGGCGCCGTCAGTGCCCCGACTGCTCCCGTCGCTTCACGACGGTGGAGACGGCCTCGCTGATGGTGATCAAGCGCAGCGGGGTGACCGAACCCTTCAGCCGCACCAAGGTCATCTCTGGCGTCCGCAAGGCGTGCCAGGGGCGGCCGGTCACCGAGGACGCCCTCGCCAAGCTCGGCCAGCGGGTCGAGGAGGCGGTGCGCGCCACCGGGAGCGCCGAGCTGACCACCCACGACGTGGGTCTGGCCATACTCGGCCCGTTGCAGGAGCTCGACCTCGTCGCGTACCTGCGGTTCGCATCCGTTTACCGAGCGTTCGACACCCTTGAAGACTTCGAGGCCGCCATCGCGGAACTGCGCGATTCGCAGCCTCACCCCCATGAGCGCGAGCCCGGAGGGACCCCTTCGGTCGTCCCCGTGCCCGCCTCCGCCACCGGCTGACCGGACAGGCCGCGCCCCGGCGCGGCCCGGCCGGCCCCGGCAGGGCGAGATTCGTAGATACAAGACACACAGCACCGTGCCGCGCGGAATATCGCTGGCACTTTAGGGCGTTTTTGCCCAGGTATGGGAGGCGGCATGACAGAGACGGCGAGCGGCTCGGCGCGAGGTTCCCGCACCAAGGGAACCAAGGCTGCCAAGGGCGGCCTGCGGATCGAGCGCATCCACACCACCCCGGGCGTGCACCCGTACGACGAGGTGAGCTGGGAGCTCCGTGACGTCGTCATGACCAACTGGCGCGACGGCTCGGTCAACTTCGAGCAGCGTGGCGTCGAGTTCCCCGACTTCTGGTCGGTGAACGCGGTCAACATCGTCACCAGCAAGTACTTCCGCGGCGCGGTCGGCACGCCGCAGCGCGAGACCGGCCTGAAGCAGCTCATCGACCGGATCGTGAAGACGTACACGAAGGCCGGCGACGACTTCGGTTACTTCGCCTCCCCGGCCGACTCCGAGATCTTCGAGCACGAGCTCACCTACGCGCTGCTGCACCAGATCTTCAGCTTCAACTCGCCGGTCTGGTTCAACGTCGGCACGCCCCAGCCGCAGCAGGTCTCCGCCTGCTTCATCCTGGCCGTCGACGACTCCATGGAGTCGATCCTCGACTGGTACAAGGAAGAGGGCATGATCTTCAAGGGCGGCTCCGGCGCCGGCCTGAACCTCTCCCGCATCCGCTCCTCCAAGGAGCTGCTCTCCTCCGGCGGCAACGCTTCCGGCCCGGTCTCCTTCATGCGCGGCGCCGACGCGTCCGCAGGAACGATCAAGTCGGGCGGCGCCACCCGCCGCGCGGCCAAGATGGTCGTCCTGGACGTGGACCACCCGGACGTCGAGGACTTCATCGCCACCAAGGTGAAGGAAGAGGAGAAGATCCGCGCCCTGCGCGACGCGGGCTTCGACATGGACCTGGGCGGCGACGACATCACGTCCGTCCAGTACCAGAACGCCAACAACTCCGTCCGCGTGAACGACGAGTTCATGACGGCCGTCGAGAACGGCACCGAGTTCGGCCTGCGCGCCCGCATGACCGGCGAGGTCATCGAGAAGGTCGACGCCAAGGCGCTCTTCCGCAAGCTGGCCGAGGCCGCGTGGGCCTGCGCCGACCCGGGCATCCAGTACGACGGTGTGATCAACAACTGGCACACCTGCCCCGAGTCCGGCCGCATCACCGCGTCCAACCCGTGCAGCGAGTACATGCACCTGGACAACACGTCCTGCAACCTCGCCTCGCTCAACCTGATGAAGTTCCTCGACGACGACGGCAAGGGCAACCAGTCCTTCGACGCCGAGCGCTTCGCCAAGGTCGTCGAGCTGGTCATCACCGCGATGGACATCTCGATCTGCTTCGCGGACTTCCCGACGCAGAAGATCGGCGAGAACACCCGCGCCTTCCGCCAGCTCGGCATCGGCTACGCCAACCTCGGCGCCCTGCTGATGGCGACCGGCCACGCGTACGACTCGGACGGCGGCCGGACCCTGGCCGCCTCGATCACCTCGCTGATGACCGGCACCGCGTACAAGCGCTCCGCCGAGCTGGCCGCCATCGTCGGTGCGTACGACGGCTATGCCCGCAACGCCGACTCGCACAAGCGCGTCATGAAGCAGCACGCCGACGCCAACGCCGTCGCGCCGCGCACCGAGGACCTGGACAAGACGATCTGGGCCGCGGCCACCGAGGCCTGGCAGGACGTGATCCGGCTGGGCGACGCGAACGGCTTCCGCAACGCGCAGGCCTCGGTCCTCGCGCCGACCGGCACCATCGGGCTCGCGATGTCCTGCGACACCACCGGTGTCGAGCCGGACCTGGCTCTGGTCAAGTTCAAGAAGCTCGTCGGCGGCGGCTCGATGCAGATCGTCAACGGCACCGTTCCGCAGGCCCTGCGCCGCCTGGGCTACCAGGAGGAGCAGATCGAGGCGATCGTCACGCACATCGCCGAGCACGGTGTGGTCGTCGACGCCCCGGGCCTGAAGACCGACCACTACTCGGTCTTCGACTGCGCCATGGGCGAGCGTTCCATCTCCGCCATGGGCCACGTCCGCATGATGGCCGCGATCCAGCCCTGGATCTCCGGCGCGATCTCGAAGACGGTCAACATGCCGGAGACGGCGACCGTCGAAGAGATCGAGGAGATCTACTTCGAGGCGTGGAAGCTGGGCGTCAAGGCGCTCGCGATCTACCGCGACAACTGCAAGGTCGGCCAGCCCCTCTCCGCCAAGAAGAAGGAGGAGGAGAAGGCCGAGCTCACCGAGAAGGCCGAGGAAACCATCCGCACGGCGGTCGAGAAGGTCATCGAGTACCGTCCGGTCCGCAAGCGCCTTCCCAAGGGCCGCCCGGGGATCACCACCTCCTTCACGGTCGGTGGCGCCGAGGGCTACATGACCGCCAACTCCTACCCGGACGACGGTCTGGGCGAGGTCTTCCTGAAGATGTCCAAGCAGGGTTCGACCCTCGCGGGCATGATGGACGCCTTCTCCATCGCCGTCTCGGTCGGTCTGCAGTACGGCGTCCCGCTGGAGACGTACGTCGCGAAGTTCACGAACATGCGCTTCGAGCCGGCCGGTATGACGGACGACCCGGACGTGCGGATGGCGCAGTCGATCGTCGACTACATCTTCCGCCGCGTGGCGCTGGACTTCCTGCCCTTCGAGACGCGTTCGGCGCTCGGCATCCACTCCGCCGAGGAGCGTCAGCGCCACCTCGACACCGGCTCCTACGAGCCGCTGGAGGGTGAGGAGCTCGACACCGAGACCCTCGCCCAGTCGGCGCCGCTCGCGTCGGTCCCGGCCGCTTCCGCCCCGAAGCCGGTCGAGATCGTCCCGGTCCCGGCCCCGAAGACGGCGCACTCCAACGCTGAACTGGTCGAGATGCAGCTCGGCGTCTCCGCCGACGCTCCGCTCTGCTTCTCCTGCGGTACGAAGATGCAGCGCGCGGGCTCCTGCTACATCTGCGAGGGCTGCGGCTCCACCAGCGGCTGCAGCTGACGCGACACCGAGTGACTGACGGAGCGGGGACCGGCACCATGCCGGTCCCCGCTCCGGCGTTCGCGCTCCGTGCCGTCGGTGCCGTCGGTGCCGTCAGTGCGGGATGGCGCGGGCCGGGCGGGTGACGAGGTCCTCGCGGAACTCCGCGATCCGGGAGTGGACCTGCCGCATCAGGTGGGTGTCCTCGATGCGGTCGAGGTAGAGGCAGCGCGCGGCCAGGCCGGGCAGGTCGAAGGCGAAGCACAGGGACATCAGCGGGTTCACGAAGAGCTCGCCGCCCCGGGTGCGGCTGGTGAACCGGACGTCCCCGAAGGAGCCCCGGACCGCCGCCGCGATCGAGCCGTGCACGATGCTCGGATGGTCCGGGGTGTGCGCCTGGGCGTGGGCCACCGCGTCGAGGTAGAGGGCGCCCTCGCGGGTCGCGCGGGACAGGGAGAAGGCCCCGAGATAGGCCCCGGCCCGCTCCAGCGCAGCGATGTTCTCCAGCACCAGGGCGTGACTGACCCCGTGGTACGCGTCCACGCCGAAGCCCACCGACACGACGAGGCGCTCCGCGACGTCGTCCAGCGCCGCCAGTGCGGCGACGCTGGTCAGGTCCTCCTCCGGAGTGCCCAGACCCGCCTCGTCGCCCCGCATCAGGATGTCCGTGCCGCCGTCGACCAGGACCACCGCGTCGATCCGGTGCAGGTCGATCAGGGCCCGGTACGCGGCGCGCAGCGGCTGCACGCCGACCTGCGGGAAGGCGTACACGCGCGCCGGGTACCGGTGCAGCCGCAGCCACCGGGCGAGCGTCCGCTCCGGGAAGTAGGTCTGGTGGGGCGCCGAGTCGGGTGTGACGACGGCGAGGGTCGGGGGACGTCGAACCCGCCGCCCGCGCCGGCGACGAGGACGCGTTCGGCAGCGGCGAGGCGGTCGAAGAGGGGGTTGGTGTGGAGGGCCGTCATGCCGATCATTGTGCGGGTGCGGGCGTGGGCCCGCGAGAACGGGGAGTCGGCGAACCATGTGGCACGGTGACGAGCTGGACCTGGACGCGTACCTGACGAGGATCGGGCTGCGCGGCGGCACGGCAGCGGGGGGAGGCGCCGGGGGAGGCGCCGGGGAACTCCGCCCGGACCTGGACACGTTGTACGAAGTGCACCGGGCCCACACCGCCGCCATCCCCTTCGAGAGCCTGGACGTCCTGCTCGGCCGCCCCGTCGCGCTGGACGTCAAGGCCGTCGAGGACAAGCTCGTCCACGCCCGCCGGGGCGGCTACTGCTACGAGCAGAACTCGCTGCTGGCCGCCGCCCTGGAGCGGATCGGCTTCGAGGTCTCCGGACGCGGTGCCCGCAACCGCACCCGGGGGGACACCCTGCTGCCGGTGACGCACGCGGTCCTCGTCGTCACCGTCGACGGGCAACCGTGGCTCTGCGACGCCGGATTCGGCTACGTCGGCCCGCGCGAGCCCATCCCGCTGGCGCGCCCGGGCGCCGAGGTGCGGCAGGGGGCGTGGACGTACGCCGTCCGCGAGGAGGAGGACGGCGTCCTCGCGCTCCGTACCCGCAACGGGGGCGTCTGGCGTGACCTGTACGCCTTCTCCCCGCAGCGCTACCACCCCGTCGACTACGTCCTGCTCAACCACTACAGCTCCTCGCACCCCCTCTCCTCCTTCGTGGGGCAGATGATCGTGCAGCACCCGGGCGAGGACGTCCGCGTGCGCCTGGTGGGACGGGAACTCACCCGTCTGTACCCGGACGGGCGGACCGAGCGCGAGGAGGTCCACCCCGACGAGCTGCTCGCGCTCCTCGACCGGGAGTTCGGCATTCGGCTGTCCGGGCGGGATGGGGCGGAACTGGTACGGATCCACCGCTCCGGGGACTGACCCGGGCCGCGCCGGGCCCGTACGATGGCGCGGTGCTGGTCAAGTGGATTCGCTGCACGGTGACGGACCGACGCGGGTTCGAGCGCGGGCAGCGAAAATGGGCGGGGCTGCCCGGCGAACCGGGATTCCGGGGGCAGGGCGGCGGCTGGAGCCGGGGCCGGCAGGGGGTCGCGCACGTCTTCGCGTTCTGGGAGAGCCGTTCCTTCTACGACTCCTTCATGGCCCGGTCCCACGACCGGCTCGCGGCCTCGCAGAACGGCACCTTCACCGATGCCCGGGTCACCCTCTTCGACCACCGCTTCGATGTGAAGACCGGCTTCGAGCCGCGCTTCAGCGACGCCGACGTGGTCCGCGTCGCGCACACCCGGGTGCGGGAGGGGCGTGACGAACACTTCGCCCTCATGCAGGAGAAGGTGTGGAATCCGGCCATGGCAGGGTCCCCCGGAATGATCCGGGGCCTCTTCGGCGAGGCGCCCGGCCGCGAGTTCCTCGTACTGTCGATGTGGCTCGCCGCGGGCGAACACGGCAAGTACCGGCAAGAACGCGTCGAGCGCCTCTCGCTGCGCGCCCAGACGGAGGCCGATGTCGAGGCGCTCACCGGCGACGTCGTCGACCTCGAACCCGCCTGGACGGTATGACCGTACGACGACCGGCGGCCCGACCGGCGTGCCCCGTGAGGTGCGCGCCCCCATGGCCGAATAGGGTCGTGGAATGGTACGACCACGGCGCATCGTCCTTGTCCGGCACGGGGAATCGGAAGGCAACGTCGACGACACCGTCTACGAGCGGGAGCCCGACCACGCCCTGCGGCTGACCCGTACGGGCCGTGAGCAGGCCGCCGAGGTCGGGCACCGGCTGCGCGCGCTCTTCGGCGAGGAGCACATCAGCGCGTACGTCTCCCCCTACCGCCGCACCCTGCAGACCTTCCGCGAGCTGCGGCTCGACCCCGCCCGGGTACGGATGCGGGAGGAGCCGCGGCTGCGCGAGCAGGACTGGGGCAACTGGCAGGAGCGGGAGGACGTGCGCCTCCAGAAGGCCTATCGCGACGCCTACGGGCACTTCTTCTACCGCTTCGCCCAGGGCGAGTCGGGCGCGGACGTCTACGACCGGGTCGGGTCCTTCCTCGAAAGCCTCTACCGCAGCTTCGAGGCCGCCGACCACCCCGAGAACGTGCTGCTGGTCACGCACGGCCTGACGATGCGGCTCTTCTGCATGCGCTGGTTCCACTGGTCGGTGGCCGAGTTCGAAGCCCTCTCCAATCCGGGGAACGGTGAATTCCGGGTCCTGCTGCTAGGACCGGACGGCCGCTACCGGATGGACCGCCCGTTTGAGCGGTGGACCACACCCGAGCCTTATGACCTGGACGGCTAAAGTGACGCGCGATGACAGCTGACTCCACTCCCGAAGGGCGCTACGCACGCGCCACGTCCAGCCTCATGGGGCTGGCCATGGGGGACGCCCTGGGCTCCCAGTACTTCGTTCCCGTGAACTACCCGCTGCTCAAGCGGCGCGAGCTGCCGGCCGCCGGCGAGCCGTGGCAGTGGACCGACGACACCGAAATGGCCTGCTCGGTGGTGGCCGTGCTCGCCACGCACGGGCGCATCGACCAGGACGCGCTGGCCTCCTCCTTCGCCGAGCACCACGACTTCGACCGCGGCTACGGTCCCGCGGTCAACCGGATGCTGCGCCTCGTCCGGGAGGGCGCGGACTGGCGCACGCTCGCCGCCGAGCTGTTCAACGGCCAGGGCTCCTGGGGCAACGGCGCCGCCATGCGGATCGCCCCCCTGGGCGCCTGGTACGCGGACGATCCCGAGCAGGCCACCCACCAGGCGGAGATCTCCGCCTACACCACCCACCAGCACCGCGAGGCGGTGTGCGGGGCGATGGCCGTGGCCGCCGCGGCCGCGCTCGCGGCGTCCCCGGACGGCCCGCCGTCGGCCGCGGACCTGCTGGACGGGGTCATCGCGCTGGTGCCGCGCAGCGCCGTGGGCGCGGGCGTGCGCCGGGCGCGCGACATGCTGGACTACGGCGACGCGAATACCGTCGCGGCCGTACTGGGCTGCGGGCGGCGCACCAGCGCCCACGACACGGTGCCGTTCGCGCTGTGGTCGGCGGCCCGGTCGCTGGACGACTACGAGCGGGCGTTCTGGACCACCGCACAGGTGGGCGGCGACGTGGACACCACCTGCGCGATCGTCGGCGGGGTGCTGGGCGCGCGCGGGGACGCGGTGCTGCCCGGAGCCTGGCTGGCGCGGATCGAGGCCCTCCCGGCGTGGCTGCCGGAAGCGGCTTCCTGAGCGATCCGCGGCCGCCCCGGAGGACGCCGCGGGCGGCCCGACCGGCGCAGGCGGCGCCGACGCCGCGGACGGCCCGGGGGGGGCGTACGGCCGTACGGGAGCCCGGCCTCGGAGGTGATTCCGAGGCCGGCCCCCCGTACGGCCCCGTACGGGACCTCGTGGTCAGGCGGCCGGACCGGCCTTGGCGGCGGCCCCGTTGAGGGCCTCCAGGTCGCTCTTGCGCACCCGGATCACGAACAGCGCGGTGATCAGGGCGAGGCCCGCCATGGCGACGGCGGCGGTGAAGGCGCTGGAGATGCCCTGGGCGAGGACGAGGTCCCCCCAGGGATCCGGCAGCCTGCCGGTCTGCTTGAACGCGGCGAGCTGCGCCGGATCGGCCTGCGCCATGAAGGCCGGGACCTGCTTCTCGGCCTCCTCGCGGCTGGCCGTGCCGAAGACGGTGACCAGGATCGACAGGCCGAGCGAACCGCCGACCTGCTGACTGGCGTTGAGCAGCCCGGAAGCCGCTCCCGCCTCCCTGGGCGACACCCCGGAGACCGCGGTGAGGGTCAGGGTCACGAAGTTGAGGCCCATGCCGAAGCCGAAGAGCAGCATCGGCCCGAGCACACCGGAGACGTACGAGCTGTCGGTGTCGATGAAGCTGAGCCAGGCCAGCCCGGTCCCGGTCAGCGCGGATCCGGTGATCATGAACGGCTTGGGCCCGAAGCGGGGCAGGAGGCGCTGGGAGAGCCCCGCGGCGGTGCCGATCGCGGCGGTCACCGGCAGGAAGCCGAGCCCGGACTGGATCGGGGTGAAGCCCAGCACGTTCTGTACGAACTGGACGATGAAGAAGAACATGCCGAACATGGCGGCGGCCAGCCCGAGCATGATCACGTAGGTGCCGGCCCGGTTGCGGTCCGCGAACATCCGCAGCGGGATGATCGGATCGGCGGCCCGTGACTCGACGAGGACGAAGGCGCCGAGCAGGACGACGGCGGCGGCGAACGAGCCGATGGTCAAGGAGTCCCGCCAGCCGTCCTCGGACGCGCGGATGAACCCGTAGACGAGGGCGGTCATGCCACCGGTGGAGGTGAGGGCTCCGGCGGCGTCGAAGCGGCCGGGGTGACGTTCGGACTCGTTGATGAACAGCGGCGCGAGGACCGCGATGAGCACGCCGATCGGCACGTTGACGAAGAGCACCCAGCGCCAGTCGAGCCATTCCGTGAGCATCCCGCCGGCCAGCAGGCCGATCGCGCCGCCGCCCGCGGAGACGGCGGCGAACACCCCGAAGGCGCGGTTGCGCGCGGGGCCCTCGGCGAAGGTGGTGGTGATCAGGGCCAGCGCCGTCGGCGAGGCGATGGCGCCGCCGACGCCCTGGAGCGTCCGGGCGGCGAGCAGCTGCCAGGGCTCCTGGGCGAATCCGCCGAGCAGGGAGGCGAGGGTGAAGAGCAGGATGCCGGTCATGAACACGCGGCGCCGGCCCAGGATGTCTCCCGCGCGGCCACCGAGCAGCAGCAGGCCGCCGAAGGCCAGGGTGTACGCGCTGATCACCCAGGAGAGGTCGGTGGTGGAGAAGGAGAGCGCGGTCTGGATGTGCGGGAGCGCGATGTTCACGATCGTCGCGTCGAGCACGACCATGAGCTGGCAGGCCGCGATGACGGCGAGCGCCACTCCCGGGCGCCCGGGCCGTCGGGCGGCCCCCGGTATCCGAGGAGTGTCGAGACGTGTGCTTGTCACTGTGGGTCCCCCGAAGTGAAATAGTGAACGCAATCGTTCACTGCGGGTCCAAGGTAGGAGGCCCTCAGTTGGGAACGCAAGCGTTCACTAGGCCTGAAAATCCGTGCGAGGCGTGCGCGGGGCGGCCGGAGGTAGGGAGCATGACGGGTTCGGGCTGGCCGGCGGGGTCGGCTCCGGCGCGCAGACGCGGGCCGGAGCTCGAACGGGCGATTCTGGACGCCGCCCTGGAGCAGCTGGGCACGGTCGGCTGGGGCGGCGTCACCATGGAGGGCGTCGCGGCCGGGGCGCGTACGGGCAAGGCGGCGCTCTACCGGCGGTGGTCCTCGAAAGCGGACCTGGTGGCCGAGGCGCTGCGGGAGGGGCTGCCCGAGCTGGGCCCGCTTCCGGACCGTGGTTCGGTGCGCGAGGACCTCTACCTGCTGTGCCTGCGGATGCGGGACGTCATGCGTTCGCCGGCCGGTGAAGCGCTGCGGGCGGTCCTTCACGAATGCGATCACACTCATGCGGACCGGTTCCGCGAGGTGATCCGCAAGGGGCTGCACGAGCCGGCGCACCAACTGACCCGTGAGCTCGTCGACCGCGGAATCGAGCGGGGGGAAGTCCGTCGGGATGCCGCAGCACCGATGGTCGCCGATGTGATTCCCGCTCTGTTCATGTACCGGTCCAAGATGTGCGCGAGCGAATGGCCCGACGCGGAAATCGCGGAGATGATCGACGCGGTGATGGTTCCCATGCTGCGGGCCTGAGGGGCTCGCGGGGGGTGCGCGCGGGCTCGTCGCGGGGGCGTGCGCGGCGGTGCGGGCGCCCTCCGGGAAGGCTGGTCATGGGCCGGGGTGTGCAGGCGGCCCGGGGCGGCGTACCCTTGCTGGCGCCATGCCGTACGAAGCACCCACCCACACCGTCGAGCGCTCGCTCCGCGCCACCACCGGCGCCAAGATCGTTGCCGGGGTCGACGAGGTCGGACGAGGAGCCTGGGCCGGTCCCGTCACCGTGTGCGCGGCGATCACCGGTCTGCGCCGCCCGCCGGCGGGACTCACCGACTCCAAGCTGCTCACCCCCAAGCGGCGCGACGCGCTGCTCGACGTGCTGGAGGACTGGGTCACGGCGCACGCCCTGGGGCACGCGTCCCCGGAAGAGATCGACGCGCTCGGAATGACCGCGGCCCTGCGGCTCGCGGCGGTCCGCGCGCTGGACGCCCTTCCGGTGCGCCCCGACGCGGTGATCCTCGACGGCAAGCACGACTACCTCGGCTCGCCGTGGCGCGTCCGTACGGTGATCAAGGGGGACCAGTCCTGCGTCGCCGTCGCCGCGGCGTCGGTGATCGCCAAGGTCCGGCGCGACCGGATGATGGCCGAGCTGGGCGCGGGCGATGACGGAATCACGGATTTCGCTTTCGCGGCCAACGCCGGTTATCCCTCGCCCGTGCACAAGGCGGCACTCGAAGAGCGCGGGCCCACCGCGTACCACCGGCTTTCGTGGTCGTACCTCGACGGGCTGCCCCGGTGGCGCCACTTGAAGAAGGTGCGCCGCAGCGAGGAATCGGTGGAACTGGAAAACGGAGGCCAACTCGGCTTCGATTTCTGATCGCACCCACGTGCCACCCACCGGTACGTTTCGTACCGGTGTTTGATAGACATCAATTCATGCCTCTCACCCCCGCCATCGAGGAGCCTCAGATTCACGAGAGTGCCCAGGGTCCCCGCGTCACGCCGGCCGCGAGCCGCACCGCGCAGACCCCCCGCCCCGTACCTGGTCCGCGTCCCGCCGCCGTACCCCGGCCCGGACGCCCCGGTCCCGTCAGGCCCGCCCCGCCCGCCCAGCGCACGGCGCAGGCCGCCCCCGGACCCGTTCCCGCAGCCCCCACCACGCCGTCTGTCTCGGTCGCCGTGCCCCAGGTCCAGCTGATCCCGGCGTCCGCCGAGGGCGCGCTGGACGCGGCCGAGGAGGCCGTGGACCTGCTGCTCGACACCGGGCGCGCGCCCGGCGACATCCTGGTGCTCACCACGGGCGACCCGCACCCGTGGGCCGCGCACGAGCTGTCCTTCGGCGAGGCGCCCTACTGGGCGCAGCACGATGCCGGGGACGATGTCTTCTATGCGGACGCGGCGCAGGTGCAGCGCGCCGCCGGCCGGCCCGTCGTGGTCTTCGCGGACAACGGCGGACCGGCCGACATCACCGCCACCGCCCTGCCCGTCGCGCTCGCGCGCGCCGGTGCCCTGCTGATCGTGTGCGGAGACACGGCCCGGATCAACTCCGTGCTGGGTGCGGGCGTCTGACGCCCCGTGTCCGTCGCGGACGTGGGGCGGGGGCGCCGCCCCCCGGCGGTCGCCCCCAGCCCACGTCCGGGGCTCGACCAGCCGTGCCCCCTCCCGGGGAGTGCGGCCGTGAGAGCCGCTCCCGTGGCGTCGCGGCCCCGCCGGGTCCGGGTGCGCGCCGCGGGCCCGCCCCGTGGCACCGGGTGGTGCCGTGTCCGTACGCCCGATCGCGTACGTACGCGCGCACCCCTCCGGGCCGCGGGAACCCGTCCCGTACGCCGGGCTGGGTGACGCGGCGTCACAAGGCCGCGGGATCAGACCGGTCGTGGCGGCTTCGCATCGTCTCGGCGCCGGTTGCGCGTTCGTCGCGCGGGTCGTGCCGCGCGTGACGGTTGCGTGGCGCGTGCCGTCCGTGCGCCGGTTGCCGGGTAGGGCCGGGCCGGCTGCCGCGTCGGGGCGCTTCGCCGCTCAGCGGGCGGCGGTACGGCGCAGCGGCTCGGCGGCGCCCCCCGCGGTGCTCATGGTCAGCGGAGCGAACTCGGGCTGCACGGAGCCGAGGCGCCCGGGCCGGGACTCCGAGCCGGGGCTGCGGCCGCCGCGGCCCTCACCCAGAACCTGCCAGCCCCCCCGGGTCAGCGTGATGTACGCGCCGCAGCGCAGCCCGTGCAGGGTGCAGGCGTCACGCAGCCCCCACATCCAGGCCCCGTCCTCCTCCGTCCACCGTTCGTCCCCCTCGCGGCAGTACAGCAGCACCGCGGTGCGCACCGGGGTCCGCCGCCGCAGGTCGTGCGGAATCACCCTGCGCAGCCGGGAGAGCAGGGCGTTGCGGTACTCCCAGCCGTCCGCCGCACTCGGCCCGTGGACGAAGGACGCGCTCGCCACCAGCTGTTCCTCGGGGCCGAGCACGGCGATCACGGCGGTGGAAGGGGTGGGTCTGTGCCGCGCGTGCAGGCCGCTGACCACCTCGCGCGGATCGCGCAGCAGGGGGATGCCGGCCGCGGTCCACTCGGCGGGTTCGAGCAGCCGGCCGTGACGGCTGGCGCCGCCGGTGGCCGTGGTCAGGGACGTGGTCGAGGGCGGGGTGAATCCGAAGGTCACGGTCCTCCCTTCGGGTACGCGCCCGCGAGCGGGCACGGCTGGGATGTGGGCGCGCTGCGACACGGCCCTGGAGTGCCGGTGCGCCGAGCGGGAGCACTCCGATTCTCGCGTGGCGCGCGAGGGTGGGGCAATGAGCATTTGAAGCCGCGGACCGGAATTCGCCGGTATGCCGTTCATATCCTTGCCCCCTTGGAGCCCCCTCACGCCGGAGATGACTCAATCGCCTACGGCTGGAGGGCGAGCACCAGCGGGAACACCCCCTTCGCGCCCGCCCGGCGCAGCAGCCGGGCGGCCACCGCGAGGGTCCAGCCGCTCTCCGCGCGGTCGTCGACGAGGAACACCGGACCCGGCGCCTCGGACAGGCTGGCCGCGAGGGCTGGCGGGACGGTCAACGCCTGGTGGAGCCCCCGCACCCGCTGGGCGCTGTTCGAGGACGGGAGCCCGAACTCCGGTGCCTGGTCGGTGTACTCCAGGGTGCCGAGCAGCGGGATGCGCCCCACCTCCGCGATCCGCGCGGCGAGGGACGCGACCAGCTGGGGTCGGGATCGGGAGGGCAGCGCGACCACGCCCACGGGCCGGGCGGGGGCGCCGTCGGCTCCCGATGCCCAGCCGCCCGGGCCCCGCGCCCAGTCGGCGAGGACGGCCACCACCGCCTGGGCGACATCGTCCGGGACGGGCTGGTCGGCGGTCTGCGGTGCCAGCATGGGGCGCAGCCGGTTGCCCCAGCCGATGTCGGACAGCCTGCCCAGACCCCGGCCGGTGAAGGCCTGTTCCCCCGCCGGGATGCGGCCCTTGAGGTCCACGCCGACCGCCGCGAGCCCGGTCGGCCACATCTTGCGGGGCTCCAGCTCCACGCCGGGGCGGCCCAGTTCGCCCCGGGCGGTGTCCAGGGCGGTGCTGGAGACGTCCGCGGTGAAGCGGGCCCCCGCGCAGTTGTCGCAGCGGCCGCAGGGCGCGGCCTCCTCGTCGTCGAGCTGGCGGCGCAGGAACTCCATCCGGCAGGCGGTGGACGCCGCGTAGTCCCGCATCGCCTGCTGTTCGGCGGAACGCTGCCGGGCGACCCACGCGTACCGCTCGGCGTCGTACACCCAGGGTTCGCCCGTGGAGGTCCAGCCGCCCTTGACGCGGTGGACGGCTCCGTCCACGTCGAGCACCTTCAGCATCGTCTCCAGCCGGGTGCGGCGCAGGTCGACCAGCGGTTCCAGGGCGGGCAGCGAAAGGGGCCGCCCCGCCTGGGCCAGCACGTCCAGGGTGCGGCGCACCTGCGCCTCCGGGGGGAAGGCCACCGAGGCGAAGTACTGCCAGATCGCCTCGTCCTCGCGGCCGGGGAGCAGGAGGACCTCGGCGTGTTCGACACCGCGGCCCGCGCGGCCGACCTGCTGGTAGTAGGCGATGGGGGAGGAGGGCGAGCCCAGGTGCACCACGAAGCCCAGGTCGGGCTTGTCGAAGCCCATGCCGAGGGCGGAGGTGGCCACCAGGGCCTTGACCCGGTTCGCCTGGAGGTCGTTCTCCGCCTGCTCGCGGTCGGCGTTCTCGGTCTTGCCGGTGTAGGAGGACACCGTGTGCCCGCGGTGGCGCAGGTAGGCGGTGACCTCCTCGGCGGCGGCCACCGTCAGGGTGTAGATGATGCCGGAGCCCGGCAGGTCGGTGAGGTGGTCGGCGAGCCAGGCCAGCCGGTGCGCCGCGTCGGGCAGCGTCAGCACGGCCAGGCTCAGGCTCTCGCGGTCCAGCGGGCCGCGCAGCACCAGGGCGTCGGTGCCCGCTCCGGTGCCGAGCTGTTCGGCGACGTCGCCCGTCACGCGGGCGTTGGCCGTGGCGGTCGTCGCCAGGACGGGGACGCCCGGGGGGAGGTCGGCCAGCATGGTGCGCAGCCGGCGGTAGTCGGGGCGGAAATCGTGCCCCCAGTCGGAGATGCAGTGCGCCTCGTCGACCACGAGCAGGCCGGTCGCGGCCGAGAGCTTGGGGAGCACCTGGTCGCGGAAGTCGGGGTTGTTGAGCCGCTCGGGACTGACCAGCAGGACGTCGACCTCGCCCGCCGCGACCTCGGCCTGGATGCCCTCCCACTCCTCGGGGTTGGCGGAGTTGATGGTGCGGGCGCGGATGCCCGCCCGGGCGGCGGCCTCGACCTGGTTGCGCATCAGGGCGAGCAGCGGGGAGACGATGACGGTCGGGCCGGCGCCGCTCGCCCGCAGCAGTGAGGTGGCCACGAAATAGACCGCGGACTTGCCCCACCCCGTGCGCTGGACGACCAGGGCGCGCCGCTTGTGGGCGACCAGGGCCTCGATCGCCCGCCACTGGTCCTCGCGCAGCCGTGCGGTGCCCGTGGGGTCGCCCACGAGGCGGGCGAGTACGGAATCGGCCGAGGACCTCAGGTCTGCGTTCATGCCCCCATGCAACCCGATGGCTCGGACATCGCGCCAATGCGGCTCCCCGCCTGTGGATATTGAAGGTTCAACGAGTTATCCACAGGGGTTTCCGGATCGGACCGAGCACGGGACCGTCGGGGCATGACGACGAACAACGAATCCCGCAGTCCGTCCGGACTGCCGTCCACCGGCCCCTCCGGAGCCCCCGACCCGTCCCGGATCACCCTGCGCAGCCCCGCCGAACTGGCGGACGCGCTGCCCTACATGCTCGGCTTCCATCCCACCGACTCCCTGGTCATGGTCGCCGTGCACGGCGAAGCCGGACGCTTCGGCGGCCGGCTCCGCGTCGGGATCCCCACCGCGCCCACCGAGTGGGAGGACACGGCGCGGCAGGTCGCCGAATGCCTGGTACGGGGCAGCGAGCGGCGCGGCGACAAGCCCGACGGCATCGTGGTGTTCCTGTGCCAGGACCCGCGGGGCGCGGAGAGCGGCCAGCGGGTCATGACCCGGCTGCGGCCGCTCGCCCAGCGGCTGCGGACCGCCTGCGGAGCACTGGACGTGCCCGTCCTGGAAGCCCTGTGCCTCTCCGGCGGCCGCTACTGGTCCTACACCTGCGCAGGGTCCGGCTGCTGCCCGGCCGAAGGCAATCCGCTCGCCGCACCGGGCACCTCGGTGATGGCCGCGGCGGCCACCTTCGCGGGGCTCCAGGTCAGGGGTTCGCTCAAGGAGATCGAGGGACGCCTGACGCCGCCGCGGGGCGGCGCCTGGGCGGTCGAACAGGAGGACGCCCTCGGACGGGCCGCCGCCGCACTGGTCCCGAAGATCCTCGACGGCGCCACCCGGGAGGAGGTCGGCGAGCAGACCATCGCGCTCGCCCGGACCCTCATGCGCCGGCTGACCCTCGCGCCGCCCGCCGAGGGCGGTCGCCGCGCCGACGACCGGGACGACGCCCTGCTCGCACACGACGAGGCGGCCGCCGTGATCCTCGGGCTCCAGGACCGGGAGATCCGCGACGTCGCCGCCGAGTGGATGGAGCAGGACGAGGCGGCGCCCGCCCTGCGCCTGTGGCGGGCCCTGGCCCGGCGCTGCGTCGGCGCCTACGGGGAGCACGCGGCGGCCCCGCTCACCCTCGCGGGCTGGGTCTCCTGGTCCAGCGGGGACGAACCGACGGCCCGGATCGCCTTCGGGCTCGCCCTGCGGGCCGACGCCGAATACCGCTTCGCCCAGCTCCTGCACCACGCCTGCAACGAGGGCATCGACCCGGAGGGGCTGCGGCAGTGCCTGCGGGAGGAGCGTGCGCGCCGCGAACCCCGGCGCAAGCGGCCCGCCGGCGTGACCCGGCCGCCCGGGCGCCCCGCACCGCGCAGCCGCCGCACGGGCCGCCGCGCGGAAGGGAGCGGGCAGTGATGACGCGCCGGGCACCCGGCGGCCCCCGCCCGGTACGCGCCCTCCCCGGCGGCCCGCCCCGGCTCCCCGGGCACGGTGTCGCGCGGCGGCTCCGGAGCGCGGTGGGAGCGGCCGTGCGCCGCAGGGCCGGCCTCCGGTGCGGGCAGCCGCCACCGGAGCCCGTGACCCGGGCGGGGGTGGTGGCGTTCAGCTGGGGGGTGGTGCGCGCCCGGCCGCGCTGCCGCCCAGCAGAACCGGCCGGAGCGCAGACAAGGCGGCACATGGCTCCCCCCGCACCCGAAACCGACCCCTCCGGGGCCCTCCCGCCCACCTGCCCAGAGCACCTGGACAGTTCGGGCCCCGCCGCCACGGCCGCCGTGCCGCCCCCCTCGGCCGTGGACCCCGCCGGCGGTCCCGCAGGCGCGAGCCACGCCCGGCCGGCCGCGGGTGACGCGGAGTGGGTGCCCGGCGGTTCGGCGGACCGCCCGGCCGGGCCCCCGCGCGGACCGGCCCCCGGCCCCCGGGCGGCAGGCCCGGTCGCCCGGCCCATCGGAGCGGTGCCGGGCCAGCCCGCGGGCGCCGCTCCGGGCCGCGCGCAAGGCCGTACCGGTGGCGCCCAGGTGCCCGGCCGGCCCCCGGGCGCGGTGCCCGGAGCGGCGACCGGGGCGGGACCCGCGCCGAAGGCCGAGCTGCCTCCCGTGCACGGAGCCGTCATCTGCGTCGCTGCCCCCTGCCTGGTCATCTCGCCCGAGCACGGCCAGCTCACCGGGCGGGGCATCGACGGGATCTACCGGGCCGGGCGGCGCCTGCTCTCCCGCTGCGTGCTGCGCGTGGCCGGCCGGGATCCGGTCGCCGTCCGGACCCGCAGCCTCGGAGCCGACCGGGCCTCCTTCAGCGCCACGGTCCGCACCGGCATCGAGGCCGGCCCCGACCCCGACATCGGCGTCGAGCGCGTCCGGCACGCCGACGGCACCGAGCGGATCACCCTGCGCAGCTTCGCCGCCCGGCCGTTGCGCCTCCCCGTGGAGATCTCCCTCGGCACCGACCTGGCGGAACTCGGGGCCGTGGCGGCGGGCCGGGCCGGACCCGAGCTCCCCGCCGGGGTCCACGCGGCCGGGCTGCGGTGGACCGCCGGGGACGCCTTCGCCGTCACCACCGCCGAACCGGCCCCCGACGACGCCCTCGCATCGGCGGGACTGCTGCGCTGGCAACTCGAACTCGGCCCGGGGGAGACCCGCAGCATCGAACTGCGGACCACGCGGGACCGCTCCGCACGGGCCCCCGCCGGGCAGGTCGCGAACCCCTTCGCGGCCGCCCGCGCCGAGGGGGACGACCCGAGGGCCGACGCCTGGTTCCGGACCAGCCTCGATGATCTGCGCGCGCTGCTCCTGCGGGACCCCGAGGCACCCGCGGACGCCTTCGCGGCGGCGGGAGTGCCGTGGCGGCTCGGACTGGCCCCGGCCGAATCGCTGTGGGCCGCCCGGATGGCGCTCCCGCTCGGCACCGGGCTGGCCGCCGCCACGCTGCGGACCCTGGCCCGCGGCCAGGCCGGGGGACGCGGCCCCGGGGCCGGCAAGATCCCGGGACCGTTGCGCGCCGCCGGGCCGCAGCTGCCACCGGGGTGCACCGGGACGGAGGCCACCCTCGGCTTTCCGGCGGTGCTCGCCGAGGCCCGCAGATGGGGGCTGCCCGAGGAGGAGGTGGCCCGGCTGCTGCCTGTCGCGGAGCGCTGCCTGGACTGGCTGCGCGGGGCCCTGGGGGAGGACGGCTTCGTGGCCGACCCCGATCCCGGGCCGCGCCGCTGCGAGACCCAGGCCCACGCACACCGGGCCGCGCTGCTCGGTGCCGACCTGCTCGCCGACTGCGGGCGGCCCGGAGCCGCCGAGTGGCGCGACTGGGCCGAGGCGCTGCGGGAGAGGTTCCGGGCCCGGTTCTGGATCGACGGTCCGGACGGGGGCCGGCCGGCCGCCGCTCTGCATCCCGACGGCAGACCGCTGCCCCGGCTGACGGGGGCCGCGGCCCACCTGCTCGACACCGGCCTGCTGGGCGGGGGCCGGCTCGCCCCCGGGCTGCTGGACCCGGTCCGCACCGAACACCTCGCCCGGCTCCTCGGAGCCCCGGCCATGGATTCCGGCTGGGGGCTGCGGAGCATGGCGGCCCGCGAACCGGGCCACAACCCCTTCGGCCACCGGTCGGGCGCGGTCCGGGCGCACGAGAGCGCCCTCGCCGTGTCGGGCCTGGCCCAGGCGGGCTTCGAGAAGGAGGCCTCCGGGCTGCTGCGGGGCCTGCTCGACGCGGCGGAGACCTTCGGATACCGGCTGCCGGAGATGTACGCCGCCGAGCAGCGCACCGCCGGCAGCGCGCCGCTCCCGCACCCGGCGGCGTGCAGGCCCGCCGCCGTCGCGGCCGCCGCAGGGATCCACGCCCTCACCGCACTCGCCGGAATCCGTCCGGACGCCCCGGCCGGTACGGTCGCCGTGAACCCGAGGGCGGGCGCCCCCCTCGGCGCCCTGCGGCTCTCCGGGCTGAGGGTGGCGGGGGAGCCGTTCGCCGTCCGGATCAGCCGCCTCGGCGTCGGCATGGTGGAGGAGGCCGCCGATGCGCTCCAGCTTCGGGCCTGAGCCCACTCCTTCCGGCCTTGCCGGGCGGACCCGCGGCGTCCGGTGCCGCCCGGGAGGATCCGGTACGCGTTCCAGATCACGGTCCCGGGGCTCACCAAAGCCCTGTTTATCGTCAGGCAGACGACTATGATCGCGGCATGTCGCCCTACGACCCGTCGGCCTTCCCGCCCTTCGCCGTCACCGTCGACCTGGTCGTGCTCACCGTGCGGCGCCACGCGCTGTGCGCGCTGGCCGTACGACGGGGAGAACAGCCGTTCCAAGGGCGCTGGGCACTGCCCGGCGGCTTCGTCCGCGCAGACGAGGACCTGGGGGCGGCCGCGGCCCGGGAACTCGCCGAGGAGACCGGGCTGTGCGCTCAGGACGCCGCCGTGCCCGGCGTGGACAACGGGGCGCACCTCGAGCAACTCGCCACCTACGGGGACCCGCAGCGCGATCCCCGGATGCGGGTCGTCAGCGTGGCGCACCTGGTCCTCGCCCCCGACCTGCCCGCACCCCGGGCCGGCGGAGACGCCAACAGCGCCCGCTGGGCCCCCGTCGACGAGCTCCTGGAAGGCCCCGACCAGCCCTCCGCCGGGCTGGCCTTCGACCACGCGCGGATCCTCGCGGACGGGGTGGAGCGGGCGCGCTCGAAGATCGAGTACTCCTCCCTGGCCACGGCCTTCTGCCCGCCGGAGTTCACGGTCGGAGAGCTGCGCCGGGTCTACGAGGCGGTGTGGGGCGTGGCCCTGGACCCGCGCAACTTCCACCGCAAGGTCACCGGCACCCCCGGATTCCTGGTGCCGGCCGGAGGGACGACGACCCGTCAGGGCGGCAGGCCCGCCCAGCTGTTCCGGGCCGGCGGAGCGACCCTGCTCAACCCGCCGATGCTGCGTCCGGAAGTCTGACCGGGCGTCGGGAGTCGGGGCCGGCCCGGGGGGAATGCCGTCACCGGCACGGACCGGTTGCGTACTAAATCGGACATATCGCGTTATCTTGCTGGTGGTATTCACGCTGCCGCACAGCGGTCTCACCCCCCGCGAGAGAAGCGATGCTCCAGGCGATCGGACTCACCAGCTCCCCCCGTCGAAACCTCCCGCCCCTCGTCGACGACCTCACCTTCGAGGTCCGGCCGGGGTGCGTGACCGCCCTGCTCGGCGAGCCGGGCGCGGGCAAGACCACCACCCTGCGCCTCATGCTCGAACTCGAACCGGGCCGGGGCGTCACCTACTTCCGCGGCCGCCCGCTGCACCGGATCCCGCATCCCGGGCGCGAGGTCGGAGTCCTCCTCGGCGACGTCCCCGGACATCCGGCGAGGACGGTCCGGAGCCAGCTGCGCATGCTCACCGCGGCCGTGGGCGTACCGGCCTCCCGGGCGGACCTGCTGATGGAAGTCGTCGGCATCGGCGGACTGCGCGACCAGCGGCTCGGTTCGCTCTCGGCCGGCATGGAGCGCCGCGTCGCCCTCGCCGCGGCCCTGCTCGCCGACCCCTGCACGCTGCTCCTCGACGAGCCCGGCGCAGGCCTGCCCACCCGCGAGCGGACCTGGCTCCACGGCCTGCTGCGCGGACACGCCTCCCTCGGCGGGGCCGTCCTGTTCACCACCGACGACGCCAAGGAGGCCGCCCGCCACGCCGACCGGGTCGTCTCCGTCGCCGCCGGCCGGCTCGCCGCCGATCAGGACGCCGCGGACTTCGCCCGGACCCGGCTGCGGCCGCGGGTCGCCGTGCGCACCCCGCACGCCGCCCGGCTCGCCGACGTACTGGGCCGCGAGGCGCGGTCCGCGCAGCGCGTGGTGGAGATCGTCGAGGAGAGCGGCAGCAGGCTGTCGGTGTACGGCAGCAACTGCGCCGAGATCGGCGAGGCGGCGTTCCGGCACGGCGTGCTGGTCCACCAGCTCGCCGACGAGACCGGTGACGCGGGAGCGCCGGCCGCACCCGCCCCGGCCGCGCTCGTACCGCCCGTACCGCAGGCCCGGACCCGGGGCGGCGCCACGGCCCTGCCGGAAGCGCGCGTGGAGGCTTCGGTCCAGGCCCGCCCCGCGACGGGGTCCGTGGTGGTCCATGGCGCGGGTCTCCCGGCCGGGGCGGAGGCCCCGGCGCACGGGGAGCCGCGCCCCGACCTCCGCACGACGTCCCCCGCCGGGGCGCCCAGCGACCCCGCCGGTTCTGCCACGCCCGCCGCACCCGCGGGCGACTTCCCGGCGGAACCCGCTGCGGGCCCGGCTCGCGCCGCCGCCCACGCCCACGCACACGACCGCGCCGACGCCCACGCACACGACCGCACCGGGCGACCGGGGTCGGGAGTGCGCCGCGTCGGCGGTCCGCTGTGGCCGCTGCGCTACGAGGCGCGCCGCATGTTCGGCACCGCCACTGCGCTGCTGACCTGCGCCGTCGTCGCCGCCGCCTCCGCTCTCATCTCCCTGGTGCTCGCGCGGGCCGGCCACACCCCCCAGAACCGGCTGCTCGCCGCCTGGCCCGAGCTGTTCCCGCTGCCGCCCGCCGCACTCGGCGCGGGACTGCTCGGATCCCTGGCTTTCGGCGAGGAGTACCGCTACCCCGCGCTCGCCGCCGACCGGGGCACGGTGCCGCGCAGGATGGGGCTGCTCGCCGCCAAGCTCGGGGTCTGCGCCGCCCTCGCCCTGGTGCTCGGCGCCCTCGCGGTCGCCGCCGACGTCGCCGTCCTGCGGCTCGTCTTCGGCGCCGGGCCGCTGAGCGCGCCGACGGAGTGGATCTCCCCCGCCGCGAGTTGGGCCGGGCTGCTCGTCGGCTGCGCCTGGGCCGGGGTCCTGGCCTCCGGCGTCTTCCGGGCCGCCTCCGCGGGGGTGGCCGCGGTGCTCGCCGTACCGGTGGTGGTCGTACCGCTGGTGCGCAAGGCGCTGGAGGGGCCGTCCGCGTACCCCGTCGCCGGCATCGCCTCGCGGCTGCGCGGACTGAGCCGGTCGCCGTGGCCGCCCGAGGCGGACCGGATCGTACTGGGGGCCCTTCGGGTGATGGCCCAACCCGTGGGGACGGCACTGGTGTTGTCGCTGATGGTCCTGTTGTGCGCCTATGCGTTCACAGGACTGCGCGGCCGAGTCCGTTGGTGATCGTTCCGATGCCGGAGGCGACTTCGGCGGGACCGTAGAAGTCCACATCGCGCTGCATCACCCGAAGCGGACCGCAACTCCCTACAAAAGGCCCGGTTCTTTACGATAAGTCGTCAATTGCGTAGGTGGCACCGATCACCCTTTCGTGTGCTTTTCACCAAAGACCTCAAGGGTGAAGGAGGCACGGCCGACAAAGGATTCGTGAGTACCCTTGCGCACACCATGATGACCGCCGCCCGCCATGCCGACTCCGGCCTCGCCGGCCCGGGCGAACTCGACCGCTACCCCTACCCGGAGGCCTCCGGGTCCGATCGCGTCGGACCGCCCCACTGGGACGGCGGCGACGTCGAGTTGAGCCGCGTCGGCCGCCGGGCGGCGGGCAGCCGCGGGCGCGGCCTGCACGGCCAACTCGTCCAGCAGCTCGGCCAGATGATCGTCTCCGGCGACCTCGGAGCGGACCGGCCCCTGGTCCCCGAGGAGATCGGCCAGCGCTTCGAGGTCTCCCGCACGGTCGTCCGCGAATCCCTGAGGGTCCTGGAGGCCAAGGGCCTCGTCAGCGCCCGCCCCAACGTGGGCACCCGGGTCCGGCCGGTCGCCGACTGGAACCTGCTCGACCCCGACATCATCGAATGGCGCGCCTTCGGGCCCCAGCGCGACGACCAGCGCCGCGAACTCAACGAGCTCCGCTGGACCATCGAGCCGCTGGCCGCCCGCCTCGCCGCCGGCCACGGCCGCCCGGACGTCCAGCAGCGCCTCGCCGACATGGTCGAGATCATGGGCCACGCCCTCGGGCAGGGTGACGCGCTGACCTTCGCGCGCGCCGACAACGAGTTCCACTCGCTGCTCATCCAGGTCGCGGGCAACCGCATGCTGGAGCACCTGTCGGGCATCGTCTCCTCCGCCCTCCAGGTGTCCGGCAGCCCCGTCACCGCCTGCGACCGCCCCAGCGAGGCCGGGGTCGCGCACCACGCCCGAATGGTCGAGGCGCTCGCAGCCGGTGACGCCACGGGTGCGGAGAACGCCATGCGCCAGCTGCTGACGGTGCATCCGGAGGTCGAGCGCGTGGTCCCCGCCCCGCGCGAGCACTGACGCCCGGACGCGCGGGGGCGCGGGGGTGCACGACCGGTCGCCGGGCCCGTTTTCGGGCTCGGCGACTCCGGCGTGCGGGGGCCTTCCGTGGCTCCCGTACGCGTACGTACGACCACGGAACGGGCCCGGCCGGGGCCCGGGTGTGATTCGGGCCACGAAGATTGGGCGTAACGCTCCGCGACGTCACGCGATGACGTAGGAGGTGATGGCCGACGGAGGGAAGACAGCAGCCCTTGGGGATGCTGTGCAGCTCCCCGGCCCCTGCCCGCGCCCCCCGGCCCATCCCCCGTCGGTGGTCGTCGGCTCCGGTCCAGCACCAGGCCGGGGTCGGAAGCCGTTCCCATCGTTCCGAGAGGTTGTTTGTGTCGGCCAGCACATCCCGTACGCTCCCGCCGGAGATCGCCGATTCCGAGTCTGTGATGGCGCTCATCGAGCGGGGCAAGGCCGAGGGGCAGATCGCCGGCGATGACGTGCGTCGGGCCTTCGAGGCTGACCAGATTCCTGCGACCCAGTGGAAGAATGTTCTGCGCAGCCTCAACCAGATCCTCGAGGAAGAGGGTGTGACGCTGATGGTCAGTGCCGCGGAGTCGCCCAAGCGCACCCCCCGCAAGAGCGTCGCCGCGAAGAGCCCCGCCAAGCGGACGGCGACCAAGACCGTCGCGGCGAGCACGGCCGTGGCCCCGTCCGTGGCCGACACCGTCACCGACGCCGCGGCGACGGATCCGGACGTCGTGGACGCCCCGGGCGAGGAGCAGGCCGCCGAGCCCGCCGCGAAGAAGACGGCCGCGCGCAAGACGGCGGCGAAGAAGGCCGCGCCGGCCAAGAAGACCGCCGCGAAGAAGACGGCCGCGAAGAAGACCGCCGCCAAGAAGGACGACGGCGACGAGGAAACGGCGGACGAGGGCCCCGACGCCGCGAAGGCCGAGGCCGACGAGGAAGAGGAGGGCGGGGAGAACAAGGGCTTCGTCATCTCGGACGACGAGGACGACGCCCCCGCCCAGCAGGTCGTCGTGGCCGGCGCCACCGCCGACCCCGTCAAGGACTACCTCAAGCAGATCGGCAAGGTCCCGCTGCTCAACGCCGAGCAGGAGGTCGAGCTCGCCAAGCGCATCGAGGCGGGCCTGTTCGCCGAGGACAAACTGGCGAACTCCGACAAGCTGGCGCCCAAGCTCAAGCGCGAGCTGGAGATCATCGCCGAGGACGGCCGGCGCGCCAAGAACCACCTCCTGGAGGCCAACCTCCGCCTCGTGGTCTCCCTGGCCAAGCGCTACACCGGCCGCGGCATGCTCTTCCTGGACCTGATCCAGGAGGGCAACCTGGGTCTGATCCGCGCGGTGGAGAAGTTCGACTACACCAAGGGCTACAAGTTCTCCACGTACGCGACGTGGTGGATCCGGCAGGCGATCACGCGCGCCATGGCCGACCAGGCCCGCACCATCCGCATCCCGGTGCACATGGTCGAAGTGATCAACAAGCTCGCCCGCGTGCAGCGCCAGATGCTCCAGGACCTGGGCCGCGAGCCCACTCCGGAGGAGCTGGCGAAGGAACTCGACATGACCCCCGAGAAGGTCATCGAGGTCCAGAAGTACGGCCGCGAGCCGATCTCCCTGCACACCCCGCTGGGTGAGGACGGCGACAGCGAGTTCGGCGACCTCATCGAGGACTCCGAGGCGGTCGTCCCGGCGGACGCCGTGAGCTTCACACTGCTGCAGGAACAGCTGCACTCGGTCCTCGACACCCTCTCCGAGCGCGAGGCGGGCGTGGTCTCGATGCGCTTCGGTCTCACCGACGGCCAGCCGAAGACCCTCGACGAGATCGGCAAGGTCTACGGGGTCACCCGTGAGCGCATCCGCCAGATCGAGTCGAAGACGATGTCGAAGCTGCGCCACCCGTCCCGGTCCCAGGTCCTGCGCGACTACCTGGACTGAGCGGAGCGCGGCTGGACGGGACCGCGAGCGGATCCCCGCCGAACCTCGACCGGCGGGGAGCGCGGGGGCGCGCGACGGCGGCCGCGCGGGTGCGCACGGCCTCCTCGCGACCCACTCTGGGTGGAGCCATGCACACTCAGAGTCAGGAGGCCTCATGCGTCGTTCCTTCGCCCGTGCTCTGGCGGGCGCGCTGACCCTGGTGGCGGGAGCGGCGGCACTGCCGCTGGCCCAGGCCCCCGGGGTGGCAGCGGACAGCATCGTCATAGGCGGGAGCCCGGTGTCCGTCGCCGACAGCCCGTGGGTCGTGGCCCTGGCCAGCCGTGACCGGTTCGGGGGTACCCGGGACGGGCAGTTCTGCGGCGGAGTGGTCGTCGCCCCCACCAAGGTGGTGACGGCGGCCCACTGCCTGGGCCGCCAGGTGCTGGGCGGCACGGTCGAATCCGTCGCCGACTTCCGGGTGATCACCGGGCGCACCGAGCTCCGCGCCGAGGACGGCCGGGAGATCGCGGTGCGCGCGGCCCGGGTGAATCCGGCCTACGACCCCGGGAGCAACGCCGGGGACCTGGCCGTACTGGAGCTGGCCGAGCCGGTGGAGGCGCGGTACGTGCTGCCGATGGCCGCCGCCGGGGACCCGGCGTACGGGGCGGGCACGGAGGCGGCCGTCTACGGCTGGGGCGACACGAGCGGGTTCGGCGACTACGCGTACGGGCTGCGGGCCGCGCGGGTCACCGTACTGGCGGACGACGTCTGCCGGCGGGCCTACCCGGGCGACTCCGACGGCCAGTACCGGGCCGACTCCATGGTGTGCGCGGGCGACCGGGACGGTGGCAAGGACGCCTGCCAGGGGGACAGCGGCGGGCCGCTGGTGGCGCGGGGGCGGCTGATCGGGCTGGTCTCCTGGGGGCGCGGCTGCGGGCGCGCCGACAGCCCGGGGGTGTACACCCGGATCGCCCCGCTGATCGACTTCGTGAGCGGCGTCGAGAGGGCCGCGCAGCCGGTCGGGCGGTAGCGGGGCCGCGCGGGGTGCCCGGAGGGGCTCCAGGCGCCCCGTACGGCCCGGCACGGGGGTGTCGGGGGTGGAGGCGCCGCCGCGGTGACGCGTCCACGGAAGCGGTGAAGAGTCCCGGACATGAGGACGGGCGGCTTCCCTGGGTCTCAGGGAAGCCGCCCGTCGACCGGCCTGGCCGGTCCTGGCTCGTCGGATGCGAGGTGTAGGCCTTGTGTCAGCGGTCCTCGGTGTCGGCAGCCTGCGCGGCCGGAGCGGACGTGAGCCGCTCGGTCTCATCCTGTATTTCCGCGGCGATCTTCTTGAGTTCCGGCTCGAACTTACGCCCGTGGTGGGCGCAGAAGAGCAGTTCACCACCGCTCAGGAGGACGACGCGCAGATATGCCTGGGCGCCGCAACGGTCGCATCGGTCAGCGGCCGTCAGCGGGGTCGCGGGTGTCAGAACAGTAGTCACGTCGCCTCTTCTCTAGCTCGACGAGCTGTCGTACCAGGGTCAACATCCAACCAGGCCGAAAACGTTCCCGCTCGCGGCTTTTCCTCGAAACTTCCTTCCGAAGCTGGCCGGCTGCTGCCGGTTGGCGGCGAAGGAGCCGTATTGCAGTGCTTTACGGTTTCGCGTTGTCAGTCGTTCGCTTGTAGCAGTTCGCGTCCTCCCCGGCGTGAGTGCCGGTGTGCATGAGGACGTGCCCGAACACTAAATGGTTCATGCGTCGAAGGGAACGTGATGTTTGCTTCACCCTGACGGGGGATCGAACACCCGTACGCATCTGGACTAGGCTGCGGAGGCGACGAGGGTGGCGTTGCATCGGCTCTACCAGGCCTCGGTACCCTCTGACCGGCACCCGAGCCACCCCTGAGCCCGACCGGGCCAGAAAAGAAATTCAGCGAGGAGCGAACTGCGTGACCGCCGACACGTCCGTGCCTTCCAGCGCGCTGCTGTCCGGAGCAGACCGGGACGGTTCCAACTACACCGCGCGGCACCTGCTCGTCCTCGAAGGCCTCGAGGCCGTGCGCAAGCGCCCCGGGATGTATATCGGCTCCACCGACAGCCGAGGCCTGATGCACTGCCTCTGGGAGATCATCGACAATTCCGTCGACGAGGCCCTGGGCGGCTACTGCGACCACATCGAGGTCATCCTCCACGAGGACGCCTCCGTCGAGGTCCGTGACAACGGCCGCGGCATCCCCGTCGACGTCGAGCCCAAGACGGGCCTGTCCGGCGTCGAGGTCGTCATGACCAAGCTGCACGCCGGCGGAAAGTTCGGCGGCGGCTCCTACGCCGCCTCGGGCGGTCTGCACGGCGTCGGCGCCTCCGTGGTCAACGCCCTGTCGGCCCGTCTCGACGTCGAGGTCGACCGCGGCAGCTCCACGCACGGCATCAGCTTCCGCCGCGGCGTCCCCGGGATGTTCACCGAGCCCGGGGCCGACAGCCCCTTCGACCCCGCGAACGGACTGCGCAAGGTCAAGCGCATCGCCAAGGGCAAGACCGGCACCCGCATCCGCTACTGGGCCGACCGCCAGATCTTCCTCAAGGACGCCCGGCTCAATCTGGAGACGCTCTACCAGCGCGCCCGCCAGACCGCCTTCCTCGTGCCCGGCCTGACCCTGGTGGTCCGCGACGAGCGGGGCCTCGACGGCGCCGGCAAGACCGAGGAGACCTTCCGCTTCGACGGGGGCATCAGCGAGTTCTGCGAGTACCTCACCCAGGACAAGGGCGTCTGTGACGTGCTGCGCCTGACCGGCACGGGCACCTTCAAGGAGACCGTCCCGGTCCTGGACGACCGCGGCCACATGACCCCCACCGAGGTCACCCGCGAGCTGGGCGTGGACATCGCCCTGCGCTGGGGCACGGGGTACGAGACCAACGTCAAGTCCTTCGTGAACATCATCGCCACCCCCAAGGGCGGCACCCACGTCTCCGGCTTCGAGCGCTCGGTCGCCAAGACCGTGAACGAGGTCCTGCGGTCGGCGAAGCTGCTGCGCGTCGCCGAGGACGACGTGGTCAAGGACGACGCGATGGAGGGCATGACGGCCGTCGTCACCGTCCGCCTCGCCGAGCCGCAGTTCGAGGGCCAGACCAAGGAGGTGCTCGGCACCTCCGCCGCGACGCGCATCGTCGCGGCCGTCGTGGCCAAGGAGCTCAAGGCCTTCCTGACCTCCACCAAGCGCGACGACAAGCAGCAGGCGCGCGCCGTCATGGAGAAGATCGTCGCGGCGGCCCGGACCCGGATCGCGGCCCGCCAGCACAAGGAGGCGCAGCGCCGCAAGACCGCGCTGGAGTCCTCCTCGCTGCCGGCCAAGCTGGCCGACTGCCGCAGCGACGACGTGGACCGCAGCGAACTCTTCATCGTCGAGGGCGACTCCGCCCTGGGTACGGCCAAGCTCGCGCGGAACTCCGAATTCCAGGCGCTGCTGCCGATCCGGGGCAAGATCCTCAACGTGCAGAAGTCCTCGGTCTCGGACATGCTCAAGAACACCGAGTGCGGGGCGATCATCCAGGTCATAGGAGCCGGATCCGGCCGTACCTTCGACCTCGACGCAGCGCGCTACGGGAAGATCGTCCTGCTCGTCGACGCCGATGTCGACGGCGCGCACATCCGCTGCCTGCTGCTGACGCTCTTCCAGCGGTACATGCGGCCGATGGTCGAGGCCGGCCGGGTCTTCGCCGCCGTCCCGCCGCTGCACCGGATCGAGCTGGTCCAGCCCAAGAAGGGCCAGGACAAGTACGTGTACACGTACTCGGACAACGAGCTGCGCCAGACCCTCCTGGAGTACCAGCGCAAGAACATCCGCTTCAAGGAGGGCATCCAGCGCTACAAGGGTCTCGGCGAGATGGACGCGGACCAGCTCGCGGAGACCACCATGGATCCCCGCTTCCGCACCCTGCGGCGGATCAACATCGGTGACCTGGACTCCGCCGAGCAGGTCTTCGACCTCCTCATGGGCAACGAGGTCGCCCCGCGCAAGGAGTTCATCACCAGCTCGGCCGCGACCCTCGACCGCTCGCGCATCGACGCCTGACCCCGTCCCGTCCCGCCGTGCCGACAGGGCACGGCGGGGCGCGGGCACGGCCCCGGCACACCGGAGCGCTCGCCTCCATCACCTGAAGGAGTGAAGAGCGCCGGGACAACAGTCCAGAAAACGACCTTCGACCACATCCTTGTGGACACGCGGCCATTGCGGCAGCGGACAAGGAGAGTTCGGTGGACAAGGACGAAGGCCGTGATGCCGGAACGATCCGGCTCGACGACCCCTGGTACGACGCGCTGGCCGTGGGCTGGGGCGAGGGTGCGGAAACGGTCCCGCCACGCCCGGTGACGGCGGGCCGGGCCGCCCCCGCGGCGTCCGACATCTACCTGGAGGTGCAGCGCAGCGCCGCCTTCCAGGAAGTGCGCGGCCGCTACCGGAGGTTCGTCGTACCCGCGACCGCCGGCTTCTTCCTCTGGTACGTCGCCTACGTGCTCGCGGCCACCGCGGCGCCCGGGCTGATGGCCCGGCCGGTCGTCGGCTCGGTCAACGTGGCCCTGCTCGCGGGGCTGGGGCAGTTCCTCAGCACCTTCCTCCTGACCTGGGCGTACGCCCGGCACGCCCGGCTGCGCCGGGACCGGGCCGCGCTCGACCTGCGCTGGACCGTCTTCGAGCAGGAGCGCGACCAGGAGCGCGAGCGGGCACGGGGGGAGGACCGGTGACCACGGAGCACCAGACCCTCGCGCTGATCCTCTTCAGCCTCTTCATCGCCGTCACCCTCGGCATCACCACATGGGTCAGCCGCAACCGGCACGGCTCGGCCGAGGAGTTCTACGCGGGCGGCCGGCTCTTCTCACCGATGGAGAACGGATTCGCCATCGCGGGCGACTACATGTCCGCCGCCTCCTTCCTCGGGATCTCTGGGCTGATCGCCCTGTTCGGCTACGACGGCTTGCTCTATTCGGTCGGCTTCCTTGTCGCCTGGCTCGTGGTGCTGTTCCTGGTGGCCGAACTGGTCCGCAACTGCGGCCGTTTCACCCTCGCCGACGTGGTCGCCGCCCGGATGAGCGAGCGGCCCGTACGGATCGCGGCCGGGACCTCCTCCGTCGTGGTCTCGGTGCTCTACCTCGTCGCGCAGATGGTCGGCGCGGGCAGCCTGGTGGGCCTGCTGCTGGGGAGTTCGGGCGCCGCGGCCCGGACCCTCACCGTGATCGGCGTGGGCGCCCTGATGGTGGTCTACGTGTCCTTCGGAGGCATGCGGGCCACCACCTGGATCCAGATCGTCAAGGCCGTGCTGCTGATGGGCGGGGCCGTCACCCTGACGGTGCTGGTCCTGCTGCGCTTCCACGGGAACTTCGACCAGCTGCTCAGCACGGCCGCCGAACGCAGCGGGCACGGGACCCGCTTCCTCGCGCCCGGGCTCAAGTACGGGGGTGACTGGACGGCCCGGTTCGACTTCATGAGCCTCGGTCTGGCCCTGGTCCTGGGGACGGCGGGGCTGCCGCACATCCTGTCCCGCTTCTACACGGTGCCCACGGCGCGGGCGGCCCGCCGGTCGGTGGTGTGGGCGATCGCGCTGATCGGCGGTTTCTACCTGATGACCATCGTGCTCGGCTTCGGAGCCGCCGCGCTGCTGGGGCCGCAGGAGGTGCGTGCCTCCAACGCCTCGGGCAACACGGCCGTTCCGCTGCTGGCGGCCTTCCTCGGCGGAGGCGCGGATTCCACCGGGGGCGCGGTGCTGTTCGCCTTCGTGGCCGCCATCGCCTTCGCGACCATCCTCGCGGTGGTCGCCGGGATCACCCTCGCCTCCTCGGCCTCCGTCGCACACGACCTCTACGCCTCGCTCAAGCGCCGGCACGCCCGTCAGCGCAGCGAGGTGGCCGTGGCGCGGGCTGCCGCCGTCGGGATCGGGGCGGTGGCGATCGCCCTCGGGCTGCTCGCCCAGAGCCTGAACGTCGCCTTCCTGGTGGGGCTGGCCTTCGCGGTGGCCGCCTCGGCGAACCTGCCGGTGCTGCTGTACTCGCTGTTCTGGCGGGGGTTCACCACCCGGGGGGCCGTCTGGTCGGTGTACGGGGGACTGGTCCCGGCCGTGCTGCTGGTCGTGCTGTCCCCGGTGGTCTCGGGCAGTCCCGAGTCGATGTTCCCCGGGGTGGACTTCCAGTACTTCCCGCTCCAGAACCCGGGGATCGTGTCGATCCCGCTCGGCTTCCTGGCGGGCTGGCTGGGGACGGTCACCTCTGCGGAGGAGCCCGACGAGCGCAAGCACGCCGAGACGGAGGTGCGTTCCCTGACGGGGGCCGGAGCGGTCTGAGCGGGGCCGGAGGGGGGCCGGGGCTCAGGGTCCCGCCGAGGGGACCCAGGCGTAGCGGTGTTCCGGGCGGCCGGTCTCTCCGTAGCGCAGGGCGAGGGTGACGCGGCCGGCGCGGTCCAGGAGCTTGAGGTAGCGCTGGGCGGTCTGGCGGCTGATCCCCGCGCGGTCGGCGATCTGCTGGGTGGAGAGCGGGCCTTCGGCGCCGCGCAGGACCTGGCGGACCAGTTCCGCGGTGGTGGGGGAGTGCCCCTTGGGCAGCTCGTTCGCGCCGCCGGCCGCGGCGAGGGCACCGAAGATCCGGTCGACCTCGGCCTGTTCGGCCTCGCCGCCGCCGGCGAGGGAGCGGCGGAGAGCGGCGTAGGCCTCCAGTCTGGCGCGCAGTCCGGTGAAGGCGAACGGTTTGACCAGGTACTGGAGCGCGCCGAGGCGCATGGCGGCCTGCACGGTGGCCAGGTCGCGGGCGGCGGTGACCATGATCACGTCGGCGTGGTGGCCCCGCTCGCGCAGGCGGCGCACCAGGTCGAGGCCGTTCTCGTCGGGCAGGTAGTGGTCGAGGAGGACCAGGTCCACGGGGTGGGCGGTGACGAACTCCAGGGCCTCGGCGGCCGAATGGGCCTGGCCGGACACCCGGAAGCCGGGAACCTTGGCCACGTACGCCGCGTTGATCCTGGCAACACGCATGTCGTCGTCGACGACCAATACGTGGATCGGGGTCTCGTTCATCGCAGGGCCTCCGGGAGTACGACGGAGAATTCCGCCCCTCCGTCCGCTGCTCCTCCGGCCCGGGCGCTGCCGCCCTGCCGCTCCGCGAGGCGGCGTACGAGGGCGAGGCCGAGCCCGCGCTCGCGGTGGGCCTCGGGGCGCTTGGTCGACCAGCCCTCGGTGAAGACGTCCTCGCGGCGGGCGGCGGGGACGCCCGGGCCGCTGTCGCGCACCCGCAGGACGGCGGAGCGGCCCTCGGCGCGGAGGTCGACCTCGACGAGGGGCGCGGCCGAGCCGGCCGCCGCGTCCAGGGCGTTGTCGACCAGGTTGCCGAGGATGGTGACCAGGCCGCCCGGGTCGACCAGGCGGTCGGGAAGGAAGGCGGCCGGAGCCAGACGCAGCGCGATGCCGCGCTCCGCGGCGACGGTGGTCTTGCCCACCAGCAGGGCGGCGAGCAAGGGGTCCCGGACCTTCTCGGTGACCTGCTCGGCGGTGGTGCGGTGCACCCCCACGACCTCGTTCACGAACTCGACGGCCTCGTCGTGCAGTCCGAGTTCGAGCAGGCCGAGGAGGGTGTGCAGGCGGTTGGCGTGCTCGTGGTCCTGCGCGCGCAAGGCATCGATCAGGCCCTTGGTGGAGTCCAGCTCGCGGCTCAGATGCTCCACTTCGGTGCGGTCGCGCAGGGTGGCCACGGCTCCGCCGTCCGCCGTGGGCATCCGGTTGGCGACCAGGACGCGGGGGCCCTGGACGGTGAGCAGGTCGCGGCCCGTGACCCGGCCGGCCAGGATGTCGCTGGTGCGGCCGGGGCCGAGCACTTCGTCCAGCGGGTGCCCGGCGAGGGTGCGGGCGGCGTCGGGGGTCAGGCCGAGGAGGCGGGCCGCCTCGTCGTTGACGAGCCGGACGTGGTCGTCCGCGTCCAGGGCGATCACTCCCTCGCGGACGGAGTGCAGCATCGCCTCGCGTTCGGCGAGGAGTCCGGCGATGTCGGAGAAGGCCAGGTCCCGGGTCTGCCGTCGGATCCGGCGCGACAGCAGGTAGGCGGCGAGCGCGCCCGCCGCGAGGGCGCCGCCCGCGTAGGCGAGCAGTCCGGGGATGGCGCCGAGCAGCCGTTCGCGGACGCTGTCGTAGGCGATGCCGACCGAGACGGCGCCGACGATCTCCCCGTCGGCGGCGCGCAGGGGGACCTTTCCGCGGGCGGAGCGGCCCAGGGTGCCCTCGTCGATCTCCATGACGTCACGGCCGGCCAGGGCGTCGGCGGGGTCGGTGGAGACCGGCCGTCCGATCAGGGCGGGGCTGGGGTGGGAGCGGCGGATGCCGCGCAGGTCGATGACGACCACGTACTCGGCGCCGGTCGCGCTGCGGATCCGCTCGGCGGCAGCCTGTACGGGGGTGTCCGCCGCCGGGCCCGTCCGCAGGAGGGCGGCGGCCAGGGACGGGTCCGCCGCCGCGCTCTGGGCGATGGCCAGGGCGCGCCGCATGGCCTGGTCGTCCAGCTGGGCGCCGAGGGGTGCCAGGAAGAGCCCGGTGGCCAGCACGAGGACCCCGGCGGCGATGGCCAGCTGGGTGAGCAGGATCTGCGAGACGGCCCGTCGGGGCAGCCCGAGGCGCCGGGCGCGCGTGGGGAGGAACCGCATGACTAGCACCGTAGGTCGGCGGCGGCCTAAGCGGAATCGTTCCTGCCCACGCAAACCGCTTGCGTGATTTGCGTCCAGCTTGCGCAAGTGATGAGGGTGGATTGGTGCCGTCGGAAGTGTGGACGACTGAGCAGGGCTCTGCAATTCTCGCACCGCACCACGCAAATTCCTGTCTCATCTGGTTCGGAAAACTCATGTCGAGGGACGAGGACATATGAGAAGGCACACCTGGAGGTGGCGGACCCTGGCCGCCGTCGTCAGTACCGCCCTGCTCCTGCTGGGCTGGCCGGCCCTGAGCGCCGCCGCGGGCGGACCGAGCGCCGCCGCGGGCCGACCCGCGGCGGCCAGCAGCAGCAACGGCGCGTACACCGCCGCCAACGCCACCGACGGCGACCCGTCCACCTACTGGGAGAGCGCGGGCACCGCCTTCCCCCAGTGGGTGCAGACCGATCTCGGCGCCGCCACCCGCGTCGACCAGGTGGTGCTGAAGCTCCCCGCCGCCTGGGAGAGCCGCACGCAGACCCTGTCCGTCCAGGGCAGCGCCGACGGGACCGGCTTCAGCACCCTGGCCGCCTCCGCCGCGCGGACCTTCGCGCAGGGCGGCGCCAACACCGTGACCATCACCTTCCCGGCCACCCTGGCCCGGTACGTCCGGATCGAGATCACCGCGAACACCGGCTGGCGGGCGGCGCAGCTCTCCGAGCTGGAGGTCCGCACGGCCGGTGACTCCTCCGTCAACCTGGCCCTCGGCAAGACCCTGACCGCGAGCAGCCAGACGCAGGTCTATGCCCCGGCCAACGCCAACGACGGCAACACCGCCAGCTACTGGGAGAGCGCGGGCGGCGCGCTGCCCCAGTGGATCCGGGCCGACCTCGGCGCCGCCGTCCGCATCGACCGCGTCGTGCTGCGGCTGCCCGACGGCTGGGGCCCGCGCACCCAGACCCTGAAGATCCAGGGCAGCGCCAACGGCAGCGACTTCACCGACCTCACGGCCGCCAAGGGCTACGAGTTCAACGCCGCGGGCGCGAACGCCGTGACGATCGCCTTCGACGCGGCCACGACCCGCTACGTCCGCGTCCTGATCTCCGCCAACACCGTGCAGGGCGCCGGCCAGCTCTCCGAGCTGGAGATCTACGGACCGCGCAGCGGCGACACCCAGCCCCCCACCGCCCCCGCCGGCCTCGCCTACACCGAGCCCGCCACCGGGAAGATCGCGCTCAGCTGGCGGCCCGCCACCGACGACACGGCGGTCACCGGCTACGACGTGTACGCCAACGACGTGCTGCGCACCAGCGTCGGCGCCGACGCCACGGGCTATACCGACACCCAGCCCGCCGACGCGACGGTGACCTACTACGTACGGGCCAAGGACGCGGCCGGCAACCAGTCGCCGAACAGCAACTCCGTCACGCGCGCCGGCGCCTCCGGCGACACCCAGGCGCCGACCGCCCCCGGCTCCCTCGCCCTCACCGAACCGGCGGCCGGGCAGATCCGGCTGGCCTGGCAGGCTTCCACCGACAACGTGGGGGTCACCGGATACGAGGTCTACGCGAACAACGTGCTGCGCACGACGGTCGGGGGCGGCGCCACCACGTACACCGACGCCCAGCCCGCCGACGCGACCGTGACCTACGTCGTCCGGGCCAGGGACGCGGCGGGCAACCGCTCGGGCGACAGCAACCCGGTCACCCGCAACGGCAGCGGCGGGAGCGGTTCCAACCTGGCCGTCGGCAAGCCCGTCACCGGCAGCTCGGTGATCCACACCTTCGTCGCCGAGAACGCCACCGACAACGACACCGCAACCTACTGGGAGGGTGCGGCCGGAGCCTATCCGAGCACGCTGACGGTCCGGCTCGGGGCCAACGCCGACGTCAGCCGCCTCGTCCTCAAGCTGAATCCGGACGCCGGCTGGGGCCGGCGCACCCAGACCATCGAGGTCCTCGGCCGGGAGCAGGGGGCCCAGGGCGTCACCAGCCTGGTCGCCGCCCGGGACTACGCCTTCGACCCGGCGTCCGGCAACACCGTCACCGTCCCGCTGACCGCGCGCGTCGCGGACGTCCAGCTCCGCTTCACCGCCAACACCGGCTCCTCCAACGGGCAGATCGCCGAATTCCAGGTCATCGGAGTCCAGGCGCCCAACCCGGACCTGGTGGTCACCGCGCTGAGCGCGGCCCCGTCGGCCCCGGTCGAGTCGGATCCCGTCACCCTGTCGGCGACCGTCAAGAACAGCGGCACCGCCGCGGCCGGGGCCTCGGCGGTCACCTTCCAGCTGGGCGGCACGAAGGCGGCCACCGCAGCCGTACCGGCGCTCGCGGCGGGCGCGAGCGCCACGGTCACCGCCGTGATCGGTGCGCGGGACGCCGGTACCTATCCGCTCGCCGCGGTCGTCGACGAGGCGAACGCGGTCATCGAGCAGAACGACAGCAACAACTCCCTCACCGGCGCGCCCCTGGTCGTCCGGCCCGTCGACAGCTCCGACCTGGTGGCCTCGGCGGTGAGCTGGTCACCGAGCGCCCCGGCGGCGGGCCAGGCCGTGAACTTCACCGTCACCGTGCAGAACAAGGGCACGGTGGCCGCCGCCTCCGGTCCGCACGCGGTCACCCTGACCCTCCAGGACGCGGGCGGTGCCACCGTCCGTACGCTGACCGGCTCCTTCACGGGCGCCCTGGCGGCCGGAGCCTCCTCCGCCCCGGTTCCGCTGGGCAGCTGGCCCGCGGCCAACGGCCGGTACACCGTCAAGGTGGTGCTGGCGGACGACGCCAACGAGCTGCCCGTCAAACGCGCCAACAACAGCTCCACCCGCCCCTTCTTCGTGGGCCGGGGGGCGAACATGCCCTTCGACATGTACGAGGCGGAGGACGCGTCGGTCGGCGGCGGAGCGCAGGTCGCCGGCCCGAACCGCACCATCGGCGACATCGCGGGCGAGGCCTCCGGCCGCAAGGCCGTCAACCTCGACGCGACGGGCGAGTACGTGGAGTTCACCACCAGGGCGGCCACGAACACCCTGGTCACCCGCTTCTCCATCCCGGATGCCCCGGGCGGTGGGGGCATCGACGCGACCCTCGACGTCTACGTCAACGGCACGCTGAAGAAGGCCATGCCGCTGACCTCCAAGTACGCCTGGCTGTACGGCGCGGAGGCCTCGCCGGGCAACGCGCCGAGCGCGGGAGCGCCCCGGCACATCTACGACGAGGCGAACCTGCTGCTCGGCGAGACCGTCCCGGCGGGCAGCAGGATCCGGCTGCAGAAGGACACCGCCAACACCAGCACCTACGCGATCGACTTCGTGAGCCTGGAGCTGGCCACCGAGATCCCCAACCCCGACCCCGCGGCCTACACGGTGCCGGCCGGCTTCACCCACCAGGACGTGCAGAACGCCCTGGACAAGGTCCGGATGGACACCACGGGCAAGCTCGTCGGCGTCTACCTGCCGACCGGCTCCTACGAGACCGCGAGCAAGTTCCAGGTGTACGGGAAGGCCGTGCAGGTGACCGGTGCCGGACCGTGGTTCACCCGCTTCCACGCGCCCGCCTCCCAGGACAACACCGACATCGGCTGGCGCGCCGAGGGCACGGCGAAGGGCTCCTCCTTCTCCGGCTTCTCCTACTTCGGCAACTACACCTCGCGGATCGACGGCCCCGGCAAGGTCTTCGACTTCGCCAACGTCACCGACATCACCATCGACAACGTCTGGAACGAGCACATGGTCTGCCTCTACTGGGGCGCCAACACGGACCGGATCACCATCAAGAACTCCCGCATCCGCGACCTGTTCGCCGACGGCATCAACATGACCAACGGCAGCACGGACAACCTCGTGACCAACAACGAGGCACGGGCCACGGGCGATGACAGCTTCGCGCTGTTCTCCGCGATCGACGCGGGCGGCGCGGACATGAAGAACAACGTCTACGAGAACCTCACCACGATCCTGACCTGGCGCGCGGCCGGTGTCGCCGTCTACGGCGGCTACAACAACACCTTCCGCAACATCCACATCGCCGACACCCTCGTCTACTCGGGCATCACCGTCAGCTCGCTGGACTTCGGGTATCCGATGAACGGCTTCGGGACGGATCCGACGACCTTGGAGAACATCTCCGTCGTACGCTCGGGCGGCCATTTCTGGGGCGCGCAGACCTTCCCGGGGATCTGGCTCTTCTCCGCCTCGAAGGTGTTCCAGGGCATCAGGATCAACAACGTCGACATCGTCGATCCGACGTACAGCGGGATCATGTTCCAGACGCAGTACATCGGCGGCCAGCCCGTCAATCCCATCAAGGACACGGTCCTGAAGGACATCACCATCACGGGGGCGAAGAAGAGCGGTGACGCCTTCGACGCCAAGTCCGGCTTCGGCCTGTGGGCGAACGAGATGCCCGAGGCGGGGCAGGGTCCGGCGGTCGGGGAGGTGACGATCCAGAACCTCAGGATGTCCGACAACGCCGTGGACGTGCGCAACACGACGTCCACCTTCAGGATCAACCAGCAGCCCTGACGGTGCGGGGCGCCCCGGGACTACCGGTCCCGGGGCGCCCCCGCGCCCGCCTCCGACGGACCGCAAGCGACTTGCACGGTTTGCGCTAGTCTTGCGCGCATGACGCGACGACTTGCTCAAGTGGCCAAGAAGGTGGGAGTCAGCGAGGCGACGGTCAGCCGGGTGCTCAACGGCAAGCCGGGCGTCTCGGAGGCGACCCGGCAGTCCGTGCTCACCGCGCTCGACGTCCTCGGGTACGAGCGCCCCACCCAGCTGCGCGGAGAGCGGGCCCGGCTGGTCGGCCTGGTCCTGCCCGAGCTCCAGAACCCCATCTTCCCGGCCTTCGCCGAAGTCATCGGCGGGGCGCTGGCCCAGCAGGGGCTGACCCCGGTGCTGTGCACGCAGACCACCGGCGGCGTCTCCGAGGCCGACTACGTCGAACTCCTCCTCCAGCAGCAGGTCTCCGGGGTGGTCTTCGCGGGAGGGCTCTTCGCGCAGGCCGACGCCCCGCACGAGCACTACCGGCTGCTCTCGGAGCGCAAGGTCCCGGTGGTCCTCATCAACGCCTCCATCGAGGACCTCGGATTCCCCTGCGTGGCCTGCGACGACGCCGTCGCCGTCGAGCAGGCCTGGCGCCACCTGGTCTCGCTGGGGCACGAGCGGATCGGCCTCGTGCTCGGCCCCGCCGACCACATCCCCTCGCTGCGCAAGCTGGTGGCCGCCCAGTCCGTCGCCGCCGCGGCCGGGGCCGAACTGCCCGCCGCGCACGTGGAGCGGACCCTGTTCTCCCTGGAGGGCGGCCACGCCGCGGCCTCCCGGCTGCTGGACCGCGGAGTCACCGGCATCATCTGCGCGAGCGATCCGCTGGCACTGGGGGCGGTACGCGCGGCCCGCCGGCGCGGGCTCGGCGTACCGGCGGAGGTCTCCGTGGTCGGCTACGACGACTCCGCGTTCATGAACTGCACCGAACCCCCGCTGACCACCGTCCGTCAGCCCATCGAGGCCATGGGCCGGGCCGCCGTCGAGCTGCTCACGGCGCAGATCCAGGGCGGTGCCGTGCAGCCCGGCGAGCTCCTCTTCGAGCCGGAGCTGGTGGTGCGCGGCTCCACCGCACAGGCGCCGCGCGCCTCCTAGACCGGCTTCCCCGGCCCGTACCGGGCCCAGGCCCCGGACGCCCCATGCGTCCGGGGCCTTTTTGCGTCCCGCATCCGTAAGAGCGTCCGATCATTGTCGATGGCTTGCGAAATCTGCGCGAGATATTGCGTTCATCTGTCGGTGGTGGTTGAGTGTGCCGCGCTCGCCCCCACGCCTCCTGCCCGAAGCTCGAAGGGGACCACCGATGAGAACCCACGTCCGCCGCAACCTCGCGGCCGCCCTCGCCTCCGCGCTCGCCGTCACCGCCCTCGCGGCGTGCGGGACCAGCAGCAGCGGCGGCGACCCGAAGGCGCAGCAGACGGGCGGCGGTGGCGCCGACGCCGCCGTGCCGCTCGACCCGAAGACCAAGGTCACCCTCTCCATCGACTGCATGCCGCCCGCGGCCAAGGCGGCGGAGCTCAAGGAGTGGAAGGAGGACGTGGCGGAGTTCAACAAGACGTACCCCAACGTCACCATCGAGGGCCGCTCCACCCCCGGCCAGTGCCTGGAGCCGCCGCGGTTCACGGCGATGCTCAAGGCCAAGTCCCAGCCGGACGTCTTCTACGCCTACTTCACCGACCTCAAGCAGGTGCTGGACAACGACGGCGCGCAGGACATCTCGGCGTACGTCACGCCCCGCTCGGTCCCCGCCCTCGACGACATCGACCGGGGCGTCCTGGGCGTCCTCAAGCAGGACGGCAAGCTCTACGGCCTCCCCACCAGCAACTACACGATGGGTCTGCTGGTCAACCGGAAGCTGTTCAAGGACGCCGGCCTCGACCCCGACGCCCCGCCGCGCAGCTGGGAGGAGGTCCGGGCCGCCGCGAAGAAGATCGCCGCACTGGGCAACGGCACCGCGGGCTTCGGCGAGTACAGCGTGGAGAACACCGGCGGCTGGCACTACACCGCCACCCTGTACGGCCTCGGCGGGGACGTCGTGGGCGCCGACGGCAAGGCCGCCTTCAACAACGCCACCGGCCGCAAGATCGTCGACAACCTCCGCGCCATGCGCTGGGAGGACGACAGCATGGGCAAGACCCAACTGCTGAAGTGGGGCGACCTGCAGAAGCAGATGGCCTCGGACAAGCTCGGCATGTTCCTGGCCGCGCCCGACGACATCACGTACATGGTCCAGCAGCTGGGCGCGAAGTACGAGAACTTCGGCATGGGACCGATCCCCGGCGGCGCGTCCACCCTGGCCGGCGGCAACGGCTACCTGATCAAGAAGGGCAGCTCGCCGGACAAGATCAAGGCGGCCGTGGCCTGGCTGAACTTCACGACCCTGGCCGTCGGCAAGGGACAGTTCCGGTACGACCGCAGCAAGGCGGACGGCCTGCCCGTCGGCCTGCCGCAGCCGGCCTTCTTCACCGGGGCGAGCAAGACCGAGGACGACGGGCTGAAGGCCGCGAGCGCCACGATGCCGGTCGCCAACTTCAAGGCCTTCCTGGACAACCCGGTACCCGGCAAGGCGGAGCCGCCGAAGGCCCAGGAGGTCTACAAGGTGCTCGACAAGGTGATGTCGGGGGTCCTCACCAACAAGGACGCCGACGCCGCGCAGCTGCTCGCCGAGGCGGAGAAGGCGGTCAACCAGGTGCTGGCCGACCGCTAGGCCGCCGACCGCCGACCAACAGGCCGCCGACCGCGAACCGCCGACCACCGGGCGGGGGAGGGGCCCGGCGGGCCCGCCGACGCCGGCTCCTCCCGACGCCCGCGCCACCGACGAACCCCGTGAGGAGAGAGCGGCGATGCCGGCCACCACCCCCCTGCGCCCGACCCCCCTTCCCACCGATCCCCCCGCGCCCCCGCGCCCCGCGGCCGGACCCGCCCGCCGCGCGGCGTTCGTACGGGAGCTGAAGCGGAACCTCACCGCCCACGGCTTCCTCATCGGCGCCGTGCTCTGCTTCTGCTTCTTCTCCTGGTACCCGATGGTCCGGGAGTTCCTGCTGGCCTTCCAGAAGACCGAGGGCGGCAGCACCCACTGGGCCGGCTGGGACAACTTCACCTACGTCTTCAACGACCCGGGCTTCTGGCAGGCCTGGCGCAACACCCTGCTCTTCACCGGGCTCGCGCTGGTCCTCGGCTTCGCGGTGCCGTTCGTGCTGGCCCTCGTCCTCGGCGAACTGCGCCACGCCCGCGGCTACCTGCGGCTGCTGGTCTACCTGCCGGTGATGATGCCGCCGGTGGCGTCGGTCCTGCTGTTCAAGTACCTGTACGACCCCGGGTACGGCCTGTTCAACCGGATCCTGGAGTTCCTGCACCTGCCCGCCCAGGACTGGCTGCAGTCCACGGACACCGCCATGCTGTCGGTCGTCCTCGCCTCGACGTGGATGAACATGGGCGGCGCGACCCTCATCTACCTGGCGGCGCTCCAGGGCATTCCCGGCGAGCTGTACGAGGCCGCGGAGCTGGACGGAGCCGGGCTGCTGCGCAAGATCTGGCACGTCACCATCCCGCAGACCCGGCTGATCCTCTCGCTGATGCTGCTGATGCAGGTGATCGCGACGATGCAGGTGTTTGCCGAACCGTTCCTGCTGACCGGCGGCGCCGGACCCGAAGGCGCCACCACCACCGTGGTCGTCCTCATCTACCAGTACGCCTTCAGCTTCAACCAGTACGGCGCCGCGGCGGCCCTGGGGCTGTGCCTGCTCGTCCTCCTCGGCGGCTTCTCCGCCGCGTACGTCCGCCTCAGCCGCGACGACCAGAGCTGACAAGGAGCCCCACGCATGGCCGAGCGCACCCTGATCTCCCCGGTCCGGTGGAGCCGCCCCCGGGGCCGGATCCTCTACTGGAGCGTCCTCGCCCTGGTCGTCGCCGGGTTCACCCTCGTCTTCCTCGGCCCGCTCTACTGGATGGCCGCGGGCGGCCTCAAGGGCACCGAGGAGTTCGCGCGCGTCCCGCCGACCCTGGTGCCGCACTCCGTGCACACCGCCAACTACACGGCGGCCTGGCGGGTCATGGACCTCGCCCGGCTGCTGGCGAACACCCTCTACTACGCGCTGGGCGCCCTCGTCTTCCAGCTCGTCCTCGACGTCGCGGCGGCCTACTCGCTGTCGAAGCTGCGGCCGGTCCTCGGCAAGGCCGTCCTCGGGATGATGCTGGCGACCCTGATGGTCCCGGCCGCCGTGCTCGTCGTACCGCAGTACCTGACCGTCCTGGACGTGCCGCTCTTCGAGCGCAACCTCCTGAACTCGCCCTGGGTGATCTGGCTGCCGTCCGTCACCAACGCCTTCAGCATCTTCCTGCTGAAGCGCTTCTTCGACTCCATCCCGCGGGAGGTCCTCGACGCCGCCGCCATCGACGGGGCGAGCGCGCTGCGCACCCTGCGCTCGGTGGTCCTGCCGATGTCCCGGCCCGTCCTCGGCGTCGTGTCGATCTTCGCGGTCGTCGGCGTCTGGAAGGACTTCCTCTGGCCGATGCTCACCCTCCCGGACCCGGCGCTGCAGACCCTCAACGTCGGCATCTACTCGCTGTCCCGGGGCGTCCCGGAGAACCACCTCACCGCCGCCCTCGTGATCGCCTCCGCACCCACGCTCATCCTCTTCCTGATCTTCCAGCGCAACATCATGGGCGGCCTGACGGCCGGCTCCCTCAAGGGCTGAAAGGATCGACGTGCCGGCTTCCGACTGGTGGCGCTCGGCCGCCATCTACCAGGTGTACGTACGCAGCTTCGCCGACGGGGACGGGGACGGCACCGGTGACCTCGCGGGCGTCCGGGCCCGTCTGCCGTACCTCGCCGCGCTCGGCGTGGACGCCCTCTGGTTCACCCCCTGGTACCTCTCCCCGCTCGCCGACGGCGGCTACGACGTCGCCGACTACCGCACCATCGACCCCGCTTTCGGCACCCTCGCCGAGGCGGAGAAGGTCATCGCCGAAGCCCGTGACCTGGGCATGCGCACCATCGTCGACATCGTCCCGAACCACGTGTCCGACCGGCACCCCTGGTTCCGGGCCGCCCTCGCCGCCGGTCCCGGCAGCCCCGAGCGCAGGCTCTTCCACTTCCGCCCCGGCCGGGGCGAGCACGGCGAACTGCCGCCGGGGGACTGGCCCTCGCAGTTCAACGGCGCCGACACCTGGACGCGGACCCCGGACGGCGAGTGGTACCTGCACCTCTTCACCCCGCAGCAGCCCGACCTCAACTGGGACCACCCCGAGGTCCGCAGGGAGCACGAGGAGGTCCTGCGCTTCTGGTTCGAGCGGGGCGTCGCGGGCGTACGGATCGACTCGGCCGCACTGCTCGTCAAGGACCCGGCCCTGCCCGACCTGGCGGGCCGCCCGCCCGGACCGTGGCCCGGCCCGGGGGCGGGCGCCTCCGCGGGCGCCGCCACGGCGCACCCGTACATCGACCGGGACGAACTCCACGGCATCTACCGCTCCTGGCGGGCCGTCGCCGACGAGTACGGCGCCGTGTTCGTCGGCGAGGTCTGGCTGCCGGACTCCGAGCGCTTCGCCCGCTACCTGCGCCCCGACGAGCTGCACACCGCCTTCAACTTCGGTTTCCTCAGCTGCCCCTGGGACGCCGGGCGGCTGCGCGCCTCGATCGAGGAGACCCTCGCCGAGCACGCACCCGTCGGGGCCCCCGCCACCTGGGTGCTGAGCAACCACGACGTGACCCGGACCGTGACCCGCTACGGGCGCGCCGAGACCGGCTTCGACTTCGCCGCCAAGGCCTTCGGCACCCCGACCGACCTGGCGCTCGGCACCCGGCGGGCGCGTGCCGCCGCGCTGCTGACGCTCGCCCTGCCCGGCTCCGTGTACGTCTACCAGGGGGAGGAACTGGGGCTGCCGGAAGCCGAGATACCGATCGGCCGCATCCAGGACCCGATGCACTTCCGCTCCGGCGGCACCGACCCGGGGCGCGACGGCTGCCGGGTGCCGCTGCCGTGGTCCGCCGAGCCCTGGAACGACCCCTGGCTGCCCCAGCCCGCGGACTGGGCCACGTACGCGGCCGACCGCCAGGAGGGGCGGCCGGACTCGATGCTGACCCTCTACCGCAGCGCCCTCGGGCTGCGCCGGGCGGCGGGCGGGTTCGGCGGCGGTTCGCTGGAGTGGCTGAACGCGCCGCCCGGGGTGCTGGCCTTCACCCGGCCGGACGGGCTGCTGTGCGTGGTCAACCTCTCCGGCGCGCCGGTCGCGCTGCCGCGGCACACGGACGTCCTGCTGAGCAGCGCCCCGCCGGACGGCGCCGGGCTGCTCGGGCCGGACACGGCGGTCTGGCTGCGGACCTGACCCCGCCGCCGGACCGCCCGCGGGCGGTCCCCGGCCGTCACGGCAGGGGCCGGGGCGGCCGGGGACCGTCGTAGTGGCCGCTCGGCCGCATGCGCAGGGGCCGTTCGCCGTACTCCTCCAGCGCGTGCGCGATCCACCCCGCGGTCCGGGCCACCGCGAACACCGTCTCCCCGGCCTCCGCCGGCATCCCGCAGGAGACCGTGAGCACCGCCAGGGCCAGGTCCACGTTGGCGTGCAGGCCCGGCCGCCGGCCCGCCGCGGTGGCCACCACCTCGCGGGCCGCCGCCAGCGCGGGCGCCGCGTGGGGCAGGGCCTCCAGCCGGGCGAACAGGGCCGTGGCGCGGGGGTCCTCGCCCCGGTAGAGCCGGTGCCCGAGCCCCGGGACGCGCCGTCCCGCGCGCAGGTGGTCGGCGACCACGGGGGCCGCTCCGCCCCGCTCCAGGGCCTCGGTGAGCATCCGGTGCGCGAGCCGCCCCGCGACCCCGTGCAGGGGGCCTTCCAGCGCGCCGAGCCCGGCGGAGACGGCCGCGTACGGATGGGCGCGCGCGGAGGCCGCCACGCGCACGGCCAGCGTCGAGGCGGCCAGGTCGTGGTCCACCAGCAGGGCAAGCGCCAGATCGAGGGTGTGCAGGGAGGCCCCGTCGGGCTCCCGCGCGGTCAGCCGGTGCCACAGATCCCGGGCGAGCGGGCCGTTCCCGCGCGGGCCGGTCCGCACGGTCGGCAGGGCGCCGACCAGTGTCGGGACCAGGCAGCGCGCGGAGCCCAGTACGGCCTCCGGCGACAGGTCGAAGCGCAGCGGGTCGGCGACGGCCGCGGCGGCGGTGGCCACCCGCAGCATGTCGATGGGCCCGGCGTGCTCCGGCAGCGCGGCGACCACCCGGCGGGCGGCGGTCAGCGGCCCGGGCGGTGCGGTGAACCGGGCCCCCGGCACCAGCGTGCCCGTCCAGAGGAATTCGGCGACCTCCTCGTAGCGGTGCCGGGAGGCCAGCTCCACGGCGTCCACGCCTCGGAAGTAGTACCGGTCGGGCTCGATGAGGGTGAGCGAGGTCCGCACCGACGGCTCGCCGGCGGGGGAGCGTCCGGCCGCCTCGCGCCGGCTGCGCCGGGCCAGCTCCTCGACCTCCCGCGCGTCGAAGGTGCTGCCGCGCCCCACCGCCTCGCGCCGGCTCGCGAGCTGCCCTCGGCTGACGTACGCGTACACGGTGGCCGGTTTCACCCCGAGCAGCGCGGCGGCCTCCCGGGTGCCGATCCGCCGTTCTCCGTCCGCCTCGTCGTTCATGACGCACACCCTACAGATATTGATTCAATCAACATTGACAGGGATTGAATCCATCATGGATGGTCGATCCATGAACGCAACCGTCGATGTACCCCGCGGTCTCGCGGGAGTCGTGGTCACCGAGACCGCACTCGGTGACGTCCGTGGCCGCGAGGGCTTCTACCACTACCGCCAGTACTCGGCCGTCGACCTCGCCGCGAGCCGCACCTTCGAGGACGTCTGGCACCTGATGTTCCGCAGCGCCCTGCCCGCGGGCCGCGCCGAACGCGACGCCTTCGCCGCCGAGACCGCCCCGCTGCGCCACCTGCCCGCCGGGGTCCGCGACGCCCTGCCCGCCCTCGCCCGCGCCGGCGGTGCCGGCGGACCGCTCGCCGGGCTGCGCACCGCGCTCTCGCTGCTCGGCGCCACCGCGGGCATGCGCCCCGTCTACGACCTCGACTCCGGCCAACGGGCCGCCGACGCGCTCGCCGCCTGCGCGGCCGTACCGACGCTGCTCACCGCCCTGTACCGGCTGGGGCGGGGGCTGAAGCCGGTGGATCCGCGCGACGACCTCCCGTACGCCGCCAACTACCTCTACATGCTGACCGGGCGGGAGCCGGATCCGGTCCGGGCCCGCGCCGTCGAGCGGTACCTGATCTCCACCGTCGACCACGGCTTCAACGCCTCCACCTTCACCGCCCGCGTCATCGCCTCCACCGGCGCCGACGTCGCCGCCTGCCTGACCGGGGCGGTGGGGGCGCTCTCCGGACCGCTGCACGGGGGCGCGCCCAGCCGGGCCCTGGACACCCTCGACGCGATCGGCACCGCGGAGCGGATCGGGCCGTGGATCCGCGAACGGGTCCTCGCGGGCGACCGGATCATGGGCTTCGGGCACCCCGTCTACCGCACCGAGGACCCGCGGTCGCGGATGCTCAGGGAGATCGCCCTGGATTTCGGCGGCCCGCTCGTGGACCTCGCCGTGGAGGTCGAACGGCAGGTGGAGGAGATCCTCGCCGAGCTGAAGCCGGGGCGCGAACTGCACACCAACGTCGAGTTCTACGCGGGCGTGGTCATGGAGCTGTGCGGGCTGCCGCGCGAGATGTTCACCCCCACCTTCTGCGCGGCGCGCGTGGTGGGCTGGAGTGCGAACGTCCTGGAACAGGCCGCCGACTCGAAGATCATCCGTCCGGCCGCCCGCTACGCCGGACCCACCCCGCCCGAACCCGTACCCGCCGCGGGCTGACTACGATCGGCCGGGTGAACAGCAGGCAGCCCGCTCCGTCCGCCCGGACCGTCCCCGTCGTCGTCCTCTCCGGATTCCTCGGCTCCGGGAAGACCACCGTCCTCAACCACCTGCTCGCGCACCGGGCGGGAACCCGGATCGGAGTCGTCGTCAACGACTTCGGCTCGATCGAGATCGACGCGATGTCCGTGGCCGGGCAGGTCGGCGACTCGATGGTCTCCCTCGGCGGGGGCTGCCTGTGCTGCGCCGTCGACGGCAGCGAGCTGGACGCGTACCTGGAGAAGCTGGCCGCGCCCGCCCACCGCATCGACGTGATCGTCATCGAGGCCAGCGGGCTCGCCGAACCGCAGGAGATGGTCCGGATGCTCGTGGCCAACGAGAACCCGGCCGTCCGGTACGGCGGCCTGGTCCAGGTCGTGGACGCGGCGGAGTTCGACGCGACCCGGGCCGCGCATCCGGAGACCGACCGCCACCTGGCCGTCGCCGACCTGGTCGTGCTCAACAAGACCGACCGCGTGGACGCCGCCGAACGGGCCCGCGTCGAGGGACTGCTCGCCGGGCTCTGCGCCCCGGGCATCCCCGTGATCGGCGCCGATCACGGGCGGATCGACCCGGAGCTGCTCTTCGACCGCCGCCCCTGGGAGCGGACCCGGGGGCAGCTCTCCTTCGAGGACCTGCTCGCGGAGGCGCAGGAGCACGGGGACGGCCACGGCCACGGACACGGCGGCGATCACTCCGAGCACCTGCACGCGGCCTACGAGAGCGTCGCGTTCACCTCGGACGCGGCGCTCTCCCCGCGCCGCCTCATCGACTTCCTCGACCGCCGGCCGGCCGGCCTCTACCGGATCAAGGGCTACGTCTGGTTCGGCGTGCCCGGCCATCAGGAGCGTTACGAGGTCCAGTCGGTCGGCCGCTTCCTGAGGTTCGCCCCCGGCCCCTGGGGGCGGGGCGAACCGCGCCGGACGCAACTCGTCCTGATCGGCTCCGCCCTCGACGGGCCGGGCCTGCTGCGCGCACTGGAGGACTGCCGGGAGGGGGCGCCGCAGGACGCGCCGCCGGAGAGCATGTGGGGCGTCCTGCGGTACGTGGACCGGGGCGAGCGCGGCCCCGGGGACTGAGGCCCGTCCACGCCCTTACGCGCGGCGGGGGTTGCCGGGACACTGGACGGATGGGCGGGGACGGGGAACTCGGGCGTTCTTTCGCGGGCCGGGCGCGGCGGTCGGCCCGGGCGGGACCGGCGGGGCCGGTGCGACCGCCGGGGTCGGTGCGACCGGCGGGGCTGGTCACGGCGAGGCCCGCGGTGGTGTGGGCGGGCGTGTGGGCCACGGCCCTGACGGGCGCCTTCGTCGGACTGGCCCGGCTGTTCGTGCTGTGGGACCCGCACGCCCGGGCGGCCTCCGGGCCCTGGCGCGTGCAGGAGCCGGCCTGGATGTACCTCGGGCTCGCGGGGCTCGTCGCGTTCGGGCTCCTCGCCGCCCTGCACGGGCTGACCGTACGCGGTGCCCGGACGGCGGGCCTGGCCGCGGGCGTGCTCTATGCCGGCACGCTCACCCTGACCCACGGCTGGTCGGAGCGGACCGCCGACCAGATCCTGCGCGACCGGGGCGTCGCATACCCGGCCGTCGTCACCGAGGTCCGGCCCCGGGCGGACGGGCGGCCGGGGGAGGTGCGGCGGGCGCGGCTGGCCGACGGCCGCGTCCTCACCCTGGCGGGGCCGCCGGCCCCCTTGCGCGGGGCCGCGCGGCCCCGGGAACATCCCGTCGGCGCCGAGACGCTGGTCACCCTGGATCCGGCGGGAGCGGCCCGGCCGCGCCTCGGGCCGCCGCCGACCGGCGCCGCCGTCGGCCGGGCCGCCGCGGGAGCCGCCGCCGTCGCGGCGGGATCCCTCGCGGCCGCCGTCCCGCTGGGCGCCCGTACGGCGATCCGGCGCGCGGAGCGACGCCGCCCCGCGGACGCGGCCTACGCCACCTCGACGCCGTACTCGCTGAGCAGGGCCTCCAGACCGCCGCGGTAGCCCTTGCCGCCGATCACGAACTTCCAGTCGCCGTTCGGGCGGCGCCGGAAGGAGCCGAGGACCAGGGCCGTCTCGCCCGCCCGGCCGTCGGACACCTCCAGCCGGTCGATCTCCGCCCCCGCCGCGTCCAGCAGCCGGATCCGGGCATCGGTGAAACCCGCCAGGTCCGCGTCCGGATTGACCTCCGGGTCGATCGCGGCGACCAGCACCAGCCGGTCGGCGTGCTGCGGCAGGGCGTCGAAGCCGACCTCGACGGCCGCCTTGTCGGGGGCGGTGTGCGGGCGGGAGCACACCGAACCGTCCGGGGTCCGCGGGTTGTTGAAGAAGACGAAGTGGTCCTCGCTCAGCACCCGGCCGCCCTCGCAGACCAGCGCGCACACGTCGAGCGCGACCCGTCCCGACCAGGACATCCCCAGCACGTTGCGGTCGGCCGCCAACGGCTGCGCCGCCGCCCGCTGCTCCACCACCGGCTGCTCCACCACCGGCTGCGCCGCCGCCCGCTGCGCCGGTACGGCCGGGGTCCGCGCGCCGTCGCCGAGCCGCCCCCGCAGCCCGTACCGGTGCAGCAGCTCCACCAGGTCCGCTCCGGGAACCAACTCCAGCGGCTTGCCGTTGGCGAAGGTGTACGACCCCGGCCCGAAGGACGAGGTGGTGACCAGCACCCCCTTGTTCGCCCCCGCGTCCTGGACCGTGCCGTACAGGTCCCGCACCGCCGTCGGCGGGACGGTGTTGCGGTAGCGCTTGACCTGCACCACGATCCGCCCGCCCCGGATCGGTGCCGGATCCAGCGCCTCCACGTCCACGCCCCCGTCGCCCGAGCGCTGCGTGGTCACCGCCTCCATGCCCATCGCCCGGAAGAGCTCCGCGACCAGGTTCTCGAAGGCGATCGGATCCATCACGAACAGGTCCGGCTCGTCCGCCCCGCCGCTCCCGTCCGCGTCCGGGCGGCCGCCGTGGCTGACGACGCCGCCGACCCCGCCGACCTCGCCCGGCCTGCGGCCCGGCCGTACGGCCGTCAGCTGGTCGGGCCGCGCCGACAACTGGCCCCGCAGCCCGTCGGCCAGGCAGTCCACCGCGCTCACCTGCGCCAGCCGCAGCCCGGAGAAGGCCGCCCGCGCCGCCTGCACCGTGGCCAGTACGATCTGCGCCTCCCGGCCCGTCACCGGATCGTGGTCGTCCACGAACCCGTTGACGACCACCGAGTCCAGCGCCCCGAACTCGTCCGCCGCGTACACCTCGCGCAGCACCAGCAGCACGCACTGGGCCAGCAGGTCCCGGTACAGCCCCCGGCGCTGCGTGGCGGGCCGGGCCGTCTCCTTGTCCTGGTCCGTACCGGCCACGTACCGCACGGACTTCGTCTCCGGCACGGCCTCGTAGCGGGGCAGTTCCCAGTCCAGCACCAGCTGCCGCGCCGCCGGGTCGTAGGCGGCGGACACCTGGCGGGGCAGCTCCTCGGGCCAGGCCGTCGAGGCGTACAGGGCCGCCGAGAAGTACTCCACGGCCGCCTCGGGGTCGCCCGCCCGCAGGGCTGCGGCCAGGTCGGTGAGGCCGCTGTTGTGGTGGCGGATCCCGGCGAGCTGGTCGGCCGCCCAGCGGTCGTACTGCTGCCGGTACGCCGCCAGGTGCCGCAGCCGCTCCTGCTCCGCGGCGTGCGCGGCCTGCCAGGCGTGCGTGTACCGGTCGTGGGCCTCGCGCTCCGCCTGGGCGCGGCGGCCCGAGCCCAGGGTCCAGCCGCTGCTCTGCTGCTGGAACTGGTGCAGCTGCGGCATGGGCACCGGGTGGGCGAGGGTGCCCGGGTCGAAGGGCGCGAGCCGCTCGTCGCGCACCAAGGCGGACATCCGGAACGCCGGCGCCCGGCAGCCCGCCGCCAGCAGCCCCTGGAGGGCGGCCACCTCGGCCTCGATCCGCTCGGTGCGACGCCGTGCCTCCGCCTCGCGGTGCTGCTTGTAGGCGGCCTGCTGCTCCCGCCGGTCCCGGGCCGCGTCCCGCTCGTAGGCCCGCTGCCGGCGCTCGGCCTCGCGCTGCTGGATCAGTTGCGTCCGCTGCTGCTGGCGCTGGGCCTCGGCCCACACCCCGATCAAACCGCTCGGCCGACGACTCATCAGTGCTGTTCTCCCCCCACCCGCGTGTACCGGGAAAACAGTAGTCGGGACCGGGGGCGGGCGGCCCGTCAACCGCCCGGACCGCCCGCCCGCCGTCCCGGTCATCCGGGAGCGAGCCCCTAGAGCACGCCTCCGGCCAGCGCCTCGACCGGGGCCGGCAGGGCGGTGCCCGAGCCGTCGCGGCGCGGGTCCGGGGCAGGCAGGGCGGCCGGAGTGCCGTTCGCCGCGGCCGCGCGGACCGGGGCGTTCCCGGCCCAGGCCAGCACCAGCAGGTCCTCGCCCTTCAGGAACCGCTGGCAGCGCACGCCGCCCGTGGCGCGCCCCTTGCGCGGGTACTGGTCGAAGGGGGTCAGCTTGCAGGAGCGCACCGAGTCGTCCAGCGTGCCGTGCGAGCCGGCCACGCTGAAGACCACGGCGTCCCGCGCCGGGTCCACGGCGGAGAAGTGGATCACCTTGGCGTTCTCGGCGAGCTTGATGCCCGCCATGCCGCCCGCCGGGCGGCCCTGCGGGCGCACCTGGGCCGCCGGGTAACGCAGCAGCTGGGCGTCGTCGGTGATGAAGACCAGGTCCTCCTCGCCCGTGCGCAGTTCGACCGCGCCGACGATGCGGTCGCCCTCCTTGAGGGTGATGACCTCCAGCTCGTCCTTGTTCGCCGGGTAGTCCGGCACGACGCGCTTGACCACGCCCTGCTCGGTGCCCAGGGCCAGACCCTGCGAGGACTCGTCGAGGGAGGTCAGGCAGACCACCGCCTCGTCGGGCTCCAGTCCGGAGAGAAACTCCGAGACCGGGGCGCCGCCCGCCAGGTTCGGCGCGGCATGGGTGTCGGGGAGCTGCGGCAGGTCGATCACCGGCAGCCGCAGCAGCCGCCCGCTGGACGTCACCACGCCCACGTCGGCCCGGGCGGTGGCGGCCACCTGCGAGACGATCAGGTCGTGCTTGGCCCGGCCGCCGTCCTCCTCCTGCGGCAGCGGACCGCCGCCCGCCGTACGGGCCAGCAGGCCGGTGGAGGACAGCAGGACCCGGCACGGGTCGTCCGCGACCTCCAGCGGGACCGCGGCGACCGCCGTGCCCGCCGACTCCAGCAGCACCGTCCGGCGCTCGGTGCCGAACTTCTTCGCGACCGCGGCCAGTTCCGAGGAGACCAGCTTGCGCAGCTCGCCGTCCGAGTCGAGGATCCCGGTCAGCTCGTCGATCTCCCCGGTCAGCCGGTCGCGCTCGGACTCCAGCTCGATCCGGTCGAAGCGGGTGAGCCGGCGCAGCGGGGTGTCCAGGATGTACTGCGTCTGGACCTCGCTCAGCGAGAAGCGCTCCATCAGGCGTTCCTTGGCCTGGGCGGAGTTGTCGCTGTCCCGGATGAGCCGGATGACCTCGTCGATGTCGACCAGGGCCACCAGCAGGCCCTCGACCAGGTGCAGCCGGTCGCGCCGCTTGGTGCGGCGGAACTCGCTGCGGCGCCGGACGACCTCGAAGCGGTGGTCGAGGTAGACCTCCAGCAGTTCCTTCAGACCCAGCGTCAGCGGCTGCCCGTCGACCAGCGCGACGTTGTTGATGCCGAAGGACTCCTCCATCGGCGTCAGCTTGTACAGCTGCTCCAGCACGGCCTCCGGGTGGAAGCCGTTCTTGATCTCGATGACCAGGCGCAGGCCGTGCGAGCGGTCGGTGAGGTCCTTGACGTCGGCGATGCCCTGGAGCTTCTTCGAGCCGACCAGGTCCTTGATCTTGGCGATGACCTTCTCGGGGCCGACCGTGAAGGGCAGTTCGGTGACGACCAGGCCCTTGCGGCGCGGGGTCACGTCCTCCACGGCCACGGTGGCCCGGATCTTGAAGGTTCCCCGGCCGTTCGCGTAGGCGTCCTTGATCCCGGACAGCCCGACGATCCGTCCGCCGGTGGGCAGGTCCGGGCCCGGCACGAAGCGCATCAGCGCCTCGAGGTCGGCCTCCGGATAGCGGATCAGGTGGCGGGCGGCCGCGATGACCTCGCCGAGATTGTGCGGGGCCATGTTGGTGGCCATGCCGACGGCGATCCCGGAGGCGCCGTTGACCAGCAGGTTCGGGTACGCCGCCGGAAGGGCGACGGGCTCGCGCTCCTGGCCGTCGTAGTTGGCGGTGAAGTCGACGGTGTCCTCGTCGATCGACTCCGTCATCAGTGACGTGGCGTCGGCCATCCGGCACTCGGTGTAACGCATCGCGGCCGGCGGGTCGTCGTTGCCGAGCGAACCGAAGTTGCCGTGGCCGTCGACCAGCGGCAGCCGCATGGAGAAGGGCTGCGCCATGCGCACGAGGGCGTCGTAGATCGACGTGTCGCCGTGCGGGTGCAGCTTGCCCATGACCTCGCCGACGACGCGGGCGCACTTCACGTAACCGCGGTCGGGGCGCAGGCCCATCTCGTTCATCTGGTAGACGATGCGCCGGTGCACCGGCTTCAGGCCGTCCCTGGCGTCGGGCAGGGCGCGGGAGTAGATCACCGAGTACGCGTACTCGAGGAAGGAGCCCTGCATTTCGTCGACGACGTCGATGTCGAGGATCTTCTCCTCGAAATCCTCCGGCGGCGGGGTCTTCGTGCTGCGGCGGGCCATCGCTGCGCGGCTCCTTAACCAAGAATCGGGGGGTACGGGGTGCCGGACGGGGGCCGTCCGGCCGGTGACGACGCGGACCATTGTGGCCCGGCGCACCGACAACGCCGACTCCGACCCCGGGCGACCCCCCGGACGGAGTCCAAGGGGCGGACCCGGGAACTTCTCCGGTGGCCGACGCGCTTGCATACAGTGGCAGGTCTGACAGAAATCTCTGCATCGCGATCGAAGGGACCACATGCCCATGGGTCACACGGCCACAGCTCAGGCCGGCTCCGGCGGCCTGACAGCGACCGAGCACCGGCTGGCCAACGGCCTGCGCGTGGTGCTGTCCGAGGACCACCTCACTCCGGTCGCCGCCGTCTGCCTCTGGTACGACGTCGGCTCGCGCCACGAAGTCAAGGGGCGGACCGGTCTGGCTCACCTCTTCGAGCACCTGATGTTCCAGGGTTCGGCGAGCGTACCGGGCAACGGGCACTTCGAGCTGGTCCAGGGCGCCGGCGGTTCCCTGAACGGCACCACCAGCTTCGAGCGCACCAACTACTTCGAGACGATGCCGGCCCACCAGCTGGAGCTCGCCCTGTGGCTGGAGGCGGACCGCATGGGCTCGCTGTTGGCGGCCCTGGACGAGGAGTCCATGGAGAACCAGCGCGACGTCGTGAAGAACGAGCGCCGCCAGCGCTACGACAACGTGCCCTACGGCACCGCGTTCGAGAAGCTGACCGCCCTCGCCTACCCCGAGGGCCACCCGTACCACCACACCCCGATCGGCTCCATGGCCGACCTGGACGCCGCGTCCCTGGAGGACGCGCGCAACTTCTTCCGTACGTACTACGCGCCCAACAACGCCGTCCTGTCGGTCGTGGGCGACATCGACCCCGCGGCGACGCTCGCCTGGGTCGAGAAGTACTTCGGCAGCATCCCCTCGCACGACGGCAAGCAGCCCCCGCGCGACGGCTCGCTCCCCGAGGTCATGGGCGGGCAGCTCCGCGAGGAGATCGTCGAAGAGGTCCCGGCCCGCGCGCTGATGGCCGCCTACCGGCTGCCGCACGACGGCACCCGCGAGTGCGACGCGGCGGACGTGGCGCTGACCGTGCTGGGCGGCGGCGAGTCCTCCCGCCTGCACAACCGCCTGGTGCGGCGCGACCAGAGCGCCGTCGCGGCCGGCTTCGGCCTGCTGCGCCTGGCCGGCGCGCCCTCGCTGGGCTGGCTGGACGTCAAGACCTCCAGCGGTGTCGAGGTGCCCGCCATCGAGGCGGCCGTCGACGAGGAGCTCGCGCGGTTCGCCGCCGAGGGCCCCACGGCCGAGGAGATGGAGCGCGCCCAGGCACAGCTGGAGCGGGAGTGGCTGGACCGGCTGAGCACCGTCGCCGGCCGCGCCGACGAACTGTGCCGCTACGCGGTGCTGTTCGGCGACCCGCAGCTGGCGCTGAGCGCCGTGGGGCGCGTCCTGGACGTCACCGCCGAAGAGGTGCAGGCCGTCGCCGCGGCCCGGCTGCGCCCCGACAACCGCGCGGTCCTCGTCTACGAGCCGCTGCCCGGCTCGGACGAATCCGACGAGTCCGACGAGTCCGACGAGTCCGACGAGAACGAGAACGAAGGGGCGGAGCAGTGAGCGACGCCGTAGCCGTCACGATGGACTTCCACCCGCGCCCCGAAGCCGGCGAGGCCAAGCCCTGGGCGTTCCCGGCCCCCGAGCGCGGCGCCCTCGCCAACGGCCTGACCCTGCTGCGCTGCCACCGCCCCGGCCAGCAGGTCGTCGCGGTCGAGGTCAACCTCGCGGCCCCGCTGGACGCCGAGCCCGAGGGCCTCGACGGGGTGGCCACCATCATGGCCCGGGCCCTGTCGGAGGGCACCGACAAGCACTCCGCCGAGGAGTTCGCCGCCGAGCTGGAACGCTGCGGAGCCACCCTCGACGCGCACGCCGACCACCCCGGACTGCGGGTCTCCCTGGAGGTCCCGGCCTCCCGCCTGCACAAGGCCCTCGGCCTGCTCGCCGAGGCACTGCGCGCGCCGGCCTTCGCCGACGCCGAGGTCGGCCGCCTGGTGCGCAACCGGCTCGACGAGATCCCGCACGAGCTGGCCAACCCGCAGCGCCGCGCCGCCAAGCAGCTCTCCAAGGAGCTCTTCCCGGCCGGCCTGCGCATGTCCCGCCCGCGGCAGGGCACCGAGGAGACGGTCGCCCGGATCGACTCCGCGGCCGTCCGCGCCTTCTACGAGGCCCACGTGCGCCCCGCCACCGCCACCGCGGTCGTCGTCGGCGACCTGACCGGCATCGACCTGGACGCCGTGCTGGCCGACACCCTCGGCGCGTGGACCGGCGACACCGCCGAGCCGCGCCCGGCAGTGCCGGTGACGGCGGACGACTCAGGCCGGGTCGTCATCGTGGACCGGCCCGGAGCGGTCCAGACGCAGCTGCTGATCGGCCGCATCGGGCCCGACCGGCACGACATCGTCTGGGCGCCGCAGGTGCTCGGCACGTACTGCCTCGGCGGCACCCTCACCTCGCGCCTGGACAAGGTCCTGCGCGAGGAGAAGGGCTACACGTACGGGGTGCGGGCGTTCGGCCAGGTGCTGCGTTCGACCGCCGACGGCAAGGGCGCCTCGATGCTGGCCATCAGCGGTTCGGTGGACACCCCCAACACCGGTCCCGCGCTGGAGGACCTCTGGAAGGTGCTGCGCACGCTCGCCGCCGAGGGTCTGACCGACGCCGAACGCGACGTGGCCGTGCAGAACCTGGTGGGCGTCGCCCCGCTGAAGTTCGAGACGGCCGCGGCCGTGGCGGGCACCCTCGCGGACCAGGTGGAGCAGGAGCTCCCCGACGACTACCAGGCGCAGTTGTACGCCAGGCTGGCCGAAACCGGTACGGCGGAGGCCACTTCGGCGGTCGTGCGCGCCTTCCCGGTGGACCGGCTGGTGACGATCCTGGTGGGCGACGCGGCCCAGATCGAGGAGCCCGTGCGGGCCCTCGGCATCGGAACGGTCACCGTCGTCACGAACTGACGGTGCGTTGGGGAGGGGCTCCGGCGGGATCATCCGCCGGAGCCCCTTTTGTCTGTTTCGCCGCGTGGTTGCCCGTATGCGGTGTGGCGTACGCAACAAAAGCGCTCGTGTGTTTGGCGATCGACTGATGATCCGCCTAGCGTCGGCCGTGCTGTCCGTCACTTGTGACCGCCGCACCGGCGGCACCGGTCAGCGATCGCCGAGTCCCCGTCAGGCGCGAGCCTGGGGAGCCGGGGACCCACATCAGTCCCTGGGGTGAATCGGACCGCCTCGTCAGAGGAGGCCCGTAGGAGACCTTCCTGCTCCGAACCCGTCAGCTAACCCGGTAGGCGAGAGGGAAGGAAAGGATCACCCCCTTCATGGCCTCTGGCAGTCGTGTCGCCGGCAAGCACCGTGGTTCCAGCCGTCTGAGCCGCAAGACCGCCGGCTATGCCGGTGTAGCCGCCCTCGCCACCACGGGCGTGGTCGCCGCCGTGGCCGCCCCGGCGTTCGCCGCGGACCACAGCGCCCCCTCCATCGAGGAGACCGGCCAGACCGCGATCGTCGTCGCCGACGGCCTCCAGGACGACCTCGAGGTCCAGGCCGAGTCGCAGCAGGTCGCCGCCGAGGCCGTCGCCGCCCAGGCGCAGGCCGAGGCCGAGGCCAAGCAGCGTGCCGCGGAGGCCAAGCGGACCGCCGAGGCCAAGGCGAAGAGCGAGCGCGATGCCGCCGAGCGAGCCGCCCGCGAGGAGGAGCGCAAGCGCCTCAACACCTTCGTCGCCCCCATCGAGGGCTCGTACGTCAGCACCCAGTACGGCGCCGGCGGCGGCATGTGGTCCTCCGGCAGCCACACGGGCATCGACTTCCACGCCGACGAGGGCACCTCGGTCCACGCGGTCGGCGCGGGTGTCATCGTCGAGGCCGGCTGGGGCGGCGCGTACGGCAACAACGTCGTCATCAAGCACAACGACGGCACCTACACCCAGTACGGCCACATGAACTCGCTGAGCGTCTCCGTCGGCGAGAAGGTCACCGCGGGCCAGCAGATAGGCCTGTCGGGCTCCACGGGCAACTCCAGCGGCCCGCACCTGCACTTCGAGGCCCGTACCGGCGCCCAGTACGGCTCGGACATCAACCCGCTCGCGTACCTGCGCAGCCACGGCGTCGGCGTCTGACCCGAAGCACCACCCGCACCACCCCGCACTTCAGCGGAAGGCCCCGGCTCCCAGAGCCGGGGCCTTCCGCGTTTTTCCCCTTTCCTGCCTTTCCCTGCCTTCCCCCGTCCTCTCCCGCCCACGGCGAAATGTTTAGGATATCGGGCCGTCATCGGAAGTTATCGTGTGCTGCAATAGAGTCGCAGTACGGTCCCGAATCGGCGAAGGCGCCGGGCGGGCAATCCAGCGGAGGTCCGGCTTTGCGTATTCCGGCGCACGCGGTGTGCACAGCGATCCGCGACGACATCGTCTCCGGCTTCTACGGTCCGGGCGGCCGGCTGACGGAGGAGGTGCTCGCCCGGCGCTACGGCGTCTCGCGCGTCCCCGTGCGCGAGGCGCTGCGCACCCTGGAATCCGAGGGCTTCGTCACCACGCGGCGGCACGCCGGCGCCTGGGTGGCCGAGCCGACCGCGCAGGAGGCCGCCGATCTGCTGGAGCTGCGCTCGCTGCTCGAACCGCTGGCCGCCTCCCGGGCCGCCCGGCGGCGCACCGAGGCCCACCTCAAGGTGCTGCGCGGATTGGTCAGGCTGGGCCAGGAACGGGCCCGCAAGGGCCAGGGGGAGGATCTGCGGGCCCTGGGGGGCTGGTTCCACGAGACGCTCGCCCAGGCGTCCGGCAGCCCCGGACTGATCGCCCTGCTGGTCCAGACCCGGCGCAAGCTCGCCTGGATGTACGTGGTGGGGGCGCCGGTACGGCCGGCGGACTCCTGGGCGGAGCACGGCGCGATCGTGGACGCGGTGGCGCGCGGGGACGCGGAACGGGCCGCGGCGCTGACCGCCCTGCACGCGCAGCGGGCCGCCGTCGTGCACCGGCCGAGGGTGAGGACTCCGCAACCTGCCGTCAACACGGCGGGTGGCCGCCATTAACAAGGGGCTCGTATAAAGGGGGCGACTGCCAAAAAGGGGCGTGCGGCTCTGATATCGCGAAGGCCGCGGTATTTCCGCATGCCGGGAATTCGTGCCCGTGCCCGGAATTCCGTTCCGTGGGCAGTGAGCCGTGATCCGTAAGACAGGCCTCCCCCGGGAAACGCGGAAGCCGCCGCCCCGGGGTGGGGGGACGGCGGCTTCCGGGGTTACCGGGCCCGAAGGGTCAGACGGTTTCCGGCAGCTCGTCGAGGCCCTCGGCGACCAGCTTCGCGAGGCGGTCCAGCGCGGCGTCCGCACCCTCGGCCTCGGAAGCGAGGACGATCTCCTCGCCGCCCTGGGCGCCCAGGCCCAGGACCGCCAGCATGGAAGCGGCGTTGACGGGGTCGCCGCCCGCCTTCGCGATGGTCACCGGGACGCCGGAAGCGGTCGTCGCCCGGACGAAGATCGAGGCGGGACGAGCGTGCAGGCCCTCGGCCCAGCCGACGTTGACGCGGCGCTCTGCCATGGTGATGCCCTTCAGGTTCTTACGGTTGTCTAGACCAGTCTCTCACGGCGTCCGGACTGCTCGGACCGACCTTCGGCCCCATTCCACCGCCGTTCGACCCTCCCCAGCTTGCACTGGTTTGCCCCTGCCCGCCGCATCCGCCGCGCGCACCGCGTACAGCCCGTCCGCCGTGCCCCGCCGCGGGGGCGCGCCGCCCCTTAAGGTGGCCCCATGACCACCGAGTCGGACCCCTCGTACCCGGCCCACTGGGAAGCGGACGTCGTGCTGCGCGACGGCGGCACGGCCCGGATCCGCCCCATCACGACCGCGGACGCGGGCCGCCTGGTCAGCTTCTACGAACAGGTCTCGGACGAGTCGAAGTACTACCGGTTCTTCGCCCCCTACCCCCGGCTCTCCGACCGCGACGTGCGCCGCTTCACCCACCACGACTACGTCGACCGGGTCGGCCTCGCCGCGACCATCGGCGGCGAGTTCATCGGCACCGTCCGCTTCGACCGCATCGGCCCCGACGGCCGGCCCGCTCCGGTGCCCGCCGACGAGGCCGAGGTGGCCTTCCTCGTCCAGGACGCCCACCAGGGGCGGGGCGTCGCCTCCGCCCTCCTCGAACACATCGGCGCGGTCGCCCGGGAGCGCGGCATCCGCCGGTTCGCCGCCGAGGTGCTGCCCGCCAACACCAAGATGATCAAGGTGTTCACGGACGTCGGCTACCAGCAGAAGCGCAGCTTCGAGGAGGGGTCCGTCCACCTCACCCTCGACCTCGAACCCACCGCCGAGTCCCTCGCCGTCCAGCGCGCCCGCGAACAGCGCGCCGAGGCCCGCTCCGTCCAGCGGCTGCTCGCCCCCGGCTCCGTCGCGGTGATCGGCGTCAGCCGTTCCGGCTCCGGCGTCGGCGCCGCCGCTCTGCGCAACCTGCGCGACGGCGGCTTCCACGGCCACCTCTACGCCGTCAACGCCGCCCGCGACCCCGGCATCGGCGGGGACCTGCTCGACGGGGTGCGGGCCTACCGCACCGTCGCCGACATCGGCGCCCCCGTCGACCTCGCCGTCATCGCCGTCCCCGCCGACCGGGTCCCCGAGGCGGTCGCCGCCTGCGGGGAGCACGGAGTCCAGGGGCTGGTGGTGCTGTCGGCCGGGTACGGCGAGAGCGGCCCCGCCGGACTGGCCCGCCAGCGCGAACTGGTCCGCCAGATCCGCTCCTACGGGATGCGGCTCATCGGCCCGAACGCCTTCGGGGTGATCAACACCGCCCCCGACGTGGAACTCAACGCCTCGCTCGCCCCCGCCCCCGCCCGGGGGCGGATCGGCCTGTTCACCCAGTCCGGCGCGATCGGGATCGCCCTGCTGTCCGGGCTGCTGCGGCGCGGCGAGGGCCTCTCCTCCTTCGTGTCCGCCGGGAACCGGGCCGACGTCTCGGGCAACGACATCCTCCAGTACTGGTACGACGACGAGGCCACCGATGTGGCCCTGCTCTACCTGGAAACCCTCGGCAACCCGCGCAAGTTCACCCGGCTCGCCCGCCGCACCGCCGCCGTCAAGCCGGTCGTCGTCGCCCGCGGAGGCCGGCACACCCCCGCCGGACACGTGGTCCCCGGGACCCGGCTGCCCGACGCCACCGTCTCCGAGCTGCTGCGCCAGGCCGGCGTCATCCGCGTCGACACCGTCACCCAGCTGGTCGACGTCGGCCTGCTGCTGGCCGGACAGCCGGTCCCGGCCGGACCGCGGGTGGCCATCCTCGGCAACTCCGAGTCCCTCGGCGTGCTCACGTACGACGCCTGCCTCGGCGAGGGCCTGCGCCCGCGGCCCCCGCTCGATCTGACCACGGCCGCCACCCCGGCGGACTTCCGGGCCGCCCTGTCCACGGCACTGGCCTCCGACGACTGCGACGCCGTCGTCGTCACCGCCATCCCCTGGGTGAGCGAGCACGCGCTGGCCGACGACCTCGCGGAGGCCCTGCGGGAGGCGGCCGCCGAGGTCCCCGGAAAGCCCGTCGCGGTGGTGCACGTGGAGCTCGGCGCCCTGGCCGAGGCGCTGTCCGCCGTACGGGCCGCCCCGCCGGCCCCGCCCGCACCACCCGCCCCGCCCCTCCCCACCGGGCCGGGCCCCGGGGCCCCGTCGGCCCCCGTACCGGCCGGCTCCGGGACCGACCCGCGCCGGCCCGGCCGGCGGATCCCCGCCTACCCCGCCGCCGAGCGGGCGGTGAAGGCCCTCGCCGAAGCCGTCCGCTACGGCCAGTGGCGCCGGGCCAACGCCGAGGCCGGCCAGGTCCCCGAGTACGAGGACATCGACGAGACCGGCGCCGCCGCCCAGCTCGCCACCCTGCTGTCCGGGGTCCCCGAGGGCACCGCCCTGACCCTCGACGAGGCCGACGCCCGCGAGCTCCTGGCCCGCTACGGGATCCCGGTCCGGACCGTCCTGCCCGCCCCCGGCCCCGACGCAGCCGTCCGCGCGGCCCGGATCCTCGGGTTCCCCGTCGCCCTCAAGACCACCGCCCCCCACCTGCGCCACCGCGCCGACCTGGGCGGCGTACGCCTCGACCTGACCACCGAGGCCGAGCTGCGGCGCTCGTACGAGGAGCTGACCGAGGCCCTCGGCAAACCCGCCGAGCTGCTCCCCGTGGTCCAGGCGATGGCACCGCGCGGGGTGGACACCGTCGTGCGGGCCGTCGTCGACCCGGCCGCGGGCACCGTCCTGTCCTTCGGACTCGCCGGAGTCGCCTCCGAGCTGCTCGGCGACACCGCGCACGGCCTGGTCCCCGCCACCGACCGGGACGCGGCCTCGCTGATCCGCTCCATCCGGGCCGCGCCCCTCCTCTTCGGCTGGCGCGGCAGCGACCCGGTGGACACCCGGGCCCTGGAGGAGCTGCTGCTCAGGCTGTCCCGGCTCGTCGACGACCACCCCGAGGTGGCGGGCGTCAGCCTGGAGCCGGTCGTCGTCGCCACGGACGGCCTCTCCGTGCTCAGCGCCACCGTCCGCGTGGGCCACCCGCCCGCCCGCACGGACCTCGGCCCGCGCACCCTGCCCAGCTACTGAGCGCCGGGCAGGTAGGGGGACCCCGTACGGGCCTTAGGATGGACCCCATGGCGAAATCCGGTACGACGACCCAGGGGCTGCGCGCGGCGATCGAGCGCAGCGGCTACTACCCGGCCCTCGTGGCCGAGGCGGTTGAGGCCGCCGTCGGCGGCGAGCCGATCTCGTCGTACCTGGTGCACCAGGAGACCACCTTCGACTCGAACGAGGTGCGCCGGCACGTCACCGTCCTGGTGCTGACCGGCAACCGCTTCATCGTCAGCCACACCGACGAGCAGGCCGCCGACGCCGGGTCCCCGTCCCCGTACGCGACCACCTCGACCGAGTCGGTCAAGCTCGCCAGCATCTCCTCGGTGGTGCTCAGCCGCGTCGTGGCCAATCCGGAGTCGTACACGCCCGGCCAGCTGCCCCGCGAGGTCGTCCTGACCATCGGCTGGGGCGCGGTCTCGCGCATCGACCTGGAGCCCGCCGCCTGCGGCGACACGAACTGCGACGCCGACCACGGCTACACCGGCAACTCCACCGCCGACGACCTGAGCCTGCGGGTCAGCGAGGCCGGCGACGGACCGGAGACGGTCCGCCAGACCCTGGTCTTCGCCCAGGCGCTCTCGGAAGCCACGGCGGCGACCGCCACCCCCGCCCGCTGATGTCGTACTCCGCGCCGCCGAACTGGCAGGACGAACCGGAACTGCTCGACCTCGCCGGCGCCCCGGTCCCGCACTACGGGACCGGCTCGCTCGCCGACCTGCTGCCCACCCTGGCCGCCGGACAGGGCGTGCCCGGCCTCACCGCCGGGATCGCCGAGCTGACCCCGGCCGACCGGAACTGCGTGTTCCTGGTCGACGGCATGGGCTGGGAGCAGATCAAGGCCCACCCCGCCGAGGCCCCGTACCTCACCTCCCTCCTCGCGGGCTCGCGCGGCGGCACCGGCCGGCCGATCACCGCCGGCTTCCCGGCGACCACCGCCACCTCGCTGGCCTCCGTCGGCACCGGCCTGCCCCCGGCCCGGCACGGCCTGCCCGGCTACGCGGTGCGCAACCCGGCCTCCGGCGAGCTGATGAACCAGCTCCGCTGGCAGCCGTGGACCCCGCCGAAGCCCTGGCAGCCCTACCCCACCGTGTTCCAGCTCGCCGACGCGGCCGGGGTGCACACCGCCCAGGTCTCCGCGCCGGCCTTCCAGAGCACCCCGCTCACCAAGATCGCCCTCAGCGGCGGCACCTTCCACGGCCGGATGACCGGCGAGGAGCGGATGGACCTCGCGGCGATCCAGCTCGCCGCCGGTGAGCGCTCGCTCGTCTACACGTACTACAGCGAGCTCGACGGGGCCGGACACCGGCACGGCGTGGACTCCGACGCCTGGCGCGGCCAGCTCATGCACGTGGACCGCCTGGTCCAGCGCCTCGTCGAACAGCTCCCGCCGCGCACCGCGCTGTACGTCACCGCGGACCACGGCATGGTCGACGTCCCCTTCGACGAGGACGCGCGCATCGACTTCGACGACGACTGGGAGCTGGGCGCGGGCGTGGCCCTGCTCGGCGGCGAGGGCCGGGCCCGGCACGTGTACGCGGTACCGGGCGCCGAGGCCGACGTGCTCACCGTCTGGCGCGAGGTCCTCGGCGACCGCTTCTGGGTCGCGGGCCGCGAAGAGGCCCTGGAACTGGGCTGGTTCGGGGCTCCGGGGGAGTGCGACGAGCGGGTCTTCGGCCGGATCGGCGACGTGATCGCCGCCGCCCAGGCGGACGTCGCGATCACCGCGTCCCGCAACGAGCCCAACGAGTCGGCGCTCGTCGGCATGCACGGCTCCATGACGCCGGCCGAACAGCTGGTCCCGCTCCTCGAAGTCCGCACCTGACCGTCCCCGCCCCACCCCCCCTGCCGCCCCGACCTGAAAGGTCCCGTACTTCCCATGCCCGAGCTGGTGTTCTTCTCCGGAACGATGGACTGCGGAAAGAGCACCCTCGCTCTCCAGATCGGACACAACCGCTCGGCCCGCGGTCTGCAGGGCGTGATCTTCACCCGTGACGACCGCGCGGGCGAGGGCAAGCTGTCCTCCCGCCTGGGTCTGGTGACCGAGGCGGTCGAGGCGGGCGAGGGCATGGACCTGTACGCGTACCTCGTCGCCCACCTCTCCAAGGGCGCCAGGGCGGACTACGTGATCGTGGACGAGGCCCAGTTCCTCGCCCCGGACCAGATCGACCAGCTGGCCCGCATCGTGGACGACCTCGGCATGGACGTCTTCGCCTTCGGCATCACGACGGACTTCCGCACCAAGCTGTTCCCCGGTTCGCAGCGGCTGATCGAGCTGGCGGACCGGATCGAACAGCTCCAGGTGGAGGCCCTGTGCTGGTGCGGCGCCCGCGCCACCCACAACGCCCGGACGATAGACGGCGAGATGGTGGTCGAGGGCGCCCAGGTCGTGGTCGGTGACGTCAACCGCCCGGCGGGGGAGATCGGCTACGAGGTCCTCTGCCGCCGCCACCACCGCAAGCGCACGACGAGCGCCGCCGCCCACGCCGCCGCCCTCTCCCCGGACGTCCTCCCCGTCAACCCCGCCTGAAGGCCGTCCCCGAGGGCACCTTGCTGCCTGGGGAGGTACCGCTCGGTGGCGCACCGGGGCCGTGATGCATGATCGGGCCATGACTCTCGGACCTCCGCCCGCATGGGGTGTTCAGTACTCGGCGTACCTGCCCTCCGAGGATGTGGCCAGGGCGGTCGCAGATGAGCTGGCCGAGCTGGGGCACCGCCTGATCGCGGTCCGAATCCACGATCACTTCCGCTTCGACCCAGCCAACTTCCGGTACGGAAAACCGTCGACGGATCCCGAGCTGGAGGGTTGGTGGCAGGTGTTCTCTCTCGCCGTCCACACCGGTCACGACCGTCTCGCCCTGGAGCCCTTCCTGAGGAGCGAACGGACTCGTATCGCGGATATGGCCCGGTTGCACGGTGGCTTCACGCAGGGGGGAGCCGAGGGACACGCTGCCACTCTGGAAGAGGCCTTCACCCGTGCCGGCCTGCTGCACGAACTGCCCACCGCCGAGGTGATGCTGCCCGACCCGTTGCCGGTGGACCCCCAACCGCCCGCCTCGGGAGCGCAGTGGGCGTGCTCCGGGGCCGGCGAGCCCGGCGAGGTGGTCCGGGCCGTGGTGGCAGTCGCCGAGCGGATGTACGGGAGTGCCGAAGACATCCCGGATGTGGCGGCTTGGCTGCTCGACGAGGAGTTCGCCCTTGGGGAGCCCTACGAGTCCACGGGTGAATTCCTGGGAGACCTGGCGGACATCGTGGCCCACCAGGGCACCTGCACCGACGTCACGGTCGAGGCGGTTCCCTTTCTGGCCGCCTTGGTCCGCGACGGTGGTGTCCCGACGGGGACACGGCTGATCCTGTTGGGTGACCTGCTGCGTCTCTCTGTCACCGGCCGCGCGACCGCTGCCTCCTTGTCCGACCGAATCGCTGCTCTCGGCAGCGTCTGGGCAGAACCTGCCGCGGACCACATGACACGTCGAGCCATCAGTCGTGAAATGCCTGGCTTGTCGGCGAACTGGGACGGGGAGAGCGACGCCGTACGGTTCGTCCTGGCCGCCTTGGCCGCCGCTGTGAGCTCTGACGGCGAGGCTCCCGTCACAAGGCGGCAGCTGGCAGCTCTCCCCGCCCCGGCCGGCACATCCCGCGCCTACGTCATGGCGCTCGTGGAAGCACTCCTCCTGGGTGGCGGATCCGGCTTGCAGGCCGCACTGGATCGCCTGGCCGTCTGGAACCCGGACGTCGCGGAACGGTCCCGAAGCCCCCATGCGGCCCCGCGAGACCTCGCGATGTCCGTTCTGCCGGACCTCCTGATGGCGGACGTCGGCCCAGCCGCTTACCGCTGATGACGGCGAGGACAGCCGGCGCGGAGAGCTAGGGACAGGACTCCTCGGTCTTGGCGACGGTGAAGGACAACGGCTGGCCGGTGAGTGCGGCGCCGGCCTTCGGATCCTGCGTGCAGACCTTCCAGTTCGACTCCTGGAGGACCATGCGGCTCTGCACCGCGTCCTTCACGGTGATGCTCGCATTGGCCGGGAGCGCGGAGCGGACGGCCTTCATGCCCTGGCTGACGAAGTCCGGCATCACGTCGCCCGCGGGCTTCGGGGCGGGCGCATCCGTGGCAGGGCAGCTTTCTTCGAGCTTGACGGCGCCGAAGTCCACTGCGGTCTTGGTGTCGATGCCCGCACCCGGTCCGGGGGTCTGGCTGCACACCTTCCAGTTCCGGTCGAGCGCCTGGAGCCGCTCGCGACCCAGGGCGTCGTGTGATGTGAGGACGAAGAAGCCCGCGCCTTGCGCTTCGTCCTGGGCGGTCTGGAGTCCCTTGCCTACGAGGTTGGGCAGAGTTGCCGTTTTGGCGGAGGGGGCGGGAGTGGACGCGGCGGGGGTCGCGGCGGGGGCGCCGGACGCGGACGGCTTCCCGTTGTCGGTGACTTGGGGATCGCACGCGGTGAGGGCGAAGGCGCCCGCGGCAGCCAGGAGGGTGATGGTGTGGTGAGTGCGCATCGCGCCATGGTGCCGGGGTTCAGGCGGCTGTGTGTGCCCTGTGACCGGTCTGTGACGCGTCCGAGTTCACATTCGGCGTGCTGCTTGACCTGAGGAAACGTCTCGCCCCCGTGCTGTGTGGATCCGCAGATCGGGCGGGCCCGGACCGGCCCGGACCGCCATCGGCTTCCTGGCCGCCGGCAGGCCGCTCTACGCCCACCCGCTGCGCGGGGCGGCCGGCTCCGTCGTCCAGGGCAAGCTGCCGGACGTACGGGTCAGCGCCGGTCTGCCGATGGTGCTCGTGTCGGTCGCGCGGGGGGCCGGGCAGCCGGGTCCGGCCTTCTGCCGGGCCCGGCTGCGCGGCCCGCTCACCGCGCCGGGCTTCCGTGCTGCCGCCGCTGCTCGCGCCGGTGCTGGTGTGGGCCATGGGCGCGCTCCAGGTCTTCGACGGCCCGCCCGTGGCCGCCCCCTGGACGGTGCGGCTGCTCTTCCCGGCCGGGCCGCCGCTCTCGGTGACCGCGCTGTCGGTGTGGGAGCTGCGCCGGCTGCGGGTGCGCTACGGGATCACCGTGCGCGGAGCGCTCGGCCGGTAGCCGCTCAGGCGGCCGGGCCGGGATCCGGCGCGGGCGCCAGGCCGTCCGCCACCAGCCCCGCCAGGACCGCCCGGCCCAGGGTCTGGACGGCCGACTGGGGCCGGACCATCACCGTGAACTCCTTGATCCGGCCCGCTCCGTCGAACTGGAGCAGATCGATGCCGTGGATCTGCTTGCCGTCCACCTCGGCCCGGAACGGCAGGACCACCGAGGGGGCCTCCTCGCCGTCCGCGCTGGTCTCGGCCGCGCCGTCCAGCCGGCCCAGGTAGCGCAGGTCCTCGAACACCCGCAGGAGCACGCCGAAGAGGCCCAGCACCATCGGCCTGCCCTCGAAGGGAACGAACTTCACCGGGCTGTAGAGGCGCACGTCCTCGGTGAACAGGTCCTCCAGCGCGCTGAGATCGCGCTTCTCCACGGCGGCGCGGAAGCGTTCGGCAGTCTCCATGACCCCTCCTCGTAACGGTATTACTCAACAATATGACTACTCATTTTTTTGAGTATGATGCCGGTGTCGACGACGGAAGGGAAGGGGCTGCTGCGATGGCCTTGAGACACGCGGTGCTGGCCGCGCTGCTGGACGGCGAGTACAGCGGTTACCAGCTGGCGAAGGCGTTCGACGTGGGCGTGGCGAACTTCTGGCACGCCCTGCCCCAGCAGCTGTACGCCGAGCTCGCCAAGCTGGAGAAGGACGGGCTGGTCGAGGGCCGCCAGGTGATCCAGGAGAGCCGGCCGAACAAGCGCCTCTTCCGGGTCACCGACGCGGGCCGCGCCGAGCTGGAGGAGTTCGCCGCCGCCCCGTCGAAGCCCTCCTTCATCCGCGACGACCTGCTGGTCAAGGTCCAGAGCGCCGACCGCGTCGCCACCGCCGCCGTGATCGAGCAGCTCGAAGAGCGCGCGGCCGCCGCGGCGGCCAAGATCGAGCTGCTCACGGGACTGCTGCGGCGCATGCGCGGGGACGTGGAGGAGACGGAGTTCCTGGTCCGGGGCGAGCGCATCGGCGCCTACCTGACCGGCCTGCGAGGGCTGGCCTTCGAACGGGAACACCGGGACTGGTGCCTGCGGATCGCCGCCGTCCTCAAGGAGAGGGAGAGCGCTCGTGCCGGACGGTGAACCCCTGCGGTACGTCGCCCTCGGCGACAGCCAGACCGAGGGACTCGGGGACGGCGACGACACCGTCGGCCTGCGCGGCTTCGCCGACCGGCTCGCCGCCCGCCTCGCGGTCGTCCACCCCGGCCTGCTCTACGCCAACCTCGCCGTGCGCGGCCGGCTCGCCGGCCAGGTCCGCGCCGGGCAGCTGGCCCCCGCGCTCGCCCTGCGCCCCGACGTGGCCACCGTCGTCGCCGGGGTCAACGACGTGCTCCGGCCACGGTTCGACGCCGCCGCCACGGCCGCGCACCTGGAGGAGATGTTCGCCGCGCTCACGGCCGGCGGAACCCGGGTCGCGACGGTGACCTTCCCCGACGTGGCCGAGGTGGCGCCGCTGGCCAAGCCGCTGCGCCCGCGCGTGCTCGACCTCAACGACCGCATCCGCGAAGCCGCCGCGCGCCACGGGGTCGCCGTGGCCGAAACCGGTCTGGTGCCGGCCGCCACCGACCCCCGGATGTGGAGCACGGACCGGCTGCACGCCAGCCCCCTCGGCCACGCCCGGATCGCCGCCGCCCTCGCCGAGGCCCTCGCCCTGCCCGGCAGCGACGACACCTGGACGCACCCGCTGCCGCCCCGGCCGCCGCGCGGGGCGCTGAGCGCCGCCGCGGCCGAACTGGGCTGGGCCGCCGGGTTCCTCGGACCGTGGCTCGGCCGCCGCCTGCGCGGCCGGTCCTCCGGCGACGGCCGCACCGCGAAGCGCCCCGGGCCGCTGCCCCTCGAACCGGCCCCGGACCCGGCGTAGGCCGGCCGCGCCCCCGGGCCGCGCCCCCGGGGCCCGGCCCGGGCCCCGGGGCCCCGGCTCAGGAGCCGGCCGTCGTACGGACCAAGGCGAAGACGGCGCCCTCCGGGTCCGCCACCACGCCGACCCGCCCCCGCACGCCGTCCCGCGGCGGCCCCACGACCCGGCCGCCCAGCCCGGCCACCCGCTCGGCCGCCGCGTCGGGATCCGCCACCTCGAAGTACGTCATCCAGTGCGGCCCCCGGTCGTGCGGCAGCGACCGGCCGATGCCGTGCACCGCGGCGACCGGGCGGCCGTCCAGGCGAAGCGTCAGGTAGTCGAAGTCGCCCGACGGGTCGGGGTGCTGCTCCCCCTCGTGCCCGAAGACGTGCTGGTAGAACTTGCCGACCGTCGACGTGTCCTGGGTGACCAGCTCGTTCCACACCGGCGCGCCGGGCACCCCGTGCAGCCGGGTCCCCGGATGCGCCCCGGCCTGCCAGATCCCGAAGATCGCGCCCAGCGGGTCGGAGCAGATCGCCATCCGGCCCGCCGCACCGGCGTCCAGCGGACCCACCGCGACCGTCCCGCCGCAGCAGCGGACCGCCTCCGCCGTCGCGTCCGCGTCGTCGGTGGCGAAGTACGTGGTCCACGCCACCGGAAGGTGACGGTCCGGCGGCATCTCGCCGATCCCCGCCACCTCCTGGCCGTCGAGGAAGGCCCGGACGTAGGGGCCGAGCTGGTGCGGGCCGGGCTCGTACTCCCAGCCGAAGAGGTCCGCGTAGAAGTCCTCGGTGTTCCCGAGCCCGTGCACCATCAGGCTCACCCAGCACGGTGTGCCGGGCGGGCGCTGCGAGGCCCCCGCTGCCGCCGTCATCTCAGCCGTCTCCTGCCGTCGTGTCCCTTTGCCCGCTGATGCTTCCACTCCGCGACACCCGGCGCGCCCCGACCGGGCCGGGCGGGCGGGGCACGGAACAGAGATGACCGAATCACTGTGGCCCGCCGATGTCCGGCTTGTCACACGGGTGCCCGGCGGGGGAGGAAGATGGGCCCATGACTGCGATCCTGTCCTCCCGCGAACTGATGAACGAGATGGCCGGTTCCCGGCCGCCCGTGCTCCTGGACGTCCGCTGGCAGCTGGGCGGCCCCGACCAGCGCCCCGCGTACGAGGCCGGGCACCTGCCCGGTGCGGTGTACGTCGATCTCGACCGCGAACTGGCAGGTCCGCCCGGGTCGGGCGGCCGTCACCCGCTGCCGGACCCGGAGGCCTTCGGTGCGGTCATGCGCCGCGCCGGGGTCCGCTCGGACACGCCGGTGGTCGTGTACGACGGCGGCCAGGGCTGGGCGGCCGCACGCGCCTGGTGGCTGCTGGGCTGGACGGGTCACTCGGACGTGCGGGTTCTCGACGGCGGGCTGACCGCCTGGACGGCGGCGGGCGGCGCGGTGACGGCCGACGCGCCGGCGCCGTCGGAGGGCGATTTCAAGCCAAACCCTGGCGCGCTGGGGCTGCTGGAAGCGGACGGGGCCGCCGCGCTGGCCCGCAGCGGACTGCTCCTGGACGCCCGGGCGGGCGAGCGCTATCGCGGTGAGGTGGAACCCATCGATCCGGTGGGCGGGCACATCCCGGGCGCGGTGTCGGCCCCGACCACGGAGAACGTCGGCGCGGACGGCCTGCTGCGGCCGGCCGCCGAACTGCGCGCCAGGTTCGCCGCGCTGGGCGCCGCCGAGGGCACCGAGGTGGGCGTGTACTGCGGTTCGGGGGTCTCCGGGGCGCACGAGGTGCTGGCCCTGGCGGTGGCGGGCTTCGACTCCGCCCTCTACGCGGGCAGCTGGTCGCAGTGGTCCGCCGACCCGGAGCGCCCGGTGGCCACCGGCCCGAACCCGTAACGACGGCGCGCGCCGCGGTGGCGCCCCGCCCGGGGCGCCACCGCGACGCGCGGATCCTCTCGCTACGCCTGTTACTCCTGCTTCTTGCGCCGGGTGCCGAAGACGATCTCGTCCCAGCTGGGCACCGCCGCGCGGCGCCCGGGCCGGACCCCGTCGGCCTCGGCCTGCCGGTCCGTCGTTCCGGTGAGCCGGTCGCGGTGCCCCGCCACCGTGCGCGGCATCAGTACGTCCGCGTACGCCGAACCGGCGCCGGCCGACGCCGCGGCGGCCGGAGGCTCCTCGCTCTCGGGCTCCTCGGCGGGGAGTTCGGGACGCTCGGTCCGGTCCGGGACCACCAGGTCGCCCCGGAAGCTCGGAACCGCCTCCAGCAGGCTGGTCAGCGTGTCCCGTTCCTCTTCGGGTTCCGGTACGGGCGCGGGCCTGGCGTCGGGCCGCTCCAGCTGCCGGTCCATCTGACGGTCCAGGGCCCGGTCCAGCGGCCGGTCCCGGGGCAGCCGGGCGATCCTCGGCACGAACGGGAAGCTCGGCTCCGGGGTCGACGGCAGGTCGTCCGACTCGCCGATCAGGGAGCGCGCCTCGTCGTCCACGGCGACGACCAGCCGGCGCGGCGGGTCGTAGGTCCAGCTGGCCGAGTGCGGTTCGGTGGCCACCCGGTAGACCAGCAGGACCTCCCAGGTGCCGTCGTCGCGGCGCCAGGAGTCCCACTGGACGGAGTCCTTGTCGGCCCCGCGCAGGGTGAGGCGTTCCTGTACGGCCTCGCCGAGCTGCGGTCCGGTGTTCTCGCCGGGGCGGCGTACGGGGGTCTTGCGGGCCCGCTCCGCCATGAAGGCGCGCTCGGCCAGGACGGGACCCTCGAAGCGGCGGACCCGGTCGACCGGGATGCCGGCGAGCTGAGCGACCTCCTCCGCGGAGGCACCGGCCCGTATGCGGGCCTGGATGTCGCGGGGGCGGAGGTGGCTCTCCACCTCGATCTCGATCTGGTTCAGGCGTGCGCGGTCATTGCGCACGGCAGCCCGCAGCCGCTCGTCGATCGGAAGCGTGTACTCCGTGCTGTCCGCAGCCTTGAGCACCAGTCGTGTTCCGTCATTCGAGACGGCCACGACACGCAGTTCGGGCATGGGGACCTCCCGGGTGGTGCCTGCCGACGTCACGTGCGTCGCTGCTTCCGCTAGTCGAGTGTGGCCTGCCCGGGTGCAGCCTGCCACAACCTTGCCGTGTTAAACCGGCGTGTCGGGCAAGCGCCCTTGATCGACGTTATGGCACGGTTACCTGCTGGGCACGCACAGTGACCGGTTGGTTACTGTGCGCAGCAGGAGTCCGTGCGATACCGCGGCATCACCGGTCTTGAGCGCCGTTTTTCCATCAGTCGGCCCCCTCTCCCGGGTCCGGACATCCGTAAGGAAGGACGGCCCCAGGGCTCGTCACAGTACTCCATTCGGGCCACCTGGGTGGACCGCCGCGCCGCCGAAGTTGTCCCGGACGGCGGGAGTTGGGCTGCCCGAAATCGGGTCGGCGACCGGGCCCACCTGCGAGGCCATCCGTTTTCGGGTGTCTTGCTTCACAGAATCCCCAGAAACGGAACTATCCCTTTCGCTCAGCTGTCAGTAACGGCAGGAAGAGGAGAAGCGCGAGAGGCAGGACACACCGGGGATGGCGATGGGTCAGAAGGCGGCAGGGACAACCGAACCGGAGGGGAGCGGGCGCGGCACGCTCGATCTGAGCGTGGCCCAGATCGCGGGTTCCTCCCTGGCGACCGTGGCGGCGGCCCTGCTCGCCTCGAAGCTGGGCGTCTACGGGACGATCCTCGGCGCCGGCGTGGTGAGCGTCGTCGCCACGGCGGGCGGCCCGGTCATCCAGCACGTCTTCCGGCGCACCGGCGACCAGTTGCGCGAGAGCGCCCGCCCCCGGTCCCGCCGGGTCCCCCCGGCCGGCGCCGCGCAGGCGCCGCCGGACCCCGCGGCGTCCGGCGAGTTCGGCGCGGCGACCGTGCACGGCACCCGCGTACGGGGCTGGAAGCGCACCGCGGTGGCCTCGGGGGCGGCGTTCGCCCTGGCCATCGGCGGCCTCGGGACCTACGAGGCCGTCGCCGGCACCTCGGTCAGCAAGGGCGGGGACACCCTGCTGTCGGCCGGCACCCGCAAGGCCGCCGACCACCGCCCGGCCCCCTCCGAGAAGGAGCGCGGCGGCGGGGGCTCCGGGGAGCGCGACGGCAAGGACGGCAAGACCCCCGGGCCCGGCACCTCACCCAGTCCCTCCGCGCCGAACGGCTCCGGCGGCCGCAGCCCCGCACCGGGCACCACGCCGTCGGGGAAGCCGACGCCGCCGGCGACCCCGGACCCGGAGACCTCCCCGGGCGGGACCACGCCCTCCAAGCCCGTCACCCCGCCCGCCCCGACCCCCGGCGGCGGGGGAGCGAGCTCCGCCGGCGGGGACGCGGGTACGGGTTCCGGCGCGGGCAAGGGCTCCGGCGGCACTCCCTGAGCCGGGCCGCCCGGCCGCGGGCTCAGGCCCCGAGCACGCGCCGCAGGTAGTCGTTGCCGAACACCCGGTCCGGGTCCAGCCGGTCGCGCAGCGCGGTGAACTCCGCGAAGCGCGGGTAGGCCCCGGCGAGGTACTCCGCGTCCCGGGTGTGGACCTTGCCCCAGTGCGGCCGCCCGCCGTGCGCGGTGAAGATGCGCTCGGCGGCCGTGAAGTAGGCCTGGTGCGGGGTGCCCCGGTACATGTGCACCGCGATGTAGGCGCTGTCCCGGCCCGAGGCGGTGGACAGGGTGATGTCGTCGGCCGGAGCCGTGCGCACCTCCACAGGGAAGCTGATCCGCAGCGGGGAGCGCTCGACCATCGCCTTGAGCTCCCGCAGCGCCCCGACCAGCCGCTCGCGCGGCAGGGCGTACTCCATCTCCACGAAGCGCACCCGGCGAGGGCTGGTGAACACCTTGTACGGGATGTCCGTGTACGTGCGCGCCGACAGGGCCCGGCTGGCCACCCGGGCGATGGCGGGTACGGCCGCCGGGACCGCCCGGCCGAGCGAGTTGACGGCCTGGAAGACCCCGTTGGACAGCAGTTCGTCCTCGACCCAGGCGCTCACGGCGCCGGGCGGCGCGGCCGGTCCCTGGCTGCGGTTGTTGCGCTTGGTGTTGCAGTTGCCGGTGTGCGGGAACCAGTAGAACTCGAAGTGCTCGTTCTCGGCGACGTGCTGGTCGAACTCGGCGGTCACCCGGTCGAAGCCCATGGGCTCCTCACGGGCGGTCAGGAAGAAGAGCGGCTCGACCGCGAAGGTCAGAGAGGTGACGATGCCCAGGGCGCCGATGCCGAGCCGGGCGGCCGCGAAGACCTCCGGGTTCTCCTTCTCGGAGCACGCCAGCACCCGTCCGTCGGCCGTGACCAGCTCCAGGGCGCGTATCTGGGCGGCGAGGGAGGCCGAGTCGCGGCCCGTGCCGTGCGTGCCGGTGCTGGTGGCGCCCGACACCGTCTGCTCCATGATGTCGCCCATGTTGGTGAGCGAGAGGCCCTGTGCGGCCAGGGCCAGGTTGAGGTCCTTCAGTACCGTGCCGGCCGCCACCGTGACCGTCCCGGCGGCCCGGTCGACCGACAGGATCCCGGCCAGGGCCTGCGGGCGTACGAGCACGCCGTCGGTCGCCGCCGCCGCGGTGAAGGAGTGGCCGGTGCCGACCGCCTTCACCCGCAGCCCCTCCGCGGCGGCCCGGCGGACCGCCTCCTGGAGCTCCCCGACCGAGGTCGGAGTCACCACGCGCGCGGGCGTGGCGCTCACGTTGCCCGCCCAGTTACGCCACGCGGTCTGCCGGTGCTTCTGCGCTGCTGTCCCCGTCACCATCGGTGGAAGGCTCCTCCCCTTGCGCCGGCCTCGTCAGCCGGCGGTAACCCGCGAACGCCACCGCCGCCGCGGCGGTTCCCGCCGCGACCGAGACGACGTACCCGCGCTGGGCGCCGGCCGCGTCGATGACGAGTCCGGTCACGGAGGAGCCGACCGCCACGCCGACCGCCAGGCCGGTGCTGATCCAGGTCATGCCCTCGGTGAGCTTCGCGCTCGGTACGTGCGCTTCGATCAGGGCCATCGTGGTGATCATCGTGGGAGCGATGGCGAGACCCGAGACGAAGAGCGCCACGGCCAGAAACGGAAGGTTCCCGGCCAGTAGGAGGGGGATCATACTCACGGCCATCGCACAGATGCCCAGTACCCACCTGCGTTCCGTCCGGCCCTTGAGATGCAGCAGGCCGAAGACGATGCCGGCCAGGCAGGATCCGGCCGCCCAGATGGCCAGGATGAAGCTGGCCGAGGCCTTGTCGCCCTGCTCCTCGGCGAAGGCCAGGGTGGACACGTCGATGGAGCCGAAGATCGCGCCGGTGGCCACGAACGTGGCCGTCAGCACCTGGAGGCCGGGGGAGCGCAGGGCGGAGCGGCGCCGGCCGCCCGCGTCGCGCGGGTGCGGCGCGGGCTCGGTGGCGCGCTGGGCGGTGAGCACCCAGACGCCGACGAGCAGGCAGACGGCGGCGATCAGCGGGCCCGCTTCGGGGAACCAGGTGGTGGAGAGCCCGATGGCGAGGATCGGGCCGAAGATGAAGCAGACCTCGTCCACCACGGACTCGAAGGAGTACGCGGTGTGCAGTTCGCGGGGGGAGTCGCGGTAGAGCACGGTCCAGCGGGCGCGGACCATCGAGCCGACGCTCGGTACGCAGCCGGCGACGGCCGCGCAGACGAACAGGGTCCAGTCGGGCAGCCCGTTCGCGGCGGCGAGCAGGAGCCCCGCCACCGCGGCGACGGAGACCAGGGTCGCGGGCCGCAGGACCCGCCGCTGGCCGTACTGGTCCACCAGCCGGGAGACCTGGGGCCCGATGACCGCGGCCGCCAGGGCCAGCGTGCCGGTGAGGGCGCTGGCCATCGCGTACCGGCCGGTGATCTCCGAGATCATGGTCAGGATGCCGACGCCCACCATGGAGATCGGCAGCCGGCCTATGAGGCCGGCGGCGCTGAACCCCTTGGTGCCGGGGGCCGCGAAGATCGCGCGATAAGGACTGGGCAAGGGAGCTCCGTAAGGGACGTCATCGGCCCATACAGGTTACGGCCGCCGGTGGGGCGCGCGCACCGGGACGACGGCTGCGATCGCGCCCCGCCCGCGCGGACCCGGAGCGCCTCACCGGCGACGCGTCCGCGATGCGGACCGGGCGGTTCACCCCGGCGGACGCCGAGTGGCAGGATTCGAGGCATGTCAGACCAGCTCCGTGCCCCCGAAGCGCCCGTGGCCGAAGGCCTCGCCGCCCCCTACGACGCCCTCCTGCTGCTGTCCTTCGGCGGCCCCGAGGGCCCCGACGACGTCGTGCCGTTCCTGGAGAACGTCACGCGCGGCCGCGGCATCCCGCGCGAGCGCCTCAAGGAGGTCGGGCAGCACTACTTCGGCTTCGGCGGCGTCAGTCCGATCAACGGGCAGAACCGCGAGCTGCTGGACGCGCTGCGCAAGGACTTCGCCGGACACGGGCTGGACCTGCCGGTGTACTGGGGCAACCGGAACTGGGCCCCGTACCTGACCGATGTGCTGCGGGAGATGGCCTCCGACGGGCGTCGGCGCATCGCCGTACTCGCCACCAGCGCCTACGCCTCCTACTCGGGCTGCCGCCAGTACCGGGAGAACCTCGCCGACGCCCTGGCCGCCCTCGAAGCGGAGGGCGTGGCCGAACTGCCCCGGGTGGACAAGCTCCGGCACTACTTCAACCACCCCGGCTTCGTGCGGCCCATGATCGACGGGGTGCTCACCGCGCTGGCCGGGCTCCCCGACCAGGTGCGCGACGCCGCGCACCTGGTCTTCACCACCCACTCCATCCCGACGGCCGCCGCCGACGCCTCCGGCCCGGCCGGGGAACACGGCGACGGCGGCGCCTACGTCAGGCAGCACCTCGACGTCGCCCGCGTGATCGCGGAGGCCGTCCGTGCGCGGACGGGCACCGCGCTGCCCTGGGAGCTCGTCTACCAGTCGCGCAGCGGCGCCCCGCACATCCCCTGGCTGGAGCCGGACGTCTGCGACCACCTGGAGGCCCTGCACGCGGCGGGCGCTCCGGCGGCCGTGATGGTCCCGATCGGCTTCGTCTCCGACCACATGGAGGTCCTCTACGACCTCGACACCGAGGCGATGGCGAAGGCGGCGGAACTGGGCCTGCCCGTCGCCCGCTCGGCGACGGTCGGCGCGGACCCGCGGTTCGCCGCGGCCGTGCGCGACCTCGTCCTGGAGCGGGCCGCCACCGAACGCGGCGAGAGCGCCGAGCGGTGCGCGCTCGGGCTGCTCGGTCCGAGCCACGACCTCTGCGCCGTGGGCTGCTGCCCGGCGCGCGCGCCCCGGCCGGCGGCCGCGGGCGCCGACAGTCCGTACGCGTAGGGAGCGGGACCGTGATCTCCGAGATCTCCGAAGAGCTGAAGGCCGAACTGCTGGACGTGGCGCTGGAGGCCGCCCGGCGGGCCGGCGGACTGCTGCGCGACGGCCGCCCCGCGGACCTGGCGGTGGCGGCGACCAAGTCCAGCCCGATCGACGTGGTGACCGAGATGGACATCGCGGCCGAGAAGCTGATCTGCGGGATCCTCGCCGAACGGCGGCCCGCCGACGGGCTGCTCGGCGAGGAGGGCGCGGACAGCCCCGGCACCAGCGGCGTCCGCTGGATCGTCGACCCGCTGGACGGCACCGTGAACTACCTCTACGGGCTGCCCAGCTGGGGCGTGTCCATCGCGGCCGAGTACCTGGGCGAGACGGTGGCCGGGGTGGTGGCGGCCCCGATGCGCGGGGAGACGTATCACGCGGTCCTCGGCGGCGGGGCCTGGCTGGGGACGGCCCGGCTCGCCTGCCGGGCGGCGGCGCCGCTGGACCAGGCGCTGATCGGCACCGGGTTCGGGTACGTCCAGACCCGGCGGGCGCACCAGGCCGAGGTCGCGCGGCGGGTCATCCCGCTGGTGCGCGACGTCCGGCGGGGCGGTTCGGCGGCGCTGGACCTGTGCGACGTCGCCGCCGGGCGCCTCGACGGGTACTACGAGCGCGGGCTGAACCCCTGGGACCTCGCCGCGGGCGAGCTGATCGCCCGCGAGGCGGGCGCCGTCACCGGCGGGCGGCCCGGGGAGCCGGCCTCGGGGGAGCTCACCCTCGCCGCCTCCCCGGCGGTCTTCGCCTCCCTCCAGCCGCTGCTGGAGGAGTACGGCGCCTGGCACGACTGACCCGCCGCGTCCCGGGCACGGGCGCCGGGGCGGGGGCGCCCGGACATGAAGACGGACCCCCGCCGCCCGGAAGGGCGGCGGGGGTCCGGACGGGCTGGGGGTCGGGTACTGGTGGGTCAGGCCGCGGTGGCGGTCGCGGCCACGGCCACGCCGTGTTCCGCGGCGAGCCGCTGGAGGTCTTCCAGCTCGGCCTGTTCCACATCCGCGAGGTAGTCGTCGCCCGTCTCACGGGCCTTGCTGAGGTCCGACTGCGTGGCCTTGATGCGCTGCAGGAGACCCGCGGTGAATGCGTCCATGGTGGGTGCGCCCCCTCTGCGTGGGTCGGCGACGGACGAGCACGGGCCGTCCGCCGTCCAGGGAGTGGTTGGGGTGTGCTGACGTCCTCCCCGGCACCCTGGGCCCAGAAACCTCGTGAGGCCAGGGAATCCTCACCTCCACACCGTCCACACCACCCGTCCACCCCCGCACACCGGTCCGCCGCGGGGCCCGGCGGACGGCCGCAGGGGCGCCTTACAGCCGGTTTACGGCGGAAACCGGCAGGATGGAGGCGCAATACACGTGTGCCCTTCTGGGCTCGAAGGAAGGAAACGACGTGCGCGTACTCGTCGTCGAGGACGAGCAGCTGCTCGCCGATGCGGTGGCCACCGGCCTGCGCCGGGAGGCCATGGCCGTGGACGTCGTGTACGACGGCGCCGCGGCCCTGGAGCGCGTCGGGGTGAACGACTACGACGTGGTCGTGCTCGACCGGGACCTTCCCCTGGTCCACGGGGACGACGTCTGCCGGCGGATCATCGAACTCGGCATGCCCACCCGGGTGCTCATGCTCACCGCCTCGGGCGACGTCAGCGACCGGGTCGAGGGCCTGGAGCTGGGGGCGGACGACTACCTGCCCAAGCCCTTCGCCTTCACCGAGCTGACCGCCCGCGTCCGCGCGCTCGGACGGCGGACGACCGTGGCCCTGCCGCCCGTCCTCGAACGGGCCGGGATCAAGCTGGACCCCAACCGGCGCGAGGTGTTCCGGGAGGGCAAGGAGGTGCAGCTGGCGCCCAAGGAGTTCGCGGTGCTGGAGGTCCTCATGCGCAGCGAGGGAACGGTGGTCTCGGCCGAGCAGCTGCTGGAGAAGGCCTGGGACGAGAACACCGACCCGTTCACGAACGTGGTCAGGGTGACCGTGATGACCCTGCGCCGCAAGCTCGGCGAGCCGCCCGTCATCGTGACGGTGCCCGGCTCCGGATACCGGATCTGAGCCGGGTGGCCGCGACCCCGGCGCCACCGGCGGCGCCGCCGAAACCGACCTGGGACCCCGGCCAGCCCGAGGGTCCCTTCCCTTGGCTGCGGCCGACCATCCGCATACGCCTCACCCTGCTCTACGGCGGCATGTTCCTGATCGCCGGGATCCTGCTGCTGTCGATCATCTACCTGCTCGCCGCGCAGGCGCTCCGGGAGGGCAACGCGCTCCCGTTCAAGATCGTCGGCGGCCAGAAGGTGGAGGTCTCCAGCACCACCTGTTCCGGGGTGGGCATCGACCAGTCGATCGACCAGTTCAACGCCGCGATCGGGCAGTGCATCCTCGACCAGCGCAAGCACGCGCTGGACGACCTGCTGCGCCGCTCGCTGATGGCCCTGCTGGGCCTCAGCATCATCGCCTTCGCCTTCGGCTACGCGATGGCCGGCCGGGTGCTCTCGCCGCTTGGCAAGATCACCCGTACCGCCCGCCGGGTGGTCGGTTCCGACCTGACCCGGCGGATCGAGCTGGACGGGCCGGACGACGAGCTGAAGGAGCTCGCCGACACCTTCGACGAGATGCTGGACCGCCTGGAACGGGCCTTCACGGCCCAGCAGCGCTTCGTCGCCAACGCCTCGCACGAGCTGCGGACCCCGCTGGCCATCAACCGGACGCTGCTGGAGGTGCACCTGTCGGATCCCGGAGCTCCGGTGGAGCTCCAGCAGCTCGGCAAGACGCTGCTGGCCACCAACGAGCGCAGCGAGCAGCTGGTCGAGGGCCTGCTGCTGCTGGCCCGCAGCGAGAACCAGATCGTCGAGCGCAAACCGGTGGACCTGGCGGAGGTCGCCTCGCGCGCCATCGACCAGGCGCGCGGCGAGGCCGCCGCGAAGGACGTGGAGATCCGCGGCGAGCGGGCGCTGGCCGTGGTCCAGGGCAACGGCGTCCTGCTGGAGCGGATCGCCCTCAACCTGGTGCAGAACGCCGTCCGGTACAACGTGCCGGAGGGCGGCTGGGTGGAGGTCACGACCGAGGTCCAGCACGGCCAGGCGGTGCTCCTCGTGTCGAACACGGGTCCCGTGGTTCCCGCGTACGAGGTGGACAACCTCTTCGAGCCCTTCAGGCGGCTGCGTACGGAGCGAACGGGCAGCGACAAGGGTGTGGGGCTCGGCCTGTCCATCGCGCGCTCCGTGGCGCGCGCACACGGCGGCCGGATCCTGGCGACCCCCCGCGAGGGCGGTGGCCTCGTGATGCGCGTCACGTTGCCGTTGTGATCCGCTCGGGCCTGTGTTCGCTGTCAGCGGAATGGTCGGAACGGGTGCAGGATGGTACCTGTGTGATCGATCACATTGTCGAGTGTCGGGTCATGTGCGTTCAGTGACCCCACGGCGGCCGGAAAGCCCGGGAAGTCCGGGTTTCCGGCCCCCTCGATGGCGGGAAATACACGGGGTGGCGTTTGTGCAAGACGGCCCCCGGACCGTGTACGGTCCCGGTCGTCATCCCAGCTACAAGTCCTCCGGGCGTGCGGCTGGGTGTCGATTGAGTAACAGACCTTGATGTGAGGCAAAATCTCCGCCTCAGGTCGGGCACAAGTCCGGCCTCTCGCGCGTTACGTGCGCTGAGACACCGCTAAATCCCAGAGGGGGAGAGCGAAAAAATGGCAACGGACTACGACACCCCACGCAAGACCGACGATGACGTCGACAACGACAGCATCGAGGAGCTGAAGGCCCGGCGCAGCGAGAAGACCTCTTCGAACGTAGATGTCGAGGACTTCGACGGCGCCGAGAGCCTCGAACTGCCCGGCGCGGACCTCTCCAACGAGGAACTGGCCGTCCGGGTGCTCCCCAAGCAGGCCGATGAGTTCACCTGCATGAGCTGCTTCCTGGTGCACCACCGCAGCCAGCTGGCACGGGAGAAGAACGGCCAGCCGATCTGCCGCGACTGCGACTGAGGCCCCGGCCGTGACCGGCTCGACGCCCTTTCGGAAGCGACGCTTCCGGAAATCCGGCGGTCAGGCGGAGACGCAGGCGGCCACGGGCCCGGAAACGGGCCCCGGTGCCACCGGCGCCTCGGCCGTCGACGCGACCGCCCCGCCCTCGGGTGCCACCGACGTGGTGCCATCGGCCGCCCAGGCCGACGAGGGGTCCCGGGACAAGCCCGGGGCGGGTCGGATGCAAGCCGTCAAGAACGGTGTGCGCAAGGGCGGCGAAAGCGCACGGGCCGCCGCCCTGTACATCACCGACCGCATCATCGAGAACGCACCGCGCGTTCCGGTTCGGGACCTCGCGACGCTGCGCGCGCAGTTCCCGGGCCTCGATCCCGATCAGCTGTCCGACAAGCTGATCTCCGGCGCCGCCCATGCCACGTCGACCGTCGGCGCGGGCATCGGCGCCGCGGCGATGCTGCCGGTTCCGCCCGCCATGCCGGCGGAGCTGGCCGCGGAGATCACCGCCGTCGCCGCCATCGAACTCAAACTCGTCGCCGAACTGCACGAGGTCTACGGACAGCGGGCCCCCGGCACCCTGAAGGACCGCAGCCTCGCCTACCTCACGGCGTGGACCGAGGAGCGCGGGATCGACCTGACCAAGCCGACGACGCTGAACGCGGCGCTCGGCGGGCAGATGAAGCGCGAACTGCGCCAGCAGATCATGAAGCGGATGTTCCGCAACCTGCCCAACCTCATGCCCTTCATGGTGGGCGCGGCCGTCGGAGCGGTGATGAACCGCCGCGACACCCGCAAACTCGCCGAGAAGGTGCGTGGTGACCTGCGGCGGCGTGCCGTGTCCTGGGACGCCCTGCCCGCGCCCGCGCCCCGTGAGACCCCCGCCCAGCCCCTTCCCGGGGCCGACAGGCGCGCACTGGAGGGACCGGGCCCGGGCGACGGCTGAGACCGCCCGGAGCGGGCCGGGAGCGGCCCGGACCGGTGCGGGGCCTCAGGCTCCGGCCGGGGCGTCCTTCGCCGCACGGATCGCCGCCGCCAGGGCGAGGGGCTCGCGCGTGGAGACGTACACGTACGGAGTGGGATCGTCCGGGTCCGTCACCTCGACGCGCACCGCGGTGGGCACGTAGCTGCGCATCAGCATGAAGGCCCGCATGTCGGCCTTGTAGGTGCGCCAGGCCCGGGCCTCCTCCGCCTCCAGCACCTCGGGCTCGCCCAGGGCGGCCACCGGGATGCGGGCGTCGCCCGCGGCGAGCGACCCGTTCACCACGCGCACGCGCGCGGAACCGTACGAACTCACCAGCATCCCCGTCAGCGCCGTGCCGCCGACCAGCCCCGCCAGCGGCGGCAGCGCACCCAGCGGAAGCAGCATCAGGGCGCAGGCCACACCGGTCAGTGCGGCGATGCCCCACCAGGAGCGGGGGGCGGACAGGCGTTCGTCGTGGTGCGCGGGGGAGAGCTGCATACGGGCAAGCCTGCCACGAGGCGACCGGCGGGTAGCCGCGCGGGTAAGGTCTGCGGCTGTGAGTGGACGAAACACAGCGTTGACGCCCCCGGCCGATGCCGTCGCACCGGTCCGGCATCCCGATGCCCCGGCACCCGGTGAGCTCCTCGGCGCGCACTACGGACACTGTTTCGGCTGCGGCGAGGGGCAGCCGCACGGGCTCCATCTGGAGGCCCGCGCGGGCGAGGGAGTGCGCGTCAGCGCCGAGTTCACCGTCAAGCCCGCTCACCAGGGTGCCCCCGGGCTGGCCCACGGCGGCGTCCTGGCCACCGCGCTCGACGAGACGCTCGGCTCCCTGAACTGGCTGCTGCGCGTCATCGCGGTCACCGGCCGGCTGGAGACCGACTTCGTACGGCCCGTGCCCGTGGACACGGTGCTGCACCTGGAGGCCGAGGTCACCGCCGTCGCCGGGCGGAAGATCTACTCCAGGGCCGTCGGCAGGATAGGCGGCCCGCAGGGACCGGTGGCCGTACGCGCCGAGGCCCTGTTCATCGAGGTGAAGGTCGACCACTTCATCGACAACGGTCGGCCCGAGGAGATCCGGGCGGCGATGTCCGACCCGGACCAGGTCAGGCGCGCACGCGCCTTCGAGGTGAACCCCTGATGTCCCAGAACAACCACGCGCCCCGCCGTGACGTCGACGTGCTGATCCGCCGCGTCGACCCCGAGGTGCCCCTGCCCGCCTACGGCCACCCCGGCGACGCCGGCTGCGACCTGGTGACCACGGAGGCCGCCGAGCTGGCGCCCGGAGAGCGGGCCGTCCTGCCCACCGGCATCGCCGTCGCGCTGCCCGACGGGTACGCCGCCTTCGTGCACCCGCGCTCGGGCCTGGCCGCCCGCTGCGGGCTCGCGCTCGTGAATGCCCCGGGGACGGTGGATGCCGGGTACCGTGGGGAAATCAAGGTGATCGTGGTCAATCTCGACCCGCGCGAGAGCGTCAGGTTCGAGCGTTTCGACCGCATTGCCCAGCTGGTTGTCCAGCGGGTCGAGAAGGTGCGCTTCCACGAAGTGGAGGAGCTCCCCGGATCGGCCCGGGCCGACGGGGGGTTCGGCTCGACCGGCGGTCATGCGGCCGTGGCCGGATCGGGCGCTGGTCAGCAGGGTGGGAATGGCTACGCTTCGGTCGTAACCGACCGGGAAGGACAGTGACGTGTTCGGACGTCGCAAGAAGAACGACTCCGTCAAGGACGGCGGCGCGGCCGAGCAGGTCGACGGCGTGCGCGCCGACGAGCCGGACGACGCCGACGGACTCGACTCCGCCGGGCCGCGCAGGCTGAACCTGCCTCCGGCCCCGCGGCCCGACGGCCCGTGGGACGTCTCGGAAGTGCCCGGGAACCCGGCCGACGGCCGGGTCGACCTGGGCGGCATCCTCGTACCCGGTGTCGAGGGCATGGAACTGCGCGTCGAGGTCGCCGGGGACGCGATCGTCGCCGCCACCGTGGTGCTCGGGGACAGTGCCGTGCAGTTGCAGGCCTTCGCCGCCCCCAAGAAGGAGGGCATCTGGGGCGAGGTCCGCGACGAGATCGCCTCGGGCATCACCCAGCAGGGCGGCATCATCGACGAGGTCGAGGGTCCGCTGGGCTGGGAGCTGCGCGCCCAGGTGCCCGTCCCGCTGCCCGACGGCCAGACCGGCGCCCAGCTGGTCCGCTTCGTCGGCGTCGACGGCCCGCGCTGGTTCCTGCGCGGCGTGATCTCCGGCCAGGGCGCGGTGCGCCCGGAGTCGGCCGGCGTGCTGGAACAGATCTTCCGCGAGACCGTCGTCCTGCGTGGCGAGGGGCCGATGGCCCCCCGCGACCCGATCGTCCTGAAGCTGCCGAACGACGCCCAGATGGTGCCGGACGGCGTGCAGACGGCCGAGGACCAGGAGGGCTCCCGCTTCGGCGGTGGCATGGGCCAGCTGGAGCGCGGCCCGGAGATCACCGAGGTCCGCTGACCCGCGGCCCCGCCGGGGCACCGATTCCAGGGCCGGTGGGCCCCGCACCCGAGGGTGCGGGGCCCACCGGCTTTCGTGCGCCGGGGCCGGCGTGGGTCGGCGGGGGCCGCGGCGCACGCGCCGAGGGCCGCCGCGGGGGCGTCAGGGATGCGTCAGGGATGTGCCCGCGGCCCTCCGCCGGTGCGTGAAGGCGTGCGACGTCCCCGAGAATGAGCGCATGGGACGCGGCAGGCTAAGGATCTATCTCGGCGCGGCGCCCGGTGTGGGCAAGACGTACGCCATGCTGTCGGAGGCCCACCGCCGGGTGGAGCGCGGCGCGGACTGCGTCGTGGGCTTCGTAGAGCACCACGGGCGGGCCCGCACCGAGGTGCTGCTGCACGGCCTCGAACAGGTACCGCGCCGGGCGCTGGCCCACCGGGGCGCGGAGTTCACCGAGATGGACCTCGACGCGGTGCTGGCGCGCCGTCCGGCCGTGGCCCTGGTGGACGAGCTGGCCCACACCAACGTGCCCGGGTCGCGCAACGCCAAGCGCTGGCAGGACGTGGAGGAGCTGCTCCGGGCCGGCATCGACGTGGTGTCCACCGTCAACATCCAGCACCTGGAGTCGCTCGGCGACGTGGTCGAGTCGATCACCGGGGTGCGCCAGCGCGAGACGGTGCCGGACGAGGTGGTCCGCCGCGCCGACCAGATCGAGCTGGTCGACATGTCCCCGCAGGCCCTGCGGCGCCGGATGGCGCACGGCAACATCTACCGGCCCGACAAGGTCGACGCGGCCCTGTCGAACTACTTCCGGCCCGGCAACCTCACCGCGCTGCGCGAGCTGGCGCTGCTGTGGGTCGCGGACCGGGCCGACGAGTACCTCCAGGAGTACCGGGGCGAGCACGGGATCCGCTCCACCTGGCAGGCGCGCGAGCGGATCGTCGTCGGGCTCACCGGAGGGCCCGAGGGGCGCACGCTCATCCGCCGGGCCTCGCGGATGGCGGCCAAGGGCTCCGGCAGCGAGATCCTCGCCGTGTACATCGCCCGCAGCGACGGGCTCACCTCGGCCTCGCCGAAGGAGCTGGCGGTCCAGCGGACCCTGGTCGAAGACCTTGGCGGAACGTTTCACCATGTGATCGGGGACGACGTCCCCGAAGCGCTCCTGGAATTCGCCCGCGGGGTCAACGCCACCCAGATCGTGCTCGGCTCCAGCCGACGCCGGAACTGGCAGTACGTCCTGGGCCCCGGCGTGGGCGCCACCGTCGCCCGGGACTCGGGCCCCGACCTCGACGTGCACATCGTCACCCACGAGGAGGTGGCCAAGGGGCGCGGACTGCCGGTGGTCCGCTCGGCCGCCCGGCTCGGCCGGCCCAGGATCGTGGCCGGCTGGACCGTCGGGGTGGTCCTGCCCGCGCTGCTGTGCCTGCTGTTGACGCACATCACCGCGGACCCCGGGCTCGCCAACGACATGCTGCTCTTCCTCGCCCTGACCGTGGCGGCGGCGCTGCTCGGCGGACTCTGGCCGGCCCTGGCCTCCGCCGCCTTCGGCTCGCTCCTGCTGAACTACTTCTTCGCCCCGCCGCTGCACCGGTTCACCGTCTCCGACCCCAGGAACATCATGGCCATCGCCGTGTTCTTCGGGGTCGCGGTCTCGGTCGCCTCGGTGGTGGACCTCGCCGCCCGGCGCACCCACCAGGCCGCCCGGCTGCGCGCGGAGTCCGAGATCCTCTCCTTCCTGGCCGGGAGCGTGCTGCGCGGCGAGACGGCCCTGGACGCGCTGCTGGAGCGGGTGCGCGAGACCTTCGCGATGGAGTCGGTGGCCCTGCTGGAGCGCGCCGGGGACGTGGAGCCCTGGGTTCCGGCCGGCAGCGTCGGCCCCGGCCCGGCCGCCCGGCCCGAGGACGCCGACGTGGACATGCCGATCGGCGACCACATGGCACTGGCCCTGACCGGCCGGGTGCTGCCGGCCGGCGACCGACGCGTGCTCGGCGCCTTCGCCGCCCAGGCGGCCGTCGTCCTCGACCGCCAGCGGCTGGTGGGGGAGGCCGAGGAGGCCCGCCGGCTCGCCGAGGGCAACCGGATCCGCACCGCGCTGCTGGCCGCCGTCAGCCACGACCTGCGCACCCCGCTGGCCTCCATCAAGGCCTCCGTCAGCTCCCTGCGCTCCGTCGACGTGGAATGGTCCGAGGAGGACCGCGCCGAGCTCCTGGCGGGCATCGAGGACGGCGCCGACCGGCTGGACCACCTGGTGGGGAACCTGCTGGACATGTCCCGGCTGCAGACCGGCACCGTGACACCGCTGATCCGGGAGATCGACCTGGACGAGGTGGTCCCGATGGCACTGGGCGGCGTACCCGAGGACAGCGTGGTGCTCGACGTGCCGGAGACCCTGCCGATGGTGGCGGTGGACCCGGGGCTGCTGGAGCGGGCCGTGGCCAACGTGGTGGAGAACGCCGTCAAGTACAGCCCGCGCGGCCTGCCGGTGCTCGTCGCGGCCAGCTTCCTCGGCGACCGCGTCGAGGTGCGCGTCGTTGACCGCGGCCCCGGGGTGCCGGACGCCGCCAAGGACCGGATCTTCGCCCCCTTCCAGCGCCACGGCGACGCCCCGCGCGGCACCGGCGTCGGCCTCGGCCTCGCGGTGGCCCGGGGCTTCACCGAGGCGATGGACGGCACGCTGACCGCCGAGGACACCCCCGGCGGGGGCCTGACCATGGTGCTCACCCTGCGCGCGGCGGCCCGCGGACGGCCGGCCCCCGCAGGAACCGGGAGCCCGCCCGGCGACGTTGACCGGGCACGGGGCGCCGGCCGCACCGCGCCCCCGCCGCCCCCCGCTCCGACCGGTACCGGGGACCACCCCGCACGACAGAAAGCAGGACCCCGATGACCCGGGTGCTCGTGGTGGACGACGAACCGCAGATCGTCCGGGCCCTCGTGATCAATCTGAAGGCGCGCAAGTACGAGGTGGACGCCGCCGCCGACGGGGCCCAGGCCCTGGAACTCGCCGCGGCCCGCCACCCCGACGTGGTCGTCCTCGACCTCGGCCTGCCCGACATGGACGGGGTCGAGGTGATCAGGGGGCTCCGCGGCTGGACCCGGGTGCCGATCCTGGTCCTCTCCGCCCGGCACAGCTCCGACGAGAAGGTCGAGGCCCTCGACGCGGGCGCCGACGACTACGTCACGAAGCCGTTCGGCATGGACGAGCTGCTGGCCCGACTGCGGGCCGCCGTCCGCCGGGCCGAACCGGCCGCCGGGGCGGGCGGGGACGAGGTGGTGGTGGAGACCGAGGGCTTCACGGTGGACCTCGCGGCCAAGAAGGCGGTGCGCGAGGGACGCGACGTCCGCCTCACGCCCACCGAGTGGCACCTGCTGGAGGTGCTGGTGCGGGCCGCCGGCAAGCTCGTCAGCCAGAAGCAGCTCCTCCAGGAGGTCTGGGGGCCCTCGTACGGCACGGAGACCAACTACCTGCGCGTCTACATGGCGCAGCTGCGCCGCAAGCTGGAGGCGGACCCCTCGCACCCGCGGCACTTCATCACCGAACCGGGCATGGGATACCGCTTCGAGAGGTAGCCGGAGCGCCGGTAGGCTTCCCGTATGAGTGCTGAACCGCGTCCCGAGAAGCCCGCGAAACCGGCCAGGCCGGCGGGCCGGTTCCGCCGGATGATAGAGCGGCTGTCGACCTCCCAGGAAGAGCTGCATTCGGCGGAGCTGCAGGAGGACGCAGAAGCCGCGGGGTGTACGCGGATCTGCGACTGCCACGACCGTCAGATAGTCAAGGTGACCGGAACCCTGCGTACCGTCACCCTGCGCCCCAGGGCGGGCGTGCCCGCCCTGGAGGCGGAGCTGTTCGACGGATCGGCCGCACTCGACGTGGTGTGGCTCGGACGTCGCTCGATCGTGGGAATCGAGCCCGGGCGCCGCATGATCGCCTCCGGGCGGATCTCGATGAGTCATGGGCGCCGGGTGCTCTTCAACCCGAAGTACGAACTCCGACCGCTCGGACAGGAGCACTGACCGGTGACGTCATTCGACCGACCGACCACACCCGACCCTGGCGCCGCGCCCTCCGAGGACCAGAAGGCCGTGACGCAGGCGGCGCTGTTCGACGCCTTCGGCGGCATCCGGGGCACCGTGGAGACGATGCTCCCCGGCCTGCTCTTCGTGATGATCTACACGATCAACAAGGATGTGACGTCCTCGGCCATCGCGGCGGGCGCCGTCGCCGTCCTGCTGGTGATCGTCCGGCTGCTGCGCAAGGACACCGTCAAGCACGCCTTCAGCGGGGTCTTCGGCGTGGGCGTGGGCGTGGCCTTCGCCCTGTTCACGGGCAGCGCCAAGGGCTTCTACCTGCCGGGCATGATCTACGGCGCCGGACTGGGCGTGGCCTTCACGCTGTCGGCGCTCGTGGGCTTCCCGCTGCTGGGCGTGATCCTGGGGCCGGTCTTCAAGGAGAACCTGTCCTGGCGCACCCGCAACCCGGGGCGCAAGAAGGCGTACACCAAGGCCAGCCTGGCCTGGGGCCTGATCTTCCTCGCCAAGTACGCGATCCTCTTCCCGCTGTACTGGTGGGGCGACGCGACGCAGCTGGGCTGGGTGCTGATCGCGCTGAAGCTGCCGCCGATGGTGCTGGCCGTGTACTTCACCTGGGTCTTCCTGGCGAAGGCGCCGCCGCCGATCGACGTCATCGCCGAGTACGAGGCCGAGGAGGCCGCCGAGAAGGCGGCGAAGGCGGCGGCCGCGGCGCGGGAACGCGGGCTCTGAGCGGCTGAGCGGCTGAGCGGCTGGGCGGCTGAGCGGCCCGCGCGGGGCGCGGGGCACACGCGGAAGGGGCGGGGCGACCGGATGGTCGCCCCGCCCCTTCGCCGTACGCGGGCCGTGGATCAGTGGCCGGCCTGGAGGAGGTCCTCCAGCTGTTCCTCGCGGGCCTGGGCGGCCACGAAGAGGAGCTCGTCGCCCGGCTCCAGGGTCTCCTCGCCGTGCGGGGTGAGCACCCGGTTGCCGCGGATGATCGTGACGAGCGAGGTGTCCTCCGGCCAGGTGATCTCGCTGATCTGGGTGCCGGCGACCGGGGAGTCGGCGGGCAGGGTCAGCTCGACCAGGTTGGCGTCGCCGTGGCTGAAGCGCAGCAGCCGCACCAGGTCGCCGACGCTCACGGCCTCCTCGACCAGGGCCGACATCAGGCGCGGCGTGGACACGGCCACGTCGACGCCCCAGGACTCGTTGAAGAGCCACTCGTTCTTCGGGTTGTTGACCCGCGCCACGACCCGGGGGACCCCGTACTCGGTCTTGGCGAGGAGGGAGACGACCAGGTTGACCTTGTCGTCACCGGTGGCGGCGATGACCACGTTGCAGCGCTGCAGCGCGGCCTCGTCGAGCGAGGTGATCTCGCAGGCGTCGGCCAGCAGCCACTCGGCCTGCGGGACCCGCTCCACCGAGATGGCGGTCGGCGCCTTGTCCACGAGGAGCACCTCGTGGCCGTTCTCCAGCAGCTCGCCCGCGATGGAGCGGCCCACCGCGCCGGCTCCGGCGATCGCGACCCTCATGCGTGTGCCTCCTCGGGGCCTTCGGCGAACGCCGCCTCGACCTTGTCGATCTCGTCCGTGCGCATCATCACGTGGACGAGGTCGCCCTCCTGGAGGACGGTCTGTGAAGTCGGCAGCGTGGCCTCGCCCAGGCGGGTGAGGAACGCGACACGGACCCCGGTCTCGTCCTGGAGCTTGCTCACCTTGTGCCCGATCCAGGCGGCGGAGGTGTGCACCTCCGCCAGCTGCACGCCGCCGCTGGGGTCGCGCCACAGCGGCTCCGCGCCCGAGGGCAGCAGCCGGCGCAGCATCTGGTCGGCGGTCCACCGTACGGTCGCGACGGTGGGGATGCCGAGGCGCTGGTAGACCTCCGCGCGCTTGGGGTCGTAGATGCGGGCGGCGACGTTCTCGACGCCGAACATCTCACGGGCCACGCGAGCGGCGATGATGTTGGAATTGTCACCACTGCTGACCGCCGCGAAGGCGCCGGCGTCCTCGATGCCGGCCTCCCGCAGGGTGTCCTGGTCGAAGCCGACCCCGGTGACGCGACGACCGCCGAAGGAAGCCCCCAGCCGGCGGAATGCGGTGGGGTCCTGGTCGACGACCGCGACCGTGTGCCCCTGCTGTTCCAGGGTCTGCGCGAGGGCGGAGCCCACTCTTCCGCAGCCCATAATGACGATGTGCACGGCCGTCCTTCCGGCTGACAGCGGCTCGCTGGTTTCCAGCCTCATTGCATGCTCTGGCTAAACAGGGTCTCAGACCATGGCCCAAGCTACACACGGGCGGTCACGAGTGTGACCCTTTGGGGCTCACGGGGGGTCCCATTGGGGGTCCATCGCAGCTCACTGTGGGACGGGGGTTCGTCAGCCGGATTTCGAACGCTTACGATCCTCTGCGTGTCCAAACTGACCGACGTGCCCAAACGGATCCTGATCGGCCGGGCGCTGCGAAGCGACCGCCTCGGGGAAACGCTTCTCCCCAAGCGGATCGCCCTTCCTGTGTTCGCATCCGACCCGCTCTCCTCGGTGGCGTACGCCCCGGGCGAGGTGCTGCTGGTCCTTTCGATCGCGGGTGTGTCGGCGTACCACTTCAGCCCCTGGATCGCGGTCGCGGTCGTCGTGCTGATGTTCACCGTGGTCGCCTCATACCGGCAGAACGTCCACGCGTACCCCAGCGGCGGCGGTGACTACGAGGTCGCCAACACCAACCTCGGGCCCAAGGCCGGCCTCACCGTGGCGAGCGCCCTGCTCGTCGACTACGTCCTCACCGTCGCCGTGTCGATCTCCTCCGGGGTCGAGAACCTCGGGTCGGCCGTCGATTTCGTCATCGAGCACAAGGTGCTCTCGGCGATGATCATGATTCTGCTGCTCACGCTGATGAACCTGCGCGGCGTGAAGGAATCCGGGAAGCTCTTCGCCATTCCCACGTACGTGTTCGTGGGCGCCGTGTTCGTGATGATCGCCTGGGGCGCCTGGCGCGGCCTCGTGATGGGCGACAGCATGGAGGCCCCGACCGCCGGGCTGCAGATCAAGGCCGAGCACCAGGGGCTGGCGGGCTTCGCCCTCGTCTTCCTGCTGCTGCGGGCCTTCTCCTCGGGCTGTGCCGCCCTGACGGGCGTCGAGGCGATCAGCAACGGCGTGCCCGCCTTCCGCAAGCCCAAGAGCAAGAACGCCGCCACCACCCTCGCCCTCATGGGCGGGCTGGCCGTCACCATGTTCTGCGGGATCATCGGCCTGGCGATGGCCACCGACGTCAAGATGGCCGAGGCGCCCGCCACCAACCTGCTCAAGGACGGCGTGCCGGTCGGCTCCGGCTTCGTCCAGCACCCGGTGATCTCCCAGGTCGCCGAGGCCGTCTTCGGCAACGGCAGCTTCCTGTTCATCGTGCTGGCGACCGCCACCGCGCTCGTCCTGTTCCTCGCCGCCAACACCGCCTACAACGGCTTCCCGCTGCTCGGCTCGATCCTCGCCCAGGACCGCTACCTGCCGCGCCAGCTGCACACCCGCGGCGACCGGCTCGCCTTCTCGAACGGCATCGTGCTCCTCGCGGGCGCCGCCATGCTGCTGGTGTGGATCTACGACGCCGACTCCACGAAGCTGATCCAGCTCTACATCGTCGGCGTGTTCGTCTCCTTCACGCTGAGCCAGATCGGCATGGTCCGGCACTGGAACCGCCACCTGCGCAGCGAGCGGGACCAGGCCGCGCGGCGCCGGATGCAGCGCTCCCGCGCCATCAACACCTTCGGCGCCTTCTTCACCGGCATGGTGCTGGTCGTCGTCCTCGCCACCAAGTTCACCCACGGCGCCTGGGTCGCCCTGCTGGGCATGGTGATCTTCTACGGAACGATGACGGCGATCCGCAAGCACTACGACCGGGTCTCCGCCGAGATCGCCGCCGCGGAGGGGCCGAGCGACGACAGCGTGCGCCCGTCCCGGGTCCACTCGATCGTCCTGGTCTCCAAGGTCCACAAGCCGACCCTGCGGGCCCTGGCCTTCGCCAAGCTGACCCGCTCGGACACCCTGGAGGCGCTCAGCATCAGCGTCGACCCGGACGAGACCAAGGCGCTCAAGGCCGAATGGGAGCGGCGTGGGATCAACGTCCCGCTGAAGATCCTCGACTCGCCCTACCGCGAGATCACCCGGCCCGTCGTGGAGTACGTGAAGGGGCTGCGCAGCGAGAACCCGCGCGACGCCGTCAGCGTCTACATCCCCGAGTACGTCGTCGGCCGCTGGTACGAGCACCTGCTGCACAACCAGAGCGCGCTGCGCCTCAAGGGCCGGCTGCTGTTCACGCCCGGTGTGATGGTCACCTCGGTGCCCTACCAGCTGGAGTCCTCGGAGCTCGCCAAGCGGCGGGCGAAGAAGCGCCAGGACTGGAACGCCCCCGGCGCGGTGCGCCGCGGCCCGGTGGACACCCCGCGCCCGCGCCCGAAGGACGCGGCGGGCAAGTAGCGCCGCGAGGGTTGGTGAACGGCCGGACGAGATCCACGTAAACTGGTGGGTCGGTCGTCCGGCCGTTTCCCTTTGACCCCCTGGAGCCTCCCCACCATGACCGAGCAGAACGAGAAGCAGTCACTGGTCGGGGAGGAGTACGAGGTCGAGGTCGGTCCCGTCGCGCACGGCGGCCACTGCATCGCCCGTACGTCGGACGGCCGCGTTCTGTTCGTCCGCCACACCCTGCCTGGCGAGAAGGTCGTCGCCCGCGTCACGGAGGGCGAGAGCGACTCCCGCTTCCTGCGCGCCGACGCGATCACCGTCCTCGACGCCTCCAAGGACCGCGTCGAGGCGCCCTGCCCCTACGCCGGCCCCGGCAAGTGCGGCGGCTGCGACTGGCAGCACGCCAAGCCGGGCGCCCAGCGCCGGCTCAAGGGCGAGGTCGTCGTCGAGCAGCTCCAGCGGCTCGCCGGGCTCACCCCGGAGGAGGCCGGCTGGGACGGCACCGTCATGCCGGCCGAGGGTGACAAGCTCCCGGCCGGGCAGGTCCCGCAGTGGCGCACCCGGGTCCAGTTCGCGATCGACGAGGACGGCAACGCGGGCCTGCGCAAGCACCGCTCGCACGACATCGAGCTGATCGACCACTGCATGATCGCCGCTCCCGGCGTCAGCGAGCTGGGCATCGAGAAGCAGGACTGGCCCCAGATGGCCTCGGTCGAGGCCATCGCCGCCTCGGGCTCCGGTGACCGGCAGGTCGTCCTGACCCCCCGCCCCGGCGGCCGGCTGCCCCTGGTGGAACTCGACAAGCCGGTCTCGGTGCTCCGGGTCGAGGAGAAGGACGGCGGCGTCCACCGCGTCCACGGCCGTCCCTTCGTGCGCGAGCGCGCCGACGGCCGCACGTACCGCGTCGGCATGGGCGGCTTCTGGCAGGTCCACCCGCAGGCCGCCGACACCCTGATCAAGGCCGTCATGCAGGGCCTGATGCCGCGCAAGGGCGAGATGGCCCTCGACCTCTACTGCGGCGTCGGCATCTTCGCGGGCGCGCTGGCGGAGCGCCTCGGCGAGACGGGCGCCGTGCTCGGCATCGAGACGACGAAGCGCGCCGTCGAGGACGCCCGCCACAACCTGGCGGACTTCCCCCGGGTCCGCATCGAGCAGGGCAAGGTCGAGCAGATCCTCCCGAAGACCGGCATCACCGAGTGCGACCTCGTCGTCCTCGACCCCCCGCGCGCGGGCGCCGGCAAGCAGACGGTCCGCCAGGTGGCCGGCCTCACCCCGCGCCGCATCGCCTACGTCGCCTGCGACCCGGCGGCCCTGGCCCGCGACCTGGCGTACTTCAAGGACAACGGCTACAAGGTCCGCACCCTGCGCGTCTTCGACCTCTTCCCGATGACCCACCACGTGGAGTGCGTCGCGATCCTGGAGCCGGTGGCCAAGGCGGGCTGACGGGCCGGTCGCCGGGGCCCGGTCAGGGGAGGGTCAGGGGGAGGGTGGTCAGGCCGCGGGTGAGGCGGGAGTGGTGGTGGGGGAGGGACTCCGCGGGGACCGCCAGGCGGGCGTTCGGGTGGCGGGTCAGCAGGGCGCGCAGGACGATCTCCGCCTCCGCCCGGGCCAGGGGGGCGCCCGGGCAGCGGTGGATGCCGTGGCCGAAGGCGAGGTGGGCCGTGGCGTCGCGGTCGAGGTCCAGGCGGTCCGGGTCGGGGAACGCGGCCGGGTCGCGGTTCGCGGCGCCGGGGGAGATGAGTACCGGGACACCCGCCGGGATGTCGGTTCCGCCGATGCGGAGGGCTCGGGTGCTGTGCCGGAAGGTGGCCACCCCCACCGGGGAGTCGTGGCGCAGCAGTTCGTCGAGGGCGCCGGGGATCAGGTCCGGGTCGCGGCGCAGCCGGTCGTGGGCCCGCGGGTGCCGGAGCAGGGCCAGGGCGGCGTTGCCGATGAAGTGGGTGGTGGTCTCGTGCCCGGCGACCAGGAGCAGAGCGGCCAGGGAGACGGCTTCGTCGCGGTCGAGGCCGCCCGCGTCGCAGGCGCGCAGGAGGGAGTGGAGGGGGCCGTCGCCGGGGGTGGCGCGGGCCGTCTCGTCGATCAGCTTGGTGAGGTAGTCGCCGATGCGGTGCGACGCGGCGTCGATGCGGGCGGTGTCGGTCGCGTCGAAGAGGTCGTGCGACCAGCCGGCGAGCGCGGCGCGGTCGGCTTCCGGTACGCCCAGCAACTCGCAGACCACGATGACGGGGAGGGGCAGGGCCAGGTCCGCCACCAGGTCGACCTCGGTGCCCGGCCGCCAGTGGGCCGTGAGGCCGTCGGCGATGCGGGTGATGCGGGGGCGCAGGGACCGGACGCGTCCGGTGGTGAACAGCGGCGCCACCACCCGCCGGTGGCGGGTGTGTACGGGCGGATCGCTCGCCAGCATGGTGCGGGCGAGCGCCGGGTGCAGGTCGCGGGGGGAGGGGCGGCCCGCGAAGAAGCGGGCCGTGTCCTTCGACAGGCGGGGGTCGGTGAACGCCGCACGGGCCTCGGCGTGACCGGTGATCAGGTAGGCGTGGTGGCCGCCGGAGCCGGTGGGGATCCGCTGGACGGGGCAGCTTTCGCGCAGCCGGGCGTAGGTGGGGTAGGGGTCGGCGAAGAAGCGCGGGTCGCGCAGCGGATCGCCCGGCCGATCGCCCGGGGGGTCCTGCCGGGGGGTGCTCACGGTCCACGTCCTCACTCCGGGGGCCTTCTCCGCCCGCCCCATGGTCCCATGTGCGCCGGGCCGGAGGGGCGGCTCCTCCCGGGTGGCGAGCGGTACGCGGGCGGCCGGGTGTCCGGGCCCCGGTCCCGCGGGCCGTCGGTGCGCGGGGCGGTCGGCCGGGCGTTGTGACCGCCTCGTACGCCGCCCTCGCGCGGCCGGATAGGCGTTCTTGTCGGGGTGCGGGGGAGCCGGGAGGATGCCTCCCGACCGGACGGGCCGGTCGGGAGGGGGAAGCATGAGGGCATGGGGATCGTTCGCCCGGGCCGCGCTGGTGCTGGCGCTGGTCGGGGCGGGGTTCACGGGGGTGGGGCAGGCCGCGGCGGCCGGGCCGGGGGCGCCGGAGTTGCTCGTCAAGCGGACCACCGGGCTGCTGGACGGGGACGTCGTGGGGTTCTCCGTCAAGGGCGGGCCGGCCAAGGCGTACGTGTGGGTGGAGGTGTGTGCGCCGGACACGGTGGCGGGGGCCTGTGACGAGGACACCAGCCGGCAGTTCCGGGTGCTCCCGGACGGGACGCTGGCGGTGAACCCGAAGAAGCTCTACGCCCAGCTCGCCACCGGAGAGGGCGCCTTCGACTGCCGTACCGCGACCGCCGCGCACCCGTGCCGGCTGGCGCTGACCGACAACACCGGGGCCGTCCTGACCACGGTCGCGCTGCGGTTCCGTCCGCACGGGGACCTCGAAGCGGCGCCCACGGTCCGGGTGGACCCCGACCGGGGCCTGGTGGACGGGCAGTCCGTACGGGTCACGGGCCGCGGGTACGAGCCGCAGTACCACTCCGTGGTCGTGCAGTGCGCGGCGGGCGATACGGAGTACACCGGCTGCCGCACCCGCGGGCGCCCGCCGGCCACCACCGACCAGGGGCGGCTCGACGAGACGGTGGCCCTGTCGGCGACCTTCGACACCAATGACGGCCGCACGATCGATTGCCGTGTCGCCCCGGGGTGCGAACTGGTGGTCCACGGCACCCGGGTACGGGGACCGGAAATGATCCGTCACCCCCTCCACTTCGCCCCGGCCGGCGGCTGACGGAACCCTGTGCGACGGTCTGGCCCCCGTGAGTGAACGCTCGCGGGGGCCGGGCCCTTTCGCATGCCCGTCCGGCCTGCGGATTCCGGTTCCCCCGGAGATGGCTTGAACTGGTTCTTCCGGGGTGGAGGCGGAGTGAGCTGGACCGAATGATTCCAGCCAATCCCTAGGTGACGGATCAGCTTTCGGTCAGGGTGTCCCACCTGCCACTTGGCTTGTGCCACGCCCCTTTTCTGTCAGCGGCAGACAGGTAGGCTGCTCAGGCTGGCCGGGCTCGGTCAGTGACGGGGGGAGATCCATTGGGTGAGCGGCTCAGTTTCAGAATTCTTGGTCCACTTATGGCCACCGCGGGGGAGCGGCCGGTCCTGGTGGGAGGTGCCCGGCAACGTACGATTCTGGCCCTTCTGCTCCTGAGTCCGGGGCGGATTGTGCCAGTTGACACGCTTGTGGATGTAGTGTGGAACGGCAGGCCTCCTGCCACCGCGCGGACCCAGGTGGCCATCGTCATCGCCGCCCTGCGCAAGGCCTTCAAGAGCGAGGGCGTGACCGAGGAAGTCATCGTCACCGCCCACCCCGGTTACCTGCTGCGTGCGGAGGGGCACGCGCTGGACACCGTCACCTTCACCGGACTCGTCGCCGAGGCCGAGACCTCGGTCCGCGAGGCGCGCCCGGCCGACGCGGCCCGCTGCTACGCCGAAGCCCTCGCCCTGTGGCGCGGTCCGGCGCTCGCCGGGGTGAGCGGGCAGCTCGTCGAGGACGAGGCGGCCCGCTGGGAGGAAGTCCGGATCAACGCCTACGAGGCGATGACCTCCGTCCAGCTGGAGCTGGGCCGCCACCAGCTGCTGCTGCCGGAACTGGCCGCGACCGTACGGGAACACCCGCTGCGCGAGCGCACCCGCTACCACTTCATCCTCGCCCAGTACCGCTCCGGGCGGCGGGCCGAGGCGATGGAGAGCTTCCGGGAGGCGAGACGCCAGTTCATCGACGAACTGGGCATGGACCCGGGACCCGAACTCCAGGAACTGCACGACGCGATCCTGCGCGACGACCCCGCCCTGGCCTTCGAGGCGTCGCCCGTCAACCCGGTGGAAGCCGTGGCGGACGCTTTAGGAGCACGAGGCCACGTCGTCCCCTCCGAACTCCCGCCCGACGTGCCGGGGTTCGCGGGACGCGGCGAGGAACTCGCCGCCCTCGACGCCCTGGCCGACGGGCACGGCGACGGGGACCGCACGCCCACCATCGGACTGATCACGGGCGTCGCGGGCGTGGGCAAGACCGGCCTCGCCGTCCGCTGGGCGCACCGGGTTACCGAACAGTACCCGGACGGACGGCTGTTCGCCGACCTCCGCGGATATGACGAGCACCACGCCCCGACGACGGCCGGCGACATCCTCAGCCGCTTCCTGCGCTCGCTCGGCGTGGAGAGCGACGACGTGCCCAACGGGCTGGAGGACCGGGTCGCGCTGTACCGCAGCGTGCTCTCCGAACGCCGGGTGCTGCTCGTGCTCGACAACGTACGCACGTTCGCGCAGATCCGGCCGCTGCTGCCGGGCAGCGGCGGCTGCACGGTCCTGGTGACCAGCCGGGAGCAGCTGGAGCAGCTCGTGACCTGGCCGCAGCGTGCCCGGGTGCACCTCGGAGTGCTGCCCGAGGACGAGTCGGTCGAACTGCTCGGCCGGATCGTGGGCGAGGCGCGGATCCTGGCCGCGCCCGAGGACTCGGCCCGGCTCGCCGAGCTGTGCGACCGGCTGCCCCTCGCGCTGCGCATCGCGGCGGCCCGGCTGGCGTCCAAGCCGCACTGGTCGGTGCGGCACCTGGTCACCCGGCTCAGCGACGGGCGGCGCCGGCTGGACGAGCTGAGCCAGGGCGAGTCCCAGATCCGGGCGAGCTTCGAGCTGAGCTACCGCTACCTCCACAAGGACGCGGCCCGGCTCTACCGCTACCTCGGGCTGCTCGGCGTACCGGACTTCACCGCCTGGGTGGGGGCCGCGCTGATGGACCAGGACGTCCTGGACGCGGAACGGCTCATCGAGCACCTCGTGGACGCCCAGTTCCTGGAGGTCGTCGGCGTCGACGCCACCGGGCAGCTGCGCTACCGCTTCCAGAACCTGATGCGGCTCTACGCGGAGGAGCTGGCGCGGGCGGAGGAGAGCGAGGAGGACCGGCTGGCGGCGTGCGACCGGGTCTTCCGCACCTGCCTGACCATCGCCGAGCAGGCACACCGGCGCGAGTACGGCGGGGACTTCGGCATCGTCCACAGCGAGGTGCCCCGCCGGGAAATCGACGCCGTCATGCTGGAGGAGCTGCTGGCAGCGCCCCTGGAGTGGTACGAGGCGGAGCGGCTGTCGCTGGTTGCCCTGGTCGAACAGGCGGCGCGGACGGGCCAGTCCGACCTGGCCTGGGACCTGGTCGCCTCGATGACGGTGCTCTTCGAGTCGCGCAACTACCTGGAGGACTGGCGTCGTTGCAGCGAGTACGCGCTGGAGGCCTCGCGCGCCACGGACAACCTGCGCGGCCAGGCGGCGATGGAGCAGCAGCTCGGCGCCATCGACCTTCGGCTGCGCCGACTCGACGACTCCGCGCGGCGCCACGAGAGCGCCCTCGACCTCTACGCCCGGGCCGGCGATCCGCTGGGCCGGGCCCTGGTGCTGCGCAACCTCGCGGTCATCGACCGGATCCGGGGGGAGTACGGCCGTGCCGTGGAGCGGCTGGGAGAGGCGCTGCCGGTGTTCCGCTCGGCGGGGGACCGGGCCTCGGAGGCCTACGTGCTCAACGGGATGGCGCAGCTCGCCCTCGACCAGGGCCGGCCGGAGGCCGCGGTGGAGCTGGGGCTGGACGCCGTACGGGTGTCCGAGGCGATCCAGGGCGGGGTCTCGCGCAGCCTCGCGCAAGGGGTCTACCGGCTGGCCAGCGCCTATCTGGAGCTGGGCCGACTGGCGGAGGCGGAGACGGCCTTCGCCCGGGCGGTGCGCATCGTGGAGGAGAAGTCGGATCTGCTGGGACAGGCGTACGCCCTGCTGGGCCTGGCGCAGACCAGGCACTCGGCGGGCGCCGCCGATGCGGCCGAGGAGACCTTCCTCGCGGCGCTCGACGCGTCCCGGCGGACCCGGAGCCCGATGATCGAGGGCCAGATCCGGCTCGCACTCGGCGAGGCCTACCGGGCGGGCGGGCGCGAGGAGGAGGGGCTGGCCCACCTCGCGGCGGCGCTGAGCGTCTTCCGGGGCATCGGCGCCCCTCCGTGGGAGGAGCGCACGGTCCGGGCGCTGGACCGGGCCGGAGCCGCCGACGTGGCCGCGCACGTGGGGGAGAGCGCGTAACCGCCCAATAACCCGGCGATAAAGCGGCTCCCTAGCGTCATCGCAGACGAGAAAACTGCCGAGCTGTGGAGTCTGCGATGTCACGTACGGTCGGTGCGCCCTCTTTTGCCGTGATCCCCGGCGCACAGGTGCACGAAGTCCTCGACGGCCGTGCGCCCGAGGTGGTCGGATTGATCGAATCCGCTTATCGGGTGCACGGCGAGGGCGGGACGGTCAATCCGCCGTCCTATTTCCTGCGCTTTCCCGACCGGCCGACCTCGCGGATCATCGCGCTTCCGGCGTCCATCGGGGGAACGGCTCCGGTCGACGGAGTGAAGTGGATTTCCAGCTTCCCCGACAATGTGGCGGCCGGAATTCCGCGTGCCTCCGCCGTGCTGATCCTCAACGACCCGGAAACCGGCTACCCGATCGCCTGCCTGGAATCCTCGATCATCAGCGCGGCGCGCACCGCCGCCTCCGCCGCGCTGGCCGCCGACCGGCTCAGCCCGGCCGGCCGCCGCCCGCGCCGGATCGGCTTCTTCGGCGTCGGCCTGATCGCGCGCTTCATCCACCAGTACCTGGCGGGCACGGGCTGGGAGTTCGACGAGATCGGTGTGCACGACCTGTCCACCGAGCACGCCGAGGGCTTCGCGGACTACCTCACCCGCTCCGGCGAGCAGGGCCCCGTCACCGTCCACGACAGTGCCGAGAAGCTGATCCGCGAGAGCGACCTGGTCGTCTTCGCGACCGTCGCGGGCACCCCCCACGTCACCGACCCGCAGTGGTTCACCCACAACCCGCTGGTCCTGCACGTCTCCCTGCGCGACCTGTCGCCCGAGGTGATCCTCTCCGGCTTCAACGTCGTCGACGACATCGAGCACTGCCTGAAGGCCGACACCTCCCCCCACCTGGCCGAACAGCTTACCGGCAGCCGTGACTTCGTCGACGGGACGCTGTACGACGTGCTGTCCGGGCAGCTGGCCGTCCCCGAGGACAAGCCCGTCTTCTTCTCCCCCTTCGGCCTCGGCGTGCTCGACCTCGCGGTCGGCCGGCACATCCACGACACCCTCGACGCGCAGGGCCGGCTCACGGTCGTCGAGGACTTCTTCCACGAGATGCGCCGCTACGGCTGAGACCTCCGCCCCCGCCCCCCCCACGGCCGCCCCCACCACGGCCCCGAGCCGTCCGAGGAAAGTGATTCAGTGACCACACTGCTCGACACCACCACTCGGGCGCCGGCCGATCCCGGCCGGCGCCCCCTCCCCGTCCGGGTCGAGGAGACCCTCCTGGACCCGCACCCGCCCATGGAGCTGTACGAGGCCCTGCGCGCGCGGTTCGGGGAGGACGTGTTCCTCCTGGAGTCCCTGGAGAGCCCCGAGTTCGACGGGAACTCGGCCGTCGTCGGCTTCGGCCGGCTCGCCGAGCTGCGGATCCACCCGGGGCGGATCTCCGCCGTCGGCGCGGCGCCCGTACTGGCCGTGCTCTCCGCGGTCGCCGACCGGCTGGGGCTGGCCGAAGGCCCCGACGGCGACCGGCTGTTCGAGCGTCCCGGCCAGGTCTGGGACGTCCTGCGGGCCGTGGAGGCCTCCTTCGACGTCGACAGCGGCCGCCCCGACTACGCCTTCGGCTTCCTGGCCACGATCGGCTACGGAGCCGCCTGGTACATGGAGGAGCTGCCCGAGCGCACCGACTCCGGCGAGGGTGCGCCCGACCTGGTCCTGACCCTGTTCCAGGACACCGTCTGGTACGACCTGGACGCCGGTACGGCCGTACGGCTGGCCGCCCGCAGCGACGCCTTCGGCTCCGACGGCGGCCCCGCCGCCCGTACCGACCTGGCCGGGATCGTCGAGCGGCTGACCGCCGGGATGACCGAGCCGGCCGGCCGGGCGCCCGCGGCCCCCGCCCCGCTCGCCGTCCGCGACAGCACGGACGAGGCCGCCTTCCTGGCCAACGTCGCACGCTGCCTCGGACACATCGGCGTCGGCGACATCTACCAGATCCAGATCGGCCACCGCATCGAGGTCGACAGCGCGCTGACCCCCGCCGAGGTCTACCGCAGGCTCCGCGCGCGCAACCCCTCCCCCTACATGTACCTCGTGCCCCGGTACGGATCGACCCTGATCGGGGCCAGTCCCGAGGTCCTCTTCCGCACCGAGGGCGAGCGCATCGTCATGCGCCCGATCGCGGGCACCACCCCGCGCAGCGGGGACCCGGCGGTGGACGGACCGCGCATCGAGGCCCTGCTCGCCAGCGAGAAGGAGCGGGCCGAGCACGTGATGCTGGTCGACCTGTGCCGCAACGACATCGGCCGCGTCAGCCTGCCCACCACCCTCGAAGCCCGCGACGTCATGGCGGTCGAGACCTTCTCGCACGTCTTCCACCTGGTCTCCACGGTGGAGGGTGTCCTCGCCCCGGGCGAGGACACCTGGTCGGCGCTGGCCGCGACCTTCCCCGCCGGGACGGTCACCGGCGCCCCCAAGATCCGCGCCATGGAGATCATCTCCGAACTGGAGAGCGATTCCCGGGGCATGTACGCGGGGGCCGTCGGCCTGGTCGACGTCCGCGGCTGGTCCCGGCTGGCCCTGTGCATCCGCACCGTCACCCACGACGGGTCGACGTACTCCACCCAGAGCTGCGCCGGCATCGTCGCGGACTCCTCGCCCGCCGCCGAGTGGCGCGAGACCCTGCACAAGATGGGGGCCGCCTACTGGGCGCTCACCGGTGAGGAGCTGCTCCCGTGAAGGTCCTGCTCGTCGACGCGTACGACAGTTTCACCCACATCATCGACCAGTACCTGCGCTCCCTCGGCGCCACCACCGAGGTCGTCCGCTCCCGCACCGAGAGCCCCGGCGACCTCGCCGCCCGGCTCCCCGACGCCGTCGTCCTGGGTCCCGGCCCGGGACATCCCGCCGACTCCGGCCACGTCGAGCTCGTGCACCGCTTCGCCGGACGGGTGCCGCTGCTCGGCATCTGCCTGGGCCACCAGGCCATCGGCCTGGCCTACGGGGGCGCCGTGCGCGTCGCCGACCGGCTCAAGCACGGCAAGACCAGCGAGGTCGCCCACGACGGCGCCGGGGTCTTCGCGGGGCTCGGCGCCCCCATGACCGCCACCCGCTACCACTCGCTCATCGTGGCGCAGCCCCTGCCGCAGGAGCTGATCGCCACCGCGCACGCCGTCGACGACGGCTACGTGATGGGGCTGCGCCACCGGACCCTCGCCGTCGAAGGGGTGCAGTTCCACCCGGAGTCGATCACCACGGTCGGCGGCATGCGGCTCCTGCAGAACTTCCTCACCACCGCACGGACCCAGCAGCCCGCAGACACCCTCGCCGGGTGACGAAGGAGCATTTCGTGGAGCACGTGGATTCCTGGCGGGCCCTGCCCGCGGCACAACAGCCCGAGTGGCCCGACGCGGCGGCCCTGGAGGCGGTGCGCGCCGAGCTGCGCGACACCGTTCCGCTCGTGGTCGCCGCCGAGTGCGAGCAGCTCAAGCAGCGGCTCGGCGCCGTCGCGCGGGGCGAGGCCTTCCTCCTCCAGGGCGGGGACTGCGCCGAGACCTTCGCGGACGTCCGGGAGGACTCCGTACGCCGCAAGGTGCGCACCCTGCTGCAGATGGCGCTCGTCCTCCAGTACGCCGCCTCCGTGCCGGTCGTGAAGATCGGCCGGATGGCGGGGCAGTACGCCAAGCCCCGCTCGAAGCCCACCGAGACGCGGGACGGGCTCACGCTGCCCGCCTACCGGGGCGACGCCGTCAACGGCTTCCCCTTCGAGGCGGCCGAGCGGGAACCGGACCCGGGACGGCTGCTGCGGATGCACCAGGCCGCCGCGGGCACGCTGAACCTCGTACGGGCCTTCACCACCGGCGGCTACGCGGACCTGCGCCAGGCGCACGCCTGGAACCAGGACTTCGTGGCCCGCTCGCCCGTCGGCGAGCGCTACTCGGCGCTGGCCGGCCAGATCGACCAGGCCCTCAACTTCATGCGGGCCTGCGGGGCCGACGAACGCATCCAGCACGCCGTGGAGTTCTTCGTCAGCCACGAGGGCCTGCTGCTGGAGTACGAGGAGCCGCTGGTCCGGGAGGATCCGGCGACCGGGCGGCGCTATGCGACCAGCGGCCACATGTTGTGGATCGGGGAACGGACCCGGGACCTCGGCGGGGCGCACGTGGAGTTCTTCTCGAAGCTCTCCAACCCGGTCGCGGTCAAGCTCGGGCCGGCCACCGACTCCGACACCGTGCTGCGGCTGATCGACCGGCTCGACCCCGAACGGGAGCCCGGGCGGCTGACCTTCATCGTCCGCATGGGCGCCGGCCAGGTGCGCGACCGGCTGCCGGTGCTGGTGGAGAAGGTGGCCGCGGAGGGGGCGCCGGTGGCGTGGGTGAGCGATCCCATGCACGGCAACACCTTCGAGGCACCCTCGGGGCTCAAGACCCGCCGCTTCGACGACATCGTCGACGAGGTGAAGGGCTTCTTCGAGGTCCACCGCCAGCTCGGGACGCATCCCGGGGGCGTGCACCTGGAATTCACCGGGGGCGATGTCACCGAATGTGTGGGAGGCGGTGAGGAAGTGAGCCTGGACGGGCTGAGCGAACGCTATGAGTCCACTTGTGACCCCCGGCTCAACCGCACCCAGTCGCTGGATCTGGCCTTCATGGTGGCCGAAATGTATCGGGAACGCTGAGCCTCCGCTTCTTGGGTTATCGGCGAGCGATATCCGAGGGGTCCTCAAGTGCCCCTCGATCGGCTCCACAGAGGTCGTCAAGGCCGGTCCCGATGCCGTTTATCATCCGCGAGACCGGCCCTGACCAGCGGTTATATCGTTCTTATCGAAATGGCGCGGCCCCCGAAGACGCAGCGATATCAGCTCGAAGCCGCTCCTTCCTAGTGTTCTTCTCACCGGAACAGACCGGGACTCGAGCAGGACTCAACGGGGGAGCAGAACCGAGATGCAGAACACCTTGCGTACCCAGATCAAGCGGATCACCGTCGCCATCGCCGTGGCGGTGGCCGTAGCGGGTGCGGTGCAGGTCGCGGACAGCGAGACGTCGTCCGCCCCGGTCAGCGTCACTGCGGACGGGACCCCCCGCACCGCCCCCGTTCCCGTCCCCACCACCACGTCGGAATCCGGAGAATGGCACTGATGGACCGCAACTGGAGCACGCTGCTCGAGGCCCTGCTCGCCGGACGGGACCTGGGCGCCGCCGATACCGCGTGGGCGATGGACCAGGTGATGCGCGGCGAGGCCACCGAGGCGCAGCTCGCCGGCTTCCTGGTCGCCCTGCGCGGCAAGGGGGAGACGGTCGCCGAGCTGGAGGGCCTGGTCCGCGCGATGCTGCACCACGCGGTCTCCCTCGACGTGCCCGGCGCCACGGTCGACGTGGTCGGTACGGGCGGCGACGGCGCCCGTACGGTCAACATCTCGACCATGTCCGCGATCGTCGCGGCCGGCGCCGGGGCCCGGGTCGTCAAGCACGGCAACCGGGCCTCCACCTCGGCCTCGGGTTCCGCGGACGTGCTGGAGGCGCTCGGGGTGACCCTGCGCCTGCCGCCGGCCCGGGTCGCGGCGCTGGTGGAGGAGGCGGGCATCACCTTCTGCTTCGCCCCCGACTTCCACCCGTCGATGCGGCACGCGGCGCCGGTCCGCAAGCAGCTGGGGATCCCCACGGTCTTCAACGCGCTGGGCCCGCTGACCAACCCGGCGCTGCCGACCGCCCAGGCGGTCGGTGTGGCCGACGCCCGGCTGCTCCCGCTGATCGCGGGGGTGCTGGCCCGCAGGGGCGGCACCGCCCTGGTATTCCGCGGGGACGACGGGCTCGACGAACTGAGCGTCACGACCACCTCGACGGTGCTCAGCGTCGAGGAGGGGCGGGTGCGGGAGGAGTCCTTCGACCCGAGGGACATCGGCATCGCGTTCGCCCCCCTCGACGCCCTGCGCGGGGCGGACGCCGCGCACAACGCGGCGGTGGCGCGGCGGCTGTTCGCCGGCCGGGAGCGGGGTCCGGTGCGCGACGCGGTGCTGCTCTCGGCGGGCGCCGCGCTGGCCGCCGCCGAGCCGTCCCGGGGCCGTACGGTCACCGAGCGGCTGCGCGAATCGGTCGCGGTGGCCGCCCGGTCCCTCGACTCGGGTGCGGCGCAGACCGTACTGGAGCGGTGGGTACGGGCGGCGGCCGGACACGCCCCGGCACCGCTCGCCGCGGCGGGACGGTGAGCGGCGCGCACCGGGGCGCCGCCGTGGCATGACGCGGCGGTGCGGCCGTACCGGTCCCTGGGAGGGGGACGGTACGGCCGCACCGGCGATCGCGTCACGGAACCCGGACGGAGCCGGGGTGGGGCGGAGCGGGGTCAGGTGCCCGGCGGGCGCTTCAGGAGACGCCGGCCTTGGCCGGGAGTTCGACCGGTTCGTGGACCAGGGGCCCGTCGGCCACGTCGTCGGCCTCCTTCGCGGGGGACACCCCCCTTCGGATCCAGGACAGCGCGGGAGAGGTGATCGCCGTGGTGAGCAGGGCCATCAGGACCAGCATCGTGAACAGGTCCGGCCCGATCACCCCGAGTTCCAGCCCCAGGTTCAGCACCACCAGTTCGGTCAGGCCGCGGCAGTTCATCAGGGCGCCGATCGACATGGCGTCACGCCAGGACTGGCCGGTGGCCCGCGCGGCACCGGTGCTGCCGCCCCACTTGCCGAGGAAGGCGACGGCCATGACGGCCAGGGCCCACACCCACATCATCGGATCGGCGACCACCAGGCCCACGTCGGTGCGCAGACCGGTGTTGACGAAGAACAGCGGCAGCAGGATCGGGATGGTGAAGGCCCGCAGCCGGGCCGCGCACAGCTCGATCACCCGCGAGCCGCGGGGAGTGACCACACCGAAGACGAAGGCGCCGAACAGCGCGTGCACGCCGATCTTGTCGGTGGTGAAGGCCGACAGGCACAGCCCGCTGAACAGCACCACCAGGACGACCGAGTCCACGGTCCGGGCGGCCCGCACGGCCCACTTGGCCAGCAGCGGCCGGACCGCGTAGATCATGAACGCCAGGAACAGGGCCGCGAGCGCGGCGGTGGTGGCGGCGTCCAGCGGGGAGCTGCTCGTGCTGACGGCGACGACCGCGGCCAGCAGGCACCAGGCGGTCACGTCGTCCACGGCCGCGCAGGCCATGGCCAGGGCGCCGATCCGGGTGTTGTAGAGCCCCCGGTCGGTCAGGATCCGGGCGAGCACCGGGAACGCCGTGATGCTCATGGACACGGCGATGAACAGCACGAAGGCGAGCTGGGAGACCCCGTCGGGGGCCAGCGAGTCGTACATCAGCAGGGCCAGTCCCGAGCCGAGGACCAGCGGGAGCGCGATGCTCGCCTGGCTGACGGCGATCGCGGTACGGCTGTGCCCGCGCAGGTTGGAGAGGTTCAGCTCCAGCCCGACCAGGAACATGAAGGCCAGCAGGCCGATGTTCCCGAACGCCCCGGTGAACGGCAGGACCGTCCCGGGGAACAGCCATGTCTGGGCCGAGGGCCACAGCCAGCCGAGCAGCGAGGGCCCGAGCAGGATGCCGACGGCGATCTCGCCGACCACCGGCGGCTGTCCGAGGCGGCGGAAGAGCATCGCGCCGGCCTTGCACGCGATGATGACGGCGGGGATCGCGATCAGCAGGTCGGGCAGCGGGTCACGGGCGGACACGGGCGGCCTCCTTCGTGGCCGCCGGGGCGGGGGCGGCGAGCGGGGCGGGTCTCGCGGGCAGGGGCGGGGCGGCGGCGGGTGGGCCGGGGACGGCCGTGGCGTCGGTCCAGCGGGCGTATCTGCGCTTGCCGTACAGCAGGGGTTCCTCGTCGTCGCGCAGCGAGACCCGGTGGACGCGGACGAAGACCGCGGTGTGGTCGCCGAACTCCACGGAGCGGACCACCTCTCCGTCGGCGACGGCGTGCGCGGCCTCCGCCAGGTGCGGGCCGCCGGCCCCCAGCGGCAGCCGCCACTCGGTGCGCTCGAAGCGGTCCGCGGCTCCCGAGGCGAAGAGGTCGGAGACCGGCCGGGCGTTCTCGTGCAGCAGGTTGACCGCGACGTGGCCCGTCTCCAGGACGGCCTGCACGGTCGGGCTCGCGGTGCGCAGGCACAGCACGATCGTAGGCGGGGACAGGGCCACGCTGGCCAGGGAGCTGCAGGTCATGCCGCGCGGCTCGGAATCCGTGCCGATCGTGGTGATCACCGAGACACCGGACGGGAACGCCGACATCAGGGGCCTGATGTCGGCTTCGGGCTCGGCGCCCCCGGACTGGGCGGCGCGGACGGACGGGACGGGCTGGGAGGTCTGTGACATGTCGGGGTGCTCTCCTGAAGCTGGGGGTGCGGCGCGGGCCCGGAAGCCGGGGGGAGGAACCGGCTCCGGGCCAGCGCACCGGAAGGGACTGCGGCCGCTTACTTGCCGTGCAGCTGACGCAGGTAGTCGTACGTGCTCGGCAGGGTGTCCAGGAGGTGCTCCTGCTCCTGCTTCACCTTGCCGAACATGGCCTCGGCGCCCGCCACGGAGTCGGGCTTGTGCGCGAGGGCCGGGAGCGGAGCGTCCGGCTCCAGGCCGAGACCCGCGAAGACGCAGTAGTAGCTGCCGTTGGTCCAGAAGTTGCGGAATTCGGCTTCGAAGTTCCCGTAGTACGTGGACTCGTCGGCGATCGGGGAGTTGATCGCGAGGCCGGCCTTGTACGCGGAGATCTTCTCCTGGATGTTCTTCGGGAGCGTCAGTTCCTTGTTCGCCCGCCAGAACGGCGTGTCGTTGCGCGGCGCGTAGTAGAAGTGCGCCTGGATGAAGTCACGGGTGTCGTCGAACATCACCTCGATCTCGCGGTTGAAGCTGTTGGCCAGCTCCGGGTGGAAATTGCGGTCCGGGAAGTGCTTGGCGAGCTGGTAGATGGCCGCGGTGATGAAGTAGATGCCGGTCGATTCCAGCGGTTCGAGGAACGCCGAGGAGAGGCCGATGCTCACCACGTTGTTCACCCAGGCGCGGCGGTTGCGCCCCACCCGGAACTTCACGTGGTTGAACTTGGTGGTCTCCGGGTCGAGGCCCCAGAGCGCGCTGAATTCCTTGGTCGCCTCTTCCTGCGTCGTGAACTTGCTGGAATAGACGTAGCCGGAGCCGAAGCGGCCCAGCATCGGGATCTTCCAGGTCCAGCCGGAGGACATCGCGATGGCGGAGGTGTACGGCTCGATGCCGTTCGCCTCGTCGTCGTGCGGCACGGCGGTGGCGACGGCGCTGTCGCAGAGCAGGTGGTCGCTCATGTCGATGAACGGCTCTTCGAGGGCCTTGTTGATGAGCAGGCCGCGGAAGCCGGAGCAGTCCACGAACAGGTCGGCGTCCAGGACCCGGCCGTCCTTGGTGTGCAGGGCCTTGATGAAGCCGCGCTCGTCCTTCTCGGCGTGGGTCATCTCGCCCTGGACGTGGTGCACGCCCTGCTTCTCGGTGGCGAAGCGGCGCAGGAAGTCGGCGACCAGGGCGGCGTCGAAGTGCCAGGCGTAGCGGGTGGACGGGGTGCCGTCGAGCCACTTCGGGGACTTCTTCGCGTCCATGACGGGGGGCTCGCGGAAGCACGCGTAGTCGAAGGGCTCCTCGGTCTGGCCCTCCAGCTTGCGCTTGGCCCAGTAGTGCGACATCGGGACGTTGTCGCTGTCCGGCAGGATGCCGAAGGGGTGGTAGAAGTGGTCCGGGCCGCCGTTCTCCAGCACGCGGGCCTGGGACTCGCCCTGGCCGCCGGTGCGCCAGTTCACGAAGCGCACGGCCATCTTGAAGCTCGCGTTGCACTCCCGCATCCACTCCTCCTCGGCGATGCCGAGGTATTCGAAGAGGACCTTGTGGAGGTTCGGGACGGTGGCCTCACCGACACCGATCCGCGGAATCGCCGGGGCTTCCAGCACCGTGATGTCCACGGTGCCCTGGAGCGCCTTGCCGAGATAGGCGGCGGTCATCCAGCCGGCGGTACCGCCGCCGAGGATGACGACTTTCTGAATGCGCGAGTCGGTGCCGGTCATGTGAGGGACTCTCTCTTCCGTCAGCGTGGGGAGTTCCGTGGTGCGATGTGGAAGAGATTCAGGCCATCGACTATGCGCCACCTATAACCAGCCGTATGGCATCGATATAGCGGATTGGCCGAATCTCGGTCACGCTGTATCCGCACCCCGCAACTCCCAGCAGAGGATGGCTGCATCAGATGCCGTACGACGAAGGGACGAAGGGAATCCTCTCTACCGTGGGAGGAACTCCGCTCATTGAACTGGAGCGTTTGCTGCCGGGCCTCGGCTCGCGGGTGTTCGCCAAGGTGGAGCGGTTCAATCCCGGAGGAAGTATCAAGGACCGCTCGGCACTTTCCATGGTGCTGGCGCGCATCAGGACCGGGGAACTCGTCCCCGGCACATCAACCGTGATCGAGTCGAGTTCCGGCAATCTCGCGATCGGGCTCGCCCAGATCTGCGGGTATTTCGGACTGCGCTTCATCTGCGTGGTGGACGCCCGCACGACCCGGCAGAACGTCGCGATCCTGCGGGCCTACGGGGCCGAGGTCGAGATCGTCGTCGACCCCGACCCGGCCACCGGCGAACTCCTGCCGGCCCGGCTGCGCCGGGTGGCCGACCTCGTCGCCCAGACCCCCGGCGCCTACTGGCCCGACCAGTACTCCAACCCGCTCAACCCGATCGCCCACCAGACCACGATGCGGGAGATCGCCGAGGCCCTCGACGGCCGCGTCGACCAGCTCGTCCTGGCCGCCGGCACCAGCGGCACCCTGGGCGGCTGCGCCGAGTACGTCCGCCGGCACGGCATGTCCACCACGATCAACGCGGTGGACGCCATCGGCAGCGTGCTCTTCGGCCCGCAGGAGCGCCGCACCCGGCTCATCCCCGGCCACGGTGCCTCGGTGGTGCCCCGGCTGCTGCGTCCCTCGGACGCCCACCGGGTCATCCACGTCGGCGACCTCGACTGCGTCGTCGGCTGCCGGCGCCTCGTCCGCGACGAGGCCGTACTCGCCGGCGGGTCCTCCGGGGCCGTCGTCGCCGCCCTGGAACGGATCGCCCCGGACATCGTCCCCGGCTCCAACGTGGTGCTCGTCCTGCCCGACGGCGGCGACCGCTACCTGGAGACGATCTACGACGACGCCTGGGTGTACCGCCAGTTCGGCGAGGTCTCGCACCTGTGGAAGGAGCCCCGCTCCGTGGCCCGCACCCCGCACCTGGTGGATATAGGCCACTGATAGCGGCCCCTCCCACCATCGATCCATCGGTAACCACGCAAGACCCCCACCACCTCGACACCCCACCGGGCGCCCACCCGGCACGGCACCGGCAGGTCCGCCGCGGACCGCCGTTCATTGGAGGAACATCAGATGACCACCCAGATCCCCGCCCTCGACGCCGGGCGCAAGGAGCAGATCAAGGACATCGTCTGCGACATCCTCGAACTCGACCTCGACGAGGTGACCGAGACGAGCCTGTTCAAGGAGGAGCACGACGCCGACTCCCTGCGCACCATCGAGATCCTGGCCTCGCTGGAGCGCGTCTTCGGCATCACGCTGGAGCAGTCCGAGCTCAGCCGCATGGTCAACCTGGTCGGCGTGTACGCCGTGATCGCGGAGGCCGAGAGCAAGTGACCTCCGAGACGGCCGCGACGGGGCGGCGACCCGCTCCCCGGCACCGGGTGGTGATCACAGGTCTCGGTGTCGTGACGAGCATCGGCACCGGCGTCGACGCCTTCGCCGAAGGACTGCGCGCCGGACGCAGCGGGGCGAAGCCCATCAGCGCCTTCGACACCACCGGCTTCGCCCACTCCAACGCCTGCGAGATCACCGACTTCGAGCCGGAGGCCTGGCTGCGCGAGCTGCCGGCCGACGAGCTCGGCCGGGCCGCCCAGTTCGCGGTCGCCGGAGCCCGTATGGCGGTGGCCGACGGCGGACTCACCGAGGCGGACGTCCGGGCCAGGCGCTCCCTGGTCTCGGTCGGCACCACCGACGGCGAGTCCCGCGACCTCGACCACCTCACCGGGCTCCAGGTCGCCGGGGACGAGGACACCCTCGACCCGGTGGTCGCCCGGCGCGTGTGGCCCGGCCGGCTCTCTGCGGGCATCGTCCGCGAACTGGGCCTGGAGGACGTGGAGACGGTCACCGTCCCCACCGCCTGCGCCGCCGGGAACTACGCCGTCGGCTACGGCTACGACGCCATCAGCTCCGGAGACGTCGAGATGGCGCTGTGCGGCGGGGCCGACGCCCTGTGCCGCAAGACCTTCACCGGCTTCTACCGGCTCGGCACCATCGCCCCCGACGTCTGCCGGCCCTTCGACGCCGACCGGCAGGGCATCCTCACCGGTGAGGGCGCCGGCATCCTGCTCATGGAATCGCTGGAATCCGCGCTGGCCCGCGGCGCCCGCATCTACGCCGAGGTCCTCGGCTACGGACTGTCCTGCGACGCCAGCCACCCGGTCGCCCCCGACCGGGACTCAATCGCCCGCTGCATCACCGCGGCGCACGCCAACGCCGGGATCACCCCCGCCGACGTGGACTTCATCTCCGCGCACGGCACCGGCACCCGGGCCAACGACGTCACCGAGGTCGGCGCGATCCGCCAGGTGTTCGGCGAGGACCTGCCGCGCACCGTCTCCATCAAGTCGATGATCGGCCACACCATGGGCGCCGCCAGCGCCCTGGCCTCGGCGGCCTGCGCCCTCGCCCTGCGCGAGGGGTTCATCCCGCCGACCATCAACCACCGCACCACCGACCCCGAGTGCGGCGTGGACTGCGTACCGAACGAGGCCGTGGAAGCCGACCTCAAGGTCGTGCAGAACAACGGGCTCGCCTTCGGCGGCAACAACGCCGTACTGGTCCTCGGCCACTGGGAAGAGCGGAGCGCAGCCGCATGAGCGCAACAGCACCGGCGGAGCCCGGCGAGCGCCGGCTCGTCATCTCGGGCTGGGCCGTCACCTCCCCGTACGGGCTGGGCCGCCGCTCCTTCGCCGAGGGCCTCCTCGCGCGGACGCCGGCCACCTCGGCCGTGGACGGCGCGCAGTGGCCGGTCCCGTACGGGGAAGCCGGCCTGATCCCGGACTTCGACATCAAGGCCGTGCTCGGCCGCAAGGGAACCCGGTCCATGGACCGGGCCACCGGGATCGCCGTCGTCACCGTGGGGGAGCTCCTGGAGGACTTCGGCCGGGGCCTGGCCGCCGACCCGGAGAAGACCGGGCTCGTCCTGGGCACCTCCGGCAGCGTCCAGTCCATCATGGACTTCACCAAGGACGCCCTGACCGGGGATAAGCCCTACCTGGTCGACCCGGCCCGCTTCCCCAACACGGTGATGAACTGCCCGACGGGCCAGAGCGCCATCCGGCACACCCTCAAGGGCCCCAACGTCACCGTCTCCGGGGGCTCGGCCACCGGCCTGCTCGCCCTGAACTACGCCTCACGGCTGCTGCGCGGCGGCCACGCCAACGCACTGCTGGCCGGTGCGGCCGAGGAGTTCTCCGTGCAGCGCGCCCGCCTGGAGCGGGTCGCAGACCACGGCGGCGCCGAGGCCGACCCGCTCGGCGAGGGCGCCGCGCTGTTCCTGCTGGAGAGCGGGGACGCCGCCCGCGAGGGGGGCCGGCGGGTGCTCGCCACCGTGCTCGGCTCCCGCTTCCGGGCCTTCCCCGAGAGCGGGCGCGCGGGGGCCGCACTGGCCCGCTGCGTCGCCGAAGTCCTCGCCGACGCCGGCGTGGGCCCGGGCGACGTCGCCCTGGTCGCGCCGGGCACCCCGCCGGGGCAGCTCGGCAAGCAGGAGGAGTCCGCGCTGGAGGGCGTGGCGGGCGAGCGGATCGCCGTACGCCCGCTCGTCGGCGACGCGACCGCCGCGTCGGCCGCCTTCCAGCTGGCCGCCGTACTGGCCCACGCCGGCGGCGAGCCCGCCCTCGTGGACCGGCTCGCCCTGGTCACCGCCCTGGACCGGGACGGCACCGTCGGAGCCACCCTGCTGCGGCTCGGCTGAGACCGGCGGGGGCGCGGACCGCCGCGCCCCCGGCCCGCCCCTTGCGCACCACACCCCCCCCGTATACGCGCACCCGCGCCGCGAAGAGAGAGGCATCTATCCATGTCCGAGACACCGAGGCCGGTAGCCCTCGTCACCGGCGGCTCCCGCGGCATCGGCCGGGCCGTGGTGGAGACCCTGGCACGGGACGGCCACGACGTGGCGTTCTGCTACCAGTCCAACGAGGAGGCCGCCACGCTCGCCGCGAAGTCCGCGCGGGAGCTGGGGGCGCGGGTGCTCGCCCGACGCGTGGACGTCACGGACCGCGACCAGGTCCGGGCCTTCACCGCGGAGGCCGAGGCGGCGCTGGGACCGGTGGAGGTCCTGGTGACGGCCGCGGGCATCGTCCGCGACAGCCACCTGGCGATGATGAAGGACGAGGACTGGGACGCGGTCGTCCGCACCAACCTCGACGGCACGTTCAACTTCGCCAAGGCGCTGGCCTTCCCGATGATGAAGCGCCGCCGCGGCACGATCGTCACCCTGTCCTCCGTCGCCGCCGCCGGCAACGCCACGCAGAGCAACTACTCCGCGACCAAGGCCGGGATCATCGGCTTCACCAAGGCCCTGGCCAAGGAGTCCGGCCGCAGCGGCCTGCGGGCCAACTCCGTCGCCCCCGGCTTCATCGCCACCGACATGGTCGGCGGCCTGTCCGAGAAGCACGCCCAGCAGATGAAGGCGCGGATCCCGCTGGGCCGCTTCGGCGAGGCGCAGGAGGTCGCCGAACTGGTGTCCTTCCTGGCCTCCGACCGTGCCGCGTACATCACCGGACAGGTCTTCCACATCGACGGCGGCCTGGTCGTCTGACCTGCCCGTCCCGTCCGACCAGCCTGATTCACAGAGGAGTTCGACATGGCCGGCCGTGCCGCCAAACCGCCCCGGTTCTACTTCAACCTGCGCAGCCCCTACAACTTCTTCGCCCTGCACGACCTGGAGCGCGAGCACCCCGGGCTGCTGGACCGCCTGGAGTGGCGTCCCTTCTGGGAGCCCGACGAGACCAGCGCCGAGCTGCTGGCCGCGGCCGGCGGGCAGTTCCCGTACACGCCCATGACCCGGGCGAAGCAGTTCTACATCCTGCGCGACGTACGCCGGCTCGCCGCCGAGCGCGGGCTGGCGCTGACCTGGCCGGCCGACCGCTCGCCGTGGTGGGAGCCGGCCCACCTGACCTGGTTCCTCGCCCTCGACGCGGGCCTGGGCCGGGAGTGGGTGGCCCGCGCGGGCCGGGCGCGCTGGCTGGAGGGCCGTGACATCTGCGATCCGGCGACCGTCGTCGAACTCGCCGTGGAGATCGGTCTGGACGCCGACGCGGTGGCCGCCGCCACCGACAGCGCCGCGCTGCGCGAGCGGGCCGCCGCCGCCCTGCTGGACGTGCACCGCGACGGGGTCTTCGGGGTCCCGTACTTCGTCAACGGCAGCGAGCCGTACTGGGGCCTGGACCGGGTCCCCGCCTTCGCCGCCTCCTTCACGGACGCGGCCCCCGCCGCGGCCCCCGCCGTGACCGCCGGGGCGCCCGCCGAGGCGGAGCTCGCGGTGGTCGGCGCCGGACGGACCACGGACATGAGCCACGCGGGAGGCTGCGGATGAGCGCCACGACCGGACCCGCCGCCCCGGCCGTGACCGGGACGGACGGGATCGACGGGACCGATGGGACCGACGGGACGGCCCGGGCGCTGCCGCTGACCGCGATCCAGCAGTCCATGTGGACGGCCTACCGGGTCTCGCCCGAGGCCTGCGCCTACAACATCGTCATGCCGCTGCGGCTGCGCGGCCGCGTCGACCCCGCCGCCATGGACGCCGCCGTCACCGCCGTCGGCGCCCGCCAGGACCTGCTCCGCTCGGTCTTCACCGAGAGCGCCGACGGCGTCCGCCGCACCGTCGGCGAACAGCCGCTGGTCCGGCTGGAGTTCCGCGACCTCGACGGAGCCGGCGAGAGCGCCCTGCACCGGGCCGCCGAGGAGGCCGGGGCCCGCCCCTTCCGGCTGGAGTCCGGCGCCTTCCGCGTGGTGCTGCTGCGCAACACCGACGAGGACTGGGCGCTGGTCACCTCCGCGCACCACATCGTCAGCGACTTCACCTCGCGCTGGCTGCTGGTCCGCGACGTCCTCGACGCCTACGAGGGGTTCGCGACCGGCGCCGCACCGCGCTGGCGGCCCCTCCCCGGCTCCTACGCCGACCACGCCGCCGAGGAGCTGCGCTACACCGCCTCCCCGCAGGGCCTGCGGGCGGCCGGTCAGTGGCAGGAGTCGGTGGGGAGCGCCCCCGCCGCCGAACTGCCGCTGGACCGGCCCCGCCCGGCACTGCGCTCCTACCGGGGCGGGACCGTCGTACGGCAGCTCGCCGACGCGAGCGCCGCGGGCCTGGCCCCGGCCGCCGCCGCCGCCGGGGTGACGCCCTTCGCCTACCTCCTCGGGGTCTTCCAGGCGCTGACCCACCGCTGGACCGGCCAGGACGCCTTCGTGCTCGGGGTGCCGGCCACCAGCCGGATGGGCCGCGCGCAGCGGGACGTGATCGGCTGCTTCCTCAACACCATGCCGGTGCGGGCCGACTTCACCCCCGCTTCCACCTTCCGCAGCGCGGCCGAGCAGGCCGGGCAGCGGGTCATGGGCGGCATGCTGGGCGTGCGCTACCCGTGCGCGCTGGCCTTCCCCCGGGCCACGGTGTTCCGCACCGCGCTGTTCCTCGTCCAGATGGACCGGATGGAGCCGCCGGTGCCCAACGTGCCGCCGGGCGCGGCCGAGGGTCCGTCCGTACCGTACGCCGGGCTGGACATCGCCCTGATCGACGTCCCGCAGCAGGAGGGCCAGCTGGACCTGCTGCTGCGGATCGAGCAGACCCCCGAGGGGGTCACGGCCGTCTTCTCCTACGACACGGACGTGCTCGACCGGGAGACGGTCGCCCGGTTCGCCGACGGGTACGAGCGGATGCTGGCGGCCGCCGTCGCCGGGCCCGACACCCCGGTCGCGGCCGTGGAACTGGCGGCCGCCGGTGAGCTGGAGGCGCTGCTGGCGCTGGGCTCCGGCACCGCCGCGGACTTCGCCTCCTTCGACTCCGCCGACGAGTTCGAATCCTTCGAGAGCGCTTGGGAGTACCGGTGAGCCTCAAGGTGGCCGTGATCGGCGCCGGACTGGGCGGTCTGACCGCCGCCGCGGCCCTGTACGCCCGGGGCCTGGACGTGAGCGTGTACGAGCGCGGCACGGCCCTGCGCGAGCAGGGCGTCGGCATGCACCTGGGCCCGAACGGGACCCGGCTGCTGGAACGCCTCGGCCTCGGCCCCCGGCTCGCCGAGCTGGCCGTGCGCCCCGACGCCCTGGAGGTCCGGGCCTTCCACAACGGCGCCCGGGTCGCCGAGCAGGAGATGGGCGAGGCCTGGGAGCGCCAGTTCGGCGCCCCCTACCTCACCGTCCACCGCGGCGACCTGCACCGGATGCTGGCGGCCCTGCTGCCGGAGGACCGGGTGCGCACCGGCAAGGAGCTCGTGCGGTTCGAGGAGGCCCCCGGCGGGGTGCTCCTGGAGTTCGCGGACGGCACCACGGCCGTGGCCGACGTCCTGATCGGCGCCGACGGGGTGCACTCCGCCGTGCGCCGCGCGGTGGCCGGGGCGGACGCCCCCGTGTACTCCGGGAACAGCGCGCTGCGCGGCCTGGTCGACGCGGCGGACGTGCCCTCCCTGGACCCGCGCCGGATGTACATGTTCGCGGGTCCCACCTCGCGCGTGCTGTGCTACCCGGTCAGCGGGGGAAGGCAGTTCACGTACGTGGTGGTCACCCCCGCCGCCGAGGGCGACGCGGAGTCCTGGACCAGCGCCACCGACCGGGCGGACCTCGACGCGGTCCTGGCCGGCTGGGCGCCCGAGGTGCGCGAACTGGTCGGTGCGGCGGGCGAGGTGCGCCGCTGGGCGCTGTACGACCGGGCGCCGCTGGAGCGCTGGAGCACCGCCCGCGTCACCCTGCTCGGCGACGCGGCCCACCCGATGCTGCCCCACCACGGGCAGGGCGCCAACCAGGCCGTCGAGGACGCGGTGGCGCTGGCCCTGTGCCTGGCCGGAGCGGACGGGGACGCGCGCGGCGTGGCCGCGGCCCTCGCCCGCTACGAGGAGGTCCGCCGCCCGCACACCACCCGGGTCCAGCTCGGATCGCGTACGGGCCGGCCGGCCCCGCGCGAGGACGGGCGGCCCGGCGGCGTCAAGGAGGCCGCCGAGGACGTGGGCTGGATCCTCTCCCACGACGTCGAGGCCGCCTTCGCCGCCCCGGCGTCCGCCGCGGCCTGACCCGCACCGCACCACCCCGCACCACCCCGCACCCCAGGGCCCCCGACGCCATCCGGCGCCGGGGGCCCGTCGCGTTCCGGGACGTATATGCGCTCGATAGGGCATCGATAGCGGCCTCTTCGAGGATGGGCGGCACCTGACCACGCGAAGGGAACAGCGATGAGCGAACAGCAGCACGACGGCAGCCCGCAGGACGGCGTCTACCGCGTCGTCCTCAACGACGAGGAGCAGTACTCGATCTGGTGGGCCGACCGCGACCTGCCCGCCGGCTGGCACGCCGAGGGCACGGAGGGCACCCGCGAGGAGTGCCTCGCCAAGATCACCGAGCTGTGGACCGACCTGCGCCCCGCGAGCCTGCGCCGCCGGATGTCCGCCGGCTCCGCCGCCTGACCACCCGGACGTTCGAGCCACCCGGGCCCCCGGGCCCCGGGAAGCGGCCGACGCCACCCCGATCCCGATGAAGGAGAGAACGTGAACGACCGTACGCAGTCGGGATCCGCCCCCGGCCGTCTGCTGCTGCCCGGCCTGTTCAGGGCCCAGGCCGCCCGCACCCCGCTGGCCCCCGCCGTCCTGGCCGCCGACGCGGTCGTCTGGACGTACGCCGACCTGGACCACCACGCCGTCCGGTACGCCGCCGCCCTGCGGGCCGGCGGAGTGGCCCCCGGGGACTTCGTGGGGGTGTGCCTGCCGCGCGGCCCCGAACTGATCGCCGCGCTGCTCGGCGTCTGGTTCGCGGGCGCGGCGTACGTCCCGCTCGATCCCGGCTACCCCGAGGCCCGGCTGGCCCTGGTCCTGGAGGACGCCGGCGCCTCGGTGGTCCTGGCCGGCCACGGCACCGCCGCCCGGCTGCCCGCGGGCACCACCGTCCTGGACGTCGCCGACGCCCCGGACGCCGTGCCCGCCGCCGAGGCCGCCGCCTTCCCGGTGGCCCCCGACCCGGCCCGGCCCGCGTACGTCCTGCACACCTCCGGCTCCACCGGCCGCCCCAAGGGCGTCCTCGTCCCGCACGGCGGCATCGCCAACCGGGTCCGCTGGCTGGCCCACCGCCACAAGCTCGGCGCCACCGACCGGTTCCTGCTCAAGACCACCGTCGGCTTCGACGCCGCGGGCCTGGAACTGTTCTCGCCGCTGGTCAGCGGGGGAGCGGTGGCCGTGGCCCCGGCGGACGCCGAACGCGATCCGGCCGCGCTGCTGCGCGCCGTCGGCGACCACCGCGTCACCGTCCTGCAGGGCGTCCCGTCCGTCTACCGACGGCTGGCCGAACAGTCCGGCTGGGAGCGCGCCGGGGCACTGCGCCTGATCTTCAGCGCGGGCGAGCCGCTGCACGCCGAACTCTGCGCCGCCCTCGCCGAACTGGCCCCGCGCGCCGAGATCTGGAACACCTACGGCCCCACCGAGGCCTCCGTCGACATCACCGAGCACCGCTGGGACCCCGCGCAGCGCACCGGAGCCGTCCCCATCGGCCGGCCCATCGCGAACATGCGGGCCCTGGTCCTGGACCCGGCGGGCCGGCCCGTCCCCGTCGGCGTCCCCGGCGAGCTCCACGCGGGCGGCATCGGCCTCGCCCTCGGCTACCTGGGCCGTCCCGGCCAGACCGCCGAGCGGTTCGTGCCCGACCCGTACGGGGTGCCCGGCGAGCGGCTCTACCGCACCGGCGACCGGGTCCGCTGGCAGGCCGACGGCACCCTGGAGTACCTCGGCCGCCTCGACCACCAGGTCAAGGTCAACGGCGTCCGCATCGAGACCGGCGAGGTCGAGGCCGCGCTCGCCGCCCACCCGTGGGTGCGGGCCGCCGTGGCCGGGGCCGTCCCCGACGGCACCGGCGGCCACCGCCTCGTCGCCTGGGTCCAGTCCCGCGGCGAGCGGCTGCGCCCCGAGGAACTGCGCACCTTCCTGCGCCGCTCCCTGCCCGATCCGCTGGTCCCGTCCCTGTACGTGCCCGTCGCGGACTTCGCGCTCACCGCGAACGGCAAGATCGACCGCTCCGCCCTGCCCGAGCCCGCCTCGGCCGCGGCCGAGGAGCGGGCGGCGCACGTCCCCGTACGCACCGCCGCCGAGCGGATCGTCGCCGAGCAGTGGGCCGCCCTCCTCGGCATCCCCGCCGCCGAGATCGGGGCCACCAACGACTTCTTCCAGCTCGGCGGGGCCTCCCTGCTGCTGAGCCGGCTCGCGCAGGCCCTGTCCGGCGCCTCCGGCACCACCGTCGCGCTGCGCGCCCTGTTCACCGCCACCACCGTCGAGGCCCAGGCCGCGCTGCTCGCCGGCGCCCCCGCCCTCACCGGGGTCGGCGCCGCGGCCGGCGACCGGGACAGCGCCGCCGATGACGTCGTGCGGCCCGTGCCGCGCACCGGCACCGGACTGCCCCTCTCGCCCGGCCAGCAGGGCCTGTGGCTGATGGACCGGATGCGCCCGGGCAGCGCGGAGTGGAACGCCCCCGTCTTCCTGACCCTGCCCCACCACTACGAGGACGCCACGGTCGCCGCGGCCCTGACCGCGCTCGCCGAACGCCACGAGATCCTGCGCACCCGCTACGTCCTGCGCGCCACCGAGCCCGTCCAGATCGCCGACGCCGAACCGCGCGTCGAACTGCGCAGCACCCGTGCACAGAGCGCCGCGGCCCGCCACGCCCTGATCGAGGACGAGTTCAGCCGCCCCTTCGACCTGGAGAACGGACCCGTCTGGCGCGCCCTGACCGTCCGGGGCGAGGACTCCCTCCACCTGGTGCTGTCCATCCACCACATCGCCTGCGACGGCTGGTCCTCGGTCGTCCTCGAACGCGATGTCCTGGCCCTGGCCGAAGCCGCGCACCACGGCGCCCGCGCCGCGCTCCCCGCCCTGCCCGTCCAGTACGCCGACCACGCCGCCCACCAGCGCCACCGCCTCGCCGGCGCCGGCGCGGCCGGTGAACTGGCCCACTGGAAGCGGGCCCTGGAGGGGACCGTCCCCGTCGACCTGCCCGCCGACCGGCCCCGTCCGGCCGTCCGCGACGGCATCGGCGCCGCCCACGTCTTCACCGTCCCCGCCCCGCTGGCCGAGCGGGCCGCCGCCCTCGGGCGCGGCCACGGCGCGACCCTCCAGCAGACCCTGCTCACCGTGTTCGGCGCGCTCGTCGCCCGGCTCACCGGCCACTGGGACGTGCCGGTCGGCGTGCCCGTCGCGGGGCGCGAACGGCCGGAGGTCGCCGATGTCGTCGGCTTCTTCCTCAACACCCTCGTGATGCGCTGCGACGCCCCGGCCGACGCCACCTTCGAGGAGGCGCTGATCCGGGTCCGCGACACCGCCCGCAGCGCCTTCGCCCACCAGGACCTGCCCTTCGACCGGCTCGTCGCCGAGCTCGACGACGCCCGCGACCCCGGCCGCACCCCCCTCTACCAGGTGATGTTCGACCTGCACGAGGAGGGCCGGACCGGTACGGCCACCGCCGAGGACGACATCGAGGCCTTCCGCGGAGCCTGGCGCAGCGCCCGCACCGACCTCACCTTCGTGCTCCAGCGCCAGGGCGACGGCTCCCTGCTCGGCCTCGTCGAGTACGCCACCTCCCTGTTCGACCCGGCCACCGTCGAACGCTTCGCGGCCGGCTGGGTACGGCTGCTGGAGTCGCTCGTCGAGGACCCCCGGGTGCGGCTGGACCGGGCCGCCCTGCTGCCCGCCGGCCTGCGCGCGGAGATCCTGGCCCTCGGCCCGGGCGCCCCCGAGCCGGGCGCGGACCGGGCGGCCGACGACTGCGTGCACACCGTCGTCTCGGCCGTCGCCCGCACCGCCCCCGAGGAGACCGCCGTCGTCTGCGGCGCGCAGAGCTGGTCCTACGCCCGTCTGGAGCGGCGCGCCGACGCCTTCGCGCGCCGGCTGCGCGAACTGGGCGCCGGGCCGGAGAGCACCGTCGCCGTCATGCTGGGCCGCACGCCCGACCTGATCGCCGCCTACCTCGGCATCTGGAAGACCGGCGCCGCCTACGTACCGCTCGACGCGGCCGCGCCCGTCGAACGCCTCGGCTACGTCCTGGCCGACGCCGGAGCCCGGCTGCTGGTCTCCGACCTGGCCGGCGCCGCCCGGCTGCGCGGCCACCACGACGGCCCCTGGCTGGCCGTCGACACCGACGAGCGCCTCGCCGCCTTCGACGCGGCCGCGCCGGGGGACGGCGCCGGCGCGCCCGCCGCGTCCTGCGGGACGGCGCCGGCGGCCGCCGCGGCCCTCGCCGCGTGCAGCGACCCCGCCCTGGCCGGCGACGGGCTCGACGCCTGGACCCGTACCGGGACGACGGCCGCGAAGGACGCCGATCCGCTGCGGCTCGCGTACATCATGTACACCTCGGGCTCCACCGGCCGCCCCAAGGGCGTGGCCGTCGAGCACCGCACCCTGCTGGCCATGCTCCGCGCCTCCCGGGCCCACCTGGACTTCGGCCAGGGCCCGGACGACGCCTGGCTGGCCCTGGCCCAGCCCACCTTCGACATCTCCTGCACCGAGCTGCTGATGCCGCTCATCGCGGGCGGCCGGGTCGTCCTGGCCCGGGAAGAGGACCTCGCCGACCACGCCGCGCAGCTGCGGCTCATCGAGGAACACGGCGTCAGCCACCTCCAGGTCGCCCCGCCGCACTGGCAGATGCTCATCGACGCGGGCCTCGGCCGGCGCCCCCTCGTCGGCCAGACCGGCGGCGAGCCCTGCCCGCCCGCCCTGGCCCGGGAGCTGTCCCGCCGCCTGCTGCGCTTCGTCAACGAATACGGGCTCACCGAGACGACCATCGCCGCCACCCGCTGGGACGCCCACGACACCGCGCACGCGGTCCCCGTCGGCCGCGCCTACCCGCACGTCACGGCCCGGGTCCTCGACGCCCACCTCGAACCCGTCCCCTACGGCACCACCGGCGAACTCTGCGTCGGCGGAGCGGGCCTGGCCCGCGGCTACCACGGCCGCCCCGACCTGACCGCCGCCGCCTTCGTCCCCGACCCGTACGGTGCCCCCGGCGCCCGCCTCTACCGCACCGGCGACCGGGCCAGAATGCTGTCCGACGGCACCCTGGAGTTCGCCGGCCGCGCCGACGGCCAGGCCAAGATCCGCGGCCGCCGCGTGGAGACCGGAGAGGTGCAGGGCGTCCTCGCCGAGCACCCGGGCGTCACCCAGTGCGCCGTCGTCGTCCACGGCACCGGCCCCACGGCCGCGCTCGTCGGCTACTGGGTGCCGGGCGGCGCCACCACGCCCGGCGACGGGGAACTCCTCGACCACTGCGCCCGCCGGCTGCCGGACTACATGGTCCCCGCGCTGCTGGTGCCCGTCCCGGAGATCCCGCTCACCCGCCACAACAAGGTCGACGTCCGGGCGCTGCCCGCCCCCGACCTCGCCGCCGCCCTCGCCGACGAGCCCTACACCGCGCCCGAGGGCCCGGTCGAGGAGATCGTCGCCGAGATCTGGGCCGAGGTCCTCGCCGGGGAGGACGGCGGCACCCGCCGGATCGGCGCCCGCCAGGGCTTCTTCCGGATCGGCGGCAACTCGGTCCTCGCCGCCCGCGTCATCGCCCGCCTCCACGAGGAGTTCGACGTCGAGATGCCGCTGCGCGCCGTATTCGAACACCCGACCGTCGCAGGACTCGCCGCCGCCGTCGAAGACGCCGTGCGCGCCGAGATCGAGACCCTCGACCACGCCGAACTCGCCATCGCCCACAGGGAGTACCAGCCGTGACCGCACCCACCGCACCCACGCAGGAAGAGCTGCGGGCGGAACTGCTGCGCAGGCGGCTCGCCGGACGCGCGGGCCGCACCGCGGGCCGCGGCCCGGCCCGCACCGGGATCCCGCGGGCCGACCGGGACGCCCCGCTGGCGCTCTCCGCCGGCCAGCGCCAGCTGTGGTTCCTCCACCAGCTCGACCCGGACAGCCCCGAGTACCTGCTGCCGCTCGCGCACCGGCTGCGCGGCACCCTCGACGAGAGTGCCCTGCGCCGCTCCTTCGACGCCCTGGCCGCCCGGCACGAGATCCTGCGCACCCGCTACCTCCTCGACGGCGGCGAGCCCCGCCAGGTCATCGACCCGGCCGGGCCCGTCGACTACGCCGTCAGCGAGGTCACCGGCGTCGACGCGGCCGGCCGCGACGCGGCGGCCGCCGCCTTCACCCGGGCCCGCGCCACCGAGGTCTTCGACCTGGCCGCCGAAGCGCCGCTGCGGGTCCGCCTGCTGCGCCTGGCCGCCGACGACCACGTCCTGGTCGTCGTCATGCACCACATCGCCTGCGACGCCCTGACCCGGCCGCTGATCCTCGCCGACCTGGCCGCCTGCTACCGCGCCGCCGGGGCCGTCACCGGCCCGCTCGACGGCGTCCTGCCCGAGCCCGCCGTCCAGTACGCCGACTACGCGGCCTGGCTGAACGCCCGCCAGAGCGGCCCCGCCGCCGAGGCGGCCCTCGACTGGTGGCGCGGACAGCTCGCCGGCACCGAACCGCTCGGCCTGCCCACCGACCGGCCGCGCCCCTCCGTGCGCGGCTGGGAGGGCGCCGTCGCCGAGTTCGACGTGGCCGCCCCCGTCGCCGCCCGGCTGCGCACCCTCGCCGAGCAGGAGGGCGCCACCCTGTTCATGGTGCTGCTCAGCGCCTACCAGGCCCTGCTGGGACGCTACGCGGGCAAGCGGGACGTCGCCGTCGGCACCGCCGTCTCCGGCCGCACCCGCCCCGAGCTCCAGCAGATGGCCGGCTACGCCTACAACAGCCTCGTGCTGCGCGGCCGCTGGCAGGGCGACCCGGCCTTCCGGGAGCTCCTCGCCGCCAACCGCACCACCGTCCTGGACGCCTTCGACCACCAGGACACCCCCTTCGACAGGATCGCCGACGAGCTGGAGCCCGAGCGGGACCTGTCCACCACCCCGCTCTTCCAGGTGATGTTCGACCTGGCCTCCGGGCACGGCTCCGACAGCCCCGACCTGCCCGGCCTGAGCGTCACCCCGGTCGCCGCGAGCGGCCGCATCGCCCGCTTCGACCTCACCATGCACCTCGCCGAGCGCCCCGACGGCTCCCTGCACGGCGCCCTGGAGTACGCCACCGACCTCTTCGAGGACGCCACCGCCGAGCGGATCACCGGCCACTACGCGGCCCTGCTCGCCGCCGTCGCCGAACGGCCCGGCGCCCCCCTGTCCGACCTCGGCTTCCTCGGCGCGGCCGAGCGCGCCCTGCTCCTGGACGGCCCCGCCGAACCGGTCGGCGCCCCCGTGGACGCCGCCGCGCTGCGGCCCGTCTTCGAGACCATCGCCGCGCAGATGGCCGCCACCCCCGGCGCGGTCGCCGTCCGGCACGCCTCCGGCGACCTGACGTACGCCGAACTCGACTCCCGCGCGGACCAGTTCGCCCGTCGCCTGCTGGGCCTGGGCGTACGCCCCGACGAGACCGTCGGCGTCCTGCTGGACCGCGGCCCCGACCTGGTCGCCGCCCTCCTCGGCATCTGGCGCGCCGCCGCGGCGTACGTGCCGATCGACCCGGGCTACCCCGACGAGCGCATCGCCTTCATGCTCGGCGACACCGGCACCCGCCTGGTGATCACCCAGTCCCGGCACGCCGGCCGCTTCGAGGACGCCCGGCTCGTCGTCGTCGACGACCCGGCCGAGCGGACCGCCCTGGCCACCGCCGCAGCCGAACTGCCCGCCGCCCACGACCTCGACCAGCTCGCGTACGTCATCTACACCTCCGGCTCCACCGGCCGCCCCAAGGGCGTCCTCATCGGCCACCGCGGCCTGGCCAACTACCTCACCTGGACCGCCGGCGCCTACGCCACCGCCGGGACCGGCGGCGCCCCGCTGTTCTCCTCCGTCGCCTTCGACCTCGGCGTCCCCGACCTGTACGCCCCGCTGATGACCGGCCAGGCCGTCCACCTGCTCCCGCAGGACTTCGACACCGCCGACCTCGGCACGCTGCTCGCCGAGGGCGCGCCGTACGCCTTCATCAAGCTCACCCCCGGCCACCTCGACCTGCTCTCCCAGCAGCTCACCGACGAGCAGGTCCGCGACCTGGCCGGGCTGGTCATCGCCGCGGGCGACTCCTTCACCCACCGCCTCGCCGAGCGCTGGGCCGCCGCCGCGGGCCCCGGGGGCACCCGGCTCGCCGCCGAGTACGGGCCCACCGAGATCACCGTCGGCAACTCGGCGCACTTCCTGCCCGCCGACGGCACCGCCCACGGCCCGCTCCCCACCGAACTCGTCTCCATCGGCCGGGCCATCCCCCACACCACCATGTACGTCCTCGACGAGGGGCTGCGCCCGCTCCCGCTGGGCGTCCCCGGCGAGGTGTGGATCGGCGGCGCCGGCCTGGCCCGCGGCTACGCCGGCCGCCCCGACCTGACCGCCGAGCGCTTCCTGCCCGACCCGTACGGCGCCCCCGGCGCCCGCATCTACCGCACCGGCGACCTCGCCCGGGTGCTGCCCGACGGCAGCCTCGACTTCGTCGCCCGCATCGACCACCAGGTCAAACTCCGCGGCTACCGCATCGAACTCGGCGAGATCGAGACCGCCCTGACCGCGCTGCCCGTCCTCGCCGAGGCCGTCGCCCTGGTCCGCGAGGACACCCCGGGCGACAAGCAGCTCGTCGCCTACGTGGTCCCCGCGCCCGGCGCCGACGAGGCCGGCCTCGCCCCCGCCGCGCTGCGCGACGTGCTCGGCGAGGCCCTGCCCGCCTACATGATCCCCTCCGCCTACCTGCGGCTGGACGCCCTCCCGCTGACCGCCAACGGCAAGCTGGACCGCCGCGCCCTGCCCGCCCCCGGCCGCGAGGCCACCACCGTCGGCGAACACGTCGCCGCGCGCGACGCCGCCGAGGCGTCCATCGCCGCCGTCTGGGCCGCCGTCCTCGGCCTGGAGGACGTCGGCGTCCACGACAACTACTTCGACCTCGGCGGGGACTCCATCCGCGCCGTCACCCTCGTCGGCGCCCTGCGCGAGGCCGGCTGGGAGACCAGCGTCCGCGACGTCTTCGAGCACCGTACGGTCGCCAGGCTGCGCGCCGCCCTCGCGGACCAGGCCGGCGACGGCTCGGCCGAGCGCCAGGACGGCCCGGTCGCGCCCTTCGCCCTCATCGGCGAGCAGGACCGGGCCGCGCTGCCCGCGCGGGTCACCGACGCCTACCCGGTCTCCCGGATCCAGGCGGGCATGTTCGTCGAGATGCACGGCCGCAGCGGCGAGAACCGCTACCACAACATCACCTCGTTCCGGATCCGCGACGAACTCCCCTTCGACCCGGCGGTGTTCCAGCGGGCGGCCGACCTGATCGTCGAGCGCCACGAGGTGATGCGCACCTCCTTCGCCTTCTCCGGCTACAGCGAGCCCCTCCAGCTGGTCCACGCCGTCGGCACGGTCTCCATGCCCTGCCTCTTCGAGGACCTGCGGCACCTGCCGCGCGAGGACCGCGAGTCCACCCTGTGGTCCTTCGCCGACCGCGACCGCGAAGAGCTCTTCGACCTCGCCGCCGCCCCGCTCATGCGGATGGCCGTCCACCTCGTCGACGACGAGAGCTGGTGGCTGTCCATCACCGAGTGCCACCCCGTCATCGAGGGCTGGAGCTACCACTCCCAGCTGATGGAACTCCTGCGCGCCTACCGGGCGATGCGGGCCGGCGGCGCACCCGAGCCGGCCCCGCCCGTCCCGGCCGTGCGCTACGCCGACTTCATCGCCGGCGAGCTGCGCTCCCTGGGCTCGTCCGAGGACCGCGACTTTGGCGCGCGCTCGTCGACGGCCACGAGAAGTTCGCCGTCCCGACGGGCTGGGCCGGCGACCCGCACGCCGCCGACGAGCGCTACCGCATCGACCTGGAGATCGGCGCGATGGAACCGGGGCTGCGCGCCCTGGCCTCCGCCGCCGAGGTCCCGTACAAGAGCGTGCTGCACGCCGCGCACAGCAAGGTCCTCTCCCTGCTGACCCGGGCCAGGACCTTCCGCGGCGGCATGGTCGCCGACGCCCGCCCCGAGGAGGCGGGCGCCGAACGCGTCTCCGGCATGTACCTCAACTCGGTGCCCTTCCCCTACCGCGAGGGCGCCGCGACCTGGGGCGAGCTCGCCCAGGAGGTCTTCGCCCGCGAGGTCGAACTGTGGCCGCACCGCCGCTACCCGATGCCCGCCATGCGGGTGGCGGGCGGCGAGAGCCACCTGATCGACGTGCTCTTCCACTACCTGGACTTCCACCAGGTCGACGTCGAGCTCATCGACATCATGGCCAGCCGCGACGACAGCCCCAACGAGTTCCCGCTCGTCGTCGGCACGCCCGTGCGCGGCCACCTCTCGATCGCCTCCCGCACCCGGACCCTGGCCAAGGCCAACGCCGAGCGGCTCGCGGCCCTCTACAAGGCGGTGCTGGCCGACATGGCCCGCACCGGGGCCGACGGCGACGCCCGCACCGGCTTCCCCACCTCCCAGGAGCACTACCGCCTCACCGCCCCCGCCCTCCCGCACCCCGAGACCCCCCTCGACACCCTCGCCGCGTTCGAGGCGCAGGCCGCGCGCACCCCCTGGGCCACCGCGCTGACCGGCGCCGCGACCCCGCCGGGCGGGACCTCGTACGCCGAGCTGGACGTCCGGGCCGGCCAGATCGCCCGGCGCCTGCGCGAGCTCGGCGCGGGCCCCGAGACCCGGGTCGCCGTCCTGCTGGACCGGGGGCCGGAGCTGGTCGCCGCCCTGCTCGGCGTGTGGAAGGCCGGCGCGGCGCAGCTGCCCGTCGATCCCTGCACCCCGGCCGCCAGGCTGGCCGCGCTCGGCTTCGACCTGGTCCTCACCGAGGGCGCGTACGCCGGCCGGTTCGCCCCGGCGGCGGCCGCCGGACGGGTGCTGCTCGCCGAGGACGTCTCCCACGAGGGCGAGGGGGGCCCGCTCGGTCTGGACCTCGACCCCGACCGGCTCGCCTACGTCCTGCACACCTCCGGCTCCACCGGCACCCCCAAGGGCGTCGAGATCAGCCACCGCTCCCTCGCCCACTACCTCGACTGGGCGGTACGGGCCTACGCGGAGACCGGCCCCGGCGGCGCCCCCTGGTTCACCTCGGCCGGCTTCGACCTGGGCATGCCCGCCCTGTACGCGCCCCTGACGACCGGCCGGCCCGTCCGGCTGCTGCCGCAGGACTGGCAGCCGCAGGAGCTCGGCCCGCTGCTGATGGCGGGGGCCCCGTACTCCTTCGTCGGGCTCACCCCCGGCCACCTGCGGCTGCTGGAGGCGCAGCTGAGCGACTCCGAGCTCGGCGGCCTCGCCGGGATCGCGGTCTGCGCCGGCGACGCCTACCCGACGGCGCAGGCCGAACGGGTCGGCGCCCGCATCGCGGCGGCCGGCGGCCGGATGCTGCTCGGCACCGAGTACGGGCCCACCGAGGCGACCGTCGCCGCCACCTTCGGGCACGTCCGCCCCAACACCCGGCGCACCCTGGTCCCGCTCGGCTCGAACCTGCCCGGCGTGCTGCTGCGCATCCTCGACGACCGGCTCCGGCCGGTGCCCGACGGGATCGCCGGCGAGGTGTGGCTCGGCGGCGACGGACTGGCCCGCGGCTACGCGGGGGCGCCCGCCCTGACGGCGGAATCGTTCCTGCCCGACCCGTACGGACTCCCCGGCACCCGCATCTACCGCACCGGCGACCTCGCCCGGATCCTGCCCGGAGGCGCCCTGGAGTTCACCGGCCGCGCCGACGAGCAGGTCAAGGTCCGCGGCCACCGCGTCGAACCCGGCGAGGCCGAAGCGGCCCTGACCGCCGACCCCGCCGTCCGCGAAGCCCTCGTGGTGCCCGTGGACGCCGCCGACGGCGGCAAGCGGCTCGCCGCCTGGGTGGTGCCCGCCGACGGACGCTCCGTCGAGGTCCCCGCCCTGCGCGACCGGCTGCGCACGATCCTGCCCGCCGCCGCCATCCCCGCCGCCGTCACCGTCGTCGACCGGCTCCCGCTCACCGCCCACGGCAAGCGGGACAAGGCCGCCCTGGCCTCCCGCGAAGCCACCGCGACCCCGCTGCCGTACACCGCCCCGCGCACCGACCTGGAGAAGGTCCTCGCCGAGATCTGGGCCGAGGTCCTCGGCCTCGAACAGGTCGGCGTGCACGACGACTTCCGCGACCTCGGCGGCGACTCGCTGCTCGTCGCCCCGCTGCTCGTCGCGGCCCGCTCGCACGGGCTCACCCTCGACCTCGCCACCGCGCTGCGGGGCCACACGGTCGCGCAGACCGCCGCCGCCCTCGAAGCCGGCGCAGACCACCCCGAGAAGGGCTGATCCGATGGACCCGCTGCACACCAACGACCGCCAGGCACGGCGCCCGGCGCGCCACCTCATCTCCATCGACGACCTCACCGACCGGGACCTGCACCGCATCGTCGCCCGCGGCGCCGAGTTCTCGGCGGGCACCGCCACCGGCTCCCGCGCCCTGGACGGCCTGGTCGCCGGAATCTACTTCGCCAAGACCTCCACCCGCACCCGCACCGCCTTCTCCTCCGGCGCGCTGCGCGTCGGCGCCCGCATCGTGGCCTACGGGCCCGGCGACCTCCAGCTCAACACCGGGGAGTCCGTCGAGGACACCGGGCGCGTCCTGTCCGGGATGCTCGACGTCCTCGTCGCCCGCACGGCCGGCCCCGAGGCCGAACTGCGCGGCTGGGCCGCCCAGGACCGGATGGCCGTCGTCAACGCGATGAGCGCCGAGGAGCACCCCACCCAGGCCCTCACCGACCTCACCACCCTGCTGCGCCACTTCGGCCGCGTCGAGGGCCTGCGGATCCTGTACGTCGGCGAGGGCAACAACACCGCGGCCGCGCTGGCCCTCGCCCTGACCCGCTTCCCCTCCGTCCACTTCGAGCTGCGCACACCGCCCGGCTACGGACTGATCCCCTCCATCACGGCCCGGGCCCGCGCCCAGGCCGAGCGCACCGGAGCGGTGTTCGTCGAGCGGCACGACATGGACGTGCTGCCCGCCGGCTTCGACGTCGTCTACACCACCCGCTGGCAGACCACGGGCACGCAGAAGCCGGACCCCGACTGGCGCGAGATCTTCGCCCCGTTCCAGGTCAACTCCGCGCTGTGGAACACCAGCCCGCACGCCGTCTTCATGCACGACCTGCCCGCGCACCGGGGCGAGGAGGTCACGGCGGAGGTACTGGACGGGCCGGCGAGCATCGCCTTCGCGCAGGCCGCCAACAAGATGCACAGCGCCATGGCCGTACTGGAGTACACCCGCTCCGCCCCGGCGGCGGACACCGCGGGCATCACCGCGGACATCGACGCCGCGCAGCTCGCGCTGGCCGTACGGTGACCCCCCCGCCGAAAACGGTGACGGACCCGGCGGTGCTCCCCTGGGAGCTCGCCGCCTCCGCCCCCGCGCAGGACGGCCCGCAGCAGGCCGCCCGCCCCGACGCGACACCGGGGGAGCCCGGCGCCCGGGCCGCTTCCGAGGCTGCTTCCGAGGCGGTTGGGCAGGCGGTGGTCCCCACCGAGGGGACGGCCGCGGCCGCGGTCGTGCCGCTGCGCCGCAACCGGGACTTCGGCCTGCTCTGGGGCGGCGCCGGGCTCTCGCTCCTGGCCGGCCGCGCCACCGCCGTCGCCTATCCGCTGACCGTCCTGTGGATCACCGGCTCGCCCGGCGACGCAGGTCTGGTCGGCACCGCCCTGCTCCTGCCGCAGCTCCTCGTCCAGCTCCCCGGCGGCGCCCTCGTGGACCGCTGGGACCGGCGCCGGATCATGCTCGGCGCCGGCCTCGGCCAGGCCCTCGTCGCCGGAGCCGTCGCCGCCCTGCTGCTCACCGGCCACGTCTGGCTGTGGGCGCTGCTCGCCGCCGCCTTCGTGGAGGGCACCCTCGGCGTCCTGCACCAGCTCGCCGAACGGGCCGCCGTCCCCGCCGTGGTCCCCACCGAGCAGCTGCCCGCCGCCCTCACCGGCAACGAGGCCAGGACCCGCGGCGCCGCCATCGCCGGGCAGCCGCTCGGCAGCGGCCTCGTCGCCCTGGGCACGTCCCTCCCGTACGTGGCCGCCCTCATCGGGCAGCTCGCCTCGGTCGCCCTGCTCTTCGGGGTCCGCGGCAAGCTCCAGGCCGAACGCACCGGCCCCCGACCCGACCTGGTCCAGGACGTCAAGGAGGGGCTCGTCTGGATGTGGCGCCAGCACTTCCTGCGCGCCGTCATGGCCGCCGTGGCCGTCTCCAACGTGCTCTTCCAGGGCCTCAACCTCGCCGTCATGACCGGCATCCAGGAGAACCACGGCTCGCAGTTCCAGATCGGCGTGGTCCTCTCGCTCAGCGGGGCCGGCGGCCTCGTCGGCGCCATCAGCGGCGGCTGGTGGGCCACCCGCTTCTCCCTGCGGACCCTGGTCCTCGGCGGACTGGCCGTCTGGACCGCCCTCATGGTGCCCGTCGCGTTCCTGCGCGACCCCTACGCCCTCGGCGCGCTCTTCGCCGCCAGCGGCTACGTCGGCGGCGTGTTCAACGTCGCGGGCGGGGTGTTCATGGTCCGCGTAGCCCCCGACCGGATGCGGGGCAGGGCCAACTCCCTCGCCATGCTGGTCGGCGGCGGCGCCATGGCGGCCGGTCCGGTGGCCGCCGGATTCGCCCTGGAGGCCTTCGGCCCCACCCGTACCGTGCTCGGTCTCAGCGCCGCCATGGGCCTCACCGCGCTCGCCGCGCTGCTCTCGCCCGCCCTGCGCCGCAACCCGCTCGCCGAGGCCGCGCACACCCCCTCGTAACACCCTCCCGGCCCCGCCTGTGACCTGCGAGAACAGCGATATAGGGCAGGTATGGCGGGGCCCGGGAGAGTGGAGGCACCGCACCACCGGATGATCCTTCCGCCCCGAGACAGAGCCTGAGCCAGAGCCAGAAGGAGCAAGACCATGCCGTTCAACTCCATGGACCGCCGGAGCGTCCTGCGGACCGCCCTGGGCGCCGCGGGCGCCGCGGCCGCGGTCACCGTCATCGGAGCCGGCCCGGCCGCCGCCCACGGCGGCCGCCGCCCGCAGCTGCCCAAGGTCGACGGCCTGGTCGGCGACCGCTGGGCGAACGAGTTCTGGTACGCGTACGACGAGATGTCGTACTACACGCCGAACGACGAGATGAAGGCCGCGGTCGGCGCGATCACCGCCCCCTTCGGCGGGTTCACCCAGTCCTACGACGCCTGGGTCGCCACCCGCAAGGGCGGCCGCTACCCGCGCAGCTGGATGGAGCTGATCCAGCCCAACCGCAAGCACTTCGAGGTCCTCTCCCGCAACCAGAAGGCCGTCTACGACAAGTTCTACGGCCGCGACCCCAAGGGCCTGGTCTTCGCCTTCCAGGAGTTCGGCCAGGGCACCCTGTTCGACCCGCGCCGCCCGGCCGGCAACAAGGTCCACATGATGAACTTCACGCCCCCGGACGCCACCCACGCCTACCACCGCTGGCACCCCTTCCTGCAGTCCTTCCAGCTGCTGGGCATCGACCGGTCCTACTGGGCGCACATCAACCGCCTCGTCGGCGCGGCCTGGGAGCTCCAGTCCCTCGCCAAGCCGGTCACCGACGCCAACAACAACAAGCACCTGCCGCACCGCACCGTCGACCGCGTCACCGCCAAGTGGCTGTGCCGCTCCACGGACCGCGTCAACCAGGCCTTCGACGTCTGGCCCTACCCGGTCGACCTCGGCAAGTAAGCCCGTTCGGCCACCCGTTCCACACGACTCAGGAGGATTGGCACACCATGCGTGACACGACCGGATCTTCACCCCGAATCGGCGTCTGGATGGTCGGCGCGCGAGGCTCGGTCGCCACGGCGGCCATCGCCGGCGCCGCCGCCATCGTCGCGGGTGCCGCCTCCCCCGTCGGGTGCGTCACCGAAACGCCCCCGCTCCGTGACGCACCTCTGCCGGCCCTCGCCGAACTCGTGTTCGGCGGCCACGACGTCGTCGACACGCCCCTGTCGGCGAGGGCCGGCCAACTCGCCGAGGCGGGCGTGCTGCCCCACGCCGTACTGAAGGCGCTGGACACCCCGCTCGCCGCCGCCGAGCTGGAGATCCGCGACGGATCCGCCCGCCCCGGCGAGTCCCAGTCCCGCACCGCCGCCCGGCTCGCCGAGGACATGGCCGCCTTCCGCGACCGGCACGGCCTGGAACAGGTCGTCGTGGTCAACGTCTCCTCCACGGAGCCGATGCCCGAGCCCGACCCCGCCTTCCTCACCCTGGCCGCCCTGGAAGCCGCCCTCGCCGCCGGGTCCATCACCCTGCCCGTGAGCTCCCTCTACGCCTACGCCGCCTTCACCGCCGGCTGCGCCTACGTCAACTTCACCCCCTCGGCGGGCGCGGCCCTGCCCGCCCTGGAAGAACTCGCCCGGCTGCGCGCCGTCCCGCACGCCGGACGCGACGGGAAGACCGGCGAGACCCTCGTCAAGAGCGCCCTCGCCCCGATGTTCACCCAGCGCGCCCTGCGCCTGCGGTCCTGGTCCGGCACCAACCTGCTCGGCGGCGGCGACGGGGCGACCCTCGCCGACCCGGCGGCGGCCCGCTCCAAGACCGAGTCCAAGCAGCGCAGCCTCGAGGAGATCGCCGGCCACGCCGTCCAGGGCACGACGCACATCGACAACGTCCCCGAGATGGGGGAGTGGAAGACCGCCTGGGACCACATCTCCTTCGAGGGCTTCCTCGGGGTCCGCATGACCATGCAGTTCACCTGGCAGGGCTGCGACTCCGCGCTCGCCGCCCCGCTGGTCCTGGACCTCGTACGGCTGGCCGCGCTGGCCGTGCGGCGCGGCGAGTCCGGAGCGCTGGCGGCCCTCGGGTTCTTCTTCAAGGACCCGGCCGGCTCCACCGAGCACAACCTCACCCTCCAGTACGAGGCCCTCACCGCGTGGGCCGCGCGGACGGCCCCGGCCGCCCACGGCAACCCCCTCACGGCGGCCCGCCCGTGATCCCCGCACCGGCCACCGCCACCCCTCCCCGGTCCGCCGCCCGCCCGGACCCGGCCGGATCCGCCCGGCCCGCCGGGAGCGCCGCACCCGTCGGCGAGCCGCTGCGCCTGCCGCCCTTCCCCGGCCGGTCCTTCCGGGCCCGCCGCACCCTGCGCGCCTACGCCGAACTCGTCCGCGCACCCGCCGCGATCACCGTGCCCGGCGACGTCCTGGCCGGCGCGCTGGCCACCGGACGCGGCGCCGGCGGCCGCACCCTCGGCCTCGCCGCCTCCTCCGTCTGCCTCTACTGGGCGGGCATGGCCCTCAACGACTGGGCCGACCGGGACCTCGACGCCGTGGAACGGCCCGAACGCCCGCTCGCCTCCGGCCGGATCCGGCCGGAGGCGGCCCTGGCCACCGCCGCCGGACTGACCGTCGCGGGCCTCGGCATCGCCGCCCTGGCCGGCGGCCGGCGCACCGCCCTGCGCCGCACCCTGCCCCTGGCCGCCGCCGTCTGGGCCTACGACCTCGGGGCCAAGTCCACCCCCCTGGGCCCCGCCGTGATGGCCACGGCCCGCGCCCTGGACGTCCTGCACGGCGCCGGGCCCGCCGCGGTCCGCCCCGCCCTGCTGCCGGCCGCCGCCGTCGCCACCCACACCCTGGGCCTGACCCGGCTCAGCCGTCACGAGGTCGACGGCGCCCCGCCCCGCGAGGCGGCCCTCGCCCTCGCCGCCGGCGTCGCCGCGGCGGCCACCACCGGGCCCCGTACCGGCGCCGCCCAGAGCGCCGCCCTCGGCCTCTACGCGGCGAGCTACGGCCCCGCCCTGGCCCGGGTGCTGCGCACCCCCGACGCCCCCCGGGTGCGCCGGGCCGTCGGCGCCGGCATCCACGCCCTGCTGCCCCTCCAGGCCGCCCTGGCCGCCCGGGCCGGCGCCCCCCGCGCCGCCGCGGCGCTGGCCACGGCCCTGCCGCTGGTCCGCCGCCTCTCCCGGAAGGTGTCGTCCACATGAGCGCCCCGACCGGGCCGCGGTTCTCGTACGGCACCAACGGGCTCGCCGACCACCGGCTGGGCGACGCGCTGCGGCTGCTCGCCGACCTCGGCTACGAGGGCGTCGCGCTGACCCTGGACCACCAGCACCTGGACCCGTACGCCCCCGGCCTCGCCGCCCGCGTCGAGGAGGTCCGCCGGGCCCTGGACGCCACCGGCCTGGCCGTCGTCGTCGAAACCGGCGCCCGCTACCTCCTCGACCCCCGCCGCAAGCACCGCCCGACCCTGCTCTCCGCCGAACCGCGGGGCCGCGAACTGCGCCTGGACCTGCTGCGCCGAGCCGTCGGCATCGGCGCCGAACTGGGCGCCGGAGCGGTCCACTTCTGGAGCGGCACCCCCGACGCGGACACCACCCGCGAACAGGCCTGGCAACGGCTGGTCGACGGCTGCGCCGAGACCGTCGCGCACGCCGACGCCGCCGGGATCGACCTCGCCTTCGAACCCGAACCCGGCATGCTCGTCGCCGACCTCGCCGGGTACCGCAGGCTGCTGGCCGACCTGGGCCGCCCGGACCGCTTCCGGCTCACCCTGGACCTCGGCCACTGCCGCTGCCTGGAGCCCTACCCCGTCGCCGACTGCGTCGCGCTGGCCGCCGACCGGCTGGCCCACGTCCAGATCGAGGACATGCGCCGGGGCACCCACGAACACCTGCCCTTCGGCGAGGGGGAGATCGACTTCCCGCCGGTCCTGGACGCCCTCACCGACGCCGGCTACCGAGGGCTCGTCTCCGTCGAACTCCCGCGCCACAGCCACGCCGGGGCCGAGACCGCCCGCCGGAGCATCGCGTTCCTGCGCGCGGCGGCGGCGACCGGCGCGTCCCGCACCGCCCGCCCGCAGCAAGAGCCGAAGAAGGAGGCCGTACCGGCATGACCGCTCCCACCCTCGCCCCTCGCACCACTCTCACCCCGACCGCCCCGATCACCCCGACCGCCCCGGTGGCGCCCGCCACCTCCGCCGACCTCGCCGTGCACGACGCGCTGACCCTGCGCACCCTGGAGGAGTCCCTGCGCTCCGTGCTCGACCAGGAACACCGGGTCCGGCTCACCGCCGACACCGCCGCCGTGGCCGCCTCCGGCCCCGCCGCCCTGGACCGCCGCTTCCCCGCCGCCGGACGCGACTACGGCCGCGGCCCGCTGCCCGGCTGGGCCGACTGGGCCGTCGAGGACGCCGTCCGTACCGTGCTCCTGCTCGCCCTGACCCGCTACGGCACCACCGGCGCGGCCCTCGCCCGGGAGGCGGGGGAGCGCTACGCCCACGGGGACGCCGCCGAACGCCGCGGCGTCCTGCGCGCCCTGCCGTTCCTGCCGGTCGGCGGCCGCGCCGTGCACCTGACCGACGACGCCGTGCGGACCAACGACAACCGCCTCATCGCCGCCGCCCTCGGCCCCTACGCCGGGGTCCACCTCGACCAGTACCGCTGGCGCCAGGCCGTCCTGAAGTGCCTGTTCACCGGCATCCCGCTGGCCAAGGTCGCCCGGCTGCACGACCGCCGCGACGCCGAACTGGCCCGGATGGCCCACGGCTTCGCCGCCGAGCGGCGCGCCGCCGACCGCACCGTGCCGGCCGATCTGTGGGCCGTCGCCACCCTCGACCACTGACGCCACCACCCACCCCTACCGGAGCCCGACCATGCGCATCTTCGACCCGCACATCCACATGACGTCCCGCACCACGGACGACTACCGAGCGATGCACGCCGCCGGCGTCCGCGCGCTGGTCGAGCCCGCGTTCTGGCTTGGGCAGCCCCGGACCTCCCCGTCCAGCTTCACCGACTACTTCGACGCGCTGCTGGGCTGGGAGCCCTACCGCGCCGCGCAGTTCGGCATCAGCCACCACTGCACCATCGGCCTGAACCCGAAGGAGGCGAACGACCCGCGCTGCACCCCCGTCCTGGACCTGCTGCCCCGCTACCTCGCCAAGGACGGTGTCGTGGCCGTCGGCGAGATCGGCTACGACACCGTCACCGAGGCCGAGGACCACGCCTTCGCCGTCCAGCTCGCCCTCGCCGTCGAGTTCTCCCTGCCCGCCCTCGTCCACACCCCGCACCGCGACAAGGCGGGCGGCACCGAGCGCTCCCTGGCCGTCATCCGCGAGTCCGGCATCGACCCCGGCTTCGTCGTCCTCGACCACCTCAACGAGGTCACGGTCCGCGAGGTCCGCGACTCCGGCTGCTGGATGGGCTTCTCCATCTACCCGGACACCAAGATGACCCCGGACCGCATGGTGGCCATCCTCAAGGAGCACGGCACCGAGCGGATCCTCGTCAACTCGGCCGCCGACTGGGGCCACAGCGACCCGCTGCTCACCCGCGCCACCGGCGAGGCCATGCTCGCCGCCGGCTTCGACGAGAACGACGTGGACCGCGTGCTGTGGCGCAACCCGGTCGCCTTCTACGCCCAGTCGGGCCGCCTCGGCCTCGACGGCTACACCGACGAGCAGGCCGCGGGGCTGTACGCCGGGAACTCGATCGCCCGCGGCGGAAACTGATCAGGAGAGGGGAACCGCCTGATGCGCTTCCGTCACCGGGACGGCACCTCCGTCCACCTCGCCTACTGCACCAACGTGCACCCGGCCGAAACCCTCGAGGGAATCACCGCCCAGCTCGCCGCCCACGCGGAACCGGTCCGCCGGGCCGCCGGGGAGTCCGTCATCGGCCTCGGCCTGTGGCTGCCCGTCGACGCGGCGGCGGCCCTCGCCGCAGACCCGGCCGCCGTCGCCCGGCTGCGCCGCGACCTCACCGCCCGCGGGCTGGAGACGGTCACCCTCAACGGGTTCCCCTACAAGGGATTCCACGCACCCGTCGTGAAGCGGGCCGTGTACTACCCGGACTGGTCCGAGCCCGCCCGCCTCGACTACACCCTGAACCTGGCCCGCGTCCTGGCCGGACTGCTGCCCGACGACGCCGACCGCGGCTCGGTCTCCACCCTCCCGCTGGCCTGGCGCACCGCCTGGTCGCGCACCCAGCGGGCCGCCGCCACCCGCCAGCTCGACGCGCTCGCCGCCGGGCTGCGCCGCATCGAGGCGGAGACCGGCCGGACCGTGCGCGTCGCCGTCGAGCCCGAGCCGGGCTGCGTGGCCGAGACGACCGCGCAGGCCGTCGAGGCCCTCAAGGGCGTCGACCACGACTGGATCGGCCTCTGCCTGGACGCCTGCCACCTCGCGGTCGCCCACGAGGACCCCGACACCGCCGTCGCCGAACTGCTCACCGCCGGGCTCCAGGTCGTCAAGGTCCAGGCCTCCAGCGCCCTGGAGGCCGCCGATCCCGCCGATCCCCGGGTCCGAGAGGCCCTCGCCCCCTTCGCGGAGCCCCGTTTCCTGCACCAGACCCGCGAGCCCGGACGCGCCGGCGGCCCGCTGCTCGGCGCTGACGACCTCGGGCCCGCCCTCGCCGGGGCGCTGCCCGCCGAGGCCCCCTGGCGGATCCACTACCACGTGCCGCTGCACGAGGACCCCGCCCCGCCGCTCGCCTCCACCGCGCCGGTGCTGCGCGACACCCTGCGGGCCCTGTTCGGCGGGGACCACGCCGTCACCGACCACATCGAGGTGGAGACGTACACCTGGTCCGTGCTGCCCGAGGGCAGCCGTCCGGTGGGCGACGCCGGCCTGGCCCGCGGCATCGCCGCCGAACTGCGCTGGACCGCGCGGGAGCTGACCGCGCTCGGCCTGACCCCCCTCGACCCGGCCGCATCCGCCGCATCCGCCGCATCCGCCGTCCCCGTCGCGCAGAAGGAGCCCGGACCGTGACCCCGCCCCCCTCGGCCAGGAAGAAGACGGCCGTCCTGTGCACCGTCGGCCTCACCCCCCGGCTGCTGCCCCACATGCCCAATGTCCGGGCCATCGGGGAGCAGGGCTTCGCGGCCCCCCTCGACACCGTCTTCCCGGCCGTCACCGCCACGGTCCAGGCCACGCTCACCACCGGCACCCTGCCGCGCGAGCACGGCGCCGTCGGCAACGGCTGGTACTTCCGCGACCACGGCGAAGTGATGATGTGGCGCCAGCACAACGCGCTCGTCGGCGGCGAGAAGGTCTGGCAGGCCGCCCGGCGCCGCAACCCGGACCACACCACCGCCTACCTGTGCTGGTGGTGGGCGATGGGCGCCGACGTCGACACCGTGCTGACCCCGCGTCCCGTCTACCACTACGACGGCCGCAAGGCCCCCGACTGCTACACCGTCCCGGCCGGGCTGCGTGACGAACTGACGGCGGCGCAGGGCGAGTTCCCGCTCTTCAACTACTGGGGTCCGACCGCCTCACTGGCCTCCACCCGGTGGATCGCGGGCGCTGCCCGGCACGTCGCCGACACCCGCGACCCGGACCTGTCCTTCATCTACGTCCCGCACCTGGACTACGACCTCCAGCGCTTCGGCCCCGACTCGCCCGAGGCCGTCCGCGCCGCCCGCGAGGCCGACGCCGCGCTCGGCCCGCTCCTCGACGACCTCCGCGCCCGCGGCACCACCGTCGTCGCGCTCAGCGAGTACGGCATCTCGCCCGTCAGCCGGCCCGTGGACATCAACCGCGCGCTGCGCCGCGAGGGGCTGCTGTCCGTCTACGCCCAGCGCGGGATGGAGTACCTCGACCCCTACACCTCCCGGGCGTTCGCCGTCGCCGACCACCAGGCCGCGCACGTGTACGTCGCCGACCCCACCGACATCCCGCGGGTGCGCGACGTGCTCAAGGGCCTGGACGGGGTCGACGAGGTCTGGGACCGCACCCAGCAGGCCGACTACGGCATCGACCACCCGAACTCCGGTGAGCTGGTCGCCGTCAGCGAGCCGGACGCCTGGTTCACCTACTACTACTGGCTCGACGACCAGCGCGCCCCGGACTTCGCGCGCGGCGTCGAGATCCACCGCAAGCCCGGGTACGACCCGGCCGAACTGTTCTTCGACCCCGCCGATCCGGCGGCGAAGGCGAAGGCGGCCCTCGCGGTGCTGAAGAAGAAGGCGGGCATGCGCGCACCGCTCCAGGTGGTGCCGCTCGACCCGGGATGCGTCCGGGGCAGCCACGGACGGCTGCCCGAGGACGACCGGGACGCTCCGGTGCTGCTCTGCTCGGACCCGTCCCAGGAACGCGCCCGCTACCACGCCACCGAGGTGAAGGACCTGCTCCTGCGCCTGGGTGGACTGAACTGACGACGCCCTCACAGGGGGAGAGGAGGATCCGATGACCAGCCAGACCCTGGCCGCCGTCCGCGGCCGCATCGACCACACCGACGGGACGGGCGCGGCGCCCGTGCCCGCATCGGCCGCACGGGAGGCGGCCAGGCTGAAGGCCACGGGCGAGGCCCACGTCTGGTGGTGGCTGCTCGAAGACCACGTTGACCAGGCCGACTTCGACCTGCTCGACGAGGTGGAACAGGTCCGCGCCCGGCGCTTCCGGCACGAACGGGACGCCGCCGCGTTCGCCCGCACCCGCGCCGGGGCCCGCCGCGCCATCGGCGAACTGCTCGGCGTGGACCCCCGTACGGTGGCCCTCGGCCGCCGGGTCTGCCCCGGCTGCGGAGACCTCGAGCACGGGCCGCCGGCCGTGGCCGCCCCCGCCGTCGGGCTCGCGCTGAGCCTGACCCGCACGAGCGGCTGCGGGGTGCTGGCCCTGCACGCCGGCGACTGGATCGGGGTGGACGTCGAGGCGCTGCGGCCCGTCGCTTCCGGTTCCCTCGCGGGCGTGGTGCTCGCGCCCGCCGAGCACGCGTACATCTTGTCGCTGCCCGCGGGACCGGAGCGGACCGCCGCCTTCCACCGGGTGTGGACCCGTAAGGAGGCCGTGCTCAAGGGGGTCGGGCTGGGACTGCTCGGCGTCGACCTCAACACCCTGGACGTCCGGCCCGGTACGCCCGGCCCGCTGGAGGTGGAGCACGGCCACCGGGGCGAGAGCAGCAGCTGGTGGCAGATCGACGACCTCGACCTCGACGGCAACTGGTCGGCCTCGCTGGCCCGTCCCGTCGACGGCTCCCCCCTCGGCGCGGTCCACAGCCACCGCCCGGCATAAGGCCGTCCGGCCCCCGCGGCCCCGCGCCCGGACCGCGCCCGGAACCCCGAACGGGTCCGGGCGCGGCTCCGGGCGACCATCCCGCACGGAGAACCAACCCTCCCGGAGCTCCCCATGGCCCACCCCGCCCTCCAGACCCCCGCCGCGCCGACGGCCCCCGCCGCGCCCGCCGCCGAGCCCGCGCCCGCCGCGTCCGCCGCCGTCGCGTCCGCGCCCGCCGCATCCGCCGCCGCCGCGTCCGCGCCCGCGTCCGCCCCGGTCCGGCCGGGGCCCCCGCACACCCCCGCCCCCGGGGCCCGCGCCGTGGCGGCGGGGCTGCTCGTCGTCGCCCTGCTGCTGTCCGCCGGCGCCCTCGCGGGCGGCGCCCCGAAGGCCTTCCTGGACGAGATGGCCGGCGTCATCGCGCTGGTCTCGCTCTCCGTCTCCGTGATGCTCGGCGTCGCCTCCGTCTTCCGCGACGTGCTGTCCCCGGGCCTGCGCCGGCTCGCGCAGAACCTGCACCGGGCCGCGGGCCTGGCCGGCGTCGGCTTCCTCCTCGTCCACATCGGCGTGAAGGTCGCCGGGGACGAGATCGCCGTGACCGACGCCGTCCTCGGCAGCGGGGACCTCCTGGTCGACCTCGGCTCCCTGGCCGCCCAGCTGTTCGTGCTCGCGCTGATCACCGGCCTGTGGCGGGGCGTCTTCGCCACCCGCCGCTGGATCCGCCCCTTCCGCTTCCTCCACGGGCTCGCCTATGCCGCCTGGGCCGCCGGGATCGTCCACGGACTCGGCGCCGGCCGCGCCCCGGCCCCCTGGGTCACCGTCAGCTACGCCCTCTGCTTCGCGGCCACCGCCGCGGCCCTGGCCTACCGCTGGACGAGGGGCCGCCGTCGCTGAACCGGGTTCGCCCGAAGGCACGTTTCCGGCCGCAGGCATCCCGCCCCCGGCCGAAAACGCGTACCCCAGGGCTTTTCGAGTAGAGGGAATATAGGACCCGGGTCCAGGATCGGTGGCGTTGCATCCGCCGACTTCTCGCGGATGAGGCTGCTGACATTCCCCCCTCAAAAGCTTTGGAAGGACTGGTCGCGCATGAGGACCGAGACGAACAGGCTCCGCGGGCAGAACGGCGCCGGGTCCCCGGGGTTCGCGCTGCGCTTGGACGGCGTCGTGAAGGAATACGGAAAGGCCGGCCGCGGCGTGCGCGCCCTGGACGGGGTCTCGGTCGGCATCGAGCGCGGTTCGTTCACGGCCGTGATGGGACCCTCCGGTTCCGGCAAGTCGACGTTCCTGCACTGCGCGGCGGGCCTCGACAAGCCGTCGAGCGGTTCCGCCTACATCGGCGACACCGAACTGGGCGCGATGAACGAGACCCAGCTGACGAAGCTGCGCCGCGAGCGCATCGGCTTCGTCTTCCAGGCGTTCAACCTCATCCCGGCGCTGTCGGTGCGCCAGAACGTCGAGCTGCCGTTGCGCCTGGCCGGCGAGCGCCTCGACTCCGGCTGGCTGGAGGAGATCCTCACGCGCGTGGGCCTGGGCGGCCGTGCCACCCACCGCCCGGCCGAGCTCTCCGGCGGCCAGCAGCAGCGCGTCGCGATCGCCCGCGCCCTGATCACCCGGCCCGACGTCATCTTCGGCGACGAGCCCACCGGCGCGCTCGACACCGTGACCGCCAAGGAGATCCTCTCCCTGCTGCGTTCCTGCGTCGACGAGACCGGCCAGACCGTGGTCATGGTCACCCACGACCCGGTCGCCGCCTCCTACGCCGACACCGTCCTCTTCCTCGCCGACGGCCGGATCGCCGACCGCATGCAGGCTCCCACCGCCGACCGCGTCGCCGACCGCATGACCCACCTGGGAGCGTGGGCCTGATGCTGCGATATGCCCTGCAGACCCTGCGCGCCCGCAAGGGCGGCTTCATCGGGGCGTTCCTCGCCCTCTTCTGCGCGGCCGCCCTCGTCACCGCCTGCGGCATCCTCCTGGAGACCGGCCTGCGGGGGACGATCGGCACCGAGCGCTACGCGGGCGCCCCCGTGATCGTCGGCGGCGACCAGAACGTCCACCAGGTCACCGTCAAGCAGAAGGGCGACAAGACCAAGACCAAGGAGAAGGAGAAGCCGCTCGGTGAGCGCGTCTGGCTGCCCGCCGACACCGCCACCAAGATCGCCGCCCTGCCCGGCGTGCGCACGGCGCTCCCCGAGATCACCTTCCCGGCGTACGCGGTCACCCCCAAGGGACAGGTCGTCCCGGGCGTGGACGACAAGCCCTCGTACGGGCACGCCTGGACCTCCGCGCCCCTGACCCCCTTCGCCCTGGCCGAGGGCGCCGCCCCGGTCGGCGCCGACGAGGTCGTCGTGGACCGCGAACTGGCACGGCGGGCCGGCCTGAAGACGGGCACCGAGCTGACCGTCCAGGCGACCGGCTCCCCCCGCACCTACCGGATCACCGGCATCGCGGCCCCCTCGGGCGGCGACCTCAAGCAGCAGACCTCCCTGTTCTTCTCCGACGCGGAGGCCCAGCGGCTGTCCGGCCGGGAGGGACAGGTCGCCGTCATCGGCGTGCTGCCCAAGGACGGCGTGTCCACCTCCGAGCTGGCCGGCCAGGTCAAGGAGGCCCTCGACGGCACCTCCGCCCAGGTCGTCACCGGCGGCGAGCGCGGCCCCGTCGAGTTCCTCGACGCCGCCAAGGCCCGCATCAAGCTGGTCTCCATGGGCGGCGCCATCGGCGGCACCTCGCTGCTCGTCGCGATCCTCGTGGTCGTCGGCACCTTCGCCCTCTCCATCCAGCAGCGCTACCGCGAACTCGCCCTGCTGCGCGCCATCGCGGCGACGCCCAAGCAGGTCCGCCAGCTCATCGGGCGCGAGGCGCTGATCGTCGGGTTCTTCGCCGGTGTGCTCGGCTCCGTCACCGGCCTGCCGATCGCCTACTGGCTGCACGGCAAGTTCGTCGGCTTCAAGACGATCCCCGACACCCTCGAAGTCACCTTCAGCGTCTTCCCGTTCTTCGCGGCCATCGGCGCCGCCCTGCTCGGCGCCTGGTCCGCCGCGCGGATCTCCGCCCGCCGCACCGCCCGCATCCGGCCCGCCGAGGCGCTGTCCGAAGCGGCCATGGAGCAGCGGAACTTCGCCTGGGGCCGGCTCGGCGCGGGCGCCGCGTTCCTGGTCGGCGGCATCGTCCTGCTCGCGGTCCTGGCCGCGCTGCGCAGCGAGCCCGCGTCCACCCCGGTGACCTTCCTGTCGGTCGTCGTGCTGTCGGTCGCGGTCTCCCTGCTCGGCCCGCTGATCGCCCGGATCGCGGTCGGCGTCCTCGGGGTCCCGCTGCGCGCCTCCCGGGTCGGCGGTTACCTCGCCACGGCCAACGCCCGCGCCAACACCAAGCGGGTCGCCGCGGCGGTCACCCCGCTCGCCCTGCTGATCGGCATGGCCTGCACGGTCTTCTTCGTCCAGACCACCATGGGCGCGGCGGCCACCGCCCAGGCCCAGGCCGGCAACAAGGCCGACTGGGTCGTCGGTTCGGCCGGACCCGGCGTGCCCGCCCAGGCCGCGGGAAGCCTGCGCCGCGTCCCGGGCGTCACCGCGGTCACCGAGGTCGTACGCACCTCCGTGCGCGTGGGCCTGGAGAAGTACCCGGCGCAGGGCGTCTCCACCGAGGGCCTCACCGCCACCTGGGACCCGGGCGTCACGGACGGCACCCTCGACGGGTTCGGCGCGCAGAGCGTCGCGCTCAGCGACGTGGCCGCCGACAACCTGGGCAAGAAGCCCGGCGACAAGCTGAAGCTGACCCTCGGCGACGGCACCGAGACGGAGCTCACCGTCGCGGCGGTCTACGACCGCGGCCTGGGCTTCGGCGACCTGACGATGTCCCACGAGCTGGTCTCGCGGCACGTAGACAACCCGCTGGCCTCCTCGCTGCTGGTCAAGACCGCCGACACGGGCGCCCCCGGCCGCGCCGACCTGCAGAAGGCCCTCGGCGGCCTGCCCGGCGTCGGGGTCCTCGACCGCGACCAGGTGAAGGACCTGCAGGCCGAGGTCCAGCAGTCCAACGCCGAGGTGAACTACGTGGCGATGGGCCTGATCATCGCCTTCACGGCCATCGCCGTGGTCAACACCCTCGCCATGTCGGTCTCCGACCGCACCCGCGAGTTCGCGCTGCTCCAGCTCGTCGGCACCACCCGGCGCCAGGTCATGCGCATGCTCCGCATCGAGGCCGGTCTGGTGATCGTCATCTCCGCGGTGCTGGGCACCGGCATCGCCTACGCGGTGCTCACCGCCTTCAGCATCGGGATGACGGGCTCCGCATCCCCGTCCATCGACGGCTGGATGTACCTGGGCGTCCTGGGCTTCGCGGCGCTGCTGACGGCCCTGGCCACGCTGGTCCCCGGCCGGCTGGCCCTGACGGGCCGCCCCGCGGACGTCATCGGCTCGCGGCAGTAGGAACCACCGACGGCCGGAGGGCCGGCCCCCGCAAGGGGCCGGCCCTCCGGCCGTCGGCGCTCGCTCCGCAAGGGAGTCGCCCGGCACGTCAGTTGAGCACCGCACCACCACCCTTGCGGTCGACCCGGCTGCGCCGGTGGTCCAGGTGCGCGTACACCCGGTGCAGCCAGCGGTCCTGGCCGTCGTAGCGAGGGGTGAAGGAGGTGCGGCCGTGCACGGCGAGCCGGTTGTCGACCACCGCGAGGTCCCCGACGCGCAGGGCCAGGGCGGACATCGTCCGCATGAGGGCCTCGCGCAGTTCGCCCATCGCGGCCTTGGCCTCGTCGTCCAGGGGATGGGTCGCGGCGAAGTCCACCAGGATGTTCGGGTCCTGCGGATCACCGACCAGCACGGGGTGTGCGGGGGTGACGGAATTCAGGTCGCCGAAGGACGGCGGCGGCTCGGTGAGGAAACGCGGCGCGGCCAGGACCGACACCGTGTGCTCGGAAAGCAGCGGAAGGGCCCGCCGGACCGAGGACGTGCACAGCTTCGCGTCGCCCGTCGGGTCCTCGCGCACGCAGAGCAGACCGACGTAATCGGGCTTGTTGTCGTGGAAGGCGTTCTCGACGTGGAGTTCCAGCAGAACGGAACCCGCATTGCTCTGGGAACGCTCGCTGCCCGGAACCGGCACGACGTTCTGCACCAGGGCTCCGGTCTTTTCACTGCGATAGGCGATGACCTCGCCGAGCTGGATCATCGCGGCCGTGACCAGGGTGGACGCCACGGCCGGCACCCGCTCCACCGAACCGGCGACGGTCGGCGTCTCGGGCAGCGGGTCGTTGGCCACCACCGGCATGTTGCGCAGCAGCAGCACCCCATCGGGGCCGGCGTCGTGACGGAAGCGGCGCAGCGCGGCGAGGACCGTCCGCGGCAGCGCCGCCGATGCGTCCCGCACCGTGTCCAGCCAGGCCGGATCGTCGATCAGGGCGGGGGTGGCGCGCAACACCCCGGTGGCGACGTCGACCAGTTCGGCGCGCTCGGCGTCGGTGAGCACGATCGCGTCCGGGGCCGCTGCGGTCGGGGGCAGCGTGAGGGTGTGTTCCTGGGTCCGCGGCATGGAGAAATCCTCGGGTTGATGAACGGTGACCCGAGTCAGTTTCCGGACCTGCCCTATTCCATTCCTATGGAAAATGCTCAGGAACGGTCCGCGGAGATGGGTATAGCCGGGCAATAGCCGCCCGCCGCATGGTTACGGGGCGGCTTTGTCCACGGTTTCGCAGGGAAAATCTCCGCGAATTCCGGGGTCCGCCGCACGTCCCGCACCATCCGACGGGGGAGTAGAAGGGAGGACCCGATGGAATTAAACGAAGAAGGCCCCGCCCACGGCGCGGCGATGTCCGTGGCCGACGCCCTCGGCGCGCGGGGCGAGGCGCACGTCTGGTGGTGGCGCACTCCGGAGCACACCGACCCGGCCGATCTTCCGCTGCTGGACACCGAGGAGTTCCGGCGGGCGCTGTCGCTGCCCGCCGAACGGGACGCCGCCGCCTTCGTCCGCTCCCGGGCCGCCGCCCGCCGTGCCCTGGCCGGGCTGTTCGGGCTCGACCCCCGGGAGATCGCCCTGGGCCGCAGCGCGTGTCCGGGCTGCGGCGACGGCAGCCACGGTCCGCCGAAGCTCCTCGTCCCGGCCCTGCGGCTGCCGCTCAGCCTGACCCGGACGGCCGGCTGCGGGATCTTCGCGGTCGGAGCGGGCACGTCGATCGGCGTGGACGCCGAGGCCGTGCGCCCGGTCCGCTGTTCGGCCACCACCGACGCCGACCTCACCGTCCCGGAGCGCGCCCACCTGGCCGCCCTGGAGCCGGGACCACGGCGGGACGCGGCGTTCTACCGCATCTGGACCCGCAAGGAGGCCGTGGTCAAAGCCACCGGCCTCGGTCTGTCCGGCGTCGAACTCGGGCTGCTGGAAACCCATCCGGCCCGCGGCGGCCCCGTCCGGGTCACCCACACCCACCGGGGCCGGACCACCGCCTGGACGGTCGAGGACCTTCCGCTCCTGGACGGCGTCGCCGTGGCGCTGGCCCGGCCGGCGGGACCCGCCGCGCACGGACCCGTGCACCGTCACGGGAACCGCTGAACCGCCCCCGGCCCCGCGCCGCACGCTCGCTCCGCCCGTTCGCACCGTCCGTGTCAACACCCCACCCCGCCCTGCCGGTTCCCGCCCACCCGGACCGGTTCCCGCCTCACCGAAAGGCCGCCCAGCCATGACCGTCGAGTCCTTCTTCCCCGTGGAACAGCTCATCGCGGAGAACGCCTTCCAGGCCGCCTCCACCACCGAAGTCCCCTCCGGCGCCACCGCCTTCGACCCGCCCGAGCAGCTGCTGGGCCTGACCCCGCAGGACCTCGCCGCCTACTTCGGGGCGATCGCCGAGGCCGTGGAGCTGGACGACCCGGGTCCGGCCGCCCGGGGCGGCTGGGAGGAGCGGGAGCGGCTGCGCTTCTCCACCTGGGTCCGCCGGGTCTACGAGCACCCGCTCTCGCCGGCCGTCTTCGCCCTGCCGGTCACCCGCGCGATCCGCGAGGTCCAGCTCGGCCAGGCCGCGGAACTCGCGTTCCGGATCGACGTCGGCCGGGCCCGGGCGAAGGCCGCGAAGCCGTCCGCCGAGGTACGGGCGACGGCCGCGGTGGCGTCGGCCTGGGCGATCGCCGCCGACGCGCTGTCCCGCTCGCCCCGGCCGCCGCGCGAGCGGGTCGTCGGCGACGTGTGGGCGATCGTACGGGAGACCATCGAGCCGGCCCTGCGGCCGGCCGGCAGCCTGCCCGTACGCTCCCACAGCTCGTGGTGAGCGCCGCCGCGTAGCTCACCGCACCGCGGAGGGGAAGGCGTCACGGGTGCTCAGCGAAGCCGCCAGCAGCCGCACCAGGTCGTTCCACCGGTACAGCGGCCGGCCCTGGACGTCCAGTCCGGACAGTTCCAGCAGCGCCAGGTCCACCAGGGTGTCCAGTGCGGCCTCCGCCTCCTCCTCCGCGGTACCCAGCACCAACGCCGCGTACTGGGCGCAGAAGGGTTCGGCGTCCTCGTCGGCGAGCCCGGTCAGTACGGCCAGCTCCGGGCCCTGGAGCCGGCGGACGCCGTGCCCGAGGCTCTCCCGTACGCTCACGTCCCCGTACGACAGCTCGGCCAGCCGTGCGGCGGGGTCGGCGAGCCGGGCCGCGAGGCGGGCCACGGGCCAGTGCGGGCGCGCCGCCAACCGGGCTCCGGCCACGTGCAGGGCCAGCGGCAGTCCGGCGCAGTAGGCGACCAGGTCGTCGGCCGCGTCCGGGTCGGCGTCCAGCCGGTCCCGGCCCACCAGTGAGGCCAGCAGCTCCAGGCCCGCCTCGTCGTCGACCGGGGTCAGCGCGGTGGTGTCCGCGCCGGCCACCCGGGCCAGCCGGGCCTGGGCGGTGATCAGCACCGCCGACTCGGGGCCGCCCGGCAGCAGCGGGGCCACCTGCCGGTCGCCCACGGCGCCGTCCAGCACCAACAGCAGCCGGGAGCCCGCGGTCCGGGTCCGGTAGAGCCGGACCAGCTCCTCCAGGTCGTCACAGGCGGCGGCCGGAGCCGGCTCGCCGAGCGCGCGCAGCAGCCGCACCAGCACCTCGGCGGGCTCCTTCGCGGTCCCGTCCGGGTGGCACAGCTCCACGAAGAGCTGCCCGTCGGGGAAGCGCGCCGCGCAGTCCTGGGCCGCGCGCACCGCCAGCGCCGTCTTGCCGACCCCGGCCATGCCGGTGATCAGCAGCCGGCGCGGACGGCCGTCCTCGCGGCTCAGCCGGCCGCGCAGCGCGGCCAGTTCCCCGCGCCGTCCGGTGAACTCCCCGTACGGGGCCGGCAGCATCGCCGGCGCGGTCCGTACCGGTCCCGGGGCGGCCGCGGTGGCCGCCGGGAGCGGGTCCGGGGCGGGAGCCGCTGCCGCCGGGGCGTCGGCGCCCGGAGCGGTCAGCCCGAGGCCGCCGCCGAGGACCGCCTGGTAGGTGGAGCCGAGCGCCTCGCCCGGGTCCACGCCCAGCTGGTCGGCGAGGACAGCGCGCCCCTCGTAGTAGGTGTGCAGCGCGTCGGCCTGCCGCCCGCAGCGGTACAGGGCCGTCATCAGCTGGGCGCGCAGGCGTTCGCGCACGGGGTGCTCGGCGACGAGTCCGGTGAGCTCGGCGGTGACCTGCTCGTGGCGGCCGACGGCGAGGTCGGCCTCGATCCGGCTCTCCAGCGCGATCATGCGCGCCTCTTCCAGCCGGGGCAGCTCCGCCTCGATCAGCTGCTCCGTCGCGTTGGCCAGCGCCGTGCCCCGCCACAGTTCCAGGGCTTCGTGCAGCAGGGTGCGGGCCTCCTCGAAGCGGCGGTCGGTGAGCGCCTCGCGGCCGAGGCGGTCCAGGCGGTCGAACTCGGTCAGGTCGATCCACGCCCCGGGTGCCCGCAGCACGTAGCCGGGCTGCCGCCGGACGATCTCGATCTCCGTGCCGAGGTGCTTGCGCAGCCTCGACATGTACGTGTAGATCTGCGCGCTGGCCGTGGCCGGCGGGTCCCACCCCCACAGGAGTGCACTCAGCCGGGCATCGGAGACCACGCGTCCTTCGGACAGCAGCAGTGCCGCGAGCACCGTATGGACCTTGGAACCGGAGAGCGGGATCGTACTGCCGCCTCCCCGTTTGGCCTCGATCGGCCCGAGCAGCCGGAAGTCCATGCGGCACCCCCTTCTGGTGTGAGCATCCGTTCTGGATTCCAGAAGCTAGTGGGGGGCCTTATTGGAGGGTTATCGCCGTGCGCCGGGCTCCGGGGGGCGGCGATATCCGTGGCCGGCGGGTCGTCAGACGGGCAGCCCCGTCGGCTCCTTGATGCGCTTCATGATGATCTGGGAGTTGACCTCGGTGACCCCGGAGAGCGCCGTCAGCCGCTCGATCCACAGCCGCTCGTAGGCGCGCAGGTCCGCGACGGCGATGCGCAGCAGGCAGCCGGGGCTGCCGAACAGCCGGTAGGCCTCGATGACGTCGGGGATGTCCTGGAGGGCGGCCTCGAACGATTCGACGGCCTCCCGGTCCCGGCGCACCTCCACCGACACCAGCACCTCGAAGCCGCGCCCCACCGCCTCGGGGTCGATCACCGCCCGGTAGCCCTGGATCACCCCGTCCTGTTCCAGCTGGCGCACGCGGCGCATGCAGGGGGAGGGGGTCAGGCCGACCCGCTGGGCCAGCTCCTGGTTGCTGAGGCGTCCGTCGCGCTGAAGCTCGCGCAAGATTTCGTGGTCAATGGCGTCCATCGCGCAATTATCACCCACGTTGTGTGACGTTCGTGCTTCGATGCGCAATCGAATTGCGCGTAGATCTCACTATCATTGCTACCTCTAGGAAATCTGTACGGGACGCGAACGCACATCGAGGGAAGGCGGGCCAGGCCCATGGGACGCATCGTCGTCATCAGCACCGGCGGAACCATAGCCAGCCGGTGGAAGGGCTCGGGCTTCGCCGCCGAGGCCGACGGCCGTGAGGTGATGGCCACCGCGCCGCTGCCCGAGGGCGTCAGCGTCGAGGTCGTCGACCTGTTCAGCGTGAACAGCCCCCGCCTCACCACCGCCCACCAGCTGACCCTGCTGCGCACCGTCCACGAGGTCCTCGCCGACCCGGACGTGGACGGCATCGTCGTCACGCACGGCACCGACACCCTGGAGGAGTCGGCCTTCCTCGTCGACCTGCACCACCACGACGCGCGCAGCGTCGTCTTCACCGGCTCGCAGCTGCCGATGGGCTCCGCCGAGGGCGACGGGCCCGGCAACCTGTACGACGCGCTCCTGACCGCCGCCACCACCCGCGGCCTCGGCGTCCTCGTCACCTTCGCGGGCCGCGTCCACGCCGCCCGCGGCACCGTCAAGACCCAGGCCGTGGCCCTGGACGCGTTCGCCGACCCCTCGAAGGAACTCCTCGGCAAGGTCGGCTTCGGCAAGGTCACCGTCCTGCGCGAGCCGCAGCGCCCCGCCCCGCTCGCCCTGCCGGCCATGCCGGAGCTGCCGCCGCGCGTGGACATGGTCATGCACCACGCCGACGGGGACCCCGTCCTGCTCGAGGCCGCCGTCGAGGCGGGCGCCCGGGGCGTCGTCCTCGTCGGCACCGGCGCGGGCAACGCCACCCCCGAGATCGTGGACGCGGTGCGCGCCGCCATCGGCCGCGGCGTACTGGTCGCGCTGACCACGCGGGTCGCCGCCGGGCCCGTCACCGAGATCTACACGCACGGCGGGGCCGTCGACCTCGTCGCCGCCGGAGCCGTCCCCACCGGCACCCTGCGCGCGGGCCAGGCCCGCATCGCCGTGCTCTCCGCACTGCTGGCCAGCGCCGACCCGGCCGAGCAGGCCCGGGTCCTGCGCGAGCTCCTCGGCTCGGCCGGCTCGGTCCTGGTCGACGCTTAGGCCGTCCCTTTCGGATCTTGCCGGGCGGCGCGGGTCAGGCAAGATCCACAAGAGACGGCCCAACCGCGCGGACCGGGTCCGGGGGCGCCGCCCCCGGACCCGGTCCGTACGCCGCCGGACGCGCGGCGGACCGGCCCGCGCGAGGGGTCAGGCCCGCCCGAACGCCGACAGGATGCGGTCCGCGGCCGAGGTCGCCGTGACCGTGCCCGCCCGTACCCCGGCCTCCAGCTCCGGCGCCAGCTCCCGCACCGCCGGGTCCGCCCGCAGCCGCTCCAGCAGCTCGTCCCGGACCATCGACCAGGTCCACTCCACCTGCTGCGCGGCCCGCTTCGCCGCCAGCCGGCCCCCCGCCTCCAGCACCACCCGGTGCTGCTCCAGGCGGTCCCACACCTCGTCCAGCCCCGCCGACTCCCGCGCGCTGCACGTCAGCACCGGCGGGGTCCACGCCGCGTCCGCCGGGTGCATCAGCCGCAGCGCCCCCGCCAGCTCCCGGGCCGCCGCCTTCGCCTCGCGCTCGTGCGGACCGTCGGCCTTGTTCACGGCCAGCACGTCCGCCAGCTCCAGGACACCCTTCTTGATGCCCTGCAACTGATCGCCCGTACGCGCCAGCGACAGCAGCAGGAACGAGTCCACCATCCCGGCCACCGTGGTCTCCGACTGGCCCACGCCCACCGTCTCGACGAGGACCACGTCGTACCCGGCCGCTTCCATCACGATCATCGACTCGCGCGTCGCCCGGGCCACCCCGCCCAGCGTCCCCGCCGAGGGAGAGGGCCGCACGAAGGCCGCCGGGTCGACGGCGAGCCGCTCCATCCGCGTCTTGTCGCCGAGGATGGAGCCGCCCGTGCGCGTCGAGGACGGGTCCACGGCCAGCACCGCCACCCGGTGGCCCAGCCCGGTCAGCATCGTGCCGAACGCGTCGATGAAGGTGGACTTGCCCACCCCGGGCACCCCGCTGATGCCGATCCGGCGCGCCCGGCCCGCGTGCGGGAGGAGCTCCGTCAGCAGCCGCTGGGCCAGCACCCGGTGGTCCGCCCGGGTGGACTCGACGAGGGTGATGGCGCGCGCGACCTGCGCGCGCCTCCCGTCGAGCACGCCCTTCACGTACACGTCGATGTCGATCTTCGGGGGCATCCGCGCGGCGCCTACAGCTCGTGACCCAGGTCCGCGGCCAGCCGCGTCACCAGGTCGTGGGCGGCGTCCGGGATCACCGTGCCGGGCGGGAACACCGCGGTGGCCCCCATCTCCAGCAGCGTGGGGACGTCGGCCGGCGGGATCACCCCGCCCACCACGATCATGATGTCCTCACGGCCCTCCGCGGCCAGCTGCTCGCGCAGCGCCGGTACGAGGGTCAGGTGACCGGCCGCCAGCGACGAGACGCCCACCACGTGGACGTCCGCCTCGACGGCCTGGCGGGCCACCTCCGCCGGGGTCTGGAACAGCGGGCCGACGTCCACGTCGAAGCCCAGGTCGGCGAAGGCGGTCGCGATCACCTTCTGGCCGCGGTCGTGCCCGTCCTGGCCCATCTTGGCGACCAGGATGCGCGGACGGCGGCCCTCCGCCTCCTCGAACCGGTCGACGAGGGCACGGGTGCGCTCCACGGACGGCGACTCCCCTGCTTCGTTGCGGTACACACCCGAGATCGTACGGATCTGGCTCGCGTGCCGCCCGTACACCTTCTCCAGCGCGTCCGAGATCTCCCCGACCGTGGCCTTGGCCCGGGCCGCGTCCACCGCCAGCGCGAGCAGGTTGCCCTCCCCGCTGCCGGCCGCGTTCGTCAGCGCCCGCAGGGTGTCCTGGGTGTGCGACTCGTCGCGCTCCTCGCGCAGCCGGCGCAGCTTGGCGATCTGCTGGGCCCGCACCGAGGAGTTGTCGACCTTGAGCACGTCGATCTGCTCGTCGCTCTCCACCCGGTACTTGTTCACCCCGATCACCGGCTGGCGGCCGGAGTCGATCCGCGCCTGCGTACGGGCGGCGGCCTCCTCCACCCGGAGCTTGGGGATGCCCGCGTCGATGGCCTGCGCCATGCCGCCCGCCGCCTCGACCTCCTCGATGTGCTGCCAGGCCCGCCGCGCCAGGTCGTAGGTCAGCCGCTCGACGTACGCGCTGCCGCCCCAGGGGTCGATCGACCGGCCCGTCCCCGACTCCTGCTGGAGCAGCAGCTGGGTGTTGCGGGCGATGCGCGCCGAGAAGTCCGTCGGCAGGGCGAGGGCCTCGTCGAGGGCGTTGGTGTGCAGCGACTGGGTGTGCCCCTGGGTCGCCGCCATCGCCTCGATGCAGGTCCGCGTCACGTTGTTGAAGACGTCCTGCGCGGTCAGCGACCAGCCGGAGGTCTGCGAATGGGTGCGCAGCGACAGCGACTTGGCATTCTTCGGATCGAACTGCCGGACCAGCTTCGCCCACAGCAGGCGGGCCGCGCGCAGCTTCGCGACCTCCATGAAGAAGTTCATGCCGATCGCCCAGAAGAACGACAGCCGCGGCGCGAACGCGTCCACGTCCAGCCCGACGGCCCGTCCGGCCCGCAGGTACTCCACCCCGTCCGCGAGGGTGTACGCCAGCTCCAGGTCGGCCGTGGCTCCGGCCTCCTGGATGTGGTAGCCGGAGATCGAGATGGAGTTGTACCGCGGCATGTTCTGCGAGGTGAAGGCGAAGATGTCGGAGATGATCCGCATCGACGGCTTCGGCGGGTAGATGTAGGTGTTGCGGACCATGAACTCCTTGAGGATGTCGTTCTGGATGGTCCCGGCGAGCTTGTCGGGGGAGACGCCCTGCTCCTCCGCCGCCACGATGTAGAGGGCGAGGACCGGCAGCACCGCGCCGTTCATCGTCATCGACACCGACATCTTGTCGAGGGGGATCCCGTCGAACAGCTGGCGCATGTCGTAGATCGAGTCGATCGCCACGCCCGCCATGCCGACGTCGCCCGTCACGCGCGGGTGGTCGCTGTCGTACCCGCGGTGCGTCGGCAGGTCGAAGGCCACCGACAGGCCCTTCTGGCCCGACGCGAGGTTGCGCCGGTAGAAGGCGTTCGACTCCTCCGCCGTGGAGAAGCCGGCGTACTGCCGGATCGTCCAGGGCTGGTTGACGTACATCGTCGGGTACGGGCCGCGCAGGTACGGGGCCACGCCCGGGTAGGTCCCCAGGAAGTCCAGGCCCTCCAGGTCCCGGCCCGTGTACAGCGGCTTCACGCCGATGCCCTCGGGGGTCTCCCACAGCAGGTCGCCGGTGGCGGTCCCGGTGGATTCCTTCACCGCGGCCCGCCACTGCTCCTCGGTGACCGCCGACGAGGCGGCGCCGAGGGCGAGTTCGGAGAAATCGGGGATGCTCACAGCGCGACTCCCATCCGGTCGAGCACGCGGGACAGCACGGCGACCGCGTCGCAGCCGGCGAAGACGTACTCGTCCACGGCCTCCTCGGCGGTGCCCGGCTTGCCCGCCAGGAACACCGTCGTCGCGCCCGCCGCGCGCAGGGCGGCCGCCACCGCGGCGGCCTGCTCCGCGTACAGCGCGTCGCTGGAACACAGCACCGCCACGCCGTCCGCGCCGCTCGCCGCGTAGGCCGCGGCGGCCGTGTCCGGATCCACCGACACCGGGTCGTGGACCGGCTCGACGCCGCCCGCCTGGAACAGGTTCGAGGCGAAGGTGGCGCGGGCGGTGTGCGCGGCCGCCGGACCCAGCGCCGCGAGGAAGATCCGCGGCCGGGCGCCGGTGGCGGCCAGGTGCGCGTCACTGCGGGCGCGCAGGACCTCGTACGCCTCGTCGCGCCGCACCCGCGGCAATCCGCCGGCCGGCCGCTCGGGCGCCGCTTCGCGCACGACGGGCTTCTCCGACAGCATCGGGAACTCACTGACCCCGGTGATCGGTTCGCGGCGGGTGGCCAGCTTCTTGGCGCGCGCGGCCCAGGTGGCGGCGAGCCGCTCCGCGACCAGGCCCGAGCGCAGGGCGGCGGCCTGGCCGCCCGCCCGCTCCACGGTCTGGAAGAACTCCCATGCGGCGCCCGCGAGTTCGTCGGTCAGCCGCTCCACGTAGTACGAGCCGCCGGCCGGGTCGGTCACCCGGGCCAGGTGCGACTCCTCCAGCAGGATGGTGGAGGTGTTGCGGGCGATCCGGCGCGCGAACGCGTCGGGCAGGCCCAGCTCGCCGTCGAAGGGCAGCACGGTGACGGAGTCCGCGCCCCCCACGCCCGCGGCCATGCAGGCCACGGTGGTGCGCAGCATGTTCACCCACGGGTCGCGCCGGGTCATCATCACCGGCGAGGTGACCGCGTGCTGCCGCTGGGCGCCCGCGTCCGGGGCCCCGCAGGCCTCGGCGATCCGGGCCCACAGGCGCCGGGCGGCGCGCAGCTTGGCGATGGTCAGGAACTGGTCGGCGGTCGCCGCGTACCGGAACTCCAGCTGGCCGAGGGCCGCTTCGGTACCGAGACCGGCCTCCGTCAGGGTCCGCAGGTACGCCACCCCGGTGGCCAGGGACAGACCCAGCTCCTCGGCGGCCGAGCCGCCCGCCTCGTGGTACGGCAGGGCGTCGACGCTCAGGGCGCGCACGCCCGGCCACGAAGCGGCCGCCTCCCGGGCCAGTGCGGCGCCGGGCGCCGGGTCGAGCGCCTCGCCCGTACGGGCCTCGTGGCCCAGCGGGTCGACGCCGAGGCAGGCCCGGGCGTCGGCGGGGGCCACCCCGCGCTCGGCGTACAGCGCGAGCAACGCCCGTGCCGCTTCCTCGTATCCGGCGCCGGCGTCGAGGACGACGGGCGCGAGGTCGAGGTAGACGCCCTCCAGCGCCCGGGCGAGGCCCTCGGCGGGCAGACCGCCCCGGCCGACGGTCAGCCAGAGGGAGGTGGTGCCGTTCTCCAGGTCGGCGAGGGCCGCCTCGTTGACCCGTACGGGGTCGCTGCCCGCGAACCGCTGGCGCACGTCCCAGCCCGCGACGCCGGTGCCCTCGGGGGTACCGCCGCGCACGAAGGGCGCGAAGCCCGGGAAGCCGGTGTCGGGGCCGTCCCCGTCGGGGCGTGCCGTGTACAGCGGGCGGGTGATGAGCCCGTCCTCGAGCTGGGTGGACAGGGCTGCTTCCGCCGCCTCGCCGGAGACTTCCTTGCCGGACTTGCGCAGGACACCCTCGACGAGGCGTTGCCACTGCTCATGTGTCGCGTCAGGAAATTCGGCGGCCAGGGAGAGCCCGTCGTCAGGCAGGACCGTCATGGCTCGAATGCTAGGGGGGGCCGCTCAGCCGAGACCAGAACCGCCGGATGTGATCTCGCACTCCCGCGCCGGTCCGGCGGGGTCGCGGAACAGCGGTGCCAGCAGCACCGTCGCCGCGGCCTGCGGCAGCACGGCCGGACCGGCGTGCGGGGCGATGATCCGCGCCGGGTCGTCGCAGACGTGCGAACGGGTGACGGCCGCGCCGCGGATCTCGTCGAGGTAGCCCTCGTGCAGCACGCTCGACAGTTCGGTGACGACCATGACCGCCGGGTTGAACACGTCGAGCAGCAGCGCGGCGGCCCGCCCCACGTCCCTGGCCCGTTCGCGCAGCAGCCCGTCCGCCCGCGGGTCCCCGGCCGCCGCCGCGTCGACCAGCAGCGGGACGGACGGATCGGGGACGATGCCGCGCCGCACGGCCTCGGCGCCGAGCGCGGTGTCGGAGGCGGCCGCCTGGAGACAGCCCGTACGTCCGCACGCGCACGGCGCCGAGGAGCCGGGCACCGGCAGGTGCGCCACGTCCCCGGCGGCGGATCCGGGGCCCCGGTGGACCGTCCCCTCGATGCCGAACGCCGCGTCGACCACGTTGCCGACGAACAGGTGCACCAGGCTGCGCCGGGCCGCGGGGTGCCCGAAGAGGATCTCCGCCCCGGCGACGGCCCGGGCGTGGTTGTCGACCCGGACCGGGAGCCCGAGGGCCGCGGACAGCCCGGCGGCCAGCGGCTCGCGGCGCCAGCCGAGCGCCGGATGCCGTACGACGGTCCCCGCGTCGGGCCGGACCCAGCCGCCGAGCGCGGCGCCGACCCCGAGGAGCGGGCGCGCCGAGGTGGCCGACTCCCGCAGGAACCGGCCGAGTTCCTCCGCGATCCGGGCGGGCAGCGCCGGATCGGCCGGATCCCGGTACGGGAAGGAGCGGCGGGCCAGGACCTGCCCGCGCAGGTCGACCAGGCTGAAGGTGGAGGACGGCACCCCGATGTGCAGCCCGGCCGCGAGGGGGCCGCCGACGGCCCCGGTGTGCAGGTCCAGCGGGATCCGGGGCCGCCCGGAGGCGGTGCGGCCCGCCGGGCCGGGGAGCTCGCGCAGCAGGCCGCCGCGGAGCAGGCCGGTGGTCTGCCGGGACACCGCGGCGGGACTCAGCCCGCACAGCTGCGAGATCGAGCCGCGCGCCACGGGGCCGTGGTCGAGCACCGTCCGCAGTACGGCGGCGGCGTTGGCGGACCCCCGGCGGTCGCCGGCCATGCGCGTCATGCCCCGATCATGCCGGACGGCCCGGGGGCGGGGGGACGGCGGTGCGATGCCCGGCGCGGCCGGAGGCCTCTGCGCAGCTCCCGTCCGGGCCCCGGGGGTCCGTCCGGTGCGCGGGCGGCCCCTCCCGCCCGGCTCCGCACCGCAGCCGTGCCGCGCACCCGTCCTGCGGACGTGGGGCCTGATCCGCGCCGCCCGGCACGATCCGAAGGAGACGGCCTAGGTGTGTTGTCCGGAGAGGTTGGTGGCGCGGCTGGCGGGGGTGTGGCCGTGGATGCCGGTGTGGGGTCGGTGGTAGTTGTACCAGTGCAGCC
>NZ_JBICWZ010000011.1:234345-251268 GCF_043199995.1 Streptomyces sp. NPDC048507 | reverse complement strand
GCCGTCCGGCGACTCATCCAGTTCTACAGACGGCCCGCCGCCCTGGCAACGAGCCCGGATACTAACCACCCTCGCAGCACCCCACCCACCACCCGGCCGCCGAGCCCGCCCCCGGCGGGCCGGACCGGGCTTCCGGGCCCTACTAACCCGGGTCGTGTGTGACCTGGGTCCTATGGGCCGCCTCACCTCCGGGGCCCCCGGATCTCACCCGCAGTGAGCGGCCGTACGCACCGGGAGGGCTGCGCGGCGGGCGCTCAGCCGACCAGGCGGCGGCGCCAGTCCAGAGGGGTGAGGGTCAGGGCGCGGCCCGGGTCCTGGTCCCACTCGACGCCGAGCCCGGCCGCGCGCAGGGCGGCCGCGACCTCGTGGCCGATGCCCGCGGTGGTTTCGGACGAGCCGTCGAAGCCGCCGTACAGGAGCATCAGCCCGTCGCCGGCCGCGGCGGAGTCCGTGCACTGGGTGTGGAAGTAGACGAAGCCGCGGGCGTCGGGCCCGCTCTCGGCGCCGATCTCGGACTCGCCGCAGCCACGGCAGCAGGTGAAGTTCTCGCGTGCGGTGATTCCGGCAGCCTCCAGGGCGGCGAAGGCGCGGGTGAGCCGCTCGGGGTCGGTCTCGCCCTGCCAGGCGGCCTGCTCGGCGACCCGCTCCAGCCACAGCCGGTCGGCCAGTGCCTGCGCCTGCCCGCGCGAGAGCGGCCTGCGGTCCCCGCTGACCAGGTACTCCTCCGCGAGTTCGGCCAGCTCGGCGCGGGTGGCGTAGCCGCCGGCCAGTACCTCGCGGACGCGCTTCTCCAGTTCCGCGCGCTCGTCCTCGCCGAGGGCGAGCGGCGGCACCTCGTCGACGGGGCCCGTGTCCAGCGGCGACCAGCCGAGACCGGCCCCCCAGCCGGCCTCCCGGCGGGCCCAGCCGGTCAGCGCCGCGATCACGGGTCCGGGCCCGTCGGCCATCACCTGGAAGTGCCGCCCGGCATCGCCGTCGCGGTGCTCCAGCGTGTAGGCGCCCCCGGCCTCGTGCCACACCTGGGCGAAGACGTCCGGCAGGTCGGGTATCCGCTGGAGCACCAGGAACCGGTCTCCGTCGCCGCCGATCCGTCCGACCAGCGCGGCCAGTGCTTCGGGGGACGTGCGGACGTGCCGCTCCCCCTTCTCCGTCTTCACCGTGATCTCGAGCATGCGCAGACTCTGGCACACCCCTGTGACAGCCAGGTCGACGGTCCCTACGGCGACTGCGGCGCGGACGGCGGCGTCCAGGCGGGATCGCGGCCGCTCAGGCCGACCGTGCGCGCCAGCAGCGGGGCGTCCTGCGGTACGGGCACGACGGGGCCGAAGATGCCTCCGCCGCGGTCCGCGTCCGCGGCGGCCGCCAGCAGGAAGGCGTGCGAGGCGTGCAGCGCCGCCTGGTCGGGGACGTAGTCCTGGCCGGTGGAGCGGGCCAGGTCCCAGCCGTGCACCACCAGCTCGTCGGCGGCCACCGCGGCCGCGACGTCGCCGGGCAGGTGCACCCCGCCCGCGCGGGTCATCCCGCTCCAGGCGGCCGGGTCCCGCCAGGCTTCGGCGAGCTCGTCCAGGATGCGGGGCACCTCCTCGCGCCAGTGGGCGGGCAGTGCGGGCACGGCCGGGCCGGGAGCGGTGTCCGTCGTGGGCCCCAGGTCCTTGCGGGCGGCGTCGCGGAAGGCGACGGCGAGTCCCGCCAGGTGGGACAGCAGGTCACCGACCGCGTACGCGGGACAGGGAGTCCGGTCCGTGAGGCGGTCGTCCGGGACGCCCGCCGCGAGGGCGGCCACGATCCGGGCCTGGGGGCCGAAGTCGAAGGTCATCGGTTCCGTCATCGCTCGCTCCTCCGCGTCCCGCCCCCGCCGCCCCACCACCACTCTCCCCCGCCGCCGCACCGGCCGCAGCTCTTGACCGTACGTGGAGCCCTCTCTAAATTTGGAGCCCTCTCCGGCTTGAGAGGGCGTGGGCGGATGGCGGCGGACGGCGCGGAGCGCGGGTTGCGCGAGCGGCACAAGGCACGGCGGCGGGCCCGGATCCTCCAGGCGACGCGCGAGCTGCTGCGGGAGGGCCCGGAGACGGCGGTCAGCACCGAGCGGATCGCCGCCCGGGCGCAGGTCGCACCGGCCACCGTGTACAACCTGATCGGGCCGCGCGAGAAGATCTGGGAGGCGCTCGCCGCCGCGTTCGCCGACGAGCTCGACCGGCGGCTGGCGGAGCCCGCGGACGGCGGCCCGCGCGAGGTCGTCGCGGCGACCGTCCGGCTGTTCGTGACGGACCCGGTGGTCTCGCGCCGCATGGTGCGCGGGTGGGAGGACAGCGGCCTCGTGCTCCGGCACGGTCCGCTCCCCCGGCTCCGCCGGGCGCTGGAGCAGGAACGGGCCCGGGGGCTCCTGCGTCCGGACGTCGACACCGACGCCCTGGCCGGCCTCGTCGCCACCTCGTGCGTGGGCGCGCTGCACCAGTGGGTCGCCCGTCTGATCGACGACGACCGGTTCCTCGCGCGCGCCCTGTTCGCGCTGGACGTCGCGCTCGCCGCGGCGGCCGCCGATCCGCACCGCGACCGGCTGCTGGCGCCCCTGCGCGCCCGGCCCGCGGCGGACGAGGGGGGCGCGCGATGACGCCCGCCGCCGTACCGCACCGCACCTGCCGGTTCACGGGCGGCGACGGGATCCGGCTCGTCGCGGAGGTGTGGGGCGCGGCGTCCGCGCCGCCCCTGGTCCTCCTGCACGCGGGCGGTCGGACCCGGCACTCCTGGGGCCGGACCGGCCCCCGGCTGGCCGCGCTGGGGTGGCGGGTCGTCGCCCCGGACCTGCGCGGACACGGAGACAGCGAATGGCCGGCCGACGGCGCCTACGGCCTGGGCCGGTACGCCGAGGACGTCCGGGCGCTCGTCGCCGCACTGGGCGGGCGGCCGGTGCTCGTCGGCGCCTCGCTCGGCGGGCTCGGCGCCCTGCTCGCCGCAGGTGAGCCGCCGGGCGCGGCGGTGCGCGCCCTGGTGCTCGTCGACGTCGCGCACCGGCCGGATCCGCGCGGGCTCCGCCGGATCGCCGCGGTCATGCGCCGCCACGCGAACGGCCGCGCGCCCTGGGACCCCCGGATGCTCGACGCCTTCGAGGGCCGGATGGACCCGCCCGGCCGGGCGGAGCGCCTCCTGGACGCCGCGTGCCGCGCCGACGTGCCGGTCCTGCTGGTGCGCGGCGGGATCAGCGACGTACTGCGCGAGGACGCGGCCGCGGAGTTCTGCGCGCGGGTACCCCGGGCCCGGCACGTCGAGGTGGCGGGCGCGGGGCACGTGGTGGTGGGCGAGGGCGAGGGCGACGAACTCTTCATCGATGCGGTGGTCCCGTTCCTGGAGGAACTGAAAGGACCTCGACCGACCCCGGGAAACGGAAGGGACAGGGACCGGAGGGACTGAAGGGACCGAAGTGACCAAATGGTTCGAACAGACGGGCCGACGATCGGGTGATCGTACGGCGTGCGCCCGGCCGGTGGGACGGGTGTGGCCGATGTCCCGCCCCGCCCCGTCCGTTTCCCTACCGTGGGGACGTGTTCGCCGCGGGCCCCTCCCGGACCGCGCGGTGCGGCTCCGGCGAGGGGATGCGGCGTGTCGACGTGGAACGGCATCGGAACCAAGTACCTGGGCTTCGGGCGGCGGCGGCCCGACGGGAGCCACCACGCGACGGAATGGTTCGTGATCGGCTTCATGCCGGTGGTGCCGCTGCGCCGGTACCGGCTGGTGGTGGGGGCGACGCGGTACGTGCCCGGCGCCGCGGGCGGCGGTACGTCGACCACCGCCTACCACGTCCTGGAGCGGACCCGGCTGCGCGTGCCCGACGTCCTGGCCACCTATCTGGCCTGGTGGGTGGCCGGCCCCGCCCTCGTCCTCGGCCCGTTCTTCCTCCTGGCCCGGCTGGCGCCGGACGCCGGGCGGGGGTCGGCGTTCTGGAGCGGGGTGGTCGTCATCGGCGGGCTGGTCTGGGTCGTGGGCCTGCCGGTGCTGCTCGTCTCCCGGTCCCGGCGCTGGCGCGGACTGCCCTGAGCTGCGCGCCCGGCGCGGAAAAGGCGGCGGGGCCGGGAGCTTGGCGCTCCCGGCCCCGGGGGGTCAGACCAGTTCGGGCTGGGCTTCGCGGCGCGGCTGCGGCAGCAGGACCGGGGCGGTGGCGCGGTCCCAGGCGCGGGTGGTGCGCACGTAACCGTAGATCACCGAGGCCGTCGCCAGGACGATCAGCGGGCCGAACAGCCAGCGGTGCTCGGCCATCGTGACCGGCAGGTAGCGGTAGGAGGCCAGGAGCGCGGCGAAGACGGCGGTGCCGTAGGCGGCCAGCCGGATGCCGCCGCGGTCCCAGCCGCGGTCCATCGCGCGCAGGCCGATCTCGATGGTGAGGGTGAACACCACGCCGGCGACTATGTCGGCGCCGTAGTGGTAGCCGAAGCCCAGGGTCGCGCCGAGGGTGGCGATCAGCCAGAACGTGCCCGCGTAGCGCAGGGCGCGCGGGCCCTTGCGGGAGTGGACGAAGATCGCGGTGGCCCATGCGGTGTGCAGACTGGGCATGCAGTTGCGCGGGGTGATCTCGTCGAAGGGCATCGGCTGCGGGGTGCCGAGCGGCGGCGGCGTGTTCGGCCAGAGGTTGGCCACGGCCCAGTGCCCGCCGTCGGCGCCGTAGGCCAGGACCGGCCCGACCACCGGGAAGATCATGTAGATGCCGGGTCCGAGCAGGCCGATCACCAGGAAGGTGCGCACCAGGTGGTGGCGCGGGAAGCGGCGCTCGGCCGCCACGTGCCGCAACTGGTAGAGGGCGACGGCGACGGCGGCAACCGCGAGCTGGATGTAGACGAACTCCAGGACGTGGGCGCCGACGGTGCCGGTGGCCTCGACGATGCGGCCCGCCAGCCAGGACGGGTTGCCCAGCGCGTGGTCGGCCGTCGCCACGTACTGGTCGAGCACCATCGGGCGGGTCTTGGTGGTGATCAGCAGCCAGGTGTAACCGGTCTTGCGGCCTGCCACCAGCAGCAGGGCCAGCCCCACGCCGCCCAGCAGCAGACGGCGTTCGCGGCCGGTGCGGCGGGTGAGGGCGATGACGCCGCAGGCCAGGGTCACCCACAGGGCGCCGTTGCCGTACATCATCTTGGCGTCGACGGCCCAGCGCACCAGCCAGAAGACGAGGTCGATGCCGACGGCGGCGCCGAGCGCGATGAAGCGCTGCCGCCAGGTGAGCACCACCATCATCAGGGCCATGCCGGCGTAGAGCACCGTGCCCGACTTGGGGGCGAAGACCACTTCCCCCGCCTGGGCGGTGATCGGACCCGGCTCGCCGTACCGGCGCGCGACGACCTCCAGCGCGATCAGGAACGCGAGGGTCACCACGCCCGCCGCGGTCCACAGCACCACGCGTGGCCGACGCCATGCGGTGGTCGTGGTGTTGCCGTCTGTTCGCGAAAGCACTCGCGTTTCCCTAGATTTCAATGTTCAGCCGATTAATCGTTTTGTCAGCACGGTAGCCGCGAGCTCGAACATGTTAACGGAGGGGTCCCTGACACCGGACGCCCGGAATCGGCCGAACCGCCCCCCGCGTCGGCGGGGGCGGGGGGGGCGGCCCGACCGGATCCCTCAGCCGGTGCCGAGCGCGCCGCGCAGGAGGGGGAGCAGACGGTCCCAGTGGCGCTCCAGCCCGGAGGCGTCGAAGGCGTCGGTGTCGGACATGGTGAAGCCGTGGACGGTGCCGGGGTAGATCTCGGAGGTGTGCTCGACACCCGCGGCGTCCAGGGCCCGGTTGAGTTCGGCGAGGGCCTGCGGCGTCATGTCGCCCTCGGCGTGGCCGAGGTGGACCCGGGCGGTGAGCGCCGAGAACGGCCCGGGCCCGTCGGCCGCCACGGGAGCGTGGAAGGCGGCGACGGCGGCCACCCGGCCGGGGTGGGCCGCCGCGGTGCGCACCGCCAGCAGGCCGCCGATGCAGTAGCCGCTCACCGCGACCGGTCCGGCGGCGGCTCGCGGCTGGGCGGCGAGGAACCGCAGGTAGGCGTCGGCGTCCCGCAGGGCGCGGTCGGCGGTGTGCGCCTCGATCAGGGGCATCAGCCGGGCGAAGAGCGCGGGCCGTTCACGCGCTCCGATGTGCTCGGGCAGGTCGAACAGCGGGGCCGGTCCGTGCCGGTAGAAGGGGTTGGGGACGAGCACGTAGTACCCGTGCCCGGCCAGTTGCCGGGCCAGCTCGCGCGTCACCGGGCGGATGCCGAAGCCGTCCGGGTACATCAGCACCGCGGGGTGGCGGCCCTCGTCGGGGAAGGCTGCGAACGCGTCGGCCGGGCCGTCCGCGGTGGGGATCTGCAACGTCGTGTCGGGCATGGGGACGGGATCCTCCGGTCGTGGTCGATGTGTGGAGCTCGTCATCAACACGACGGAGGCGGAGCCCGCGCGGCGGCGGCCCGTGAGGCGCGGTCGGGCAGCGGGCGCGCGGTGGCCCGCACGGTGCTCAGGTGGGCACCGGGTCACCGATCCGTGAGTGGCGCGAGGCCGTCCCGGTAGTCATGCCCACAACATAGTCCACGGTCCGGCCGCCCGGTACGGGGCACGGCCCGGCCCCTCCGGTCCCCCGGTCCGGGCGGGCTGGGCGGCGTCGGTCAGGCGACCGTGGGCTCGGCCGGGGTCAGTCCGCGCTGGGAGCGGGGGGTCTTGAGGCCGACCTTGCGGGGCTCGATCGTGCGGGGGTCGACCGCCTCGCCCGGGGCTCCCTCGCGGTACAGGCCGTTGGGTTCGGCGTCCCGGTCGTGCGGCAGGAGGTAGAAGACGCGGCGCTTCTGCAGACCGCTGTCGGGGTCGGCCTCGGCCGTCGCACCGAGCTCGGTGAAGCCGATCATGCGGCCGTCACGGTAGTAGCGCGGCCTGCCCCGGCGGCGGGGGGTCTTGTCGAGGGCCTGACGCACGTAGTCGAGGTCTTCGGGGTCCTCCAGCCACACCACTTTGACCTCGTGGGCGAGATCGCTCGGTTCGAGCAGCGAACTCATAGCCTTCGTCCTTCCTCGGTGTCACGTCCCACCCTAGGAGCGGGGCGGTCGCGGACGGCTATGGCGGCGGCAGTGCGGTGCCTGGTGGTGGTCTGCGTCCATGGTAGAGGGGTCGCCGGGCTGCGGACAGTACGTCGGGTCGGTTCACCCACGGGGGGACCTGTTCGACGCGTCGGGCACGGGGGGCTCCTCGGCGAGCAGGGCGAGGCCCGGATAGAACTTCTGGCCGTTCGAGCGGAGCATCTCGCTCGGCGAGGAGAGACCGGCCTCGGCACGGATCCGGGTGGCGAACGCGCGGGTGGTGGCCGGGCGCAGGCCCTCGCCCTCCTGGCACCAGACGCTGTACGCGCGGTAGAGCGCGCCCTGCTCGACGCGCAGGTCGCGGGGCTCGGAGAGGTCCGGTCCGGCGGCCGTCGTACAGCATTCGGCGAGGAAGCGTCCGATGTGGTCCTCGGTGGTGGCGTACGCCTGGGTGGCGGTGCGGACGACGGTGGGGCCGCCCAGGGAGGGCTTCGTCGCGAGGTAGGCCATGGCGCCGTCGACCATCCACTGGAGGATGCCGGGGCCCTCGTCGGCGACGAGTTCCTCGGCCAGGTTGTCGATCTTGCGGTGGTCGGGGACGACCCGGTCGAAGGGGATCAGGCGGATGCGCCGCCAGAACGCGTGGCCGCCGGTGCCCACCTCGGGACGGTGGTTGCCCAGCAGCCACAGCTTGTGGGTGGGCTCGAAGCTGAAGTAGTCCTGCCGCATCCGGCGGGCCTTCAGCCGGTCGCCGCCGGTGAGGAGCTTGACGCGGGCCTCGTCGAACTTGTCGTGGGGCTTGAGCTCGCTGCAGACGAACAGGCGCCGGCCGTGGAGCTCGGTCAGCTCGGTGGAGTGCTCGTTGAACTTGCCGCGCTCCATCAGGAAGCCGGGCGGGGCGACGTCCGCGTAGTCCCCCAGGATCTTGATGACCACGTCCATGAGCGCGGACTTGCCGTTGGCGCCGATGCCGTAGAGGAAGGGCAGGACCTGGCCGCCGACGTCGCCGGTGATGGAGTACCCGAGCAGGAGGTGCAGGAAGTGGATCATCTCCTTGCCCTTGTCGTCACCCCCGAACGTCTCGGTCAGGAACCGCTCGAAGCGGGGGGTGGGGATGGGCTGGGGGGCCACGTAGGTGGCCCGGGAGTGCAGGTCGCGGCGCGGGTCGGGGGCGCGCAGGGCGCCGGTGCGCAGGTCGACCACGCCCGCCGGGGTGCACAGGGCGTACTTGTCGCCGTCGAGGGAGTCGGGGTCCAGGGCGAGTTCGGGCGAGGCCTTGGCCTGCGCGAGCATCGCCTTGACCCCCGAGGTGGACATGGCGCGCTTGCGGTGCTGGGTGAGCTCGCGGTCGGTGAAGACCCCGCGCGGGTCGTGCAGCGGCATCTCCTCGGCCATGTCCCCGGCGGCCCAGACGGCCGCCTTCTCGCCGCCGGTGCGCTTCCACCGGTAGACGTCCCACACGTACCAGCCGAGGCCCTCGACGTGCCGGAAGCGGTGGTTGTGGAGGTGGGCGAAGAGCTTGGCGTTGCCGCGGTCGGACAGGTTGGCCAGCAGGCCGGACTGGACGTAGTCGCCGGGGCGGGAGCGGGCGGGGGCGGCCGCGGCCGCCTGCTGGACGGCCTGCTGGGCGGGCAGCTGGGCCGGGGCGGCGTCCTGGGCGGGGTCCGCGGTGAACACGGCGAGCTGCTCGGCGGCGGCGTGCGCGTCGAAGCCGGTACTGCCTGCGCTGCTCATGAACGTCCCTCGGGGTGGATCGGGCGGGTGCCGCCGGCGCGGAGTGCGGAGTCGATGACGAGCTGGTTCCTGCGGCTCTGGTGGGGCCGCGCGGCGTCGGCGGCCGCGGTCAGCAGGCCCGCGCAGTCGGCGTGCCGGAGGTGTCCGGAGGCGGCCAGGCCGCCCGCCGTGAAGGCGGCTCGGTTGAGCTTCTCGGTGAACCCGGTACCGCTGGGGGCGGACGCGCAGGCGCGTACGGCGTCCAGGAGCGGCCGCAGGATGCGGTGGGCGTCCCGCCCCTCCCCGCGGGGCGTCAGGGCCCGTACGGGGCCTCGTACGGGCCCTGACGGGGCCTCCGGCGCGGCAGCACCTCCGGGGCCGCCTAGGGGGTCCCGTAGGGGATCACGGGCGGGCCGGGCGGCGTACGGTGCGAGGGCGTGGCCGGTACGGGTCAGCTCGGCGCCGAGCCACAGGGGCAGCGGCGCCGGGTTGCGGGCCCCGGGCAGCGCCTCGTAGGGCCCGGCGGCGGTGCGGGTGCCGGGCGCGACGATGTACCCCCCGCTCGCCCGTACGTCGACCTGCCAGGCGAGCGCGACGCGCGGCCCGGAACCGCTGGACGAGCGGAACCGCCCGCTGCCGAGGGGCAGTCGGTACCAGACGTGCAGACCGCCCGACGGGGTCCGCACGCGCAGGGTCGCGGTGTCCTCGGCGGGGTGCGGCCGCCCTCGGTGCGCGGCGAGCAGGGCGAGGGTGTCGTAGCCGGAGGCCAGCCCGGTCAGGTCGACGCGGTCGTCGATCGGGATGCCCGGCAGGAGGCGGTCGCGTGCGGGGACGGGCGCCCCGTGGGCGTCGACGTCGAGGACGACGAGCCCGGCCGGTCCGCAGGAGACCCCCACCCCGGACCGGGGTTCACGGTGCCACCAGCCGGCGAGCACCTCGGGATCGGTGGTCGCGGCGTGGAAGCCGTGGCACCAGCCGTGCTCCGCGTGGCAGGGGCAGGCGGTGGGCGGGTGCGGGCGGGCGCGGCAGCCCGGGCAGTTCGGGGGCGGGGTCTTGGCCCCGGGGGCGAGCGGATGCACCGGATAGCCGCGCGACGCGAACCAGCGCGCGACGCCGAGCCGCTGCTCAGCCGTGGCGGTGGCGGCGTGAGGCCGGGTGGCGGGATCGGCTGGCACGTTCTGCTTCCTCGACGGGGCACCCTGCGATGTCAGTGGTCCAGTGCGGTCTTCGGCGGGGGGTTCGGGCCCCTCCTGTCAGGGACTGAGGGACTGAAGGGACCGAACTTTCACTATGCCGGAGCCTAGCGCAGCAGGCTGACAGGAACCTCGCAGGTCGCGTGGCCTCTCATGAGTTTTACAGTCCCTTGAGTCCCTTGGAGTGAGTGATTCGTGCGTTCCGGCTCCCGAGGGCCCCCGCGGCCGCGCCGGATCCCTTCCTCCACCCCCCTCCCCCTCTCCACCCGGACCAGGGTCCGAACCGCCGTCGCGCCCGCTTCGGTCCCTGTCCCTTTCAGTCCCTGCAAAACCTGCAGGTCAGGGGGCTTATCGCCGTCCACCCAGGGACCGAAGGGACTCAACTTCGCAGTTATAACTCAAATATGGCACTACAAGGTTCATACGCCCGCGCATACACACGCACACATAAAGTCTGGAAACAGGAAAGTTGAGTCACTTGAGTCCCTGCACATGCCGGGAAAACTGGTCTGACCTGCGGTTTTGATACAGGGACCGAAAACCGAGGGACTGAACGGCGAGGGGCTGAACCGGAACCGGAGGAGGGCTGAGAGGCTCCTGGCTCCGGCGTGTCGCCCCAGGGACCGAACGAAGGGCCGGGGAGACAACCGGAGCGGGGAGGGACCGAAAGGACCGGAACCCCGAGGAGGGCCGGGAATCCGTCACCTCGCGGCGCGGAGGAACACGGTCGGGGGACGTAATCGACGCCGACCGTGTGCGGACAGGGCCCGGCGGATATACTCCGTGGACCAACTGTTACTCAGGCGCGGAAGGCCCCTCCACCATGGTGGAGGGGCCTTCTGTCTCTCCGGCTGCTCAGGCGACCTGGAGCTTGGGCCGGCCCGTGGGAGTGGGCGGGGCCTGGTGGTAGGTGGGCAGCTTCAGGTTGGGCAGGTCCCCCGCCTGGATGCGGACCAGCGCCGTGCGGAAGGCGGCCTCCATCGCCTCCGGTCCCTCGTACTTCGCCGCGAGCGGGTGCAGCCGGTAGGAGTTGCCGTTGCGCTCCTCGCTGCGCGGGCGCAGCACGATGTTCAGGTCGCACAACGGGGCCATGAGCCCGCTGACGGCCTGGGGGGTGACTCCGTACTCGGCGGCCATGTCCTTCTGACGGACCGGCAGCGCTCCCCCGAAGTCGCTGCGGGAGACGAGGTACTGGAGGAACTTGACGGCGGACCCTGACAGCGGCAGGGCCCAGATGCGCTCCGCGACGATCGGAGACATGACGTTAGCCATGGGATGGCCTTCCTCGTGAACGGTCGCCCGTGCGTGGGCCTGACAGCACTATCACCCGGTACGCCTCCTTCCGGGAGCGGGAACCTCAACTCCGAAGTCGAGGTCGAGCTGCTCCTGGTGGGCTCCCTCCGGTCCCAGCGCGTACGGGAACGACTCGGGGTCGTTGCCGTGCTTCTCGGCGATTTCCGCGAGAACCTCCTGCTGGGCGGTGCTGTTGCCCTGGAACCACAGGCGCACGTTGATCTGGATCCGGCCGTTCCCGGCCTTCTCCACCCAGTTGTAACCGCACAGGGCCTGGACGGCCCGATTGACAGTCGAACGAGTGATCATCTTGCCGCCCTTCTGGGCGGCGATCTTGTTCAGTCCGTCGGTGATCTCCTGCTGCGTGTACTGGGTGATGCCGGTGCCCGGCACCTGCCCGCCCGCGACGAACAGGAAGACGCACAGCTGGGACTTGGTGATGCTGTTGGCCACGGCCAGTTGGGCCAGGAGCTGGGTGAACCAGTTGCTGGCCAGGCTGTAGCCGGAGCCTCCGGCCATGTCGTGGACGGATCTCGGGTCCGCGGCGTACTCGAGGTGGACGCCCTTGAGCCGGCGGCGGCCACCGGGATCGGCGGCTTGCGCGACCTGTTCACCGAGTTGCTGGCCGAGGACGGCCAGGATGTCGCCGTACTCGGCATCGCTGCCCACGGTGGCGGGAACGGGAACAGGCCGGGGCCCGCGCTGTCGACGACGGGCGGGCGGATCAGATGTCACAGGACCTCCTTGTTACTCAGGCGGTCCGAGACTATCCAAAAAATCAACGAGGGCTTGTTTTTTGACGCGTCGGCGCGCCGAAACGACGATCTTGCGTGCCCCCTCCCCCGCACATGCGCCGAAACTACACACCACGTGGACTTACTTTGCGAGGAAGGCCCAGAAGTACACGGCTCCTTGATTTCGGTTGTCGCGATGGTGGCACGCCTTGTTCGAGCCGATGGGGCGGGACGAGGCACTTCGGGGCTTCCGGCCGACGCTCTGACCTGGGGTGTTCCAGGAGGGACCGGCACCCCGCAAAACTCCACGTGTGCTTGAGTTTTCCGCCAAATGTGCTCGCTGGGTACACACTTCGGTCGGTGAAATGTGTCCTGGGGGACACAGTCGTTGGGGAAAACATGCAGGTCAGAGCGCTGAAATCGGGGCGCGCTCTTATTACAAGAGCAACTCGTGACGGGCTCGCGCCAATGGTTCGAGCGGGGCAGGTGGTTGAGTGGTGCGCATCGTTCTTGCCCGCACCGGAGCGGTCCGGTGCGGCTTCCGCTCTTCCACGGCCCACCCCGCCCTGGCCTCTCGATGTGATGACTGCCTGTTTCGCTCACCGGGGACCGGCCCAGGCCGACACACCTTCACCCGTACCGGCCCGCAGCCGACTCAGGGCCGCTGCTCCCCCGCCTCAGCCCGACTCCTCCCCCGGTGCTGTTCTTCTTCCCGGCCCTCGTGCCCAGTGAGGGCGCCCGCGCCCGAGGGGTGCGCCGCCGACCGTCAGGGAGGCGGGGCAGGGCGCGAGGGTGAGCGGGTCCAGGGCGCCCGAGCGCCTGGCGAGGGGGTCTGGGGGGCGAGCAGCCCCCCATGCCAAGGCCGGTCCAGCGCGGCCAGGCGCTGGCGGGGTCCAGGGGCTGGCCCCTGGGACGTACGGTCCGCTGTCGACGACGGACAAGAACACACTTGCGACGATGACCGTGTCCGGTCCGGCTGCACGGCCCTTGCCGGGCTGATTGGGCTGTTGGGGGGACCCGGGACAGCTGTCGAGGCCCGTTCACGATGATCAAAAGCCCTGTACGGCCCGCTGGCGCCCTCGCAGCTGAAGAAAGGTCACATCGCACCGGGTCGGCTCTGTTCGACGCCCTGAGGTGCCGTTCTGTGGGTCGATTTTGGCCCCTCATGGGCGAAATCGTCCGCGGACGGCTTCCGCGTCGGCGTGCGCACCGATTCTTGACGCCGTCGTGTGCGAGCCGGGTCGATCACCGGACGGCGAGCTCGCCGCGAAACCGGAAAGCCCTTTCGTGTCTGGCGGACCTCCGTGCGGTGCGACCGGGGCCCTGGCGATTCCCGGCCGGCCGTCAGGGGGTGTGGTTTCAGGGCAAGTTCTGGCAAATCCGCCCAGTGTGTTGTGGTGTGCCTCTTCGCCTTCCGGGGAGAAGGTTAGTAAGGTACCCGCATGAGCGCCCCATACGATCCAGAAATCAGGGAAAAGGTAGTTGCCAAGCTGCCGGCGTCCCTCAGGCAGGAACTCAAGGTCCGTGCGGCCCAGTTGGGCGTGGACATCCAGGACGCCGTCACCGAGGGGATTCACGCCTGGCGTGACGACGCCTCGGCGGCCACCACGGTGGACACCTCCGGTGCCTCCTCGTTCTCCACCTACCTCCCCACCGGGCTGTACGGGGAGTTCAAGGAGGACTGCCGGGTACGGGAGATCCCGTACAACCAGGGTGTCGCCCAGTCGATCCGGCTGTGGCTCGACACCCACCCCTCCCCCGTCGGCCGTCGGCGCCCCGCCAGCGAAGGCGCCCGTCGGATCGTCGTCTGCAACCAGAAGGGCGGCGTCGGCAAGAGCGCCATCAGCAACGGCGTTTCCCAGGCCCTGGCCGAAACGGGAGCCCGGGTCTGCGTCATCGACTTCGACCCCCAGGGCCACCTGACGCGCCACCTCGGCGCCGAGATGCTCTCCATCAAGGAGCCCAGCCTCGCCAAGCACATGCTCGGTGAGATCGAGGGCCGGGTCCGCGACCTCCTCGTCCCCATCGAGCACGGGGTGTTCGCCGGGCGGCTCTTCCTGCTCCCCGCCTGTAAGGACGCCTTCCTCCTCGACGCCCGGCTGGCCACCACCCGCCACGTCCGGACCAAGGAGACCGCCCTGGAGAAGGCCCTGGAGGACCTGGAGAAGGAGTTCGACTACATCGTCGTCGACTGCCCGCCCAGCCTCGGCTACACCATGGACACGGCGCTCTACTACGCCCGCAGTCGTGATGGCGAGCCCGACAAGAGCTCCGGCATCATCGTTCCCGTGCAGGCGGAGGACACCTCCGCCGACGCCTACGACATGCTCAGCGAGCAGCTCGAGGACCTCATCGACGACCTCGACATCGAGATCGCCCAGCTCGGTTTCGTCGTCAACCTCTACGACAGCCGCAAGGGCTTCGTCGTCACCTCCTCCCTCAACAGCTGGAAGGAGTTCGGCGATCCGCCCGTCATCACTGTGATCGCCGACCTGAAGGAACAGCGCGAGGCCGTACGCGTCAAGCTGCCGCTCCTGCACTACGCGCCGGAGTGCGAGCAGTCCGAGGCCATGCGCGAGATCGCCCGGAGGATCACCGCATGAGCAAGAGCGACCTCCTGGGTACCGGGGCCGCCTTCAGCAACGCACGACGCGCCGGCGGGCGCAGCGAGCGGGGGCGGGCCAAGGCCGTCGCGCAGGGCGACGTACCGGCGTACGAGCTGGTCCGGATCGGCCTCGACCAGGTCGCCCCCACGCCCCTGAACCCGCGCCGCAACTTCGGTACGGACGAGGAGAAGACCCGCTTCGGCGAAGAGCTGCGGCAGGCGCAGCTGTCGGCTTGCGTGGCGGTGGGGCGTGCCGCCTACCTGGGGCTGTGGCCCGACCACGCGGCACGGATCGGGGACGCCACGCACGTCCTGATCAACGGCGAGCGCCGCTTCCGCAGCGCCGTCCACGTGGGGCTGGAGTTCCTCGACTTCGTCGTCCGCGACGACCTCGCCGCTTCGCGCACCGATTTCATCGACCACCTCCTCGCCGAGAACCTGGAGCGCGAGGACTTCGACGTGATCGAGCGGGCGCGGGGTGTGCAGCAGCTCGTCGATACCTGCGCCGACGAAGGGCGCGAGCACGGGGCGAAGTCCCGGGCGGCCGAGCGGCTGGGGCGTTCGCCGTCCTGGGTCACCAACCAGCTGGTGCTGCTGGAGCTGCCGGAGGAGATCCAGCTGCTGCTGAGCTCCGGGGAACTGCCCGAGCGGGACGGGCGGGTCCTGGCGCGCGCGGCGAAGGACAGGCCGGGTGCGGGGGCTGACGAGCTGCTCGGGTTCCTGCGGGACAGCAAGCAGCAGGAGGCCGAGGTGAAGGCGGCGCAGCGGGAGATACTGCACAACGCGCAGGAGCCGCCGGTGGACCGGGCCGGGGGAGCGGCGCAGGCTGCTGAGCCTGCACCGCAGCCGGGTCCGGAGCCGGGCCCGGACCCGTCCCGACTTTTGTCCGCGGACAAAAGTCGGGCGGACGAAGGCCTGCCGGACCTGCCGCCGGAGTCGATGCCGGAGTCGATGCCGGAGCCGGTTCCGGGGCCCGTGTTCGCGGCTGCTCCGACGTCCGCGCCGACGTCCGTGCCGGGCTCCGAGCCCGTATCGGTCCCCGCTGCGGTCGTCGAGCCGGTGGTCCGGCCGTCGGCACCGGTGTCCGTGGTGGAGCCGGTTCGGGAGCGGGAGCAGGACGGTGTGATCCCCTCGCAGGGGAGGGCGGGCGACCCCTCGGTTGCTTGGCAGGACCCGAAGGCGGTGTACGAGGCGATCTGGGCCAACATGTCGCCCAAGCACCGTGCTGAGCTGACGATGCTGCTGATCGAGAACAACCGCCGCGGGTAGACCCGCCTCGGATCGCCGTACCACGTGATCGCCGTCGTGTGACGGCGAGCAGTTCCGACAGCCGTTCGGCCGGGCATCCCGGTCGGGCGGCTGTCGGTCGTTCCGGGCCCGGGCGCACCGGCCCGCTCGCGGGGCTGATGGACTTGCACCATGACGACGTTGCCGCCCCGGATCACGAGGGCACTCGAGCGGTTCCATGCCGCCCACCCCTGGGACCACAACGCGCACTATCACCGATGGATCCTGCGCCAGCTGCCCGGACGTCTCGGCCGGGCTCTGGACGTCGGATCGGGCAGCGGTGACCTCGCCAGACTGCTGGCCGCACGGGCCGCAGAGGTGCACGGCGTCGACGCCGATCCCGCGATCGTCGATCGTGCGCGGGAGCTCACGGACCCCGCCGCCCGGGTGAGCTTCACCGTCGGAGACGCACTGGAGACGGTGCCGCCCGGCCTGTACGACGCCATCACCTGTGTCGCCACCCTCCACCACATGCCGTTGCGTGACGCGCTCACCCGCTTCCGCCGGCAGCTGTCGCCCGACGGGACTCTGGTCGTCGTCGGCGTCTACCGCCCGCAGCTCCTGAGTGACTACCTGATCGACGCCGTGGCGGTGCCGGCGAACGTCGCCATGGCATTGATCAAGAACAGGGGCCGCAAGGCGCCGCGACCAACCTCCATGACCGCTCCCACCCGACCGGCGAGCATGACGTTCGGGGACATCGTTCTCGACGCCCACCGGGTGCTGCCCGGCGCACGGCTGCACCGACGGCTGTTCTGGCGCTACACCCTGGTCTGGCACCGGGATGAGGAGACCGCTGGCAGATCCCCCCGGCAGGGCCTCGGGGCGGCGTGGACTTTTGTCCGCGGACAAAAGTCGGGCTCCGACGGGGGAGCGGGCCGTCGGTCGGGGCGGGTGCCGCACGGGGGATTCCGGCGTGGGTGACGCCGCCGACTTTTGTCCGCGGACAAAAGTCGGCGCTGCCCGAGCCCTGACGGGCACCCGCTCGGGCCGATGTCGTTCCACCGACTCCGCCCTCGACTTTTGTCCGCGGGCGAAAATCTGTGGCGGGGTGTGGTGGTCGGGGTGGTGGTGGGGGGGTGGGC
>NZ_JBICWZ010000011.1:10289-234335 GCF_043199995.1 Streptomyces sp. NPDC048507 | reverse complement strand
CTCCGCCCTCGACTTTTGTCCGCGGACAAAAGTCGAGGGCGGAGTCGGTGGAACGGAGGGTGGATGCGTCGAGGGCCTGGCCGCCGGTGGGGTGCCGGGAGCCAGGCCCTGGGGTCGGGGGAGGGGGTGGGGTCAGGCGAGGTTCGCCATGACGCGGCGGCCGTAGGCCTTGCTGACCTTCACGACGATCATCAGCATGCCGACGAGCATGACCACCGAGAGCACCGGGACGAGGTCGACGGGGAGGGTGTAGGCCATGACGATGCGGGCCGCCGAGTCGATCAGGAAGGCCGCGCCCCAGGCCACCGACATCCAGCGCATCACGCTGCGGAAGCGGGCGTGCTGCTCCCAGTTGGAGAGCCAGGTGCGGGCGGTCTCCTCGGGCAGCATCTTGACCATGGTGGTGAACATGAAGGGCCGCTTGGCGAAGAGGGTGCCGATCATCCAGAGGCCGAGGAGGCCCGTCAGGTAGCTCTCGCGGGCCAGCAGCAGCCGGGCGTCGCCGGTGACGAGGGTGATGGCGGTGCCGCAGGCCATGACGCTCAGGGTGAAGAGGGTGACCGAGGCGACGCGGCGCTCGGTGACCATCTTGTAGACCAGCTGGCCCAGCGGAAGGGCGCCGCTGATGAGCAGGGAGAGCCACTGGCCTAGCCCGGCCGCCCGCAGTCCGTAGTAGAGGCCGAGGGGCACGCCGACGTCCATGAACGCGGTGCGCATCAGGGCCGACTTGGGGTCCTTGGTGCCCTTGGCGCCCTTGGAGTCCTTGGATGCCGTGGCGGCCGGCTGTCCGTTCGTCTGCTGCTGCTCCACCGTCATCACCGTGTGCTTCCCCTCGCCTTGCCTCGACCGGCCCGTTGTCCGGCCGCCTTCACACCTACGACGCTACGGCGCGGGCGAGGGGCCCGTAATGGAGCTGTGAGCACACCTGGAGTGGAGAAAACTCCACCCCCGGAGCCACGTGGGCCGACGGGGGTGGGGGAGGGGGAGGGGGAGGTCAGACGGTGGCGCTCACGCGGCCCGCGTAGCGGGGGCCCGCTGTGGGGGCGGGTTCGTGCGGGGGTTGCGGTACGAGCGGCGCGACGGCGGTGAGCCGGAAGTTGCCCTCGTCGTCGATGTCGGAGGAGAGGTGCCCGCCGACGGCCGCGAGCCGCAGGCGCAGATTGCCGAGGCCGTTGCCGGAGTCCGGCGCCACCGCCTGGGGGCCGCGGCCGACGCCGTCGTTGACGAGGGAGAGCGAGACGTGGGCGCCGTCGCGGGTGGCGCGGATCGTGCAGTGCCGCATCGAGCTGTGCCGCAGCGCGTTGGTGACTCCCTCGCGCAGCACGGTGGCGAGGACGGTGTCGATGTCCGGGTCGAGCGCGCCCAGGGTGACGTCGACCTCGGCGGTGATGTCGGCGGCGGTCAGGATGGCGCGGGCCGAACAGGCCTCGGTGCTAAGGGACTTGTCGCGGTATGTGCTCCGCTCGCTGCCGTCGCTGATCACCGCGCCGACGCCGCCGACGATCTCGCTGTCGGGTCCTTCCAGAAGTCGGGGTAGACCTCGGCCCGCACCTCGCGGCCCTCGCTCACCAGCCACTGCACCGCGTCGGTGATCTCCAGTTCGCCGCGCGCGCTCGGTCCGATCGCGGCGACCGCCTCGTGGATCGCGGGCGGGAAGAAGTACACGCCGACCATCGCCAGGTCGCCCCGCGGGTGCTCGGGCTTCTCCACCAGCGCCGTCACCCGCCCGTCCGCGTCCGTCTCGGCTAGACCGAACGACCGCAGGTCGGCGACCTTCTGCACCACCACCTGCGCCTGCGTACGCCGGTCTGCGAACCGTTCGGCCAGCATCACGTCGCCGAGGTACGTCACGAAGTCGTCCTCGCCCAGGAAGTCCCGGGAGATGCGCACGCAGTGCATCAGCCCGTGCGGCGCGTCCCGGCGGATATAGGGACGAGCCCCGGAAGCCGACACCCTTACCGCCCCCTACCCCGCGCGGGCGCCCGTCAGCCCTGGGGCGCGTTCAGGTAGGCCAGCACGGCCAGTACCCGCCGGTTGTCGCTGTTGTCCTGCGCCAGCCCCAGCTTCGTGAAGATGCTCGCCGAATGCTTGCTGACGGCGCTGTCGCTCAGGTGCAGCTCCTCGGAGATGCCCGCGTTGGAACGGCCCTCCGCCATCAGCTCCAGCACCTGGAGCTCGCGCGAGGTGAGCGAGGCCAGCGGGCCGGCGCGCTCGCCCCGCGCCACCAGCTTGGAGATCACCTCGGGATCCATCGCGGTCCCGCCGCCCGCCACCCGGCGCAGCGCGTCGACGAACTCCTCGTCGCTGAAGACCCGGTCCTTGAGCAGGTACCCGATCCCGCCCCGGCCGTCCGCCAGCAGCTCGCGCGCGTACAACTGCTCCACGTGCTGCGACAGCACCAGCACCGGCAGCCCCGGCATCTCCCGGCGCGCCGCCAGGGCCGCCTGCAACCCCTCGTCGGTGAAGGTCGGCGGCAGCCGCACGTCCACCACCGCCACGTCCGGCCGGTGCTCCAGCAACGCTCGCGACAGACCGGGCCCGTTGTCGACGGCCGCGACGACCTCGAAGTCGTAGGACTCCAGCAGCCGCACCATCCCCTCCCTCAGGAGGTACTGGTCCTCGGCGAGGACAACACGCATGGCAGCTCCATGGTCACTATGGTCGGGCCGCCCACCGGGCTGCTCACGAACAGGTCTCCGTCGAATGTACCCAGGCGCCGGCGCACGCCCTGAAGGCCCGTGCCCCCGGCCGGATCGGCCCCGCCGCGGCCGTCGTCGGTCACCGTCATCCGCAGCACCCCGTCCGAGTGCCGCAGGTCGATGCCCACCCGGGAGGCCCCCGAGTGCTTGGCGGCGTTGGCGAGTACCTCGCACACCGCGAAGTAGGCGCACGCCTCCACCGGTGCCTCCGGCCGCCCGGGGACGTCCACCGTCACCTCGACGTCCAGCGGGCAGTCCAGCGCCACCGCCCGTACCGCGTCGCCCACACCGCGCTCCGCGAGCACCGGCGGATGGATCCCGCGCACCAGGTCCCGCAGCTGCGCCAGCGCCGTCGACGACTGCCGGCGCGCCTCGGCCACCAGCTCGCGCAGTTCCGGCGCCCCGTCGCCGAGCCGCCGCTCGACCACCCGCAGCGTCATCCCGATCGCCACCAGGCTCACCTGGGCCCCGTCGTGCAGGTCCCGTTCGATCCGGCGCAGCTCGGCGGCCTGCACCCCGGTGGCGTCCGCGCGGGTCTCGGTCAGCCGCTGCACCCGCCGGGCCAGCTGGGCGTGCCGGGTCGGCCGCAGCAGCAGCAGCGCGAAGCGGGCGTGCGCGCGCAGCGCGTACGGGGCCGCCCACGAAGCCGCCGCCGCCAGCGCCGCGCCCACCGGGACCGCGGCCCAGGGCACGCCGGCCAGTGCCCGCGCCGCCGGGAGCCCCCGCAGCGCCCCGTCCCAGAAGGTGTACGGGCCCGAGCCGCCCGTCAGCGGGTCCAGCACGCCCGGCACCACCAGCCCGAACAGCGAGAACCCCACCACGGCCAGCGGCGCCAGCAACAAGAGCGCGGCCGCCGCCGGATTGACCACCAGCCACACCAGGTCCCGCCACACCGCGGGATCGGTCAGCGTGTGCCGCATCAGCTGCAACTGCCGCACCAGGTACGGGGCCCGGTACAGCCGCCTCCCGTACTGGTAGTAGCCGTCCGCACCGCGCCGCACCGGCTCCGGCGCGGCGAGGTAGGGCACCGGGATGCGCACGCCCACCCAGGCCCCGGCCAGCCGCCGGTACAACGTCACGAAGCGGTGGCAGAGTTCCACGGCCTTCAGGAAGAGGACCACCAGGCCCGTGCACAGCCCGACCACCAGCGCCACCAGCTGCACGGCGGCCAGCACCGCACCCGCCAGCGACATCAACGACAACAGGGCCCCGGCGCCCAGCACCCGCAGGCGCCGGCCCAGCGTGCCCCCGTCGGACACCACCGGCCCGGCGGCCCGCCGGGCCAGCAGCAGCCGCGTCCAGCACCCGTGCGCCCACAGCACCAGCGGGCCCGCCGTCAGCCCCGTCGCCACGCACACCAGCCCGGCCACCGCCACCACCGCCGCACCGGCCCAGGCGGTGCCCGGCGGCGCGCCGCCGCCGAAGGCCCGCACGGCGGCCGACACCACCGCGTACAGACCGCCGCCCACCAGCAGGGCGGGCAGCGACGCCACCGGAACCCCGGCCAGCGGGTCGAGCGCGAGGAACGCCAGGTCCCGCCGCGTCGCCGGGTCCCGCCGCATCTGGCGCACCCGCCGCTGGCGCAGCGCCGAACCGTACGAGGCGTACAACTGCCTGCCGTCGCGGTACATACCGCTCTCCCGGCGGCGCGGGGCCGGCGGTTCCGGCAGATAGGGATCCTCGACGGGGACGTCGGACCAGCGCCCGGCCAGCGCGCGCCGCAGCCGCGGCAGCCGGCGGACCGCGTCCAGCAGGCCCGTCGCGCCCGTGGCCACCGCGATCAGGGCGGGCACCAGGACCGCCAGCCCCAGCAGCCCCAGCAGTGCGAGTGCGACGCCGCGGGGCGGCGCCGCCGCGTGGGCCCGCAGCCTCATCAGGGCGCCGACCGCTCCGGCCGGCGCCTCCCGTCGTTCTTCCCGGCCGATCGGAGCGAGCACCCGGCCAGTCTGGCACGCCCCGTTCGAGCACCGGTCGCGGCGATCCCGGGGGTGCGGTTTCCCCCACCCCCGCCCTGCTGCCAACTGCCTTCCGGGCGCCGCCCGCGGTCCGTAACGTCGTCACCGCGGGGAGGCCGGCCCGCTCCCCCGAGGGCCGGCCGCCCCGGGACCGGGGTCCGCCCGCGATGCCCCCGTCGCGGGAGGGCCCCGGCGGATCCGCTCGCGCCGCAGGCCGCGTACGGGTCCGCCCGCGGGCCGTCGGGGGTCCGTCCGCCGGCTACCGGCGGGCCTGCCTGATCTTGATCTGCCCGGACCGCGGGTGCCCGACGACCGTCAGCACCGGCTCGGTCGGGTCCACCGGCCCGTCGGCCCGGTTCGAGATGTGCGCCGTGTTCGTGCTCGCCGGGTCGATCCGCACGGCCCACCCCGCGGGCACGACGACCTGCACCGTCCCCATCCCGCAGGACGCCTCCAGCGTCACCTCGCGGTGCACGCAGCTCGCCTCGGTGAAATCGATCAGGATGTTCAGCATCTTGCACTCGGCCACGATCCGCGGCGGCACCACCCACGGCCCGGACTGCCGGATCGCCGACAGGTGCGTCTTGAGCACCAGCGTCCGGGCCCCCGGCCCGCCGCTCGCGGGCAGGTCGGCGACCAGCGCCGCCAGTTCCGCGTACGTCTTCGACGCGTACGCCCGCTCCAGGCGCTCGTCCAACTCGGCCGGATCGATCCGGCCGTCCCCGGCGGCCATCCGCAGCCGCTCGGCCACCGCTTCCCGGTCACTGTCCGCGGCCCTGGCCCCGGGCGCCGGCGATGCCTGCCCATCCGATCGATTCATACGAGGAATCTAACGCCGCCCCCCGGGCCGCCGTGCGGGCCGGGGGGCGGCGTCGCGGTCCGCGCCGGGCGCGGAGGGGCGGATCAGCCCCGGGCCGCCGACAGCAGCACGTCCACGAGGCGGTCCGCGGCGTCCGGCCTGCCGTACGCCCGGGCGCGCTCCGCCATCGACGCCCGCAGCCGGGCATCGGTGAGCAGCGGGCCGACCGCGTCGCCGAGGGCCTGCGGGGTGACCTCGCCGAGCAGGGCCACCGCCGCACCGGCGTCCGCCAGGTGCCGGGCGTTGTGCGCCTGCTCGTTGCCCGCCGAAGTGGCCAGCGGCACGAACACGGCCGGCTTCCCGAGCGCGGTCACCTCCGCCAGCGTGCCGGCCCCGCTGCGCGAGATCACGATGTCGGCCAGCGCCAGCACGTCCGGCAGCTCCGGGCCGACGAACCCCGTCAGGTGGTAGCGCCCGGCCAGTACCGGGTCCAGGGACGCGGCCGCCGCGCGCAGTTCGTCCACGTTGGCCGGGCCGCACTGGTGGATCACGTTCGCGTGGCTCAGCAGCCAGGGGAGCACGTCCCGTACGACGCCGTTGATCTGCTGGGCGCCCTGCGCGCCGCCCGTCACGTAGACCGTCGGCAGCCGCCGGTCGAACCCGTACAGCGACAGTGCCTGCACGGCCTTGTCCGGGTGGCCGGAGAGCACCTCCGGGCGCACCGGGTTGCCCGTGACCACCGCACGGTCGCGCACCTCGGCGGGCAGCAGCTCCAGCGAGGACTCCGAGGACACCGCGATGCGCGTCGCCGAACCGGCCAGCTTGCGGTTGGCCAGGCCCAGCCGCACCGTCTGCTCGTGCAGCACCAGCGGACGCTTGCACAGCCGCGCGGCCAGCCCGGCCGGCACCGCGACGTAACCGCCCGTCGCCAGGACGACGTCCGGCTGGAACTCGGACACGATGCTGCGTGCCTGCGCCACGCCGAGCGGAACCCGCGCCATGTCCTTCACGTTGGCGGCGGACAGCATTTTGAGGGGGTTCGACGAGCGGCGGATCTTGCCCGTGGCCACCGTCTTGAACGCGATGCCCTCGGCCGGCGCGATCCGTGCCTCCAGGCCGTCGGCGGTGCCGATCCACAGCACGTCCAGCGTGCTGCCGGCGGCCGCGAGCCGGCCCTGCAGAGTACGGATGGCCGTGAGGGCCGGATAGGTGTGACCGCCAGTTCCTCCGCCGGTCACGAGCAGCCGGAAGGAACGCGGGAGCGAGGGATTGTCCACCCGCCCCACCCTACTGTTCGAGCGCGCGCGGCCATGCGGGGCGTCGGTCACGCACGGCGCGGGCGGCGCGCGGGCGGGCCGGCCGGTGTGACCGGCGGAAGATCATGGGCTATGGTTGGCCTTGTTCTCGCGGCCGGAGATTCCCGGTGGTGGGGCTCGCGTTGGTGGTCCAAGGAAAGACACCCCACTTCCCGTGGGGGGATGCAGGTGCAAGGCCTGCCCAGCGCTCGATCAAGGCCCCGGCCTCCTTCACGGAGACCGGGGCCTTCGCGTTCCGGTACGGGGACCCGTGGCGGGCCGTCAGCCTTCGGCCACCGCAGGCGGCGAGGGCGCCTCGGCCCCTTTCGGACCCGTCGGCCGTACGCCTACCGTGGGTCCATGATCAGGATGCCGTCACGGGTCGAACTGCACCCGCTCACCCTCGCCGACCAGGACGAGTTCTGCGCGCTCGTCCGGGCCAGCGACGCGCTGCACCGGCCGTGGATGCGGCTGCCCGCCACGGCGGAGGAGTTCCAGGCCTGGATGCGCCGCTTCGAGGACGGCAGCAACCTCGGCTTCCTGATCCGCGTCCGGGAGACGGGCGAGGCCGCCGGGACGGTCAACATCAACTCGATCATCCGGGGCCGCTACCAGGGCGCGTCCCTCGGATACGCGGCCTTCGCCCCGTCCGCCGGGGCCGGTTACATGACCGAGGGGCTCACGGCCACCCTCCACCACGCCTTCACCGAGCTGCGCCTCCACCGCCTGGAGGCCGGCATCCAGCCGGCGAACCACGCGTCCCTGGCGCTCGTCCGGCGGCTGGGCTTCCACTACGAAGGGGTCTCGCGCGCCTACCTCTACATCGATGGCGCCTGGCGCGACCACGAACGCTGGGCCGTGACCGCACCGAGCCCCTACACGCCCGACCCGACCCTTCCCGAGGTCTGAGGGTCCGGCCGGGCGCGCCGGGCCGCAGGCGGTCAGGCCGCCCGGGCGGTGCCGTCCGCGGTGCCGTCCGCGAGGCCGTCCGCGAGGCCGTCCGCGAGGCCGTCGGCGGGGCCGTCGGGGAGCCAGGAGCCGTGCAGCCCGGCGCTGACGCGGTGGGGGAGGTGCACGGTGGCGATCCGCTCCAGCCCCGACGCGTCGAGGACGAGCAGTTGGGAGGCGTCCTGCTTGAGGTCGGAGACGACCGTCAGCAGGTAGCCGTCGTCCTCACCGGTGGCTCCGGCCGCCGGGACGAACACCGCCTCGCCGGGCATCCGGGCGTCGCCGACCTGATGGATGCGCCGGGCGCCGGTCGTCCGGTCGTACTTGACCACGCCGTAGCCGCCGAAGCCCTTCTCGTCGGGGAAGGAGATGGCGTACTGGAAGCGGTTCTCGGCGCCCAGGTACTCCTCGTTGAGGGTCGGGAACTCCACCGGCAGGTCGTCGATGATCCGCTCGTCGACCGAGCCCGCCGCCAGGTCGATGACCCACTGGCGGGTGTAGGAGCGGGAGACGGGCTCGCTGCCGCGCCCGGGCGCGCCGGTCCACCAGTTCCAGGAGAGCCGGAAGCCCTCGCGGTCCACGGTGGGGCCCTCCAGGACGATGCGGCCCCGGCCGTCCTCGTACGCGTTGGAGACGTGCAGCATGTTGCCCGGCTCGATGGAGAACCAGCGGACCTTGCGGGCGCCGTCCGCCCCGCGCGGCATGACACCGACGCGGGCGGGCTGGCGCTCGCTCCAGCCGTAGGGGATGCCGGACTGCTCGGTGGGGTCGAAGGTGACGTTGCCCTCGACGAAGACCACGTGGTGACGGGTGATGGCGAAGTCGTGCTTGAGCGCGGCGGTCGCTCCGGGGACCTCGGCGCTGTGGACGATCTCGCCCTTCGCGTCGGCGACGTAGTGCACCAGGAACGGCGGGAACGGGGCCGAGCCGAAGAAGTGCAGCTCACCCGTCACCGGGTCCTCCTTGGGGTGTGCGGTCATCGCCGTGCGCAGCTTGCCGCCGAAGTCGTACGCGCCGACGGTCTCCAGCTCCCGGGTCAGCTCGAAGGGGAGGTTCGCCTCGCACAGCGCGAGCAGCCGCCCGGCGTGCTCGATCACGTGGGTCCCGGCGGCACTGGCCGTCAGGTCGGGGCCCTTCTCGGTCATGTACGGCGCACCCTCCAGTGCGGGGGTGTGCACCCAGCGGTTGCGGTACCACTCGGCGCGGCCCTCGCGCAGCCGGATGCCGTGCACCATGCCGCTGCCCTTGAACCAGTGGGTGGGGGTGACGCCGGGCTTGGGGTTGTGGCCGTTGCGCAGCAGCCGGCCGGTGAGCTCGATGGGCAGGGTGCCCTCGACGGTGAGGCCGGTGGCGGTGACCTCGTGGACGACGGGCGTGAAGTGGCCGGTCAGGTAGGGCTTGTCGGCGGTCATGGCGGAGCCTCTTCCAGTGGATGGTGGTGGGGATGCTGGTGGGGATGCTGGTGGGGCAGGTTCTTCGGACGGGTCGTCAGGGGGTTCGTACGGGGTGGGGCCGGGGCGCGGGGGGCGCGGCGGCCGCCGCGGCCGTCCCGGTGCGGCGGGTGAGGAGGACGGCGAGCAGGGCCGTCGTGGCCAGTACGCCGGCCGAGACCGCGAAGGCGGCCCGGTACCCGGCGGTGAGGGCCTGCGCATGGGTCCCGTAGGCCGGGGCCCGCGCGGTGACGGAGCCGGCCAGGGTGGTCAGCGCGGCCAGCCCGATCGCGCCGCCCACCTGGCGGGTGGTGTTCACCAGGCCGCCGGCCAGCCCCGCGTCCTGCGGTGCCGGGCCGTCCACGGCGAAGGCGGTGAGCTGCACGAAGGCGACGCTCAGGCCGAGGCCGACGAGGACGCTCGGACCCAGCACGTCGACGGCGTAGCTGCCGTCGGCGCTCAGCCGCGACAGCCACAGCATGCCCGCGGCCTCGGTGATCAGCGCCCCGGCCACGGTCGCGGTGGCGCCCAGGCGCCGGGAGATCCGCGGCGCGAGGGCCGATCCGAGCATGATGGCCGCGGCGAGCGGGAGCTGGCCGGCTCCGGTGGCCAGGGGACCGGCTCCGAGGACCTGCTGCTGGTAGAGCGGCAGGAAGAAGAACAGGGCGATCCACACCGAGCCCAGCAGGGCCATCAGCAGGTTTCCGGCGGCGACCCGGCCGGTGCCGAGCAGCCGCGGCGGTACCAGCGCGTCCGGCCGGCGGAACTCGATCGCGGCGAAGACCGCGAACAGTCCGGCGGCGGCGACGAAGGCGCCCAGCACCCGGGCGTCGCCCCAGCCGGCCCCGCGCGCCGTGGTCAGCCCCCAGACCAGGCAGGTCAGGGCGAGGGTGACGGTGACGGTTCCCACCAGGTCGAAGCGGCCCTCGCCGCGGCCGGCCGCGGGCGGGACGAGGACGAGTACGGCCGCCAGGACCAGCGCGGTCCCGAGTCCGACCGCGTGGAAGATCCAGGGCCAGCCCCACGCCTGGGTGAGCACACCGCCCAGCAGGACGCCGCCCGCCCCGCCCGCGCCGGAGACGGCCCCCCACACCCCGAGCACGCGCCCGCGTCCTGGCCCGGCCGGGAACAGCCCCATGGCCAGGGCGAAGGCGGCCGGTGCGATGGCGGCGGCCCCGACGCCCTGCACGGCGCGGGCCGTGATCAGCACGCCGGGGGAGGCGGCCAGTCCCGCGACCGGTGAGGCGAGGGTGAACAGGGCGAGTCCGGCGAGCAGCACCCGGCGGTGGCCGAGCAGGTCGGCCGCCCGGCCGCCCGCCAGGAGCAGCGCTCCGAATGCCAGCCCGTAGGCGTTGACCACCCAGGTGGTGCCCCCGTCCGACAGCCCGGCTCCGGCCCGGACCTGCGGCAGCGCGACGTTCACGATCGAGGTGGCGAGCATGACGGTGAACTGGGCGGCGGCGAGGGCCGCGAGCACGGCTGTGGGCCGGGGGACGGGCGCCCGGGGGGCGGACGGCGTCCGTCCCGCCGGGACGCGGTGGTGGAGGATTCTCATGCCGCACAGCCTCGGGCGGGCCGCTGTCCACCCACCAGGCCCGGCAGGGACGGCGCCTGTCCACTGCTGTCCGCCCCTGTCCACCCCCCGGGCCGGGGGAGCGGGGCCCTATTCCGCCCGCGGGCCGCGCAGTTCCTGCTCCCACAGGACCTCGCCCAGCAGGTCCAGCCCCTGGCGCAAGTGGCGCCGGTAGGTTCCGTACGGAAGTCCCAGGCGGCGGGCGGCGGCCTCCTGGGTGGGGGCGCCGGAGAAGTAGCCCGCCACCAGCGCCTCGCGGGCGCGCACGCCGCGCGGGTCGCGGGCGAGGTCGTCCACGGCCCGGCGCAGCAGCGCGCGCAACTCCCCGGCCCCGTCGTCGGAGTCGGCCGCGAGCCGCGTGCGTACGAGGGCGCACGCGGCGAAGGCGCCCGCGTCCCGCCAGTGCGCCAGCGCCTCGCGCACGGCCTGCGTGAACTCGGTGCGCGACAGCGGCGACGGCCCGGGCGGCACCGGTGTGCGAGGGGCCGTCGAGATGAAGCGCTGGAGCCAGGACTCCACGGGGGTCCGGCGCCAGTCGACGCCGAACACCCCGTAGGTGTGGTCCCCCACCCGGGGCCGTGCCCCGGTGTCGGTGAGGGTGCCCTCGACGCGTCCGGCCCAGGTTTCGGCGTCCTGGTAGACCGCGAACCCGTACGCGCGGCCGCGGGCGCGGGCCGACTCCGCCTGGGCGCGGGAACTGCTCAGGTCGATGACCCGCGAGGGCACCTGGTAGCGCCCGGGGTAGACGGTGAAGCGGCTGACGCCGATGTGCTCGCCGGGGCTGACCGGCGCCGTGGCGTCGGTGTAGCGCCACGCGGCGGCGACGACGGGATCGGTGGCCAGGTCCTGCGGGTCCGGCGGGGCCGGCAACGCCAGCCGGGCCGTGAACGCCACGATCCGGCCGGTGCTGACGAGGCGGTAGACGCTGAAGGCCTGCGGCTGGCGCCGCGCCCAGTAGCGGACCAGCTCGGCGGAGGCGGGACCCTCGGTCTCCTCGGCCATGCCCAGCACGGTGTCGAGGTCTTCGGGCCGCAGCGGCCGGTCGTGCACCTCGTCCTCGCGGGACCAGGTGCGCAGCCGGGCCAGGACGTCCCCCTCGCGGAAGAGGTAGAAGAGCTCGTCGGTGACGGTCCACACGCGTTCCTCGGGCGCCTCGCGCAGCAGCCGCAGGTACTCCTGCGCCAGCCGTCGGCGTATCTCCGCGAAGGCGTTCGGGGCGCGCCAGCGCAGGTCGGCGCAGAGCGTTTCGCGGGCGGCGTCGTGCGGGTGCAGGCCGCGGGCCGTGGACTCCATGAAGGGAAGGTCGCGCAGCCAGTCGAACAGGACGTGGACGTCCTCCTCCGGCAGCACCGCGGTCAGCAGCTCCTCGGAGGTCGAGTGCGCCTGCGCCGCCACCTCCAGGGCGCGCCGGTGGGCGGCCGTCGGCACCTCGCCGATCAGCCCGGTCAGCAGGGTGCGCAGCAGGTCGGCCGAGGGCTCCCAGACCTCCTCCCTGCTCCAGCCCGCCGACCCGCCGGCCGCCGCGAGGGACAGGGCCAGCGGATTGCCCCCGGCGAAGCGCAGCAGCCGCTCGCGCAGCTCGGGCCGGATCTGCGCCGCCACCAGCAGGCTCCGCGCCTGGTCCTCGGAGAACGGCGCGAGTTCGCGCACGTGCAGGAGCCCGGCCCAGGCGGGGTCGGCGGTCCACTGCGGCTGCGGGGCGAGCCGGCCGGCCAGCACGACCAGCGCGTCGTCCGCCGCGCGCGGCAGGAACCGGTGCCACAGCCAGCTCTCCAGCCACTGGCAGTGCTCGAAGGAGTCCACGAACAGGGCCGTGCCCGGAACGTCCAGGAAGGGTGCGGCCGCCCGCTCGAAGTCGGCCGGATCCCGGCTGACGAAGCGGCCGTCCAGTTCGAGCAGCGGGCGCCCGGCGGCCCGGGCCCCGTCCGCCAGCCGGCGCAGCAGCGCCGACTTGCCTATGCCGCCCGGCCCGTACACGTAGAACGCGAACGGCGCTCCCGGATCCCCCTCCAACGCCTCGCCGAACCGCCCCAGTTCCTCCTCGCGGCCGATGAAGCCCCGCTCCCGCGTCCTGCTCAGTCTCTCGCCTACGGACACCACGTCGGCTCCCCTCGCCGGTCCGGGCCCCGGACCGGACCGTCCGGGGACCCCCTGCACACCCCGCCGGTCAAACGGGGTCCGGGCGACGGCGAACCGACCGGACAGCAGTCAGTTCCCGCCACTCACGCGCTGATTCAAACAGAGCCCGCCCGCCGCCCCGCGCGGTGGCCGCCGGAGCCTACGGTGCGGGGCGGCGCGGGAGTTCGAGCCGTACGGTCAGGCCGCCGCCGGGCCGGGGGGTCGCGGTGATCCGGCCGTGGTGGGTGGGGGCGATGGCGCGGACCACGGCGAGGCCCGGCCCCGAGCCCTTGCCGCCGTGCTGCGGGCCGCGGTGGAACGGTTCGGTTCAGCGCGGTCTGCCGCAGCAGGGGCTTCGGCGCCGAGGTCGGCGCCGAGGTCGACGGGCCGGAAGGCGAGCTGCTCGCTCTCGCCGCGGGCCGGCGTCAGCAGGGCTTCGAAGAGGCGCTCGGTGCGGGCTCCCGCCTCCAGGGTGCGGAGGGCGGCGGGCCTCAGCTCCGCGGGGACCCGGCCCTGGGCCGGGGGGTCTCCAGCGCGGCGCGCTGGATGGTGAGCGGGGTGCGCGGTGAAGTGGCGCCGGGCGGCGAAACTGCGGTCCAGGCGGTCGAGCACGGCGTCGAAGGCGTTGCTGAGCTCGCGCACTTCGTCGTGCGGCCCGGTGAGCGCGAGCCGCTCCTCCAGGGAGCGGCGGGCGGCCCACCGGGCGAGCAGCGCGGCGTGCGCGGTCAGGGCGGCGAGCAGGAGCGAGGAGCGCAGCAGCAGTTCGGACAGCACCCGGTGCTGGAAGTCCTGAAGGCCGCGACGCCTCCGGGGGCGGCGGCGCCGGGGCCCGGCGGACGGGCGGGGCGACGGTTCACAGCCGGTATCCGAAGCCGGGATCATGGGTGATGGGGGAGGAGCGCCCCGTTTGCGGCGCAGGGAGTGGACGGTGACGCGGACGGCGGTGGTCGCCGGGTCCCGGGCGGCGTCCCACAGCCGGTCCCGCAGCTCCTCGGTGGCGACGGGGGCGCCGTCCGCCGCGAGCAGCATTTCCAGCACGCCCGGTTCCGCGCTGGTGGGGCGGCCGCAGGCCACCGCGCAGCTGGGCGCGGACGGCACCGCCGCCACCGTGTACCTGCGCACCCATCCCGACCGGGTGCCCGACGTCCAGGCCGTGGCGGCGGCCAGCGCGAGCCCGGCCGCCCCCGGCAGGGTCACCGTCAGCCGTCCCTCGGACCTGCTGACCGCGCGCAACGAGGCGAAGGGCGCCATGACGGGCCTGGTCCTCGTGGGCGGCGTCGGCATCGCCAACACCATGGTGGTGGGGGTGATGGGGCGCCGCGGCGAGATCGGGCTGCGCCGGGCCCTGGGCGCCGGGGGCGGGCAGATCGCCGCGCAGTTCCTGCTGGAGGCCGTGCTGATGCGCCTGGTCGGCGGCCTCGCCGGGCTGGCCGCGGGCGCCCTCGCCGTGTACGCGTACGCGCTCGCGCAGGGCCGGCCGCCGTCGATCCCGCTGGTGGCCGCCCTTGCCGGCATCCACCCGGCGGCCCGCGAGGCCCGCGCCTCCCCGACCGAGGCCCTGCGCTCCGCCTGACGGGGAGGCCCGGTCGGGGGGCGCCATCCCTTCGGGGGAACTCCGCCGGACCGGGGGAGCGGCGGGCCCCCGGCGCTACGCCCGGTCCGGCGCGCCGCACCCCCGCACCGCCGGTCCGCACGCGCCGGGCCCTGCTCCCGGGCCCGGCACAATGCGTTCCGTCGCCCCGCCCCACAGGAGGAACCGTGCCCGTTCCGGGTGTCCGTACCGCGCCGGCCGCACTCGCCGTACTCGCCGCACTGGCCGCCGTCGCGGCACTTCCCGCCCCGGCGCGGGCCGCGCGCGGCGGCGACACCATCGCCGTGGCACCGCGGGCCCTGCTCACCCCGGACGGCAGGGTCCACCTGTTCGGCACCTACCGCTGCACCGGCCCCTCGGCCACGGGAGCGCTCCAGATCTCGGTCAAGATCGTCCAGGGGGACTTCCAACTGGGCACCAGCGGCGGCGACGCGCTCTGCGACGGCGCCGAGCACGCGTGGGAGAGCCACAGCGGGCTCACCGTCTTCCCGAACCTGCACGAGGGTCCCGCCACCACCGAGGCACGCCTCCAGGGGGCCGCCCTCCCCGGGATCCAGGCGGGCCCGGCCGCCGCCGCCTTCGAACGCCGCTCCGTCGAGGTCGTGGCCCGGCACGGCTGAAGCACCCCGCACGGAACCGAACGGAGGAGCGGAGCAGGTAGGTTGGCGACGTGATCGACTTCCTGCGGGACGCCCCCGTCGCACACGGTCTCGACGTCGTCTGGCACGCGGGCTGGCCCTCGCCGAAGCACGACCCGGCCCCGGAGATCCAGGTCCACGCGTACAGCGAACACACGGTGATCCTGCGCCAGAACAAGTCCGTGCACTACGAAGCCCCGTTCCTGTTCCTGCTCTTCGGCAACGAACGGGCCCTGCTCCTCGACACCGGCGCCTCGGCGGACGCAGCCCACTTCCCCCTGCGCCGGACGGTCGACGCCCTGATCGAGGACTGGCTGGCGCGCCACCCCAGGCCCGGGTACTCCCTGCTGGTCGCGCACACCCACGGCCACGGCGACCACACGGCGGCGGACGGGCAGTTCGCCGGCCGGCCGCACACCACGGTCGTGGGCGCCGGGCTGGCGGAGGTCACGGAGCACTTCGGGCTGGGCGGGTGGCCGTACCGGACGGGCGAGCTCGATCTGGGCGGCCGGGTCCTCGACCTGCTCCCCGGCCCCGGCCACCAGGAGTCCGCGCTGGTCTTCTACGACCGGCACACCGGGGCGCTGCTGACCGGTGACTCCCTCTACCCGGGCCGGCTCTACGTCGAGGACCGCGCGGCGTACTCCGCCACCGTCGACCGGCTGCTGGACTTCTGCGCGGCCCGGCCGGTCGGCGACGTCCTCGGCTGCCACATCGAGATGACCACGACGGCCGGGCAGGACTACCCGCGCGGCACCACCCACCAGCCGGACGAGCCCCCGCTCCAGCTCACCGCCGCCCATCTGCGCACCCTGCGCCGGGCCCTCGACGAGACGGCGGGCCGTCCCGGCTCCCACGCCTACGACGACTTCGTCCTCGTGTACCAGGACTGACCGGGACTGACCGGGACCGGCCGGGCACGCCGGCGCGGCGCGCTCCGTGGCGTCAGCGGGTGGCGGACCCCGGGGCGTCCGTGGACCGGAGCGCCGCGAGGGCGGCGTCGAGGGCCCCGTCGGCCGGTGCGGCCACATCGGGCACGACTCCCACGCCCTCCCAGTTGGTGCCGGTCACCGTGTTGATCGCGCGGGCGGCCGGCACCGTCACCAGGACGTGCGGGGTGACCGCGTGCCGGGCCGTGGGGTGCGCGCCGCCCCGCGTGGTCTCGCCGACGAGGGTCGCGCGGCCGTGGGCCTGGAGGGTGTAGGCGACGTCCTCGCCCCCGGAGAAGGTGATCGCGCTGGTCAGCACGTACACCGGACGGTCCAGGTAGCGGGGTGCGGGCAGGTGGCCGGACGTCCAGTACTGGCGGGTGGTCCCGCTGGCCCCGTCGTAGATGTCGTTGAGGTGGACCTGGTCGTCGGGGAAGAAGTAGCTGCACCACATGGCGGCTCCCTCGGGCGCTCCGCCGCGGCATTCCCGCAGGTCCAGCACCAGCGCCGAACTGCCCGCGACCAGCTGCATGGCGGCGCCGACCAGGGGGGCGCCCTCGTCGGCCGAGGGGATGCTGCGGATGTCGATGAGCGCGACACCGCCCTCCAGCTGCTCGACCCGGCGGACGCCCTGGTTGTCGGCCCGGAGCATGGCCAGGAACGCGGCCCGCCCGGCGTCCTGGTCCGCGGGCTCCATCGACTGCGCCTCCTCGGACCACAGCAGGCGCAGGTGCTTGTCCGGGCACACCTCCTGGAAGTGCTTCGTGACCGTCTCGCACAGCGTCCGCTCGTCGAGGCCGTCGTACGCACCGTCCGCGAGCCGGCGCCGGATCTCGACGCCGGTCTCCACGGCCTTCTCGGGGAAGACGTACCCCTCCTCTATCCGGAGCAGGGCCTGTTCGATGATTTCTTCGTTGGTGGGCATGGGGGGTGATCCTATGCACCGGTCGCGGCATCGACCACGGGTTTTGCCCGGCCGGATTCCGGCCCCGCCGTTCAGGCCGATCCGCCCGCCGCCGCCGCGAGTTCGGCTTCGGCGTGGGCGGTGACCAGGGTGAGGACGCGGGCGGCCGCGGCCAGGTCCCCGGCGGGGATGCCGTCCCAGACCCGGGCGCTGACGGGGGCGCTCTCCGCCGCGACGGCGGTCAGCAGCCGCCTCCCCGCGTCCGTGGCGGCCAGCAGCGCCCCGTCCGTGCGCGACAGCAGCCGCTTGGCGAGCAGTCCGTCGACGGCGGCGGCGGCCTCGGCCGGGCCGGCCTTGAGGGAGTCCCGGACCCGGGCGGCCAGGTCGTCCCGCGTCTGCGGGGCCCCGGTGACGGCGGCGCGCAGGGCGACCTGCTCCTGGAACGTGATGCCGTGCCGGGCCAGGACCGGCTCCAGGACGCCGCGGGCGGCGTAGTGGGCGAGGCCCAGCATGCGTGCGTCCGCGAGGGGCGCGTCGGGGTGGGGTGCGGGGGTGGTCATGACGGGGTGTCCCCTCGGGTTCGGGTGCTCGTGGTCGCCGGTCCGGCCGGACCGGCGGGCCGGGACTGCGTCAGCGGTACGCCGAGCAGGGCGGTCAGCTCGTCGGTGAACGCGCGGGTCCTCGGGGCGTCGAGGCCGCCGAGCGGCCGCAGCAGCCGCTCGATCAGTTCCTGGACCACCGCGACGGCCTGCCGCGTGACCGTCAGGCCCCGTTCGGTCAGGACGAGCTGAACGGCACGCGGATCGCGGGGATCGCGGGCGCGCTCGATCAGCCCGCCCGACTCCAGGGCCCGCGCCAGCTTCGAGACGTACAGCGCCTCCAGTCCGGTGTGGTCGGCGAGCGCGCGCTGACTGGGCGGCCGCTCGCCGGAGTTCTGCAGGTCGTACAGCGACGCGACCAGCGAGTACTGCGCGTGGGTGAGGCCCAGCGGAGCCACCGCGCGATCGACCGCGACGCGCCATTTGTTGGCGAGCCGCCACACCAGGAAACCGGGCGTGGGACCCGGCGGAACCGTACTCATGTCTCATACGGTACATGGCAACTATGTCCATGGCTACTATTCCTTTCCCGGCGAAGCGGGGGCAGGTCCCCGTTTCGTGGGGTAGTGTCTGCCTCGTGAAGCGGGGACTACTCCCCGTTTCACCGCACAAGGAAGGGAACCGCCATGCGCACCGCGGCCACGAACGCCCCGACGCTCGAACAACTGGCCCCGGCGGGAGCCGACTTCACCGCCGACCCGTACCCCGTCTACGCCGCCCTGCGCGAGCAGGGACCCGTCCACCGCGTCCACGTGCCCGCGACCGGCGACGTCTGGCTCGTCCTCGGCCGCGACGAGGTGCGCGCCGCGCTCACGGACCCCCGGCTGCGCAACGACATACGCCACTCCGCGACGTGGGAGAGCGACGGCGGCAACGCCATCGGGCTGAACATGCTGCAGACCGACGCCCCCCACCACACCCGCCTGCGCCGCCTGGTCGCCCGCGAGTTCACCGCCGGACGCGTCGAGGCGATGCGGCCGCGCGTCCGGCAGATCGCCGACGGGCTCCTCGACGCCCTCCCGCCCGCCGGCACCGCCGATCTGGTCGCCGCGTACGCCCTTCCGCTGCCGCTGACCGTGATCTGCGAACTGCTCGGAGTCCCCTCCTCGGACCAGCACCTCTTCCACGCCTGGTCGACCGAGCTGGTGGCCCCCTCCTCCGCCGCCGCGGCCGGGGCGGCGGCGGCCGGGATGAGCGCGTACTTCGCCGCGCTGATCGACGCCAAGGCCGCCGACCCCGGCGCGGACCTGATGACCGCCCTGGTCCTGGCCTCCGCGGAGGAGGACGGACTCTCCCCCGGGGAACTGCTCGGCATGGCCTTCCTGCTGCTCGTCGCGGGGCACGAAACCACCGTCAACCTCATCTCGAGCGGGGTCCTCGCCCTGCTGCGCCACCCCGCCCAGCTCGCCGCGCTGCGGGCCGACCCGTGCCTGATCGAGGGCGCCGTCGAGGAGATGCTCCGCTACGACGGGCCCGTCACCGCCGCCGCCTTCCGGTACGCCGCCGAACCCGTGGAGATCGCCGGGGTCCGCATCCCCGCGGGTGACAGCGTCATGCTCTCGCTGGCCGCCGCCTCCCGCGACGCCGGCCACTTCCCCGAGGCCGACCGCTTCGACATCCGGCGCTCCGCCCGGGGGCACCTCGCCTTCGGCCACGGCATCCACCACTGCCTGGGCGCGCCGCTCGCCCGCCTCGAAGGGCGGATCGCCGTGGAGACCCTGCTGCGGCGGCTGCCGGACCTCGCCCTGGCCGTCGCGCCGGAGGAGGTGGAGCGTCGCTCGGGCGCCATGCTCCGGGGCGTGGCCGCGCTGCCCGTACGGTGGTCCCGGCGGCTCCCCGCGTGACGGGGGCCCGCGGACCGGCACCGCAGACGCGAGGAGTGGACGATGACCCCGGGCACGGAACGGCCCGCGCCGGTACGGCGCGACGCGCGGCGCAACCGCGAGCTGCTGCTGGGCGCCGCCCGCACGGCCTTCGCCGCCCAGGGCCTGGACGCCCCCCTCGACGAGATCGCCCGCCGGGCGGGCGTCGGGAACGCCACCCTCTACCGGCACTTCCCCACCCGGGCGGCCCTGATCGACGCGGTGTTCGAAGACGCCCTCCAGGGCACCGTCGCCGCCGGGGAGGCGGCCCGCGGCGCGGCGGACCCCTGGGCCGGGCTGGCCCGGTACCTGGAGGAGGTCTTCACGGTGCTGGCCGCCGACCGCGGCGCCAACGACCTGATGACCACCGCCGTGGAGGGCGTGACCTCCCTCGACGCCGTCCACGCCCACAACCACGCGACCATCGTCTCGCTGATGGACCGCGCCCAGCGCGACGGCGTGATGCGCGCGGACATCACCGTCGAGGACGTGCTCCTGGGCCTGGCCACCCTCGGCCGCTCCGTGCCCTCCCTCGCGGCCGCCGGCCCCCCGCACGCCTGGCGCCGGCAACTGGCCCTGTTCCTCGACGGCCTGCGGTCCGGGGCACGGCCCCCGACGGAGCTGCCCGCTCCGGGGCTGAGCGCGGGGGACCTGGCGGCCGTCCTCCTCGACCTCGGCCCGCACCGCAAGGACTGAGGAGGCCTCCGGCCGCCGGTCCCGCGGTCACCACGCCGCTGCCCGGCCCGGCGTTGAATCGCTGGTGCACGGAGCGGCGAGCCGCGTACGGTGACGTCCTTTGCCCCCGGGGGAATTCACTGCCTCGCCACGCCCCGCGCTCTTCCAAGATCTGGTCCACCACCGCCGGGCCTCCCACACCCACGAGGGCGGCCCCGCCTTCGTCCGCGAGCCGAGGCTGGAGCTCTTCCTGCTGGCCGTCGGCCACTTCGGCTCCCGGCGGACCTTCTACGAGAGCGGCCCGGAGCGCGACGGCCGCGAATGGACCGCGGGCCCGCTGAGCTGGCTGCGCGGTACGGCCCGGATGCGCACGGCCTCCCTGCGCGGAGCCGCCGGCTACGTCCGGGCCCGGCCGGCCGCCGGATCCCGCGGCGGCCCGTCCAACCGGTCCGTGATCGACTCGGTGCTCCAGCGCGCCGACGAGCCCGGCGAACTCCTCGCCCACCGGACCTCGGTGTGCGGACGGACACCGGGCCCGTTCCCCTTCCGCTACCCGGCTGCCCGCCGCCACGTGCCGTCACCGCGCTGGCACTGCGCGCCGAGCGGGCGGACCCGGTGGAGTTCGGCTGGTCCAGCGCGCCGGTGCCGTTCCGCGCCGGGGAAGCGGTCCTCGACGGACTGGAACGCTTCGGCGACCTCGGCGGCACCCCCACCACCAAGGCGGTCCGCGCCCACGACGACGGACACGACCGCGTCCTGATCGTCACCGACGAACAGGCGGCCCCCGACACCCGCCGGGGCGGGCCGGCCGAGCCGGTACCGGCCGATGTCCCCGTCCACACCTGGAACCTGGCGGGGTACCAGCCCGCCCACGGCCCGGCGGGCCCCCACCGCCACACCTTCGGCGGCCTCACGGACGCCGCGTTCACCCTCGTCCCCCTCATCGAGGCCGGCCGGGCGGCCGGCCGGCCCCGGACCACCGGCCCGGTGTAGCCGCCGCCCCGGCGCCCGCCTGTCACAGCACCGTGCGACCATCAGACGCCGCCCGACGGCCGCGGCCCCATCGCCCGGCCGCCGCCGGCGCATTCCGCTGTCCTACGAGGAGCCCCACGCGCATGTCCATACCCCCGCCGCCGCAGCCGTCCCCCAACCCCTACGGCCAGCCGTACGGTCAGCAGGGCCAGCAGCCCGGCCCGCCCCCCGGCCCGAACGGCTGGTACGCGCCGCCGCCGGCGCTGCCGAAGACGAACGTCCTGGCCGTCGTGGCGTTCGTCATGTCGATCATCTGCGCGATCCCCCTGGTGCCGCTGATCCTCGGCATCGTCGCCCTGTCCCAGATCCGTTCCCGCGGCGAGCGGGGCAAGGGCTTCGCCATCGCGGCGATCGTCATCCACGGCCTGACCATCCTGCTCTACGGCGCGGTCCTCGTCATCGGACTGAACGGCGGGCTGCACGGCACCGCCGAGCCCAAGCGCGACACCAGCGGCCAGGTCACCGACTCCGGTTCCAGCAAGGTCAACGACATCCGGGCCGGGGACTGCTTCGACACCAACGGCGACCTGACCGAATACCAGGACAAGGACGGCGCCCAGGCCTCCCCCTCCGTCAGCGTCGTGCCCTGCGCCCAGCCGCACGAGGGCGAGGCGTACGCCGTCTTCGACCTGCCGGGCGGCGCGTACCCCGGCTCGGACAAGGTCGTCGCGATGGCCGAGGAGAAGTGCGGCGGCACGCTGCTCACCGACTACGTGGGCAACGACCCCAAGCTCGCGGCCAAGCTGGACGTCTACTACTACTTCCCGCAGGCCGCCACCTGGACGCTCGGCGACCGCAAGGTCACCTGCTTCCTCGGCGACTCCAGCGGCGCCAGCACCGGTTCGGCCCGCGCCGGCGCCCACTGAGTCCACCGCCGGGACGGGCGCTCAGGCCCCGGCGCCCCGGACGAGCGCTTCCCACCGGCCCCGCGTCGGACCGTCGTCCGACGGGGCGAAGTCCGGACGGGCGGCCAGCCAGGCCGTGACGTGCCGGTCCACCTCGTCGGTGCCGTAGGCCTCGTGGGCGGGCCGCACCAGATGGCGCACCTGGGCCCGGGCCCGCATCACGACGGGGTCGTCGAAGGCGCAGGCTGCCACCGCGGCGGCCCGCCGGTCCGCGCAGGGCGGTGAACCCTGCGCGAGCCGCTGCTCGTTGGCGCGGTCGGCCGTCACCTGGGCGTCGAACCACGGGCGCAGCTCCCGCACCGTCCAGGCGTGGTAGCCGGCCGGGTCCGCGGCGACCCGGTCGGCGTGGACGCCCAGGTACTGGGCGGCGCGCAGGCCGAACGCCACGCCGTGCCCCAGGGTGGGGTTGGTGTGGACGAGGCTGTCCCCGGTGTTGACCAGGCCGGTGACGACGGGGCCGGCCGCATCGGCGTAGGCGGTCCAGCGGTTGTCCAGGCCGGCCATCGCCAGGACCGCCGACCGCGGTTCGGGATCCAGTGCGAGCCAGGCGGCGGTGGCGGGGAACGCCCGGGCGGCCGCCTCGAACACGGCGGGGTCGGTGAGCGCGCCCCGGGTCGGATCCCCCGTGGAGAGCACCAGGTTCACCGCGAAGGTGTCGTTGTCGGACGGGAAGACGCCCGCGAGCGCGAACGGCGCGCCGGAGCCGGTCCGCACCCGCCCGGGATCGCGCGGGCCGCCGGCACGCGTGCGGTACCAGCGGCACAGGTAGGCGAGGCCGGTGCGGTGGCTGTCGACCACGGGCGGGCGGCAGCCGGCCGCGGCCAGCCAGCCGGGTACCGGCGAGCGGCGGCCGGCCGCGTCGACGACGAGGTCGGATGGGTACGCCCGCGCCCCCACCCGCACTCCGGTGACCCGCGGCGGGCCGCCGTCCTCGATCGCGAGCCCGTCCACCCGGCAGCCGCGGCGCACCTCAACGGCGGCTTCGCGCCGCACGGCCGCGGCCAGCACGGCCTCCAGCACGATCCGCCGGGTGCGCAGGGTCACCAGCTCCTCGTCCCCGTCCCGGTGCGGCGGATGCTCCCCGAACCAGTCGAAGTCGTGGTACTCCCGCGCTCCGCGCGCCAGCAGCTCCGCGTACACGTCGGGGGCCTCGGAGCGCAGCACGCCGCGCACGGGCGCGAGGAACGAGTGGGGCTGTACGGCCTGCGGTGTGCGGGGTCTGTGCCAGTCGTGGAAGTCCCGCTCCAGGTCCTCGCCGGCCTGCCGCGGGTCCCGCTCGTACAGGGTGACCGGGTGTCCGCGCCTCCCCAGCAGGAGTGCCGCCCCCAGCCCACTGATGCCCCCGCCCACCACCGCAACCCGCGCCACCGCGTCCCCTTCGCGTCGTGTTGCGGCACGAGCCTACCCTCCCGTGATCTTCGTACGTCCGCCCGCGGGCCGGATGCGCCGGCGCCCGGACCGGGGCGACACTGGCGCCATGGGCGACGGCGAGCACGGACGACCGGGGGAGCGGGACCTGGAGCGGCGGCTGGAGCGGGCCGTGCTGGAGCTGCTGGAGCGCCGCGGCCCGTCCGCGACGATCTGCCCCTCCGACGCCGCCCGGGCGGCGTACACCGGAGGGGGCGACGGCTGGCGCGCGCTCATGGAACCGGTCCGCCGCGCGGCCCGGCGGCTGGCCGAGTCCGGCGAGGTGGACATCACCCAGGGCGGCCGCCGCGTCGACCCGGCCACGGCCCGCGGACCGATCCGGATCCGGCGCCGCCGATGAGTTTCGCCGCGCCCGACGGTCTGTCCCTTCACAAGCCCGGAGAACCGGGAAGCCGCAGCCGCCCCGGAAGGGTGAGGAACATGAAGTACATGATCCAGATGAACGTGCCGGCCGCCGAGTGGGACGCCGTCATGACGGCCTACTCCAAGGAGGACATGGAGGCCATGTTCGCCCACATGGGCGCCCTGAACGCCGACCTCACGGCCGCCGGGGAATGGGTCGAGGGGCGCGGCCTCGGCGGCCCCGCGCTGGCCAAGACGGTGCGGGCCGCAGACGACGGACGGCCGCGGGTCACCGACGGGCCGGCGCGGGCGGGGGACATCCTCGCCGGGTACTGGGTGGTCGACGTCCGGGACGAGGAGCGGGCCCTGGAGATCGCCGCGCGGGCCTCCGCCTGCCCCGGCCCCGGCGGGAAGCCCGGCAGCGACCCGGTCGAGGTGCACCTGCTCCCGGAGGGCCCGCCGCAGGCCTGAGCGCCTCAGTCCACCGGCCGGCCGTCGACCGCGATCCCCAGCCGGCCGGCCACGGCGGTGAGGGTGGGCCCCAGGGGCAGCGCGACGCGGGTGAGGGCGTGCCGGTCGCCGCGGGTCGGGTCGTGGTTGACGATCAGTACGGGCGTCCCGGCGGCGGCCGCCTGCCGGACGAACCGCAGCCCGGACATCACCGTCAGCGACGACCCCAGGACCAGGACCGAGGCGGCCCCGCCGACCAGGGCGCGGCACTGCTCGACCCGCCCCGGCGGGACGGACTCGCCGAAGAACACCACGTCCGGCTTGAGGACGCCCCCGCACCGCGTACACGCCACCACGCGGAAGTCCCCGACCTGCCCGTCGGTGAGGTCGGCGTCGCCGTCCGGGTTCAGCCCGGCGGCGACCGGCTCGAAGCCGGCGTTGGCCTCCGCCAGCCGGCCGGCCAGCTCCCGGCGCGGCTCGAAGGCCCCGCAGGACAGGCAGACGACCCGCTCCAGGCTGCCGTGGAGCTCCACCACGCCCTCGCTGCCGGCGGCCTGGTGCAGGCCGTCGACGTTCTGGGTGATCACGCCCGAGAGCAGCCCGTGCCGCCCGAACGCCGCGACCGCCCGGTGCCCGGCGTTGGGCCGGGCCCGGCCGAAGGTGCGCCAGCCCAGATGGCTGCGCGCCCAGTACCGGCGCCGGGCCCGGGCGCTCGCGGTGAACTCCTGGTAGGTCATCGGGGTGTGCCGGCTCAGGCTGCCGCCCTTGCCCCGGTAGTCGGGGATCCCGGACTCCGTGGACATGCCCGCCCCGCTGAGCACCAGCACGCCGCCCCCGCGCAGCGCCTCGGCGACCGGCTCCGCATCGGTGCTGCCGGGCCGGGGTTCCCCCGTCGGAGTCCAGCTCAGTGTGGGGCGCGTCCGCATGCCGCCAGCGTACGCAACGGCCCGGCCCCGGGGCCAGGGCGGCGGCTGCCCCCCGGCCCCGGGCCCGGCCCCGGTCAGCCGACGACGCGCAGCCAGGCCGCGGCGAGGGCGGCGTGGCCGGCCGGTGTCGGGTGGACGCCGTCCGCGGACCAGTGCTCGGGTCCGGTCGTCGCGCCGAGCGCGGCGAACATGCCGTCGGCCGCGATCAGCTGCGCTCCGTACCCGCGGGCGAGCCGGCGCACGGCCTGGATCTTCGGATCGAGGTCGGTGCGCCACTGCTCGCGCTCCGCCTCGCCGATGAGCACGCCGCCGGCCTCGACGACGCCCCGGACGGGCAGGAGGAACGGCTCGATGAGGATCAGCCGCGTGCCCGCCGCGGCGAGGGGCGCGAGCAGGCGGTCGTAGCCCGCTTCGAACTCCTCCACGGGTATCACGCGCCCCTCGGGGTCCAGCGTGTGCCAGCCCATGTCGTTGACCCCGACGAGGACCGACACCACGTCCGGGCGCGCGTCGAGGACGTCCGTCTTCCAGCGGGCTTCGAGGTTGCCCACCCTGTCGCCCGCGTTCGCGGTGTTCAGCCAGGTCACGGGCCGGTCCGGGTACCGCAGCCCCCACTCTCCCGCGACGCGCAGCGGGTAGCCGGTGCCGAGACCGTCCTCGCTGTCCAGCCGCCGGCCGTCGGTGACCGAATCGCCGGTGAACAGCACGGTGCTGCCCGGGCGGATGGTGATCGTCATGCGTGCTCCTCGGACGTGGTGGGGCGTGGAGGGGGGCGGGGCGCTGGGTGCCGGGTGCCGGGTGCGGTTCAGCGGGGGAGCGGAGCACCGAACCACCGGTCGGCGGCCCGTTCCCACGCCGCACGGTCCAGGCCGTCCCCGGCCGCCCAGGCGACCACGCCGTCGGGCCGGACGAGTACGCCGGCCAGGCCCAGGTCGTGGCCCGCCGGACCGGCCGCGTACCGGATCCGGTCCGCCCGGGCCGCCGCCACCTCGCGCAGGCAGCCGTCACCGCTGAAGTCGAGCAGGACGCCCCGTCCGTCCGCCATCAGGTCACCGAGCCGGGTGCCGTCCACGAGGCGCAGGTCGGGGGCGGTGCGGCCGAGCAGGGGGTGCCCGTCGCCGAGGTCGTGGCGGACCGCCGTCCCCGACAGCCTCGCGAACATGTACGTCGTCCCGTCACGGGTGGCGATCAGGTCGCGCACCACGGCCTGGACCGCCCGGCCGTACGGGTCCGGCCGCATCACCGCCACCTGGGCCCGCGACCAGTCGAGCACCGCCGCGCCGACCGGATGGCGCTCGCCCGTGTAGGTGTCGAGCAGCCCGTCCGGCGCGTGCCCGCGCACGGTAGCCGCGAGCTTCCAGCCGAGGTTCACGGCGTCGCCGAGGCCGGTGTTGAGCCCCTGGCCGCCGAGCGGCGCATGGATGTGCGCGGCGTCCCCGGCGAGGAGGACGCGTCCGCGCCGGTAGGTCGTCGCCTGCATCGCCCGGTCGGTGAAGGTCGAGACCAGACGTACGTCGCCCAGCACGGCCCCGGTGCCCGTCACGCGGCGCAGCACCGTCTGGAGGTGCTCGCGGGTCGGCGGCCGGGAGCGGTCGAACGCGCCGCCGTCGAAGTCCATGAAGGCGATGTGCCCTTGGGAGGCCCGCAGGTACATGCCCGTCGGCGTCAGGTGGAAGCCGGGGCGCAGCTCGTCGGTACCGGTGACGTCGGCGTGCACGGTGTAGCCGGTGAACTGCGGCTCGGTGCCGGTGAATTCGAAGCCGGCCAGCCGGCGCACCGCACTGCGCCCGCCGTCGCAGCCCACGGCCCAGCGCGCCGGGTACGCCCGCTCCCCGGCCCGGACGACCACGCCCCCGTCGTCCTGGGAGACGGCCGAGACGGTGACGCCGCGCTCGATGTCCACGCCGAGCCGGGACGCCCGCGCGGCCAGCAGCGTCTCCAGCGCCTCCAGGTACGTCCGCATGCCCTCCGTCGCCGGGCCGGGAATCCGGTACGGCAGACCGGCGACGTCGACCCGGGCCGGGTCGAGCATCATGCCGGCGAAGTGGCCGACGCGCAGCGGGGGCGCCGGCTCGTCCGGTGCGGCCTGGGCGTCCGCTTCCGGCTTCGTCCAGGGGTCGTCACCGAGCGCGTCCGAAGCCTTCACCAGCTCGTCCAGCATCCCGCGGCGGTCGAACGTCTCCACGGACGCGGCGGACAGGCCTCGCATGCCCAGCGCCTCCCCCTTGAGCGGGGAGTCCGGCTGCGGATCGCGCTCCAGCACCAGCACCGAACAGCCCGCGAGGCCGAGCTCGCAGGCGAGGAACAGACCGACCGGACCGGCCCCGACTATCACGACGTCATGCATGAGAGATCCTCTTCCCTGACCCGCGGCCGGATGAGCACCCGGCCGACCTCTCGAACGGTGCCGGGTCCCACCGACAGCGGGCCGACAGCCCCGACGGGCCACCGACACCGCACCGACGGGCGGGAGTTGGAGGAAGGTCAGTACCGCGGCGGGGCGGAGCTCGCCCGCGCGGGGGAGCGCTCGGCGACCCCCGTGCCGTGCGGTACCAGGGGCCGGGGCACGTGAGCCTGGGCCTGGGTTTCGCTGTGGGCCTGCGCCTGGGCCTGCGCCTCGGCCGCCGTGGAGTGCTCGGCGCGCGTCTCGATGAGGCGGCGGAAGCCGGCGAGCGCGTAGCGCTCCCCCGTGGCGGATCCGCGTCCGCGGATGCCCGCGACGGTGGCCATGAGCTGCTGGGGCTGCTCGCGCCAGCCGACGGCCAGGACCCGCAGGCCGAGGCATTCGGCCCGGCGGTGCAGGTCCAGGAGCAGGAGCAGTCCCGGGGTGTCCATGTACGACACCTGGTGCAGGTCGAGCATGAGCACGTCGGAGCCGGTGTCGGTGGCGAGCACCGGCAGTACGTCGTACAGGGCGGGCGCGGCGGCCGCGTCCAGGTCTCCGATGAAGCTGATCAGTACGGTGTTGCCGCGGTGTTCGGCCGCGGTGGTGAACGAAGACGTCACGGTGCTCCATCCTGTCGCGGCCCGTCGGCTGCGTCGCGGGGGCCGGAGCGTTCCATCTTCGCGTGCCGTGCGGAGCGTTCCCCGCTACGCCGTGGCGTTCGGCGCGGCGCGGTGCCGGGGGCACGGAGGGCGGCGTGCTGCGAGCAGGCGAGCCGGCGAGCAGTCCGATCGTCCCGGCGGCCATGACGAGGGCGAAGAAGAGGTGCCCGAGGGCGGCGCCGCCAGCCGGGCCCCGGGCGCGCGGCGCGAAGTGGACCGGCCGGCGGCGCCGCGCGCCCACGGACCGGTCCCCGTACGCGTTCGCCTTCGCGGTCCACCACACCGCCGCCGAGGCCGCCCGCCACCAGCGGACCACCGTGCCGCCGCCGCGGCCGCGCGGGCTGGATGTCAGGAGCGGCTGAGGCCCCACGTCTGGAGGCGGTAGGGCCGCCCCTTCTCCTCGCCGGTGATCAGCGGTACGTCCAGCAGCTCGAAGCCCGCCTTCGTCGCCACGGCGACACTGGCCGCGTTCTCGGGCTCCAGCTCCAGGATCACCTGCTCCGCACCCAGCTGCTCGAAGGCGTACGCGGCCACCACCCGCACCGCGCGCACCGCCAGCCCCTGGCCACGGTGGGCCGGTCCGACCGCGTAGCCGATCTCGGTCCCCTCGGGGGCCCGCCGCAGCATCACCTCGCCGAGCGGCGCGCCCCCGTCGAGGGTGATGGCGAGCAGGATCGCCGTCCCCTCCTGCCGCAGCTCCCGGGCCCGCACCAGCCGGGCGGCGGCCGCCGCGTCGTCGAAGGGGGAGACGATCGGGGTCCAGTACGCGATGTCGGGGTGGTCGAAGAGCTCCGGCATCGGGGCCAGGTCCGCCTCCGCCCAGTCACGTAGGACGAGACCCTCCCCCGAGAGCTCGATCCGCTCGGGGAACGACGGCGTTGTGCTGCTCATGCTGAGTGACCTCCATGGCCTGTTCGCGACGAGGCAGGCTAACCGCGGCCGGGCGCGTCACCAACCCGCCCGTACGGCACGGCCCGGGCGGCCCCGTACGAAAATCGGCGGCCGGAAATGACCGGACCTGTTTGGATGCGGCCATGACGACCATCCTTCCCGCCGCGTACGAGATTTCCGCCGACTCCGCCCGGATCGATCCGGCCCTGGTCCACCGATGGCTGTCGCAGGACGCCTACTGGGCCCGCGACCGGTCCCGGGAGAAGCAGGACCGGGCGATCGCCGGTTCCCTCAACTTCGGCGTCTACGAGCGGACTTCCGGGCAGCAGGTCGGCTACGCCCGGGTGGTGACCGACCACGCCGACTTCGCCTGGCTGTGCGACGTGTACATCGCCCCCGAAGCGCGAGGCGAGGGGCTGGGCACCGCCCTGGTCACCGCCGTGCGCGACCACCTCGCCCCGTACGGCCTGCGCCGGATCCTGCTCGCCACCGCGGACGCGCACGAGGTCTACGCCAAGGTCGGTTTCGCGCCGTTGGAGAAGCCCGAGTCGTGGATGACGCTCGGCGCCCAGTGACCCGGTTCAGGCCTCCCGGCCGGTTCCGCTTCCGCTCCCGGGGCCGAAGCGCACCGAGACGACGCGGCGGTCGCGCAGGGCGCGGTCGAGCAGCACCACGGAGCTGACCCCGGTGGCCACGGCGGCGGCGGTCGCGGTGGCCGGGCCGTCGCCGGGCCCGAGCCGGTCCAGCAGCCGTGCGAGGCCCCGCTCGTGGACCCGGAAGACCCGCGCCGACACCAGCCGGCGGCGGGCGTGCTGCCCCGACAGGGCCTCCTGGGGGCCGACGTCCAGGACCACCATGTGCAGCGGACGGCCGGCCCGGCCCGCCGTGTGCGCGAGCCACCGCCGCATCCACGGCCGGCTCCCGCAGTCGTGTATGAGCAGGGGGCGGCGCCGCCCCATCTCGGAACGTATCCAGCGCATGTGGTTCAGCCGCGCCCACGGCCGGTACGCGCCGTACGGGAGCCAGTCGGGCATCCGGGCCTCGTGGGCGTCGCGGGTGGCACGCGGATCGACGACGGTCGCCGCGGCGGACCAGGCGCGCAGCAGCGTGCTCTTCCCGCTCCCGGGGAGCCCGGCGACGACGACCGCCGCGTCCGCCGGATAGGACAGCCTGACGTCACCGCCGGCCCGGCCCCGCAGGTCCACGACGCCCCGGGGCGTCAGGTGGTGGCCGGGGGAGGACGCGGGGTCGGTCCGGTCCACGATCACCCCGGGGGTCGGTGGCCGACGCGCCGGGTCGTCGGTGCTGATGGGTGGTGTGCTCACAGGTGACGGGCCGTCCGGATGCGAAGTCGTGGAACGCCCCCGAGGCTACGTGACCCGGCCGCCGCCGTGGCGGCCCGGTGGCGCCGGGCACCGCCGCACCGGCGGCCCGGGCGGCCGCTCACTCCCACCGGGCCAGGTACCCGTGGTGCCGGACGCAGCCGCCGTCGGCGCGCAGCACCGGATCCCCCGAGTACCAGTCCGGGCGCAGCGACAGTCCGACGCCGTGGCCGTCCGTCGTCCGGATCCCCCGCAGACCGGCCCCCGGCCGGCCCGTCGCCGGGGCGGGAACCTCCTCCACCTCCAGGCCCCGCGCGGACCAGGCCGTGCGGAGCTTCGCGAGCGCCGCCTCGTACGCGGCGGGGCCCGACAGGCCGGGCGCCCAGGTGACGCTCGGCTGGTCACGGGTGACGCCCTCGGAGTCGAGGCCGAGGTCGTCCTTGCAGGAGGAGTCGTCCATCGAGCGCCGGTCCACGGTGGCCGCCGGGTCCGCGCCGAGCTGCCGCACCGCCTCCCGGCCCGCCGCCTCGGTCTGGCGCAGGTGCCCGCGGAACTCCGCCTCCGACATGACCCGGCCGCTCGCGCAGCCCTGGGTGAAAGCCGCCACGAGCAGCACCGCGCCGCCCGCCGACAGCGCCCTGGCGGGGTGGCGGCGCGAGGGCGCGGGGTGCGGGGCGGGAGCGGGCGTCGTCGTCATGGGCCCATCCCAGCAGCGGGCCGGGCAGGGCGGCACCGCTCCCGTACTCAGGTGCGCGTGAGTACGCGGAGCGTCCCGCGGCGGGCCGGGCTCAGCCGGCGGCGCCCAGGCAGAACCACAGCCACTTGCCGAAGCCGTCGGTGCTGAAACCCCAGGCGAGGCTCAGGGCGGCGATGATCGCGAGCCCGCGGCCGGACTCGCGCTCCGCGCACCCCGCGGGCGTGCCCTCCGTACGGGCCATCTCCGCGCTGTCGTCCCGTACCGCGCACATCAGGGAGCCGGTGGCGGTGTCGTGCCGGATGACCAGCCGCAGCCGGTCGCTGCCGCCGTGTTCCACGGCGTTGGCGACGGCCTCGGAGAGCAGCAGCTTGCCGTCGTCCGCCAGCTCCCGGTCCGCGACGCAGGTGCCGAGGGTTTCGCGGGCCAGGCCGGCGGCCGCGAGGTCCCCGGGCAGGCAGATGTCGATCAGCCGGGCGGAGGTGGCGGACGTGGCGGACATGGCAGGGCCTCTCTGGGTGTCGGTGGCGGCGGACGCGGAGCCGTCCGTGCCGCACGGGTACGCGGTCACCCCCCGGTATCCAGGCTAGGAGTCGCCCTCCCGCGCCCCCACGGTCCTGTGGCCGGGGATGAGTGGCTGATCGGAGGAGGCGCGCGCCCGGCGGCCGGGCCCCCCGCCCCGGGGCCCGTGCGCCCCGGCCCGGGCCCTTCGGCCGGAAGGAGGAGGGGGAGGGCGCCGCCCGCAGGAACGCCCCGCCCGGCTGCGGGGCCGGTAGGGGAATCCACCCCTCCGCGACGTGACGGATTTTGATCCTTGTCGCTCTCTGGTGAGAGGCGAATCCGGCGTGTAGTTTCAGCTCAGCTGTCGTGGTTCGCAGTTCCTGCCCGCGCCCTGGCGTGGGCGTTTTGCTGTGCAGTGCCGGACCAGGGCGATCACCTCCGGGTCCGCGCGGTGCGGATCCGACTTCGACCGGGAGGCATGACATGGCCAGCGGAACCGTGAAGTGGTTCAACGCCGAAAAGGGCTTCGGCTTCATCCAGCAGGACGGCGGCGGCCCCGACGTCTTCGCGCACTACTCGAACATCAACGCCACCGGCTACCGCGAGCTCCAGGAAGGCCAGGCCGTGACCTTCGAGATCACGCAGGGCCAGAAGGGCCCGCAGGCGGAGAACATCACCGCCGCCTGACCGCACGGTTGACCGCAGGGCACGGGATCCGATCCGGAACCCGTGCCCTGCGGGCGTTGGCGGACCCGATCGCGTGAGGCGGCACATCGCGGGTAGGTGGAACAGGCATCAATCGCCTGTGCCGGCGCCCGTGCCGGCCGATCGATCGGGGTGAGTCATGGTGAAGTCGACGTCCGCACGAACGGTGGTTCCCGTCCTGCTGTCCCTGGCGGCAGGAGCCGCGCTGGTGGGAGCCGGTCCCGCGGCCGGGGCCGAGCGGCCGGCCGTCCGCGAGGGCACCTGCGCGCTGGGGAACTTGAAGGTGTCCGCCGGGGAACCGGACGTGGGGGCCGGCCAGTTGTACGTACCGCTGCGCTTCACCAACACCGGTGACCGCCCGTGCACCCTGCTCGGGTACCCCGGCGTCAGCGTGCTGAGCCGGAGTCAGCAGCAGATCGGGCAGCCCGCGGAGCGGGACGGCCAGGCAACCGCGCCCGTGTCGCTGGCTCCCGGGCGCAGCGCCACCGCCACCCTGCACACCTCGAACGGACCGATCGGCGGCCCCTGTCTGCCCAAGGGCGCGTTCCTGAAGGTCTACCCGCCCGCCTCCCGGGACGCCGTCCTGCTCAACACGCCCTTCCAGGTCTGCTCGAACCGCTTCACGGTCAGTCCGGTCAGTCCGGTCCCCGCGTAGCCGCTGCGCGCCGCGGGCGGGCCGGACCGGGGTCCGGCCCGCCCGGCGGGTCGTACGGGTCGTGACGGCTCGTCTCAGACGGGGGTGTCGGCCAGCTCCGTGAAACCGGGCGTGCAGGCGGCGGCCAGGTTGGCGGGGGTGAAGGGGGCCGCGGCGGAGGAGGTGCAGACGGCCTGGTGCAGGGTGCCGTCGCCGGCCAGGAGGGTGATGTAGAGGTGGCCGGGGCTCTCCTCGGTCACGGAGACGGCGGTGTCGTAGACGCACCGGGGGGCGCCGGGGACCAGGCCGAGGTTGATCCAGACGCCGGGGTTGCGGCTGTCGTTGAGGAAGGCGTGGCCGTCGTTGTCGGTCGCGGAGCGGAAAACCGTCTCGAACAGGCCGGAGCCGGAGTAGTCGACCACCGCGGAGCTGATGTCCCGGCTCGTGCTGCACCTGCCGTCGGCCAGCTGCACGTTCTGGGGTTCCTCCAGCCCGGGTCGGGCCGGCGCCTGCTTGACCGGGGTCTTCTTCGCGGGCGCCTTCTTGGCCGGAGCCTTCTTGCCCGGGGTCTTCTTGCCGGAGCTGTGTTTGGCCGGCGCCTTGGGGTCGGGCCCGGTGTGGGCGAACGCCGCCGGGGCCAGGAGCGCCCCGGCCAGTACCGCGCCCGATACCGCTGCCACACCGCGTGCCGCCCAGGTGAGGGTCGTCATACCGTTCCTCCAGCCGTCAGCGCGGGCCCGGCGCAGGGCGGGCCCGCCCGTCCACAGATGCCGCACCCGCCCTGGACCGGGCACCGGTGCGCGCTCCGGGAGGAGAGGGCACGAAGGAGCCGGGGCCGTTCGGATCCGGTGGCCGCCTCGCAGCCGTGACCGAACTTCGCACACCTGAACCGCCGGTGATCGCACGCCGATCCCGGCCGTCACCCCCAGGTGCGGATCACGGAACCGAATGGCGGACGCCCCGGGGCCGGCGGTCCGACCTGTTCCGCACAGGGCTGCTCCGCCCGGTACCCGGCGGCGAGGGCCGGTATCCGCCGTCAGGCGTGCTGTGTCGCGCGGCGGGGCGGGGCGCGGTGTGCGGGCGGCCGCGGGGGGTCGTCGTCGGCGAAGAGGGCGAGCAGCCCCGCGATGTCGCGGCCCGCCTCGGCGGGATGGCGGAACGTCGATCCGGCGGTGATCCGGTAGTGGTTGCGGCGCCCTTCGCGCACCCGGACGAGGTACCCCTCCTCCTCCAGGTCCGAGACGATCGACTGGACCGTCCGCTCGGTCAGGACGCAGGTCGCCGCGACGTCCCGCAGGCGGGCGCCGGGGTCCCGGGCCAGGATCAGCAGTACGCGCGCGTGGCTGGTCAGGAACGTCCACGAGGTGCGGGAAAGCGCTTCTCCACCCATGGCCCCAGCATGCGCGGTCCTTCGACGTACGTCATGTTTTTCGCGCATTCCTCCACGTACGTACCCGGCGTACGCGGGCGGACAGGGGTGGACAGCTCCGGGCGCCGCGGGGCCTGGAAACCGGACACCGTGCGGCGGGAGTCTGTGCGCCATGACCGCCGGGCCCCGGCCCGCCGCCGCGGCCCTCTGCGCGACCGCCGCCACCGCCGCGACCGCCGCGACCGCCGGCCACCGGCCGCCGAAGATCGTCGCGGACTGGGCCCGCGCCTGGAACGGCACCGACCCCCGGGCGCTCGGCGCCCTGTTCGCCACCGACGGCACGTACGCCGACCTGGGCATCGGCGTCACCTTCCACGGCCGCCGGGAGATCGCCGGGTGGAAGGCGCGCGCCGACCTCCTCATCGACGACGTCCACGTCACCGTGCGCGACACCCGCCGCACCGGCGACCGCATCACCGTGCGGGCCGTCTACTCCGGCCACCTCAAGGACGCTCCCGAGCCGTTCGCCGTCCCGATGACGACCACCCTCGACCTCGACGGACACGGCTGCCGGATCACCGCCGACGAGGACCACTACAGCCTCGCCACCGTCCTCGCCCAGTCCGGCCTCCCCGCGGACTGGACCCCGCCCACGCCCTGACGGCCGGGCCGCCGGCCGGCCGCCGGTCCTCACGTACAGTGCGAGGGGGAGGGGACCCACGGGGCCGCACGCACCGGCCACCGGCTCCTTCCCGCATGTCGGCGGGCGGTTTCGGGGGTGGCTCCATGGAGGACGGCGGACGGTTGTGGGCCGAGGGGTGGGCCGTCTCCCGGCGGACCCCCGCGCCGGTGGACGTGCCCTGGGGACTGCGGATCGACGTCGGACAGCCGGCCCAGTCGGTCCGTCACGTCCTGCTCGACGCGGACGCGGAGACCGCCCGCCGCCTCATCGGGACGATCACCGAACCCACCACCTGCGTCAAGGCGTTCCTCCCGGCGGCGGACATGGAACCCTGGTTCTCCCCCGCGTGGGAACCGACCGAGCCCTGCTTCCTGATGGCCGTCGACCTGCGCCCCTCGCACACCCGGGCTCCGGACGGGTACACCGCCACCGTCGAAACGGCCGGCGGCGTCACCTCCGTACGCGTCCTGACCGCGGACGGGGAGCTCGCCGCGTGCGGCCAGACCGGGCGGACCGAAGCCGTGTGCGTCTACGACCAGATCGTCACCGAACCGGCTCACCAGCGCCGCGGCCTCGGGACGGTCGTGATGGGCGCGCTCACCGACGCCGCCCTCGCGCACGGGGTCTCCACGGGCATGCTCGGCGCGACCGTCCAGGGCAGGGCCCTGTACGAAGCGCTCGGCTGGCAGGTCCTCGCCCCGCTGAGCGGCTTCGTCCACCGGCCGCCCGCCCCCTGACGCGCGGCGGCCCCGATTGGCCCATCGCGCGCGGGCGGCGTTTCATCGAAGGACGACAGGCCCCGTCCCCGTGGCCGTACCGGCTCCTACGGGGGCGTTCGCGGTCCCGGCGCGGGCCGGGGCTCTTCACGGCAGGAGGTCGTCATGATCCCCACGACCCGTGCGGCAGGCCCGGCCGGCCTGCCGGAGCCATGACCGCGCACCCGTACCGGGCCCGGCTCGGGATGCTGTGCGCCGCCGCGCTGGCCGTTGCGGCGGCCCTCCCGGCCGGCGATGCCCGGGCCGTCACCGGAGCGGAGCGGGCCGCGCCCGCGTCGTGCGCGGCCTCCCCCGCCCCGACGGGCGGCGAAGCGAAGCGGATCCTGGACATCGCCACGACCGCCCAGCGGGAACTGGACCTGAAGTCCGTCGTGCTGCGGGTCACGCGGGACGGGCGGGAGGTCGTCACGACCGTGCTCGGCCAGTCGATGTCGGGCGTCCCGGCCACGGCGGACATGCACTTCCGGGTCGGTTCGGTGGCCATCGTCTACATGGGCATCGCCGCGCTCCAGCTCGTCGCGGAGGGCAAGGCCGGTCTCGACGACCCGATCGCGCGCTGGCTCCCCGACGCCCCGCACGCCGACGAGATCACCCTGCGGATGCTGGGCAGCAGCACGTCGGGCCTGCGCGACTACGTGCCCGACCCCGCCTTCCTCGCCGCCCTGTACGCCGACCCGTTCCGCCAGTGGACGCCCGACGAGCTCGTCGCCCTCTCCGCCTCCCACCCCCTCCTCTACGCGCCGGGCACGAGCTGGAGCTACTCCCACGCGAACTTCGTGCTCCTCGGGCAGGTCCTGGAGAAGATCTCCGGCATGCCGCTGGCCGAACTGCTGGAGCGCAACGTCATGGATCCGGCCGGGCTGGACGACACCCGCAACAGCCTCACCCCCGAGATCGAGGAACCCGTCCTGCACTCCTACGACGCCGAGCGCGGGAAGTACGAGGAGTCGACGTACTGGAACCCCTCCTGGACCACCGCCCCCGGCGCGGTCCTGAACAGCGACATCTGCGACCTGGCCCGGTCGGCCGAAATGGTCGGGAAGGGCGAGCTGCTCAGCGCGCAGGGCTTCAGGACGCAGCTCGACCCGGGCACCGTCGGCCTGGGCGGCGACACGCCCGGCTGCGCACCCCGGGACTGCTTCCGTCAGCTTCCCGCGCGGCACTTCGGCTACGGGGTGATCGTCCAGAACGGTTGGATCCAGTCGAACCCGTCCTTCGCGGGCTACGCGGCGATCCAGGCGTACCTCCCGTCCGACCGGCTCGCCATCGCGGTCACCACGACCGTGGGAACCAAGGCGCCCGGGTACAACACCGCCCAGACCATCGCCGGCCGCATCGCCGAGGCCCTGGCACCCGGCCACTCCCTCGCGGGAGCGGCCCAGCCCGAACCCACCCCCACCCCCTCGAAGCCGGCCGGCCCCGGCTCCTAGGCCGGGGCCCGACGCCGCGGAGTCGGGTGTGGCCGGGGTCACAGGAGTAGAACCCGGTGGGCGGGACACATGCGTCTTGGCTGGAGTTGAGCGGCTCTGGTGGGCAGCCGTGCGTGCAGATCCTGACCTGTGCGCACGGCACCCCCACCGGTCGGGCGCGGCGCGCGTACGGGGGGACCCGTGTGTGGGAACATCCGGACATGCCTGTACGTTCGTCCTTACGTGGGTGAGGGACGAATGCCGTTCTCAGCCCACCCCCATACGTCCTGACCTGCCATCCCCCCCCGGCCGGTCAGGACCCGCCCCGTCCAGCCAACCCCCCCCCGGCTGGGCGGGGCCCTTTTTTCGTTCCGCTTTCCGTTCCTCCGCGCTGGAGGTGCTCAGCCCCGCCCCCGCCCGTCGAGATAGCCGTCCAGCGCGGCCGCGCCGGTGAGCATCGCCCGGCCGCGGGCGGCCAGGCGGGCACGCCAGTCGGCCAGGGTGGTTTCCAGGGGCTCCAGGCCGCCCGCCGCGCGGACGTGGGCGATCAGCGGGGCGATCCGCTCCAGCCGGTAGCCGCCCCGCCTGAGCTGGTGGGCCAGCCGCACGTCCCGTACGTCGGCCTCGTCGTAGACGCGGTACCCGGTCAGGGGGTCGCGGCGCGGGCGCACCAGACCGGCGTCCTCCCACTTGCGCAGCGTCGCCGGCTTGATGCCGAGCCCGTGCGCCAGCGGCCCGATGAACGTGCCGCCGGACGCCGACGCCGACGCCGACGCGGGTCCGGGCGCCGCGACGGCCTCCAGACCGCGCAGGGCGTCCTCCACCGCCCGGAGGGTCCGCCGGTCCTCCAGGAGCTGGGCGTGGCTCTCGTCGATGAGGCGGAACGCCTCGTCGGCCGCGTCCTGGTGCACGGCCCGCATGATCGCCGCCGCCGTCCGGTGGCCGTGTCCGGGCAGCAGGGCGAGGAACGCGCGCAGGGCCCCGGCGTGCGCCGAGGTGTAGCTCCGGTATCCGTGCGGTGTGCGAGCGGCGGCCGGAAGGATCCCGGCGTCCTCGTAGTTCCTGACCGCCTGCGTGGACAGGCCGTGCTCGCGCGCCAGGTCGATCGGCCGGAGCCGCCGCCCACCACTTTGAAGGTTTTGCCGCATGACACCCATGCTAGGGCGCAAAAGTTTACACCGGAGGTTCAACGATACGGTTGAATCCATGGCTACCGACATCAAGGACACCACCCGTGCCTTCGACGCTGCCGCCGTCATGCGGCTGCTCCCGGGCCGGCCCCGGCTGCTGGCCCTGGGCGAGCCCACCCACGGCGAGGACTCCCTGCTCGGCCTGCGCAACGAGCTCTTCCGCCAACTCGTCGAGCAGGAGGGCTACCGGACGATCGCGATCGAGAGCGACTGCGTGGCGGGCCTGGCCGTGGACGCCTACGTCACCTCGGGCGAGGGTTCCCTCGACGAGGTCATGGAGCACGGATTCAGCCACGGCTGGGGCGCTTTCCCGGGCAACCGCGCCCTCGTGCGCTGGATGCGCGCCCACAACGACGGCCGGCCCGCGTCCGAGCGGATCCGGTTCGCCGGCTTCGACGGCCCGCTGGAGATCACCGACGCCGCGAGCCCCCGCCGGGCCCTCACCGCGCTCCACGGCTACCTCGCGCCCCACGTCGACGCGGACCTCCTGCCCTGCACCGCGCAGGCGCTCGACCTCCTGCTCGGCGCCGACGACCGGTGGACCGACCCCGCCGCGATGAAGGACCCGGCCGCGTCCGTGGGACGGTCGCCACAGGCCGGCCGGCTGCGGCTGCTCGCCGACGAACTGACGGAGCTGCTCGACGCGCAGACGCCGCACCTGCTCGCGGCGACCCCGCGCGAGGACCACGACCGGGCGCACCTGTACGCGCGCACCGCGACCGGCCTGCTGCGCTACCACCACGCGATGGCCGACCCCTCGCCCGCCCGCATGACGCGCCTGTGCGCGCTGCGGGATTCGATGATGGCCCGCAACCTCCTCGCCCTCGCCGCGCGCGGGCCCGTCCTCGTCCACGCCCACAACTCCCACCTCCAGCGGGAGAAGAGCACGATGCGGATGTGGCAGGGGCCGGTGGAATGGTGGAGCGCCGGTGCGCTGGTGCACGCCCGGCTCGGTGCGCGGTACGGGTTCGTGGCGACGGCCCTCGGCACGATCCGGCACCGGGGAGTGCAGGAGCCGGCGCCGGACACGGTCGAAGGGCTGCTGTACGCCCTGCCGGACGACCGCTGCGTCGTGGACGCCCGGCGGCTGGCCGCCGCCCTCGACGGCACACCGCCGGCGCCGCGCACCTCCCCCTGGTTCGGCTACGCCCCGCTCGACCCGGCCCACCTGGCGGCAGGCGACGGCCTCGTGTTCGTCAAGGACGTACGGCAGGGCTGAGACCGGCCCCGAACGGGGCGGCGGTCACCGCCGGGCGGCGGCGAGGGGACGGCCGGGAGCCCCGGGAGCCGGACCGTCCGCCGGGGGCCCGGCCGCCGATTTCCGTACGTTGTCGAGGCGGGCGATCTGCCGCTCGATCAGCTCGGGCGGGAAGGAAGAGCTCCGCCCTATGTCCAGCCGGGAGAAGGCGGCGATCGTGTCGCCCTTGCGCACGACGGTGACCTGCCGGTCGGCTTCGCCGGCGCCGTCCAGGGGAGTGTGCTCCCGCAAGGTCACCGCCTCGTCCCCGAAGGACGGGGGCGGCTCCAGTCGTAGGACTGGTAGACGCGCGCGAACGAGTGCTCGCCGCTGTGCCCCTCGACATAGGTCCGGCAGACCGGGTCCGCGACCGGCGGGAACTCCGAGGGCCTGCCGTCCGGTTCCGTCACCGTCATCGGGCTCTGCACCTGCGGCACGTCCGCGTCCACCAGTGCCGCGTCCTTGAGCTGCTCCGTGGTCAGGGGTGCGGCCCGGACCCCGTCCGACGCCGTCGAGGACGACGCCGGCGGGGTGCATCCCGATGCGGCGAGGACGGCGATGGCGGCGGCGGTGAGCACGAGGGCCGTCGGTCTTGGTGCGTGGGCAGGCATGGTTCCCCCGGGTGCGTACGTGGTCGGGCAGGCCGACGCCAGCCGTGCCGATCCCCGGCGACCAGCACTTTTGGATCACGCATCGGGCCGCCACCGCGGCGGTGGCAGGCCGGTCGACCGCCCCCCGCCGACCCCGTGGGGCCCGCAGGGGGGCGTGCACCGGCGGGCTGTGGTCAGCGGCCGGCGTTCGACGGGCCGAAGAACTCGATCTCCGCGATGGCGACCTGCTTGTCGGCGGAGACCGCGTGCGAGGACTCGATCGTCAGCCGGACTTTCGTGACCTCCCCGACGCCGAACGGACGCCGCTGGCCGCCCGCGCCCTGATCCAGGGTCAGCCGGCGGGTGGTGACCTTGCCGTCCTTCCCGGTGATCGTCGCCGTGACCCGGTGCGGCAGGGCGGATTCGCCGATCCTGTCGGCCTTCGCGGAGACGCCGGGGGTGATGACCACGTCCAGCAGCCGGGTCGGCTCGCTGAAGTCCGCCTCGATCCACTCGCCCTGCCCGGACTGCGAAACTCCCGGCCCCCACCAGGTGTTGCTGCGCTTGTCGAAGGCGAGCTCCGGGGCGTGCTCGGGATACGAACGGGAGGCCGCGATCCGGTCCGGGGCGACCGGGGCGCGCTTGGCGAAGTGGTCCCGGGTGGCCCGGATGCCGTCGGGCAGGTACACGAGGCCGAGGACCGCGAGGGCGACGACGACGGCGAGGGTGATCCAGGTGCCGATCCGGTCGAAGACGCGGCGCAGCCGTGGGCGGTCGCCCGCCCACGGGGTCTCGCGGCGCCGCCCGCCGAAGAGCCGGCGCCACCAGGGCGCCCGCCGCGGTGCGAGAGCCTCGCCGGCCTCGGCCAGCGGCATCGCGCAGCGTACGCAGTAGTGGCGTTCGGGGCGGTTCGGCGTCGCACACCACCGGCACGGCGGGCCGCCCGCCACCCCGGGCTGGGGGCCCGGAGTACGGACGGCGGGCCGGTCGGCGTCCGGCCGGCCGGGCAGGACGGGCGCGGCGTCCGCCGGAGCGGGGTGCGGGGCCTGCGGGTCCGCCACCGGCACCAGGAGGGAGCGGGCCCGCTCGGACACGGTGTCGACGGGCGGGGCCGGGGCGAGCGGCTCCGTCGGGGCGCCGGGGGTCCCGGACGCCGGGGGATCGTCGGCGGCCACCGGTGCTCCGTCCGGCCTGCGCGGTGAGCCGGTGGGGCCCGAACCGCCGTCCGGCTCCCGGCCGTCCGGCGCCTGCGGCCCCGACGCCGGTCCGCGGGCAGCACCGGACCCGGGCGCGGCGGCGCGGCCCGCGGCCGCCGACGCCCGCCGCTCCCGGGCGGCGTCCACGGCGCCGGCCGCCGTACCCGCGGGCTCGGGCTCGGGCTCGGGCGCCGCCGCGGACTCCTGCGAGCGGGGCGACGGGGCGGCGGGCCGTGCGGCGCGGGCGCCCTGGTCCCAGCCGAGCACCGCGCCGCACGCGTCGCAGAAGGACTGGCCGGGCTCTGCGCGCGTTCCGCACTCGGCGCAGTTCTGCGTGGTCATGTCTCCGGGGTCCTTTCGGTGGCGGTCACCTCGACCGTGTAGGGCATGTGGGCGGGACGGGCGGCGGCGACGAGGGAGTCCAGGCGGTGGACGTCGGCCGGCGTCGGGTCGGGCAGCCGCAGGGTGACCCGCAGGCGCGGGCGCGGGGCGCCGGGGAAGGGGCCGAGCGGGCGGGCGTTCCAGTCGCTGCCGCCGCTCTCGGCGATCTCCGGCGCCACCCCGAACGCCAGCCGTACCGCCTCCGCGAGGCCGCGGTGGGTGCCCCGGATCCGGTGCAGCGCCACGGCGGCCGCGACGGCGGCCCGCAGCCGCGGCTCGGGCTCGCCGCCGTCGGTCTCGGCGCCCACCCAGGTGCCGAGCCAGCGCGCGAAGTCGGCGGGGGCGAGCGCCGGGTCGAAGTAGGAGTCCAGGCAGTCCAGGACGTTCAGGATCGGCGCGAGGACGTCGTCGAGCCCGCCCGTGAACCGCTGGGCGAGGTCGTCGTCGGCGAAGACGGCCGGGAGCATCGTGCCCAGCGGGAGCGAGGAGCCGAGGCCGTCGACGGAGCCCCGGCGGGAGGCGGCCGTCATCCGCCGTCCCCGATCACGCGGACGCGGTGGTCGAAGGAGAAGACCAGCGAGGGCCGTTCCAGGTCGATGCGGTCGGTCGCGTCGCCCCGCTTCCCGGTGAGCGGGTCGGCGGGGTGCAGGACGACCTCGTCGACGAGTTCCACGCCGGGGACCCGTTGCAGGACCGCGAACACCTCGCCGCTCTGGACGGGCCGTCCGAACGGCCAGCCCCGCCCGTCGGCGCCGCCGCTCAGCGGATCGAGGTGGCGGTACAGGGCGTCGTGGGCCTGGCGCCGCACCCGGTCGGTGTCGACGCCGCGGAAGGCGTGCACGGTGGCGACGACGGTGACGCCCTGGTAGTACGGCGGCCCGACGGCCAGCCGGGTGCCGATGAGCCGGCGCTCGTCGAGATGGCGCGTGATCCGGTCCAGCAGCGCGTCGCCGGGCACGAGCTGCTCGAACCGCAGCCGCCCGCCCGGGTCGGGGACGGCCTGGGGGACGACCAGGACGCGGACCGCGTAGGCGCCGTGCTCGCCCTCCTCGCCCTGGAGACAGGTGATGCGCGCGGTCTCGGGCGCGGCGCGGCGGGCGAGCTCCTCGTAGTCGCGCAGGGTGACGGCCCGGTCCTGCGCGCGGAGCGTGACCGGCGCCCGCAGCTTGGCCTCCTCGACCGTCTCCCCGTCGACGCCGCCGCGCGCCGCCTCGCGGTTGACCACCTCGGCGACGTACGGGACGGAGGTGCGCAGCACCTGGACGGCGCCGCGCGCCACGTTGCCGCCGCGCCCGCCGCCGGTGCGGTAGCGGCGGGCGCGGACGACGGCGCCCTTGGCGGCGACGGCCCCGTACTGGCGCAGGCTCCCGTCCGGTTCGCGCACGGCGGGGCCGAAGGCGATCTCGCCGGTGGCGGCGTCCAGGGTGACGTGGTGGTCGCCGGGCCCGGACGCGGCGAAGTGCGCGACCACCCGCCAGTCCTGCCACCCGGCGTCGTCGGCGGTCTGCAGGAGCAGCGGCGGATCGTCGGTGACGACCGGGGCGTGCAGGAGCCGCAGCCGCTGGCCGGGCAGCCCGGTGGCCTCGCCGAGGGCCTCGTCGTGCACGGTCTCGGCGTGCACGGCGCGGGTGGTGCCGCCGATGGTGTAGGCCTCGACGGAGCGGATGCTCGGCGAGGTCGTGTACGGGGGCTGGCCCGCCAGCGGCTCCGTGACCCGGCAGCGGACCCAGCCCGCCTCGTGCCCGCCGCTGCGCGAGAGGACGTGCCCGCCGGGCAGGTGCAGGACGACGTCGCCGGGCCGGTTGAGCCCGCCGGTGCCGTCCCGGTCCACCTCGCAGGGCCGCCAGCCGTCCTCGGTCCACGCCTCCCACGCCAGCGGCGGCTGGCGCGGGTCGACGCCGACGCCGTCGACGCGGCTGTCGAGCTCCAGCGCGAGCGCGCAGTGCGGGGCGGCCGCGGTCAGCCCGATGAGCATGCAGTCGCCGGGCTCCGGGGCCTCGGCGAAGCACAGCACGTCCTTGCCCTCGGCGAGGTCCGTGGTGCGGTCCGCGACGGGCCGGCCGCGGTGCTGCACCACCACGCGGGACAGCGCGCACGGGACGACGGCCAGGTCCTGTTCGGTGGCGAACACGACGGCCTCCTCCCGCTCGGTGCGCAGGGTGGCGACCTCGGCACCGGCCGGGACCAGGATCACGTCCTCCTGCGGGGCGGACAGCCAGAAGGTGACGTCCGTGCGCGCGGCGGAGGGCGGGAAGAGGGTGATGCCCACCAGGTCGAGGAAGGCGAGGTGGTTCTTCTCCGGGACCCGGTTGAGCCGGTAGACGATCTGGTCCGCCATGTGCGCGACCGTTTCGACCAGCGTGACGCCCGGGTCGGAGACGTTGTGGTCGGTCCACTCCGGGGCGCGCTGCTGGATGTAGCGCTTGGCGTCGTCGACGAACTGCTGGAAGCGCCGGTCGTCGAGGTTGGGGGAGGGCAGGGACATCAGCGGTCGCTTTCCGACGGGCCGGACGGGCCGTACGGGCCCGACGCGTCCGGTGCGCCCGGTGTGTCCGGCCCGTCCGGTCCGCCCGGCTCGTCGTGGGAGGGGATGACGTAGAAGGGGAAGACGAGGCTGCGCGGATTGTTCGTCCCGCGGACGGAGTAGCGGACGTCGATGAACAGGACGCTCTGGTCGCCGCCGGTGGACACCTCCACCTCGTGGACCTCGATCCGGGGCTCCCAGCGGTCCAGGCTCACGTGCACCTCGTGCTGGATGCGCCCCGCGGTCTGCTCGTTGACCGGCGCGAAGACCAGGTCGTGGATGGCGCAGCCGAACTCCGGGCGCATCGGCCGCTCGCCCGGGGCGGTGGCCAGGACCAGCCGGATCGCCTCCTCGATCTCGTGCTCGCCGCTGACCAGCGCGATGCCCCCGGTGGGCCCGATGCGCATCGGGAACGCCCAGCCGGAGCCGATGAACTGTTCGGCCATCAGGGGCCACCTGCCTCTTGGTCGTGCCCCTCGGTCATGCGGGGAGCGGGTACTTCACGGTGTTGACGAACACGAGGCCCTGGAGGTCGACCCGGGCGGCGCGGATGCCGACGTTGGCGACGGAATTGACCTGGACCGTGCCGATGGAGGAGATCAGGGTGGCGCCCAGGGCCTTGAGGTTGAGCGCGCCCATCGCGTCGACCGTCAGGGCGCCCCCGAGCGACCTGAGGTTGACGATGCCCCGGCCCTCGATGTCGAGGAGGCCGCCGCTCTTGATGGTGAGCCGGCGCCGGGCGCTGAGCGTCAGGTCCGTCCCGGCCTCGACGGACACCGAGCGGCCGCCCTTGATGGTCACCGACCCCGAACTGTCGACGGTGATCTCCGTCTTGGTGCGGTCGAGGTTGATGGTCAGCCGGTCGTCGCCGGTGGCGATGCGGACGCCCTGCCTGCGCTTGCCGGAACGCTGGCTGAGCAGGTCGACGCGGTTGGCTTGCCGGTCCGACAGGGTGTGCCGGGCGGCCTTCCGCTTCAGCCCGTCGTGCAGGGGCACGTCCTCGACCCGGCTCGGCACGTCCCGGCCGTTGTAGAGCCCGCCGATCACGAACGGGTGGTCCAGCGCGCCCCGGTCGAAGGCGACCAGCACCTCGTCGCCGACGTCCATGGGGAAGATCCCGCCGCCGCCCACGCCCCCCGACTGCACGCTGCGGGCCCAGTCGCTCACGTAGGTGTCGTCCAGCCACGGGAACTGGAGCTTGACCCGCCCCTGCTTCAGCGGGTCCTGCACGTCGGTGACGATCGCGTTGGCGACGCCCGGCAGCCGGGTGGCGCTCATGGCGTCCGCGCCGCCCCCGCCCGCCGCCAGCCCGTACAGCGAACGCCACTGGCGTCCGCTCACCGTGATCCAGGACTCGTAGTGCCGGCCGTCGCCGAACACGTGCCGTACGGAGGTGACGGTGTACTTGCCCTCGAAGGGCTTGCCCACGTCGCCCAGGGCCACGGGCACGCCCGGCCGCAGCCGGGGACTGCCGTACACCGCGACCTCCAGCTCCGCGAACGAGGAGGTGACGTCGGCGGCCAGGGCCTTGGCGGCGCTCTGGACCTCGTCCTGCCGGTCGTAGGGCGTGCCGGTCTCCACGAGCCGCGCCGCCGCGAACTTCGCGGCCGCCCGGCCCGGTGTCAGGCCGATGGAGATGCCCGGGTCGGTGGTGGCCGGGGCCGTCTCGACGATCTTCTTCTTGGTGGTGACGTTCCAGCCGCGCGCTTCGACCGTGCCGACCTGGTCGGCCGCGGTGACCGCCGCCCGCAGCCGCAGGATGTCGTGTCCGGCCTGGAGCACGAAGGGGCTCGTGTCCCCGTCGCTGCGCGGGGACGGACCGCCGTCGGACGGGACGGGCGTGACGAAGCGGAACTTCCCCTGCGCGTCCAGGGACATCACCATGTTGTTCTCGTCGGCGAGCCGCGACAGGAAGTCCCAGTCGGTGACGTTGGACTGGCTGAGGAAACCGTACGTGCCCTTCGTGGACTGGATCCGGCCGATCGGCACGCCGTCCAGGGCGGCGAGCTTGCGCGCGATGTCGGAGGCCTTCTGATTGCGGTAGGCGGCCACGCGCCGCCGGCGCATCATCCGGTGCCCGAAGTCGTAGCCGCGGATCACGGTGAAGCTGCCGGTGCCGTCGTAGTCGGCCTCCAGCGCGGTGACCTCGCCGGTCAGCAGCGGCGTGCCGCCACCCTGGCCGTCGGCGATCGGGGTGAGGACCACCTTCGTGCCGAAGGTGACGCCGAGCTCCCCGAGGACCAGGCGGTACGGGTCGCGGAAGGTCAGCCGGAACGCGGCGGGCACGCCGACGCCCTGGTCGACCCAGCCCTCGACGAGCAGCGGGGCGATGTCGTCGGGCAGCTTCGCGGAGCCGATCCGCACCTGCATGATGCTGGAGAACGCGGGCCGCACCATCAGCGCGCCACCTCCTCGGGTGCGGGAAGCACCAGTTCGGTGCCCGCCGCCAGCCGGGACGGATCGTCGATGCCGTTGATCTCGGCGATGGCCCGCCAGACGGTGGCCGTGCCGTACTCCCGCCAGGCCAGCGACTGCAGCGAGTCCCCGGCCACGACCCGGTGCACGCGCTGGGCGGTGAGCGCGCCGGAGGTCGGGTTCTGGCCCTTGGTCTTGCCCGGGATTTCCACCAGGTGCACCTGGCAGGTGGCCCGGATGGGCACCCCGGTGGTGCCGAACAGGCTGTACGAAGCCTCGACGGAACCCACGTACGCGACGAAACGGGCCGTCGAGAACGACCCCCACTCGAAGACCACCCACGGCGGCGACGGCTGGTCGGCGGCGATGCTCTTCGCCGTCACCTCGCAGCAGCCCAGCAGCGACTCGACCTTCCTCAGCACCGAATTGCCGGTCGGCGCGGCCGAGGAGTCCAGGAAGATCTCCAGGGTCATCTCGCGCGGCTCGGCGCCCATGAACTCGGGCTTGGAGCCGTCGCGCACCGCCATCGTCGGCGTGGCCTTCCACTGCGCGCGCTGGCTCAGCGACAGCTGCGCCGGATTGAACTCGAAGCCGAACGTCCGCATCAGCGCCCCGGGCGTCGTGCTCGTACCGACCGGGGGTTCGTGGATCGCCAGCGTCGCGCGCACCAGGCTCTTGCCCGCGCCCCTGCTGCTCGTGGCCATGGGTGTTCCTCTTTCCTCTCCGCTCCGGTGCGGTGCGGTGCGGTGCGGTGTGGTGTGGCGTCAGTCCGTGAAGCCGTGGTGGGCGATCTCCAGGACCTCCGTGGCCACGCCCGGGCTCGCCGGGTCGAGCGTGGGGCCCTGCCAGCTCACGGGCAGGACGTCGATGAGCCCCCAGCGGGCCACCAGCGAGCCGTCGGCGCGCAGCGCCGCGATCTGCGCGGTGGGCCGCTTGATCCCCGTCTGGACCGACGAGATCCACTTGGCGACCTTCGCGGTGTCCGGCGTGAGCGGCCGGGTGAGGCGGATGGTGGAGAACGTGACCCGGGTGGGCAGTTGCCACACGAAGCCGTTGTTGCCGCCCTCCTGGCGCTGCTCGATCTCCACCTGGGACGACAGGCCCTCGCACCCGTTGAAGTAGCCGAGGCTCGCGCCGTCGATGGTGAGGGTGAACCAGATGGTGGACCCGGGGTCCTGGCGGCGCATCCGAGGCGGCCTTCCTGTTGTCGTGGGGTGGGGGGCGGTTCTTGCCGGGGGCGCCGGTCAGGCGCGCGGATCGCGGAGCCTGCCGATCCGCTCGCGGTCCATGCGCAGTTCGGCGCGGACGAGGCGGGTGACCCGGTCGATGATCCGGTGCACCAGCTCGTCCAGCTGGAACTCGGTCAGCCCGCGCGGATCGAACGCGGCGGCGTTCACCGCGGTGTACTCGGGCGGCGGGGGCGCGGGGGAGACCGCCGCCGGGCGGCCGCCGGGCGGTTCGTACGGGGGCGGCGGCTCGTACCGGGGCGGCGGCTCCTGGGGGTGTGGGGGCCGTTGGGCCTGGCGGGCCGGCTCCGGCGCGGGCCGTAGCTGCCCCAGCGTCGAGGCCACGGTCGCCGACGCGGCGGCGGCGAGCGCGCCGATGGCGGAGCCGGGGGTGGGGGAGGGGAGGCGCTGGACCGCTGGCGCGGGCGGTGGGGTCAGCGCGGTCGGGGCGACGGGCGGCCGGTGCGGGGGAACGCTGCGCACGGGGAGGGCGCCGGCCCCGGCGCCCCGGCCCGTGGGGGGCGCGACCGGCGCACCGAGCCCGGCCCGGGGCGGCGCGGCGCCGGGCCGCCCCGGGGGCCCGGCGACCGGAGCCTGGCGCTCCGGCTCCGCCCGGCCGGGAACGGACCCGGACGTGCCGGCGGGCTGCGGTAGGGGGCGTACGGGGGCCGCCGCGGCGGCGGCCCGCTGTACGGGCGCGGGCGCGGGGGACACGGTGCGCGGGGTCGGCCGGGGTGCCACCGGGCCGCCGCCGGGGGATGTCTGCGGCCGGCCGCTTCCCGTGGGCACCGGCCCCGCGTCCCGCTGGACGGTGGAGCCCGCCGCCGTGCCGGACGCCGGTGCCGCCTGCCGCGCGGGGGCGGGCGGGACCAGGCCGGTCCCACCAGGCGTTCGGGGTTCCGTACGGGTCGGCTTCGCGACGGGCGGCGTGCCCCGACCGGCCACCGCACGCTGCACGGCGGACGCCCCCGCACCCCCCGCCGCCCGGCCCCCGCCGGTCCCGCCTGCCGTGGCGGAGTTGCCTGCCGTGGCGGAGTTGCCGGGCGCGGCCGGGCCGCCGGTCGTACCGGGCGCGCGGGAGGTGCGGGACCCGCCGGTCCCGCCGGGGGTGTTCGTGGGGTGGGCCCCGGCGGGCGCAGCGGATCCGCCCGGGTTGCCGGGCCTGCCGCCGGCTGCGCCGTGCCCGTCGGGGCTCCCGGTCCCGCTGCGCGCGCCGGATGCAGTGGACCTGTCGGCTCCACGGGGCGCGCTGGGCCCGGCAGTTCCGCCGGCTGCGCCGGGTGTGCTGGGCATGCCGGTCCCGACGGTGCCGCTGGCTGTGGCGTCCCTGCCAGCCGTGCCGACCGCGCTGGCGGACCGGGGTGCGCCGAGCGTGCTGGACCCGGTGGGGCCGCCGGGTGTGTGCGGTCGGTGGGCCCCGGCGGGCGTGCCGGGCGCGCCGGCCGCTCTGGAGCCCCCTACCGTGCCGGAGTTGCCGGGTGCGCGGGAGGTACGGGACCCGCCGGTCCCGCCGGGGGTGTTCGTGCGGTGGGCCCCGAAGGCCGTACCGGATTCTCCGGGTCGGCCCGGGCCGTCGGTGCCGGCCCTGCCGGGCGCGCTGGGGGAGCCTGCTCCACCGGGCGCGCTGGGCCCGGCAGTTCCGCCGGACGCGCTGCGCCCGCTGGGCATGCCGGTTTCGCCAGCATCGCCCGTGCCGCTGGCGGACCCGGGCGTGCTGGACCCGCCGGGGGTGTTCGTGCGGTGCGCCCCGGCGGGCGTACCGGACTCGCCCGGTCCGCCGGCAGCGCTGGGCATGCCGGGCCTGTTGGTGACGCCGAGCGTGTTCGTTCGGTGGGCTCCGGAGGCCGTACCGGATTCGCCGGGTCCGCTCGGGTCGCCGGTCCCGCTGCGTGCGCCGGATCCGCCAGAGCTGCCGGGCATGCGTGCGCCGGGTGCGGTGGTCCCGTCAGTCCTGTTGGTGCCGCCGGGCGTGCGGGAACCGCGGGCTTGGGCGGCCGTACCGGACACTCCGGATCCGCCCGGGTCGGCGTTTCCGGTGGCTGTGCCGTGTCCACCGGGGGCGCCAGTTCCGCTGCGCGCGCCGGATCCGCCGGAATGCCCGACCCCACTGGCGGAGCCGGGCGTACTGGGTCCGGTGGTCCCGGCGGGCGTGCCGGACTTGCCCGGTCCGCGCGGGGTGCCGACCCCGCTGCGCGCATCGGTTCCGCCGGCCGAGCCGGATGCGTCCGGCCTGCTGGAGCCGGCGGTCCCGCCAGGCCGGTGGGTGCCGCTGGGCGTGCCGGGGCGGAGCGGCTCGGTGGTCGTGCCGGATGTGCCCGGGTGGCCGCCGGCCGCGCCGTGCCCGCCGGTCCGGCCGGATCCACCAGCCCCGCTGACTCCGGGCGCGCCGGATCCGCCGACGCTGTTGGTTCCGTCTGGTACGCGGCTGCCTCCAGTCCCGCTGGGCGTGCGGGGCCGGCTCGTCCCGGTACCTCCGCCGACCCCGGCGGAGTCGTCAGCCGTGCCGGACCCGCCGGCTGCGCCGGTCCGACCGGTGCTGCCGGGACTAGGGGAGTGGCGAGTCCCGTCGGCTGCGCTGGCCGTGCCGTACCCGGGGGATCGGCCCGCGGTGTCGGGCGGGCCGCCCCGGCCGGGTGCGCCGCTCCCGCCGGAGTGCCCCGACGGGCCCGGCCCGCCGGGCCCGGCCGTCGCGCGCGGAGCGGTGCCCGGGGCCGGCCGACGCTGGATCGGGGCGCCGAGTCCCGGGCGGTGGACGGTCGGGGCCGGGGTGGCCGCCGGTGCCGGGGCCGCGGGGGTGGGGGCGGTTGGGGCCGGGGTGGCCGCCGGTGCCGGGGCCGCGTGGGTGGTCGGGGTGTCGGCGCGGGGTGCCGGGGTGCGCTGGACGGGGGTGGTGGCGGGCGCGGGCGTCGTGGGCAGGGTCCGCCGGTCGCCCGCGGGCGGGGCCGGGGCCGTGGACAGCAGCTCCCGCGTCCGGGGCGCGGACGGGGGCACGGGCGTCACCCGGACACCGGGGGTCCGCGCCCGCGCCGGGGCGGCCGCCGGCTCCCGCACCGCAGCGGCCCTGGGTGCGGGGGGCACGGGCCGCGTCGGCGCCGACGGCCGGAGCGCTCGGAGCGGCGCCACCGGCATGACCGACGGCGGGCCGGGAACGGCCCGTCCGAGTGCCGTGACCGGCCGGAGGGGCCCGTCACCGGCACGCGACAGCAGACCGCGGCCCGCCGCGGGGTCCAGGACGGCGGGGGAGGCCGACCGGGCGAAGGACGGGTTCTGCCAGGTCGGCAGCCGTCCGCCGAAGCCGGGGTCCGCGATGCCCGTCGGCCCTTCGCCCGTCGCCCGCCGCAGCGGCGGCAGCCCGGTCCACGCGGCCACGGCGACCGGAGCCGCAGGCACGGCAGCGGCCGCCGGGCCGGCCTGAGCCGCCGTTGCGGCAGGCCCGGCCTGAGCCGCAGGGCCAGCCGGGGTCGCCGGGCCGACAGGGGCCGTCGGCGCCGCGGGAGCGACCTGAGCCGCCGTTGCGGCAGGGGTCGCTGGGCCGGCCTGAGCCGCAGGGCCAGCCGGGGCCGGAGGAGCCGCCGGGCCGGCCTGAGCCGCAGGGCCGACAGGGGCCGCCGTTGCGGCAGGGGTTGCCGGGCCGGCAGTGGCCGCAGGCCCGGCCTGAGCCGCAGGGCCAGCCGGGGCCGCAGGTACGGCAGGGGCCGTAGGGCCGGCCTGAGTTGCTGGGCCCGCGGCGGCGGTGGGGCGGCGGCCGCGGAGGCGGTCCAGGAATGCCACCCGCTCAGCCCTCCGTCGCGGCACGCGTCACGAGGGACGCGATCTGCTCGGTGTACCGGCGGCGGTCCTGGTGCTCCAGGTCCAGGATCGCGTCCGGGCCCCAGTGGAAGTGGTAGGCGACGTACGCGATCTCCTCGTACAGCCGGTCGGTCGCGTACGTCACGATTCCCCCAGGCGGCTCCCGCCGAGCTCCACCTCGAAGGGCTCCGAGCAGTGCGGGCACCGCACGGCCGCCCGGGTGTGGCCCTCCGCGTTGATCTGGCGGTAGAAGTCCTGGAGGAACGCCAGGTCGGACGCGAACATGTTCTCCACGATCCCGTCGTGCACCATCGGGACCGTGCCCAGCCGGGTGATGACCCGGCCGAGCAGCACCACCGAGAGGTACGCCGGGTTCTCCTGCACGCGCACGTCCCGCAGCGGGACCAGCTCGTCGCGCGCCGTGGACAGCCGCATGACGCCGTCGCGGTGCACGGTGCCCGCGTCGTCGACGTAACCGCGCGGCAGCTCGAAGGGGAACTCGGTCCGCAGCGACTGCCGCGGCACCGGGTCGCCCGACGGGCCGGCGGGTGCGTGGCCGGGTGCGGTGGCGGGAGCCGAGTGGGGGCCCTCCGCCCCCGCCACCGCGGTCTGGGGCGCCGTGACGGCCGGAGCCTTGGCAGCCGAACGCCGCATTACTCGATGACCAGTTCTTCGAACACGATCGTGACGGTCTCGGTCAGCGCCGCCGCCTCGCCCGCCTTGACCGTGCTCGTCTCGATCTTGCTGCACCAGGCGTTGCGCAGGTTGTACCGCTTCACCGGGTTGTCCTGGTAGTCCATCATGATGATGGAGGCGTTCTTGCGGGCCGTGCTCATCTGGCCGCGGATCGAGTCGTTGATCCACTGCGTGAACGAGCCCGACTGGGTCATGCCCCGTACGACGGTGCACTGGCCGTTCTTCTGCACGCCCGGCATCAGCGACACCTCGGGCCGCCCCTGCGCGCTGTTCTGCTGGAAGGTGATGACGTCCTGTTCGAGGGTCAGGCCGCTGACCTCGGCGAGGTACTCGACCATCACTCCGTCGATCTGGAGGCCGAAGTTGTGTGACGTGAGGGCGTCACCCGGCTGGAGACTCATGTGTTCGCTGTCCTTCTGGAGAGGGGCGGGGCGCGGGGAGGCGGCGGGCGCGGCGGGGGCCGGCCCCGGTTACTCCTCCAGCTCCCCGTTGCCGCTGGAGAACTGCGCCAGCCGGAAGATCACGAACTCGGCGGGCTTGACCGGCGCGATGCCGATCTCGCAGATGACCCGGCCGAGGTCGACGGACTCCGCCGGGTTCGTCTCCTCGTCGCACTTGACGTAGTACGCCTGCTCGGGGCTCTGCCCGAACAGGGCCCCGCCGCGCCACTCGTTGACCAGGAACGCGGAGACGTTGCGGCGGATGCGCGCCCAGAGGTTGTGGTCGTTCGGCTCGAACACCACCCACTGGGTGCCGATCAGGATCGACTCCTCCAGGTAGTTGAAGTACCGGCGGATGTTCAGGTAGCGCCACGCCGGGTCGGAGGAGAGGGTGCGGGCGCCCCAGATGCGTATGCCGCGGCCGGGGAACGCCCGGATGCAGTTCACGCCGATCGGGTTGAGCAGGTCCTGCTCGCCGCGCGTGATCTGGAGTTCGAGGTCGACGGCGCCGCGGACGACCTCGTTGGCCGGGGCCTTGTGGACACCGCGCTCGGAGTCGTTGCGGGCCCAGATGCCGGCGACGTGGCCGCTCGGCGGGACCAGCCGCGACTGCCCGGTCGCCGGGTCGAAGGACTTGATCCAGGGGTAGTACAGGGCCGCGTACTTGGAGTCGTAGTTGGCCGTCTCCTGCCGCCAGACCCGGATGTCCCGGGCGTTGAGGCCGGGCGGCGGGTCGATGATCGCGACCCGGTCGCCCATCAGCTCGCAGTGCGCGATCAGCCCGAGCTGGACCGCCTTGACGGCCTCCAGGTCGATCGCACCGCGCTGGTAGGCGGCCATCAGGTCGGGCACGGCGACCATGGAGATCTCGTCCACGGCCTCCAGCCCGCCGAAGCCGGTCCGGTCGGCGGAGTCGCCGAGGTACTGCGCCGGGCCGGGGTGGGCGCCCTCGGCGCCCTCGGCGCCCTCGGCGCGGCCGGCCGGTGCGGCCGCCGCGGCCGGTTCGACGGGCGCGGCGGGCGGCGCGGGCAGCGCGACGGTCTGGTTCTCCGGCCGGGCCAGCTGCGCGGACGGCGCGGCCTCGGTCACGGCGATGAGCTTGGAGCGCTCCTTGACCTGCGTGACGACGTAGGACCGGCCGCCCTTCTTCGCGGTCACGTCGAAGGTTTCGACCGGCTTGTCGCCGTCCTTGACGGTCAGCTTGAAGCGCTCGGCGGGCCCCTCGCCCTCGGCGTCGGTGACCTCGACGGACAGCGGGCCGCCGGTGCCCTGCGCGGTGGCGGCCACGGCGAAGGTGCCGAGCGGGCGGGACTCCCCGGCGGGCAGGGCGGCCCGGGGGGCCCGCTCGGCCTGCGGGGCCGTACCGGTGACCGCGGCGGGCCCGGACGCCTGCCCGCGGCCGGCGGCGTCCCCGGCGGAACCGCCGACGCGCACGACGTACGCCGCCGATCCGCCGTTGTTGAAGAACCCGTAGACGGAGTGCGCGAGGTAGTAGCCGTCGGTGAAGTCGCCGAAGGCCGCGACGTACTGGGTCCAGTTGGTCACCAGCGTGGGCTCGTTCAGCGGGCCGGTCGACGCCAGACCGACGAAGGCCGCCACCGACGTGCCCACCCCCTCGATCGGGCGCGAACCGCTGGCCACCTCCTCGACGTAGACGCCGGGCGACAGATAGGACGGCATGCTCTGCTCTCCTCCGGTACGAGACAGGACACACCACCCTGACCCGCGCGCCGCACCCGCCGGAACGCCCCCCGGTACCCGGCCCGGGGCACCCCCGTTGCCCCCGCCCCTGCCCGCAGGGGCAGCCCCGGGGCCCCCGGGGCCCGCGCGGGTCCGCCGGGGCAGGCAGGTCTGCCCCTGCGGCTCCTGTCCGGCGGCGGGGGCGCCGTTAGCGTGGCGGGGGTGAGCCTCTGGACTTCCCTGGAACCCGCGTCCGTCACCGTCGACCCCGGCAGCAGCACGCGCGTGCGGCTGCGCGTCCGCAACACCGGCGACGTGGTCGACGAGTACCGCTTCGAACCCGTCGGCGACGTCGCGCCCTGGACGGTGGTGGAGCCCGCGACCCTGCGGCTGTACCCGGGCACCACCGGGACGGTGGAGCTGACCTTCGCGCCGCCCCGGACCTCCGACGCCACCGCCGGGCCCAACCCGTACGCGGTGCGGATCACGCCCACCGAGCACCCCAAGGCCGTGACGGTCCCGGAGGGGAACCTGACGATCACCCCGTTCGCGGAAGTGCGCGCCGAACTCGTGCCGCCGACCGTCAAGGGCCGCTTCCGCGGCCGGCCCCGGCTGGCCGTCGACAACCTCGGCAACACCAGGGTGACGGCCTCCGTCGCGGGCAGCGACAACGGGGACCACCTCGCGTACGAGATCCGCCCCGGGAACGTCCAGATCGACCCCGGCCGGGCCGCGTTCGTCGATGCGACCCTGCGGCCCCGGCAGATCATCTGGTTCGGCTCCAAGGAGGAGCGGCCCTACACCCTGGCCGTGCGCCGCTCCGGCAGCGAGCCGCTGGAGGTCGAGGGCACCTACGTCCAGCGCGGCTTCCTCCCGCGCTGGCTGGCCACCTGCTCCGCGCTCCTGCTGGCCCTGGGCATCGCCTTCGTGATGCTCTGGCTCGCCTACCAGCCGAAGGTCGTCAGCGCGGCCACCGAGCAGGCGGGCGCCGCCCTGCCCACCGCACTGCCCCTCGCCCCGCCGCCCCCGCCGCCGCCGTCTCCCAGCGCCGCGCCGGAGCCGGCGAAGAGCGAGAAGCCCAAAGGCGACGACGGCGGCGCCGGGGGCGGCGGAGCGCAGGCCCCCAAGCCCTCGAAACCGCCGGCCGTGGTGCCCGCGGAGAAGGTCCTGCTGCGCAACGCCGCCACCCGCAAGTGCGCCGACCTGCCGGGCAACGACAAGGGCGCGATCAACGTGGCCGTGCAGCAGGCCGACTGCGTCGGCACCTCCGGGGACAACCAGCTGTGGAACCTCGAGGTCAAGTACCCGAGCCTCGGCCCCGGAGGCGGGCCGCTCGTCCAGATCCGCAACGTCAAGGACCAGTTCTGCATGGACCTGGGCGAGTACGGGGGCCGGCCCGTGGGCACCGGCATCGGCGAGTTCAACTGCATCGGCACCACCGCCGACAACCAGCTGTGGTGGCTCGACAAGCAGGACAGCGGCGACTACTGGATCCGCAACTACGCCAGCAACAACAAGTGCCTGAACGTCAACGGCGGGGCCGCCGTCGGGGACAGGCTGAACATCTCCGACTGCAGCAACACCGGCAACCAGGAGTGGCAGATCGTCCACCCCAAGACGGACTGACGCCCGCGCCGGGCCGGGGGATCACCAGCCGCCCTCGCCCGGCACCAGGCGCCCCGCCTTGCGGTACTCCCGGCGGGCGCCCTCCAGCAGGTCCCGCGCCGTCACCTCGCCCCCGCGCCCGGCCGCGAGGTAGGCGGCCGTGACCACCGCCCCGCGGATGGAACCGCCCGCCAGCTCGAACTCCCTGGCCAGCGGGTCCAGGTCGATGCCGTCGGCGGACGGCACGTGCCTCAGCCCGTGCCGCCACAGCGCGAGGCGCTGCCCGGCGTCCGGGAACGGGAAGTCGACCACCAGGTCGAGCCGCCGGCTGAACGCCTCGTCGATGTTCGCGCGCAGGTTGGTGGTGAGCAGCGCGATCCCGTCGAACGACTCCAGCCGCTGGAGCAGGTACGAGCTCTCCATGTTGGCGTAGCGGTCGTGCGCGCCCTTGACCTCGGAGCGCTTGCCGAAGACGGCGTCGGCCTCGTCGAAGAGCAGCACCGCGTCCGTGCGGTCCGCCTCGGTGAAGATCCGCTCCAGGTTCTTCTCGGTCTCGCCCACGTACTTGTCCACGACCGACGACAGCTGGACCACGTACAGGTCGAGACCCAGGTCGGCCGCGACGACCTCCGCCGACAGCGTCTTGCCGGTGCCGGACGCCCCGGCGAACAGGCCGAGGACGCCCCGGCCGCGCCCGCCGCCCGCGCTGAGCCGCCAGTCGCCGAGCACCCGGCCCCGGTGGCGGGCCCGCAGGGACAGTTCGCGCAGCTGGGCGAGGGGCGGTTCGGGCAGGACCAGGTCGTCCCAGTCCACCGCCGGCCGGATGCGGCGGGTGTGCCCCTCCAGCCCCGAGGCCGACTGGCGGCGCGCGGCGCCCCGTACGTGGGCGGCCGTGAGCGGGGTGCCGTCGAAGTCGGCGAGCGCGCCGGCGGCCCGCGCGGCCCGCCGTACGCGGTCCCCGCCCAGGCGGTACGGGGCGACGGTCGCGGCCAGGTCGAAGCCGTCGGCGTCCGCCCCCAGCGCGGCCCGCCAGGCGGCCGTGCCGCCGTCCGCGCGGGCCGGCGCGTCCAGCACCAGGGGGTCCTCGGGGCACCAGTGCGGGTCGTACGGGCGGGTCCCGGCCAGCAGTACGCTCACGTCGGGCGCGGCGGTGAGGGCCCGTACCAGCGGGCCGGGCCGCTCGGGCAGCGCGGGCACGACGAGGGCCCGGCCGCCGAGGCGGGCCTCGCGCAGCAACTCGGCGACGTGGTCACCGGGTTCCTCGCAGCACAGCGCGTCCAGACCCGCGGCGCGCAGGGCGGTCGCGTACGCGGCCAGGCCGTCGCCCTCGCGCTGTTCGCGCAGGTAGACGTGGGCGGGGCCGGACCGCAGGAGCGCCGCGAGGCGCTCGGTGAACCGGTCGGCGGCCGTGCCGGACGCCGGCGGCTCCGGGAGCGGCCGCAGCAGGCCGAGCAGCGCGGCGTCCGGGGTGTCGTCGCCGAGGAGATGGCCGATCAGCCGGTCGGGCACGCGCAGCGACCGCGTCAGGAAGGGCCGTTCGGGCTCGTCGGCCACCAGCAGGCCGAGGGCCGTCAGGGGTGCGGAGGCGTGCAGCCGGGCCCGGGCCGCGGCGGACGTCGCGGGCACCCCGCACAGGTCGAGGGCGAGGCCGATGGTGGCCCGGCGCCTGCTGACGTCGTCGTTGAGGTAGCCGTAGAGGGGTTCGAAGGTCCGGTCGACGTCGGGAGCGAGGGCGACGAGCAGGACGGTGACGTCGAGCGCGGTCAGGGCCGCCCGCGCGGCCAGCCGGGCCAGCCGGTCCTGGGCGGGCCCGGGCTCCGCGGCGGTGTCGTCGTCCCGTCCGTCGGCCGTCGCGGGCCGGGCGTCGAGGAGATGGCGTACCGCCGCCTCGGACAGGTAGAGGCCGCGCAGCGGGTCGTCGGCCGTCGGGTCGTCGGCGCTCCGCCGCTCGACCAGCGCGGAGACCCGCCCGCGCAGCCGGCCGAGCCGCACGAGCAACGCCCGGGCGGCCCCCGCCGTAACCCCGTTGCCCGCCCCGGCACCCTGCCCCGGCCCGGCACCCTGCCCCGGACCGCGGCTGCCCCCCGGGCCGCCGCCCGGGCCGGGGCCGGTGTCGCGGTCCGGTCCGCCGTCCCGGTCCGGGCCGACACCCCGGTGGGGACCGGTTTCCGGGTCCGGTCCGGTTTCCGGGTTGGGGCCGGCGCCCCGGTTGAGGCCGGTGTCCGGGTCCGGACTGGCGTCCGTGGCCGGTCCGGCGTCCCGGTCTGGTCCGGTGTCCGGGTTCCGTCCCGTGTCCGGGTTCGGTCCGGTGTCCGGGTTGGGGCCGGCACCCCGGTTGGGACCGTTGTCCGTGGCCGGACCGGCGGCCTGGTCTGGGCCTACGCCCTGGTCTGGGCCTACGCCCTGGTCCGGGGTGCAGCCGCAGCCGGCGCCGTGGCCCTGGCACGGGCCCAAGTCCGGGCGATGGGCCGGGTCATGGCCCGGGGCCGGGCTTGCGGCCGGGCCCGTACCTCGTTCCGCACCCGGGCCGGGCGCCGGATCCGTCGCCCGGGCGGTACGGGGGGCGCTCACGGCGCGTCCGGGCTCGGGGGAGTCTTCGGACGGGCGGGGGCGGCTTTGCGGGCGGCAGCCTCCTTTCGCGCGGCCCGGGCGGCCGCGACCTGGTGGGGCCGGTGCGAGCGGCCCTCGGAGACCGCCGGGTCGCCGTCCGTACCGCCGACCCGGAGCGTCGCTCCCTCGGTGACCGGCGGCCCGGCGGCGTACTCCGGATAGGCCGGGAAGGGTGCGGTCACCACCAGGTCGAGCGAGGGCTTCAGCTCGCCGCCGAGCGCCGACCAGATCTCGGCGAAGGACCGCGCCTCCGTCTGGATCCCGGCCACCGTCAGCGGTACGGACAGCCCCAGCGACCGCAACGACGGCGGGAGTTCGTCGGGCGCCAGCACCTCCCGCGGCAGCAGCGTCGCGAGTACGGCGGAGAGCAGCCGGTGCTCGTCCCGGGGGGTCTTCGTCCAGGCCGTCACCAGGTACGACAGCCGGAACCAGCGCGGCGGCTGACTGCGCCGCACGACCACGTCGTGCTCGTCGCGCACCGCCACCTGGCCGCGCTGGCGCCGGGCCACGTCCTCCCGTATGTCGTACAGGTAGGTGTTGACGACGGGGGCGTTGCGCCGGGCAGCCCAGTCACGGGTCGGCGCCTCGAACGACACCTCGATGCCCGACCCTGTCAACGCCCCGCCGCCGAGGAGGCCCTTGAGCATCTCGTCCACCTCGTGGATCACGCCTGCACTCCCGCTCCGCCCGCCCGTCCGCCCGGCCCGTCGTCCACCGCCGATCGTCCCCCGGCGGCCGCCCGGACCGCAGGGGGGCGGGGGACGGCCGCCGGGCAGCGCGCCCTGCCCCCGCGGACGCCCCCCGCCGCCTCCGGTTGCCCGAACGGTCAGATGTAGCCTTCCCGAAGGGCAAAAGCCACGGCGTGTGCCCGATTGCGCAGGTGGAGCCGGGTGGTGAGGCCATGCATGACGTTCTTGACGGTCCGTTCGGAGTACGACAGCTTGCCCGCGATCTCGCCGGTGTCGAAGCCCTCGGAGACCAGGCGCAGGACGTCCACCTCACGGGACGTGAGGCCGAAGGCGGGCGTGCCGCTCCGGCCCGCCGCGCCCCGGTGCAGCGTGCCGACCTGGTGGACGAGCCGGCCGAGCAGATCGGCGGGCAGATCGCCGTCACCGCGGGACGCGGCCAGTACGGCCCGCACCAGCCGCTCGGCGGTGGCCTCGTGGCGCCAGACGATCGTGCCGACACCGCACTCCACCACGTCCAGCAGCTCGCTCTCCCGCATGGAGCCGACCACGAGGACGGCGCGCACCCCTTCGCCGCGCACCACCCGGCGCAGCCGGGTCAGCGCCGCCTCGTCGAGGGTGTCCTCCACGAACAGGGACACCGTGCCCGGGCCGGACTCCTCGCGCAGCTCGACCTCGGGGTGTCTGCGCAGCTGGCTGACCGCTCCCTCGCGGCTGATCGGGTCGGCGGCGGACACCGCGACGGGCACGCGCCGCTGCGCGGGACGCCCCTGGTCGGGGCCCGCGGAGCGGCCCGTGCCGGGGCCCGTGCCGGGAGCGGACGTGGTCGTGGTCCGGGGTGAGTTGAGCAACCGTATCCCCTGTTCAGCGCCCCGCCGCGGAGCGCGGGCCGGTATCGGATGAGCACCCTCAACCCTTCTGCGGGCGCCCCGGGGGCCGCAATCGTGGAGCACCACGAGCCGCACCACGAGGCCGCGTCGCGGGCCACCACGAGACCGGCCCCCGCCGTGTGTGTCGCCGCAGGTCACAGCCGGTCCCGGCGGCGCCGGCCCTGGCGCGGTGGCGGGCGCCGGGGGCGGCAGTGACCTGCGCCACTTCGCGTCACCCCGATACGGATTCCGTCGTCTCACCCGGCGGCGGAGCACCCCCTTCACCACTGGAGGCACTGATGACCGGACCGCTCCGTGAACGCGACCGCGCCCTGGCACTGATCGCGGCCGAGGCGGAGCGGGCCCGCTCCGGTTCCGGCGGCCTGGTGCTGCTCCAGGGGGCCACCGGTACCGGACGCAGCTCCGTGCTGGAGAGCGCCGCCCGGGACGCCGCGGGGCGGGGGCTGCGGGTGCTGTGGGCCCGGTGCTCGCCGGAGGACACCGGGGTGGCGTTCGCCACTGTGTTGCAACTCCTGGGTCCGACAGCGGAGTTCACCGACCTCGCGCCCGACTCCGACGACCGGGGGAGCGCCGCCCGGCTGTGGCGGCTGCTCCTGCGGTACGCCGCCGAGGGCCCGCTCCTGCTGGCCGTCGACGACGTCCACCTGGCCGACGCCGCGTCACGCCGCTGGCTGCGCGAGGCGGTGCGCCGCATCGACCGATTACCCGTCCTGCTCGTGGCCGGCGAGCGCAGCCAGTACGACATCGACCCCCGGCGGACCGGGCTCGCCCAGTCCCTGCCCCCGTCCCTCGTCCGCAGCCACACCCTCAGCCCCCTGGGCGACACGGCGGCGGCGGAGCTCGTCCGGGCCGCCCTGCCGGCGGCCGGACCCGACTGGACCGCGGAGTGCGTCCGGGCGGCCACGGGCAACCCCCTCCTCCTCCACGCCCTCCTCGCCGACCTCGCCAACTCAGCCCCGTACGCCCCGAGCGGCCCTGGCGGCCCCGGCGGTCCGGGCGGTCCCGTCGCCCCGGGCGGTCCCCACTGTCCCGGTGGCCTGGGCGGTCCCGGTGGCCCCGGTAGTCCTGGCGGTTCTGGTGACCCCCATTGCCCCAGCGAGCCGGGTGCTTCCGATGGTCCTGGAGGCCCCTGCGCTTCCGTCGCCCCCGGCGGTCCCGCTGGGCCCCGCGGTTCTGGCGGTCCCAGCGGTCCCGACGGCCCCGCCGGCCCCGGCGGCCCCGCCTACCCCGCTACCGCCGGCCCCGCCGGCCCCGGCGGCCCCGGCGGCCCCGACGGCCCCGCCGGTCACGGCGGAACGCGGGCGGGGGTGCCCGCGCCGTTGCCGGACACCTGCGCCGGGCTGTACCCCGGCAGTTACCCCGCGGCCGTCGCGTGGTGGCTGGACAGCGCGGGTGCGGCGACGGCCGAGGTGGCCCGTTGCCTCGCGGCGCTGGAGGAGGCGTGGCCGCTGCCGCCGGACCGGCCGGCCGGACCCACCGGGGGCGACCCGGCCGCTCCGGACGTGGCCGGGGTGCTGGCCGGGGCGACCGGCGCGGACCCCGCGCGCGTCACGGGCTGGCTCACCGCGATGATCCGCATCGGGTTCCTCCGCCCGGACCCCGCCGGCCTGCCCCGCTTCGCCCATCCGCTGCTGCGGGACGCCGTGCTGACCGGCTGGCCGACGCAGCGCCGCGCGGCGGCGCACCGCGCGGCGGCCACGACGCTGCTGCGGCGCGGCGAGCGCGTCGAGGCGGTCGCCGCCCACCTGCTGCGCGCCCCGGGCATCGGCCTGCCCTGGGCCCTGCGCGTACTGCGGGAGGCGGCGACGGTCGCCGTGCACGACGCCCGCCCGCACGACGCCGCCGGCTACCTGCGCCGAGCCCTGGACGAACCCCTCTCCGACGACCGGCGCCAACGGCTGCTGACCGAACTGGGATCGCTGGAGTACGCCTCGGCCGACGGCGCGGTGGCCATCGCGCGGCTGGCGGAGGCGCAGCACCTGCGGGCCGCCCCCCGCGACCGGGTCCGCGCGGCCGTCGCCCTCGGTACGGCCCTGGTCGGCCGGGGCGAGGTCACCACGGCGCTGGAGGTGCTGCGGCGCACGGAGGACGGCCTGGACGGACATCCGGGACTCACCCGTACGGTACGGACCGCCACGGCCCTGCTGTCCGACGCCGACCTCGCGACCCGGCAGGAGACCTACCGTCACCTCTCCGAGAGCGGCCGGCACGCCCCCGAACTCGTCGGCACCGCCAGCCGCGCGCTGCTGGTGCGCTACGAGGCCACGGCCGGCCTGATCTCGGCAGGGGAGGCCATGGCCCGCGTACGGGCCCTGCTCGCCCAGCCCTCCGACCCGCTGGCCGAGCCGTTCCTGCTCGGCACGGCGGCGGCGGTGGCCGAATGGGCCGACGAACTCGACGAGGCCGAGCGCCTCGTGGACCGCGGCCTGGCCGGCCAGCACCCGGCCCTGCTGCACCCCATGGAGCACGCGCTGCTCAACACCCGCGCGGACATCGCCGCCGCCCGGGGCGACGTGGAACGCCTGATCTCCGTACGCGGCGACGGCGCGGCCGTCGCCGCCCGCGCCCACGGCGGCCCCTCCAACCGGGACGCCCACGTCCTGATGGCCCTCGTCCACACGGGGCGCGCACGGGAAGCGGCACGGCTCGCCGACGCCTTCGACCTGCGCCGGGCGCCGGAGTCATGGGAGCTGAACCGTTTCCTCTATGCACGGGGAGTGCAGCGCCTCGCCGCCGGCGACCCGGCCGGAGCCCTTCACGACTTCCTGGAGTGCGGCCGCCGCCAGAGCGCCCGCGAAGTCCTCAGCCCGGTCGTCACCCCCTGGCGGACGGCGGTCGCCCAGTGCCGCCTCGCCCTCGGCGGCGGCCAGGAGGCCCTCGCCCTGGCGGCCGAGGAACTGCGGCTGGCCCGGGTGTGGAACACCCCCCGCACGGTGGGACGCGCCCTGCGCGTCCTCGGCGCCGCGACCGGCGGCCGCCGGGGGCTGTACCTCGCCGAAGAGGCGGTCGAGACCCTCAGGGACGCGCCCGCCGACGCCGGCATGGAACTGGTCGAGGCCCTCCTCGCCCAGGGCCGCCAGTTACACGCCGCCGGTGAACGCACCCGCGCCCGCGACCGCCTGCGCGAGGCCGCGGACCTGGCCGAACGCAAGGGCGGCCTGCGCCTGCTCGCCCTGGCCGAGCAGGCGCTGCGCGACGGCGGCGCCCGGCTCCCGGCCGCCACCCGCACCGGCTCGGGGGCCCTGACCGGCAGCGAACGCCGCATCGCCGAACTGGCCGCGGCGGGACGGACCAACACCGAGATCGCCGACCTGCTGCACGTGGCCCGCCGTACCGTGGAGACCCACCTGACGAGCACCTACCGCAAACTGGGCATCCGCCGCAGGTCGGAACTCCCCGACACCCTGCACCACCCCCACCCCACCACCCCCGAACCTGCCTAGTCTGTGCCCGGTCGCGGCGTCAGCTGGTCCAGGGGAGGCGGACGGCTTCGATCTCCGTGTCCGCGAGCAGCGCCTCGACGAGCGGGCGGGGGCCGCAGACCTTGGTGGCCCAGAGGTCGTAGTCGGTGCAGACGACCCAGGAGCGGTTCGCGGCCCACAGGTTGGAGGGGGTGTACAGGATGTCCGGGTGGTCGAAGAGGGCCCGGGCGTCCCCCAGCCGGCCGGAGCGGACGTGCCCGATCTCGAAGTCCCGCACGATGATCGGGTTGTAGTACGCCAGACAGGGGGTGTCCGCGCCCTGCGGGCTGTGCTCGGTGAGGAACCGGATCAGCTGGTCCCACGTCGGCCTGTCGAGACTGCCCTCGGCGGGCCACTCGATGGTGCCGCGCCGGATGTCCGCCCCCTTCTTCGCGGAGGGGAAGCAGCGGCAGCAGGGGTACAGGCCCTGCGGCACGACCGGATCACCGACTCCGGCGGCCAGCTCCGCCCAGCGCAGCCGCTGCCAGCCCGGGCCGGGGTGCTCGTCCCGGCTCTGGCTGTGGTTGACCGAATCCTCGGCGGCCGCTCCGCGCTCGTACATGCCGCCGAGCACCCAGGCGGCGTCGGGTCGCCCGGGTGCCTCGTAGCCGGTGAGGCCTTCGTCCTGGGCGAGTTCGGCGAGCCAGTCGGTCTCGGAGGCAGACGCGCGGGGCCACCGGGCGAGGATGTCATCGGGCATCCGGCCAGACTATGGCCCCGGCCGGGCGCAGACGTCCACGCCCGTCAGGGCGCGGCTCGCCTCCCACAGGCGGGCCGCGACGGCGGGGTCGGCGAGGTGGCTCCACAGCGGTGCGCGCCGGGGTGCGCCGCGCAGTCCGAAGCCGCGCGGTTCCCAGAGCCCGCTCGCGGGCGGTACGGCCGGGCCGAGCACGGCCGGGTCGAGCACCGCCCGGACGGCGGGCCACGCCCCGGCGTGCTTCCCCTGGAGGAACAGGGCCGCGGGAGCCGCGCCCAGCCGCGCGCCCGCGCCGCGTACGTGCACCGGTGGCCGGGACGGGGTGAGGGAGTCCAGCGCGCCACCGGGATGGACCAGCACACCGGCCACCGTGCTGCCGGCGGCACGCAGCCGGCGCTCCAGTTCCACGCCGAAGTACATCTGGGCCAGCTTGGAGCGTCCGTAGGCGCGCCCGGGCCGGTAGTCGTGCCGGGACTGGAGGTCGTCGAGGTCGAGCCGCTCGGACTTCGCGGCGAAACTGCCCGTGGTCACGACGCGGGCCGCCGGCGCGGCCGACAGCAGGGGCATCAGCCACCGGGTGAGGGCGAAGTGGCCGAGGTGGTTGGTGCCGAACATGAGCTCGTGGCCGTCCCCTGTCTCCCGGCGCGGAGGGTCGTCGAGCGCGACACCGGCGTTGAGGACGACCGCGTCCAGGCGGTCCACCCCCAGCGCCCCCAACGCGCCCGGTACCGCTTCGAGCGAGGCGAGGCAGGCGAGGTCCAGCCGTACGGCCCGCACCCGGGCGCCGGGGACGCGCGCCCGGATCGAGCCGGTGGCCGCCCCGGCCCGGGCGGGATCCCGGCTCCCCAGGACGACGGTGGCCCCGGTCGACGCCAGCTGCTCCGCGACGAAGTACCCGATGCCGGCGTTGCCGCCGGTGACCAGGAAGACGCGGTCACCGGCGCCGGGCAGGCGGCGGACGTTCCAGGGCGGCGGGGCTGCGGGCGTGGACGACATGGCGACGGGTTCCTTGCTGTCGGAGGCGGCCGCGCCGCCCCCTCGGGCGGCGCGACGCCCACGCTCGCAGCGGCCACCGACGGATGACCGACGCGCCGCCGACGCGCCGCCGACGCGCCGCCGGGTCCGCCGGGTCCGCCGGTCAGAAACCGCAGGGCGTGCGCGCGTCCTGGAACCGCTCCGGGTGGCGCCGCCGGTACTCGACCAGGGACTGGGCCACCGCGGCGCCCTCGCCCACGGCGGCGCCGACCCGCTTGACCGATCCGGACCGTACGTCGCCCACGGCGAACACGCCCGGCCTGCTGGTCTCCATCGCCAGCGCCTCCGGGGCGGCCCCGCCGCTGCCGGTCAGGACGTACCCGCGGTCGTCGAGCTCCAGCGTCCCGCCGAGCCACTCGCTCGACGGGCGGCCGCCGATCAGCACGTACAGGCAGTGCGCGGCGACGGTCCGCTCCCGGCCCCCGCGCTCGCGCAGCGCGAGCCCGGTGAGGGTGGACTCGCCGAGGCAGCCCGCCACTTCGGTGCCCAGCAGGACGGACAGGCCCGGGGTCCGCTCGATGCGCTGCACCAGGTAGCTCGACATGGACGCGCCGAGGTCCGTGCCCCGTACCAGCAGCGTGACCGAGCGGGCGTAGCGCGCGAAGTAGAGGGCGGCCTGTCCGGCGGAGTTGCCCGCGCCCACCATGTACACGTCCTCGCCCGCGGTCGAGGGGGCGTCGGACAGGCACGAACCGTAGTACACGCCGGAGTTGAGGAGCCGGTCGACACCGGGAGCCGTCAGGCGGTTCCAGTCCACGCCCGTGGCGACGACCACGGCGGCGGCGGTCACCGAGGCCGCCTCGTCGGTTCCGGCCTTGACGAACTCGACGCGGTGGCCGCCCGTTTCCAGCGGCGTCACCCGGCTGGCCACCCGGGTGGGCTGCCACTCGACGCGGGCCCTGCGCGCCTGCTGGAGGGCCCGCTGGGCCAGGTCGCCGCCGCTGAGCCCGACGGGGAAGCCGAGGTAGTTCTCGATCCGCGAGGTCGATCCCGCCTGCCCGCCCGGCGCGTCGTCCTCGATGACGACCACGCTCATGCCCTCGGCGGCCGCGTACACCGCCGCGGACAGGCCTCCCGGGCCGCCGCCGATCACCGCGACGTCGTAGTGGTCCCGTCCGGCAGGCCGGATGAGGCCGAGGCGTTCGGCCAGCGCGCTGATCGTGGGGTCCACCATCTCGGTGCCGTCGCCGAGCCGGACGGTCACCGGCGCCTCCCGCGCGTCCTCCTCGGGGAGCCAACGGAAGAGGACGCCGCTGCGCCCGAGGAAGTCGCGCACCGCGTAGGCGGCGGGGGAGAACCGGCTGCCGCGCACTTCGGCGGTGGGCAGCTCCCCCTCGCAGTCGGCGTTCCAGGTGCACAGGGAGTCGTCGAGCGCGCTGCGCAGCCGGTCGGCCGGACTCTCCTCCCGCTCCTCCCGCTCCTCCCCGGTACGGGCGCCGGGCACGATGCCGCGGTGCCCGGCCAACGGCAGCCAGCGCACGCCGGGATGCGCGGCGCCGGGCCCGGGGGCCTCGTCCGCGAGCACGGCCGCCACGGGCACGTTCCGGTCGGCCAGCGACTTCAGCGCCCGGACCACCTCCGCCGGTCCGGCGACCTGCAGGACGCGGAACGAGGTCCGGTACCAGCCCTGCACCAGCTCGGCCGTCTCGTGCCGGCGGATCGGATCGGAGTCGGAGAGAACGATCACCGGCAGTGCGGCATCGGCCATCAAGGGGTCCTCCAGGTGGGTCGTACGAGCGGTCGGGAACGCGGCGCGCCGGCAGGGACGCAGGGGGCGCGGAGCCCCCCGCGCCCCCTGCGCGCTGCTCAGAGCCGGCCGAAGAACTGGTTCCCGGGCGCCGAATGCTTCTCGCTCGTGTAGTACTCCTTCATCGCGGAGCTGATCTCGTCACGGCTCAGCCGCCCGTCACCGTCGGCGTCGAGCTGGTTGAAGGCCTCGTCGAAGGTCTCCCGGGGCAGGCGGAACATGCCGTGGAGGAGGGAGGTGTACTCCTCGCGGCTCAGCATGCCGTCGCCGTCGCGGTCGGCGAGCTCGGTCCAGGCGTTGCTCATGACCCTGATCCGTTCCCAGATCCGGTTCTGGTCGGAGACGATCCGGGCCCGGAACGCCGCCCGGAACTCCTGCCGGTCGACCCCGCCGTCGTCGTTCTTGTCCATCTTGTGGAAGACGGTGTCCCAGAGGTCCGCCAGTGAGTTCCGCAGCCCGGCCACGTCCTGCGGGGTGTAGTCGGGCGACTCGGCGAGCCGGTCCGACAGACGGGTCAGGTCCGCCTTGTCGAGCTTCCCGTCGCGGTCCGCGTCGAAGACGTCGAACGCCCGCTCCAGCTTGATGTCCAGAACGCTCATGACAGCATCCCCTCACGTCATGTGATCGCCCCGTCACGCTGCGGGGCGGGCCCAGGAAACCACAAGGCCCGCTCCCCGCGCACTCGAAGCACGGGCTGACCAGGCATTCGGGTGACGGCCGACGCCCCCGCACCCCACCCGCACCCCGCACCAAGGCAGTTCACCCGCCCTGCCCCGGGCGCCGCCCCGGTACTCGGTGGAGCTGTTTGACGGTCTCCCGTACGGTCGGTCCGTGATGATCAAGACGGGCGACCCCCGGACGCTCGGCGTCCCTTCCTCCGAAGCGCGGTTGCGCTTCGACACGGAAGCGCAAGAACTCGGCGGTGGGCCGCGGCGCCGCCTGCTCATGGTCGACGACCAGCCCGCCTTCGAGCTCAGCTTCTACTGCGGCACGTGCCCACTGCTCTTCCGCCGGCTGGTCACCGCGACAGAGAAGTTGTCCCTGGAAGCCATGCAGGAACGGCTCCGCGGCCCGCTGGACGATCCGGATCTCGCCGGGGTGATCGACGCTTTCGGAGCGTTGTTGCCGGAGGGCGAGTACCGTCCGCTGCTCCTGGACGTGGAACCACGGCTGATCATCCCCGGCAGGGAAGGTGACTACTTCAGTGCCGAACAGGTCACGTCGTGGGGGGTCGACCAGTTCTGGGGCCTCCCGGAGCACCCCCGCACCCCGTACTACCGGACCTTCGAGACCGCGGTCGCCACGGACGCTCACCTCTACGAATTCGTCGTGCCGATGGTCCCCCCGACCTGGAACGACCGGGAGCGTGTCGAGGCGTACACCGCGAGCATGGAACGGGGAACGATCCCCACGGCGGTGGCGGTCTCCACGCTGGACGTGTGCGGGCCCGAGACCGGCTTCGGTGACGACCCCTCCGTGCACTGGGGCCTGACCCACTTCCTCCTCGACGGGCACCACAAACTGGAGGCCGCTGCCGCCGCCGGCCGACCGGTGCGGCTCCTCTCGCTCCTGACCTTGGACGAGAGCCTGGCCGGAGTGGAGGACCGGGCCCGGCTGTCCGCGCTGCGGGCCCAGTCCCGCTCCGCCCGGGCGACGCGCACGTGAACCCCCGAGTCCATCGTTCCGGGGCGCGGGACGGTGGTGGCCATGTTCTCCGACGAAACGGCCACCAGCCCCGCCCGTCCCGCGAGTCCTGCCGCGAGCGGCCCCGTCGCACGTCCCAATGCCGGCTGGGCCTGGCGCGGGCGCGGGTGGAGTACCTGGAGGAAGTGGCCTGGGAAACCGCTGAGTCCACGACACGTGGTGGTGCGGGGCTGTGGATGTCGGAAGTGCGACGCCAGGTCCCGGAGGTGGGGGAACAGGGCAGCGTCCGGTGACCCCGGCCTCGGTTACCGGGCGGACTGCGCCAGGATCTCCCGGGGGTCGAAGGTGACGCGGATCCGGGTGATCTTGCCGTCCTCGACGTGGGTCCAGTTCGCGGTGGCGGCGGGCGGCGCGTCCGCCGTGTGGAGGTCGAACCACGTGATCACGTCGGTGTCGTCCGCCACCCGGGCGCGCACCTCGATCCGTTCCAGGATCCGGCCCATGCCGCGCAGGCCGGCGATGCACTCCTCGGCGCCCCGCGCCCGGCCGAGGGTGCCGACGAAGTCGACGTCGTCGGCCAGCAGGCCGCGCAGGGTGTCGAAGTCGCCCTGCTGCCAGGCGGTGAAGTACTGCTCGGAAATCTCTGCCGGTGTCTTCATGCGTCCAGGATCCCGCAGGGCCGCCCATCAGTCCAACAGATGGACCGGATACCCACTATCATCAGGGCATATGGAGCTCCATCAGCTGCGCTACCTGGCCGCCGTCGTCGACGAGGGGACGTTCACCGCCGCCGCGGCGCGGCTGCACGTCAGCCAGTCGGGCATCAGTACGCAGGTGGGCAAGCTCGAACGGGAGCTGGGGCAACGGCTGCTGGAGCGGTCGGGGCGCCGGGTCCGGCTGACGGCCGCGGGGGAGGCGGTACTGCCGCTGGCCCGGGCGGCCCTGGAGACGGTCGACGGCATCGAGGACACCGCGGCCCGGTTCGCGCGGGCCGTCCGGGGCCGGGTCCGGCTGGGCATGATCAGGGGCTGTGCGATCCCGGGCTTCCTGGACGCCGTCGCGGGCCTGGGACGGACCCACCCGGGCATCGTCCTGAGCCTCCACGAGGACGATTCGGACGCCCTGCGCGCCGGCGTGCTCGCCCGCTCCCTCGACCTGGCCCTGATCGCGTTCGCCGGACACCCCGAGCCCGGTCTGGACACCGTCGTGATCGTCGACGAGCCGATCGCCGTCGCCGCACCCGAGGGCCACCGGTTGCGGGGCGGGCGGCCGGTGCGGCTCGCCGACCTGGAGGGGGAGAAGATCCTCTGCCTGCCCCGCGGGACCGGCATCCGCGAGGCGTACGAGCGGTCCTGCCTCCAGCGCGGCACCGAACCCCGCGTGGACATCGAGGCCGCCTCCCCGCAGACCCTGCTCGGCCTCGCCCGGCGCGGAGCGGGCGTGGCCGTGCTGAGCCCGTCCTCCGGGGCCGGCGAGGGCCTGGAGCCGGCCGTCATCACCGACGCCCCGACGCACGCCTGCCTCGGCCTGGCCGTCCGCCCGGACCAACGCGCCCCCGCCGCCCGCCTCATGCTGACCAGGCTCCAGGAGTCCCTCACCTCCTGACCCCGGACGGACCCGCCGGGGCCGCGGCCGTGCTGGAGCGGCTGGCGGCGGACGCCGATCCGTACGTACGCGACCGGGCGGACGAGGCCCGCCGGCCCGCGCCCCCGCGCGGCGGCCGGAGCGGCCGGGCCGTCAGCCGCGCGGGAGCGCGGACAGCGCGCGGCGGCGGCGCAGGGCGAGGGCGCCGCACACGGCGCCGGCCACCAGCAGGGCGATCCCGGCGAAGGTCACGGACCGCACAGTGGTGACCAGGGGGGCGTTCCCGTCGATGGCGACGCCCTTCACGGCCGTGTCGGGGACCGTCCCCCCCGGCGTGAGATCGAGCCGGTAGCGGGAGTCGGCGGAGTGATGCGGTCGCCGCCCACCGCGAGCACCCGCTGCACCGTCAGCCCCCCTCGGGCGCACTGTACGGGGTGCCTTCCGGCATCGGTGCGTCGGGCGGCCGGACCGGTGATCTCGCGGGGGAGCACGGTCAGGACGTACCCCCGAACTCAGACGTTTCTCGTCCGGGATGGTCACATGGAAGGGCGCGTGGAACTGTCCGGGCGGCGGCGGGCCGCCCTCTTCCCCGCACGGAAGGGCACGGTCATGAAGATCACGGTCATCGGCGGCACCGGTCTCATCGGTTCCCAGCTCGTCCACACGCTCCGCGCCGCCGGCCACGAGGTCGTCGCCGCATCCCTGTCGAGCGGGGTCGACCTGCTCACCGGCACCGGACTGGACGGGGCGCTCGCCGGCGCGGACACCGTCGTCAACGTGACCAACTCGCCGACCTTCGACGAGGCCTCCCCGGACTTCTTCCGCACCACCACGGGCAACCTGCTGGCCGCGGGCGAGCGGGCCGGCGTACGCCACCAGGTCGTCCTCTCCATCGTCGGCGTCGACCGGGTTCCGCAGCTGGACTACTACCGGGCGAAGACCCTTCAGGAAGACCTCCTCAAGCAGGGGGCCACCCCGTACTCGATCGTCCGCGCCACCCAGTTCTTCGAGTTCATGGACGCGGTGCTGTCCTGGGTCGCCGACGACCGCACGGTCCGGCTGCCGTCCACCCCCCTGCGGCCGATGGCCGCCGCCGATGTCGTCGCCGCGCTCGCGGACGTCGCCACCGGCGCGCCCCTGAACGCCACCGTCGACGTCGCGGGCCCCGAGGTCTTCGCCCTCGACGAGCTCGGCCGGCTCACCCTGGCGACCCGGAAGGACCCCCGTACGGTCGTCACCGACGAGCGGGCCGGCCTGTTCGCGGCCGTCGAGGGCGAGGTCCTGACCGGCGGCCCCGACGTCCGCCCGGCCCCCACCTCCTACCGGGACTGGCTCGCTACGACCCGCTGAACGGCACCGCTCCGCGGCTCAGGCCGAGTCGGGGAGCGGGAGTTCCCCGACTCGGCCGGGCCGGGCCGGGGCGGTGTCGAGGGGCGGGCGGCGGGTGCGCTCCGCCCAGGCGGCCACCGGCGGCCCCGCCGCGCCCAGGGCCGCGAAGAACACCCCGAGCACCAGCCAGCCCGCGTGGCCCAGCCCGAGGACCGCCGTCGTCAGGACGAGCGGAGCCAGCGCCTGCCCGGCGCCGAAGCCGAGGCCGAACAGGCCCTGGTACTGCCCCTGGGCGTGGTCGGGGGCGAGCCCGAAACCGAGCGCGAACCCGCCCGAGGACTCCCACACCTCGCCGAGGCTGTGCAGAGCGACGGCGAGGACGGCGAGCAGCGGCGCGATCCAGACCGGCACGTCCGCGGTCAGGGCCATCAAGGGGCAGCTCACCAGGAACGACAGCCCCGCGAGGCGCAACGCCCGGCCGCCCTGACGCGGTGTCTCCACCCGGGAGCCGAGCCGGCTCTGGAGCAGCACGCACACCCCGCTGTTGACCGCGTAGACCGCCGCCACCGTCCAGCGCGGTGCGTCGGTGTGCGCCGACAGCCAGATCGGCAGCAGCAGGGAGACGGTCTGGTACTGCAGGCCCATCGCCCCGTACAGCGCGACGAAGGACACGTACGGCCGGTCGGACAGGACGGCCCAGCGGTGGTGTTGCGCGGGCCGGGGCAGCGGCCGGTAGGCGGGGACTCCGCGCAGGGTGATCAGGGCGGCGCCCGCGAAGCTGGCCGCGTTGGCGAGGATCAGCACGGTGTAGGCCGTGCGCGTGTCGACCGAGACGGCGACGCCGGCGCCGAGCGTGCCCAGCACCACGCCGAGGTTGACGAACGTGCGCAGCCGCGCCCTGAACACCGCGGGGCGTTCGCCCCCGGCCCGGGCGATCAGCGCACCGCCCGCGGCGCCGCTCGCCGTCGCCGCGAGCCGGTCCAGCGTGGCGATCAGGGTGAAGGTGACCCAGTCGTCGATGAGGACGAACGCGGCCATCGACGCGGCCTGCACCGTGAGGGAGGCCAGCCAGACCGTACGCGGCCCGTACCGGTCGGCCAGGTTCCCGGCCGGTATCCCGGCCAGCAGCCCCACCAGCCCGGCGATGGTGAGTCCGATGCCGACCTGTGCGGCGGGCAGGTGCACCACGAGGGTGAAGTAGAGCACCGAGGCGGCGTTGAACAGCCCGTTGCCCACCCGGCTGACGAAGTTCGCCCCGATGAGGGCGCGCTGCGGGCCGTCCGACGCCGGAGCACCCGGCGTCCGCTTGCTGAGATGCTTCCCGATCATGGAACTCAGGCTAACCGCCGGTGTGTTTCCCGAACGGTCAGGTGTCCGTGACGTGGAAGAGCGTGATGACGCCGGTCACCTCCAGGAGCCGCCGGAACTGCGGCCGGGGCGCGCGCAGGCTGAGCCGCTTGCCGTGTTCCTCGGCGATCTGCCGGGCCCCGATGAGGGCGTTGAGCCCGGAGGAGTCGCAGAAGGACATGACGGCGACGTCGACGATGACCTCGCCCGGCCCGTCCGGCCGGACGATCGCCGCCCGCAGGGCGTCGTACAGCATCGGGGCCCGGTCGATGTCCATCTCACCGCCGACGTACACGACGACCCGCCGGTCGTCGCCGTCCAGCCACAGCCCCGCGGCGCGGTCCTCGTGATCTCCCATACCGCCCACTATGGGGCAGACCGCCCCGGATCGACGAGGGTGCGATCACCACACGCCGGTCATGCCGGTCATACCGGTCATGTCGGTCACGGCGGTCAAGCCGGTCACGGCTGCCGTCAGGACGCGGGCTGGTGGAGCCAGGGTGCGCTGGTGGCCCAGAAGATCACGTCCGCGCCCAGGGTCCGGCCGCCGAAGTCGGTGAACTCCTGCTTGGTGTAGGGCTTGCCGGTCGCGGGGTTGGTGTACTCGAAGTCGGGCTCCTGCACCGCCATCGCCACCATCGGGAGCCGGCCGCGGTAGCGCTCGAAGAAGGGGTAGGAGTTCTCCATCTGCGCCTGCCGGTTCGGCAGGACGTCGGGCCCGCCGAGCCCCACGCCGTGGGCCCGCGCGAACGCGAACGTCTCCGCCATGCGGCCGTGGTCGTTGTTCCACTCCCCGGGCCAGAAGTTGACGTACTGGATGAACTGCGTCCGCTTGAAGACCTTGGCGCCGAAGGCCATGTTGTCGAGTTCGGCCCGGAAGTAGGACTCGTCGGTGTAGCCGCTGTGGTCCTTGTCCGTGTCCACCTGCGTGGCGGTCTCGGGCAGGTTCACCCCCGCGAGCCGGCCGTCGAAGCGGTCGGCGAGGGCCGCCAGCAGGCTCTGGAAGCGCTCGCGCACCCCGGGGTTCCACTGGGCCGCGACGGCCCCCGGCTCACCGGCTCCGAGTCCGTTCTCGTTCGTGGTCGCCGCGGCGCCGCCCGCGTACCGCGGATCCGTGAGCAGGTAGTCCGGGAGCCGGGTGGGGGCGCTGAAGAAGCGGTCCTGCACCTGGACGAACAGCTTCTTGCCCCGGGGTCGGAGGTAGGCGAGGGCCTCCTCGATGGCGGAGAAGTCGTACTGTCCCTCCTGCCGTTCGAGGGCCTTCCACGGCACGACCACCTGCACGCCCGCGATGTCGGACCGCCCGGCCAGGGGCTTCACCTCGGTGTCGAAGTCCCCGATCGAGGAGTACAGGTACTGGGCCGGGCCCCGGCCCGCGGCCCCGCCGCCGGGAGGGGCGGGGGCGGCGTGGGCGGCGGTGGCCGCCGGCGCGAGGCCGGACGGGGCGAGGGCCGCGGCGAGGAGAACGCCGATCATGGTGAAGGTCCGTCGGATCGTCATGACCGGTGAGGCTAGGGAGCGGTTCTAAGAGGTTCGTGAGAGTTCAGGAGGACCTGCGCCGCAGGGTCCGGCGGACCAGGTAGAGGACGACGATCAGGACGAGCACCACGAGCACGATGAGGACGAGCTTGCCGAGGAACCCGCTCTTCTTCTTCTTGCTCTTCTTGCCCTTCTTGATGCCGGTGACGGCCCGGGCCTGGGCGGACGTCGGCGCGCGCAGCCCGCTCGCCACGCCGGAGCCCGCCGCGAGGGCGTCGTGCGCGAGCGCCGCCGTGGCGGGAGCCTGCCGCACGGCGGCCGGGGCGGACGTGGTCGCCGACGCGGTGGCCGTCGGGCCCAGCAGCAACCCGGCCAGCACCAGGAACGGTACGAGGGCTGCCGCCGCTGCGGGGCGCTTTCCTGGGCTGCTGTTCCTGGTCACTGTCTCCCCTGTCCTGTGTGCTGTGGAGCATCGTGGACGAGTTCGCCCGCCGCGGCAAGGGCAACGGCAAGGGCAACGGCAAGGGCAACGGCAAGGGCAACGGCAAGGGGACGGTGTCCTGGCCTAACCCTCCACCTGACGGAATATGCCGGTGAATGACATATGCTGGTCACATGACTGACCGTGCGATGCAGGAACCGACCCTGCTGCTGCTCACCGCGCTCGCCGACGAACCACGCCACGGGTACGCCATCGCCCGCGAGGTCGAGGCCATCTCCGGCGGCCGGGTGAAGCTCCGGACCGGCACCCTGTACGGCGCTCTGGAGCGCCTGTTGCAGCAGGGGCTGATCGAGGTCCACAAGGAGGAGGTCGTCGACAGCCGTCTGCGCCGCACCTACACCCTGACCCCTCCCGGACGCGCGGCCCTGGCCGCCGAGGCAGAGCGGATCACCACCACCGCGCGCGAGGCCACCCGGCGCCTGGCCGGTGCCGCCCGGCGCCCGGGCGGTGCCACCGGCAAGGCGGCCACCGCGTGAACCCCGTACTGCTGCGCCTGTACCCGGCCGGGTTCCGCCGCGCGTTCGGCGGCGAGATAGCCGAGTCCTACCGGGAGGCGACCGAGGGGGCGGGCCCGCGCGCCCGGATGCGCGAGGCCGCCGACATCGTCGCGCACGCCCTGCGCCTGCGCCTGGGCATCGGCTCCGCCCAGCCGGGCGGCCGGCTGTCCGCCTGCGCCGCCCCCTTCGCCCTGGCCGCGACGGCCGCGTACGCCGCCTTCAACCTCATCGGAACCGTCGGCGACTGGTACGTCATGCGCACCGCCGGGGCCGACGGCGCGGCGGGCCCGCTCATGACCCTGACCAACGGCTGCTACCTGCTGACCCTGATCGGCGCGGTCATCGCGCTGGCCGGACGCCACGTCCCCGGGGTGCTGTGCGCCGTCGCCGGGACCGTGGGCGGCGCGGCGGAGTTCCTGTACCCGATCCGGCACGAGCCGCTCGAACTGCCGTGGGGGGCGGTGGGCTTCCTGCTCGCGCCGGTCCTGATGGCCGCGCTCCCGCTGGCGTGCCCGCCGGACCTGCGCCCGGAGCGCCGCGTGCGCGGCACGGCCGGGCTGCTCGCCCTGGTGGCCTGGGCCGTACTGCTGGTGGGCGTGATGGTCGTGACGGACCCGCTCGGCATCGGCCTCGTCCTGCCCTGGCGGTTCGGCGTCCCGCTCGCCGCGGCCCTCGTCCTGGCGGGCCGCCCGGCCTTCGCCGGGATCCGCAGCACCGCCGGTCTCGCCTTCGCGGCGGCGCCGCTCCTCGTCACCCTGTCCTTCTCGGGCTGGGTCGACGCCGACGAGATCCTGACGGCCGTCGGCGCCCTCGCGCTCGCCGCCGTGGCCCTGCGCATCGGCCGCCGCGCCGGCTCCGGTCCGGTGAACCCGGCCTGACACCGGCGAGTTGACGGCCCGGCCGGGCCGGGGCGGCCCGCCCTCCTCCTTCCCCCACCGGCGGTCCCGCGACCGGCCGCCCCGCCACAGGAGAACCCATGTCCGAGTCCGCAGTCCGCGACGCCGCCCGCACCGTGCTCCGTCCCGCCCGGGCCACCCGAACGCGACCGGCGGACGCGCCGGACGGCGGCGGGCGCCTGGCCGCGATCGACGCGCTGCGGCTGCTGGCGGCCCTGGCGGTGGCCGCGTACCACTACGTCGGCACCCCGACCCCCCGCTTCTGGGGCGACACCCACGACCTGCCCCAGGCCGCCCCGCTGCTCCACGCCGTCAGCGGCTACGGCTGGCTCGGCGTGGAGGCGTTCTTCCTGATCAGCGGCTTCGTCATCTGCATGAGCTGCTGGGACCGCACCCCGGCCCGGTTCGCCGTCTCGCGCATCGCCCGGCTCTTCCCCCTGTACTGGGCCGTCGTCCTGCTCGTCGTCGCGATGGGGACCGTCACCGTGCTCATCGGACAGCGCTCCGGGGCGCCCACCGACCTGCGCACCACCCTCGGCAACCTGACGATGATCCCCGGCCCGCTGGGCGTGGACTTCACCGCGGGCGTCGCCTGGACCCTCTGGGTGGAGGCCCGCTTCTACCTGCTCATGGGCGCCCTGCTGCTCATCGGCCTGACCTATCTGCGCGTCGTGGCCTTCGGGTTCCTCTGGCTGCTCCTGGCGTCCATCGGCCGCGAGCTGGACTCGGCCGTCCTGGACGAGCTCCTGCTGAGCCAGTACGTCGGCCTCTTCGTCGCCGGCATCGCCTGCTACCTGATGCACCGCTTCGGCCCCAACCCGCTGCTGTGGCTGCTGACCGGCTTCGCCTGGTGCTACACCCTCACCGTCCTCCAGGACCGCGTGGCCACGCACCCCACCTCCGGCTGGCCGGTCAGCGCGGCCGTGCTCACCGGTTTCCTCGCGCTGCTCCTGCTGGCCGGCCTCAGCCGGATGCGCCACCTCCGGTGGCGGGTGCTGATCTACGCGGGGGCCCTGACCTACCCCTTCTACCTGGTCCACCAGAGCGTGGGCATACCCGTCGCCCGCGGCGTCCTCAAGGCGGTCCCGGACCTCGGCCTGCTGCCGTCGATCTCGGTGGGCCTGCTGTTCTCGCTGCTGCTGGCGGCCGTGCTGAACCGGTACGTCGACCGACGGCTCGGCCCCCTGCTCCGCCGCCACCTCACCACGGCCCTGGACCCCGCCCCGGCCGCGGCCCGGCGGCCCCGGGGGCAAGGGCGGGCGCTGGCCGGCCCGTTGGCGACGGCGGACCCCCGTCCGGCGGGGGACTGACCGCGGGGCGGGGCCCGTCCGGCCACGCGTGCCCCCGGTGGTGCACTCGCGGACCTTCCCGCCGGGTGGCCGCCGCGGTAGTGATGGCGGGTCAGGTGACCTTGTGCGGCGGAGAGGACAACGCGTGCGGAACCTACATCCGAGGACCGGCCGGCCGGAGGGCACGGCGGCGGGGAAGCCCGTCGGCGGACCTGCGGCACCGACGCTGAGCGGCGCCTGGATCCAGCACATCCAGCGCGTCCAGCGCGTCAATCACCCCCAGCACCCCCAGCACCCCCAGCACGTCCAACACCCCCAGCACGTCCAGCGCGAGGCCGTGGCGCCGGTCCGGCCGGGTCCGCTGGAGCAGGCCCCCGACCACGCCCAGCTACAGCTTTCCGCCCTCAAGCTGGGCATCACCTCGCCTGCCACGCCGATGGAGGACGGCCTGCGTACGGAGATGGAGCAGCGCTTCGGGGGAGCCGACTTCAGCGGGGTCCTCGTGCACAAGGGGACGCAAGCCCGCGAGTCCGCCGCCCTGCTGGACGCCGAGGCCTTCACCTCCGGTCCGCACATCGTCGTCGGCGGCGAGATGAGCAAGAAGGCGTGGGCCCACGAGCTGACCCACTACGAGGACCAGCGGGCGGGCCCGGTCCCGGGTACGGACAGCGGGGCGGGCGTCAGCATGTCCAGCCCCGGCGACGCGGGGGAGCGGCACGCCGAACGGAAGGCGGAGGCGGTCATGAGCGGGCCGGCGAGCGTGCAGCGCACGACCGGCGCGGACCACGGCCCCGACACCGCGGACAAGGGTCCCGCCGGGCATCCGGCGGGCGGTGGCTGCTCCCCGGGCGACGGCTGCGGCGGCGGCCGGACCCCGGCCGTCCAGCGGATGCACGTCATCCGGGCGGACTCCGCGGAGTATCCGGTGAAGAAGCCCGATTCCGACGCGTTCTTCGTCGGCCAGGACACGAACGTCCGGGAGAGCTGGTTCGACGAGATCTCACCCGACGACCCGCCCAAGCCGCACCTGGTGTACCAGGGCAAGGTGGACCTCGCCGTGTCGGACGGGTTCGACCTCGCCGTGGAACACGCGGGCCGCGGGCAGGAGCCGAAGAACTTCTTCGCCACCGACAAGCAGATCAGCGCCTCGGCCGCGCGGCTTCCGGGGAAGGACAAGGGCGCGGGCATCTCCCTCTCCAAGACGGGCCGGACCCTGACCCTCAACGGACCGGGCAGGAAGGTCACGCTGTACGAGGTCGAGCCCAAGTACCGCGCGAAGAAGGGCGGGGACAAGCTCAAGGGTGCGCAGGTGCACGGACCGCAGCGCTGCAACGAGATGATCTGGTTCGTCACCAGGAAGCCCGGCATCGCGAGCGGAGCCGACCGGACGTACTGGGACGTCGTGGAGAGGTTCCTCGTGCGGCTGGATCCGCAGGGCGAGTGGAGCGGCCGTTACCAGGAGGCCGTGGGCTTCGGTGCGCGCGGGGGACCGGGCGCGGAGCGGTACCTGGAGATCACGCGGGGCATGAGCGGGCGCTTCCAGCAGCTGGTCAGGGACGACGCGGAGCGGGCCGAAGAGGTGCTCAGGGACCTGGGGGTCAACGAGCACGCGCCCACCCCCGACGTCGGGGAGGGCATGACGGTCATGGCGCAGCCCGACGCCACCCAGGTCGACGAGGCGCAGGGCGCCACCCCCTACCACTTCGGTGGGGTCGTCGCCAGGAGCGGGAACGACTACGTCACCATGGAGAACTACTACCGCGAACAGCCCGAGGGCGGCCTGGACACCACGAGCGGCAACGATCCGCTGTGGTACTTCCGCATGTACGGCCAGGAAGCGGGCCGCACCTGGCACGAGGGCTGGACGGGTACGGGCCAGTTCGTCGGCGCGACGCTCACCATCAAGCTGAGTGGCTGATCACGAGGGTTCCGCGGTCCCCGCGCCGGGGGCCGCGGAACGGCCGGAACCGCCGGGTCCGCAGGTGGGGCCGCAGGTGGATCCGGCGGTGGTGGCCCGCCTCCGGCTCCTCCAGCGGACCGCCGGCAACGCGGCCGTCGTCCGCGTGCTGACGGGGAACGCGACGGCCGGGTCCGCGGACACCGGGTAGCCGGGGCTCACGCGGTCACCCTGGCGAGGAAGGCGGACAGGTTCTCCACCATCCGCTGGACCTTCTCGTCCAGGGTGATCGTCTCGTGCAGGCGGCCGCCGATGCCCGCGTCCTTCTTGCCCCGTACGTACAGGGAGCAGGCGAGGTCGCTGCAGATGTAGGTGCCCACCGAGTTGCCCTCCTTGCCGGCCCTGCCCGCCTTCGGCGCGACCATCAGCGAGACGCCCCCGGAGTGCGTCGTCAGGCAGAGCGAGCACATGTTGCGCTTGCCCTGCCCCACCAGGTGGTTCGGTGAGCGCATCGCGACGGCCCGGGCGGTCCCGTCCCGCTCGGCCACCAGGTAGGTGCGGTCCGGGGCCTGCGGGTCCCGCCAGCCCAGGTACTCCAGGTCGGCCCAGGGGCGTTCGTCCAGGTCGCGGGGGACCGACAGGCGCTTGGCCTCCCCCTTGGAACAGTTCACGAACGCGGCGCGGATCTCTTGCTCGGTCAACGGCTTCATGGAGCCCACGCTAGTTTGCCTAAAGCTCTTAGGCAAATGCATACTGGCCCAAGGCAAACAGGAGGATGTTCATGGCACGAGTGGGACTGACGACCGAACGACTGGTCCGGGCGGGCGCCGAGCTCGCGGACGAGCTCGGCTTCGACCAGGTGAGCGTCTCCGAGCTGGCCAGGCGCTTCGGCGTCAAGGTCGCGAGCCTGTACGCGCACGTGAAGAACTCCCGCGACCTCAAGACGCGCATCGCCCTCCTCGCCCTGGAGGAGCTCGCCGACCGAGGTGCCGAGGCGCTGGCGGGGAGGGCCGGCAAGGACGCCCTGACCGCCCAGGCGAACGTGTACCGCGACTACGCCCGCGCACATCCCGGCCGCTACGCCGCCGCTCAGTTCCCCCTGGATCCGCAAGCCGCCGCCGCCAGTGCCGGCGGCCGCCACGCGCAGATGACACGGGCCGTCCTGCGCGGCTACGACCTGGACGAGCCTGCCCAGACGCATGCCGTCCGCCTCCTCGGCGGCTTCTTCCACGGCTACGTGAGCCTGGAACTCGCGGGCGGCTTCAGCCACAGCGCCCCCGGGTCGCAGGAGTCCTGGGAGGAGTGCCTGAACGCCCTCGACGCGCTCCTGCGCAACTGGCCCGCCCCTGACCCGGCCCCCTGACCCGGCCCCCGAGGCCCCCGCCGCCCCCGACACTCCGAGCACCAGGGACCCACCATGCCCGGCACGACCCCCGGCCACCGCTGGACCACCACCCCCCTCACCGACGGACTCGTACGCGGCGCCCTCGAACTGGAACGCACCGCGCACGGCCTGCTGCCCCACCGGCTCCCCGCCCGGGCCCGCCGGCAGATCCCCGAGGGCGACCTGATCGCCATGGCGGAGATGCAGCCCAGCGGCGTACGGCTCGCCTTCCGCACCCGCGCGACCGCCGTCGAACTGGACACCCTGCGCACCAAGAACGCCTACGCGGGCGCCCCGGAACGGCCCGACGGCGTCTACGACCTGGTCATCGACGGCCGCCTCGCCGGCCGGGCGAGCACCACCGGCGGCAACACCCTGCTCCTCGACACGTCCGCCGGCACCACCAGCACCGTCGCCGGCCCCGTCGGCACCGTCCGCTTCACCGGCCTGGCCGACCGGGAGAAGGACGTCGAGATCTGGCTGCCGTACAACGAGATCACTGAACTCGTCGCCCTGCGCACGGACTTCCCCGTCCGCCCCGCCCCGGTGCCCGGCGGGCGCAGGACCTGGCTGCACCACGGCAGCTCCATCAGCCAGGGCTCGGACGCCGAGAGCCCGACCACCATCTGGCCCGCCCTGGCCTCCCGGCTCGGCGGGGTCGAGCTGGTCAACCTCGGCTTCGGCGGCAGCGCCCTGCTCGACCCGTTCACCGCACGCGCCATGCGCGACACCCCCGCCGACCTCATCAGCGTCAAGATCGGCATCAACATCGTCAACACCGACCTGATGCGGCTGCGCGCCCTCGGGCCGGCCGTCCACGGCTTCCTCGACACCCTGCGCGAAGGCCACCCGGACACCCCGCTGCTGGTCGTGTCGCCCGTACTGTGCCCCATGCACGAGGACACCCCGGGCCCCACCGCCGCGGACTTCGAGAACCTCGGCACCGGCCGCCTGAAGTTCAAGGCCGCCGGGGACCCGGCCGAGGTCGCGGCGGGCAAGCTCACCCTGAAGGTCGTACGGGACACCCTCGCCCGCGTCGTCGAGGCCAGGGCGGCCACCGACCCGCACCTGCACTACCTGGACGGCCGCGAGCTCTACGGCGAGCAGGACTGCGCCGAACTCCCCCTCCCCGACCGGCTCCACCCCGACGCGGCCGCCCACCGGCGCATCGGCGAGCGCTTCGCGGCACGCGCCTTCGCCCCCACGGGCCCCTTCGCGGCCCCCTGACCCGCCAGACGCAGGCCGAGAGCGACCGTCCCTCGCGGAGCCGGCCGTCGTCCGCTCAGTCGCCCGCTTCGACGGTGCGCAGGTCCGGTGCGGGCTCCACGGGGTCGTCGGGTCCCGCGACGACCCACCGCCGCCCGTCGGCCTCGAAGGAGGCGCCGGGGGCCGGGCCGTCCGCCGCCCGCGCGACCCTGACGCCGAGCCACTCCCCCCGGCCGAGCTGCGGAAGCCCCAGACTCCGCGCGACCCGCCGATCGGTGGGGAGGCGTCCGAGTACGAGGACCCCTTCGCGCCCGAGGACCGCACGGGCACCACGGACGCGCCTGGCGCCGTCGGCCTGCATGGCGACCGTGCTGACCGCCGTGGTGGTGATCCTCGTCCCCTGCACGCGCCGGAAGAGCTCGTTGACCCGGCCCTGCGCGCCGGGGCGGCGGCCGGGAGCGACTTCCCGGCGCAGCAGTGCCACGAGCTCGACCATGGGCCCGGACAGCCCCGGCGCGACCTTCCGCCACGGTCGTCCACGACCATCCGACTCCGCCTGGCTCCAGCGCACGCCGGGGCGCAAGCCCCCCGGCGACGGCGGCGCGGACGAGGCGCGGGCCTCAGATACCGCCGGCCGGTGACGGGGGCGGGGGCGGGGGTGGGGTCAGGGCCCAGCGGATCGAGCGGGTCAGGGCGTGACCCGACAGGCGGACGCAGGCCGCCGCCGGGCCCGTCGCGGGGCGCAGGCCGAGCAGGCCGGGCGCCCAGGGGGGCAGCAGCGCGACCGCGTTCGCGGCGAGCAGGGCGTACGGGGGCAGGGCGGAGCGGGGCAGGGGCGGCCGGCGCAGCAGGAAGCGGGCCGCGTCCAGGGCCGCGGGCGTGGCCGCCAGCTCGGGACGGTAGCGCGCGAGCAGGGCCGTCAGCGCGGCCCGGTCGCGGGGCGGGTCCAGCACGCCGAGGGCCGCCGCGACCCGGGCGGTGTCCGCGACGTAGGCGTCGTACCCGGCGGCGTCCAGGGGGTGCGCGCCGAAGCGCTCGTGGGCCCGCAGGAAGCTGTCCACCTCGGCGGCGTGCACCCAGCCCAGCAGGTGCGGATCGGCCGCGGTGTAGGGCTGCCCCGCCACCGTGCCCCGTACGGCCGCGTGCACCGCCCGGACCCGGTCCACGGCGAGCTGCGCGTCGTGCGCGGTGCCGTAGGTGGTGACGGCGAGGAAGGTGCTGGTGCGCTGGAGGCGGCCCCAGGGGTCGCCGCGGAAGCCGGAGTGCGCGGCGACCGCCGCCATGGCGAGCGGGTGCAGGGACTGGAGCAGGAGCGCGCTCAGCCCCCCGATGAACATGGAGGCGTCGCCGTGCACGGCGCGGATGGGGCGTTCGGGGCCGAACCAGCGGGGTCCGGGCGTGGTGTGGATCCGGGCGCGGTTGGCGGGACCCGAGGGTCCGGCGACCCGGCCGAACAGCGTCGCCCCGGCCCGCTCCCGCAGGCGGCGCCGCCCGTCGCCCCGGGACTCGTCCATGCCGGTCTCCTGCCCGCCGGGGCCGCGTTCGGCGGCGGCCCTGGCGGCTCCGGGGGGAACGGAGCCGCCTGCGGCCGCCCGGCCGCCGCGGTGCGCCCGTCTCCTGAGGCGCACCGCCGCCACCGTCCACCGCGCGTATGTCCCCGTACGCGGCCGCCAAACGTTCAGTGCAGGCAGAGGCAGAACGGGTGCCCCGCCGGGTCCGCGTAGACCCGCCAGTTGGCGTCCGGGCGGATCCGGTCCGTGCGCTCCAGCACGGTCGCGCCGAGCGCGAGGGCACGCGCCTCCTCGGCCTCCAGGTCATCCACGTCGAAGTCCAGGTGCAGCTGCTGGGGCGGGCGTCCGCCGGGCCATTCGGGCGGCCGGTGGTCCGCCACCCGCTGGCAGGCCAGCGGCGTCCCCTCGAACCCGTGCACCTCGACCCAGTCGGGGTCCTGCGGGTCCTGGACCACCCGGCCGCCCAGCAGCTCGGCGTAGAAGCGGGCCAGCCCGGCCGGATCGGCGCAGTCGAGCGCGACCGCCTGCAATTTCCGGATCACTTCCGTACTCCTCCGTACACGGTTCCTTCGCGGTCGCGGGGCCCTGCCGCCGCGCTCAGGAGGGCGGGTAGACGCTGCGCTTGAGGCGGCGGGCGAGGTGGGCGGTGTTGGCGGCGAGGGTCCTGGTGGTGGCGGCGGTCTTCTCGGGGGTCTTGTCGAGGTCCTGGTAGTCGGTGCCCTGCATGGCTTCGCCGACCCAGTAGGTGACGGCGTTCGGGGCGAGGGAGAAGCCGACGTCGTTCAGGCCCTGGAAGACGTCGGCGCTGACCTTGTGCGCGCCGTCCTCGTTGCCGACGACGCACACCGCGGCGACCTTGCCGTAGGTGAGCATGCGGCCCTCCTCGTCGCTCTCGCCGATCTCCGCGTCGAGGCGTTCCAGCACCCGCTGGCAGACGCTGGAGGGGTGGCCGAGCCAGATCGGCGTCGAGATGATCAGGATGTCGGTGCCGAGGACCGTCTCCCTGATGTCGGGCCAGGCGTCGCCCTCGCCCATGTCGGTCTCCACGCCGGGCTTCACGTCGTGGTCCGCGATCCGGATGGTCTTGCCGCTCACGCCGTGCTCGGCGAGCGCGTCCAGGGTCTGCCGGGCGAGGAGCTCGGAGCTGGAGGCGGCCGGGGACGGGGAGAGGGTGCAGACCAGCGCGACGGCGCGCAGCGGGGTGTTCTCTGTGGCATCCATGACCTGCGACTACCCGGAGTTCCCGATCCCACCCCGGTGCCCGGTCCGCGCGGTTGCGGGAGCCCTGCCGGAGCGGTCCGGGCGCGGGGGGTTCGCCGCGCGGCGGCCGGGAAGGCGGGCGGCAGGAGGTGGTCGACGTTGCCCGGATGGCGTGCGTTGCCCGCGAGGGCCGCCGCGGCGGCGGCCGGGCGGGGCCGGTACCTGAGCCGCGCCCTGCGCGGGACGGGGAGCGAACGGGACGCGCTGGTACTGGGCGTGAAGTCGGTGTGCGCGGCGGTGGGGGCGTGGACGCTGGCCCGGTACCTGCTGCCGCCGGCCGTCTCCACCTTCGCGCCCTTCACCGCGCTGGTGACCTTGCAGGCGACGGTGTACCGCTCGGTGCGGGACTGCGTGCAGTACCTGGTGGCGATGACGGTGGGGGCCCTGCTCGCCGCGTCCCTGGCCGCCGTGGCGGGCATCCGCGTGTGGACCTTCGCCCTGCTCACCCTGATCGCGCTGTGCCTGGGACGGATCCGCCGGTTCGGGCAGCACGGCACCCAGGTCGCCGTCATCGGCTTCTTCGCCTTCTCCTCCGGGGCGGGGCGGATCGACTACATCGGACACCTGGTCGCCTCCGTGGCCATCGGCGCGCTCTGCGGCCTCGGGGCCCACCTGATCCTCGCCCCCGCCCGCCACACCGACCACCGGCGGCAGGCCGTCGCCGACCTCTTCGACGCGACGGCACTGCTGGCCGAGGACCTCGCGGGGGCGTTCGACACCGCCGGACCCGACGCGGAGCAGGTCCGGCGCCGGCGCCGCGAAGGGCGGGAGCTGGCCGCGCGCTGCCACGACGTGCGCCACGGCATCGGGGCCGAGATCGAGAACGGCCGCCTCAATCCCCGGCGCAGCACCGCCGGTGCGGTCGAGGCGCTGCCCCGCGCGCGCGAAGCGGTCGCCGTCGCCGAAGGCTGCCTGACCCACCTGCGGTCGATGACCCGGGCGCTGGACCACGCCCTCGCCGACCGGGAGACGGAGCACCTGACCGCCCCCTTCCGCGAGGGGCTGGCCCGCCTGCTGCGGACGGCGGGCCGTGCGCTGCGGGAGACCGGCCGCGCTTCTCCCGGGGAGGACGGCGACCTCGACGAGCTGATCGAGGGGGCGCGGCGGGAGCTGGAGCGGATCCGACGGCAGGCCCGGGCGACCGCCGAGACCCCCGCGTCGGTGCCCGTGGTGCAGGGCGCGCTCCTCAACGACGCCGGACGGCTGCTGGCCGACCTGCGCCGCGACGGCCCGGAGGCCGCTCCGCCTCCGAACCCGCACCGTGCGGTCAGTGGCCCGCCGCGAGCGCGCCGCTGAGCCGTTCGTGGAGGCGGGCGCTGGGGGAGTCGAGACCGGTGATCTCGACGGTCTTGCCGCGCTGGGCGTACTTCGCCGTGACGGCGTCGAGGGCGGCGACGGAGGAGGCGTCCCAGACGTGGGCCGCGCCGAGGTCGATGACGACCCGGCCGGGGTCGCCCGCGTAGTCGAACCGGCCGACGATGTCGTTGGCGGAGGCGAAGAACAGCTCGCCGGTGACCCGGTAGACGACGGTGGCGCCGTCGGGGTCGACGACGGCGCTCAGCCCGGCGGAGCGGGCCACGCGCTGGGCGAAGAGGACCATGGCGAGGACCGAGCCGACGACGACGCCGATCGCGAGGTTGTGGGTGGCGATCACGCAGGCGACGGTGACGAGCATGACGACGGTCTCGGCGGCCGGCATCCGCCGCAGCGTCCCCGGGGCGATGGACTGCCAGTCGAAGGTCGCGCACGAGACCATGACCATGACGGCGACCAGCGCGGCCATCGGGATGTCGGAGACCACCGGGCCGAAGACGACGCACAGCACCATCAGGAAGGCGCCCGCGAGGAAGGTGGACAGCCGGGTGCGGGCGCCGGACACCTTCACGTTGATCATCGTCTGGCCGATCATGGCGCAGCCGCCCATGCCGCCGAAGAAGCCCGTGACGATGTTGGCCACGCCCTGGCCGACGGACTCGCGGGTCTTGTTCGAGCGGGTGTCGGTGATCTCGTCGACGAGCGTGGCCGTCATCAGCGATTCCATGAGGCCGACCAGGGCCATCGCGAACGCGTAGGGGGCGATCGTGGTCAGCGTCTCCAGCGTGAACGGCACGTCCGGCAGCCCCGGCACCGGCAGGGAGGAGGGCAGCTCGCCCTTGTCGCCCACGGTCGGCACCGCGATGGCCGCGCCGACGGTGATGAGGGTCAGGACGACGATCGAGACCAGGGGGGCGGGGATCACGGTGGTGATCCTCGGGAGGAACACCATGAGCGCCAGGCCCGCGGCGAGCAGCGGGTAGACCGCCCACGGGACGTCGTACAGCTCGGGGATCTGGGCCATGAAGATCAGGACGGCGAGCGAGTTGACGAAGCCCACCATCACCGGACGCGGCACGAACCGCATTAGCTTCGCCACCCCCAGCGCGCCCAGGACGATCTGGAACGCGCCCGCCAGGATCACGGCCGCGATCAGGTACCCGAGACCGTGTTCGCGGTTCAGCGGGGCTATGACGAGGGCGACGGCGCCGGTGGCCGCGGAGATCATCGCCCGCCGGCCGCCGACGACCGAGATGACGACCGCCATCGTGAACGAGGCGAACAGGCCGAGCGCCGGATCGACGCCGGCGATGACCGAGAACGAGATCGCCTCGGGAATCAGGGCCAGGCCGACGACCAGGCCCGCGAGGACCTCGGTGCGCCAGACCTTCGGGTCGGAGATCCAGCCGGGCTTCAGCCCCCGCAGGCGCGCGGCCGTGGCGGAGCCGGGGGCGGGGGCGGGGGCGGGCGCGGAGGCGCGGGCGGCGCCGGCGGAAGCGTCAGCCGAAGAGCCGGTGGAAGCGCCGGTGGAAGCGCCGGTGGAAGCGTCAGCCGAAGCGTCGGTGGACGCGTCGGCGGAAGGGGAGGACACGGGAGACGGAACCTGTCGTGCTCGGGCACACCCGTTCGGGCAGGGCCGGGTGTGCGGGAGGATACGGAGGGGCCGGCCGGCAGGGGCCGGGCGGCGCGACGCCGCCCACGGCCCCGGCAACCCTACCCCGGCCGCCCGGCTCCCCCCTGGCCCGGATGCGCGCCCCGGCCGGGACCGCCGCTCAGGGCCGTCCGGCCGGATCCTGCGCCCCGGCCTGCTCCTTGAGCTCCTCCGCGGACCCCGCCCCGGCGGGTACGGCGGCCCGGACCGGCCCGGAGCGGGCCCGGCGGGCGCCGATCCAGGCGGCCACGGGCTCGGTGTAACGGGCGGTCAACGGGCCGATGACCACGAGGATCAGGACGTACGCGGTCGCGAGCGGCCCCATGGCGGGCTCGATGCCCGCCGACACCGCGAGGCCCGCGATGACGATCGAGAACTCGCCGCGGGCCACGAGCGTGCCCCCCGCCCGCCAGCGCCCCTTGACCCCGACCCCGGCCCGCCGGGCCGCCCAGTAGCCGGTCGCGATCTTCGTACCGGCCGTGACCACGGCGAGCGCCAGCGCGGGCAGCAGCACCGGCGGGATGCTCGCGGGATCGGTGTGCAGGCCGAAGAAGACGAAGAACACGGCGGCGAACAGGTCGCGCAGCGGGCTGAGCAGGGTGTGCGTGCCCTCGGCCACCTCACCGGACAGGGCGATTCCGACGAGGAAGGCACCGACCGCGGCGGACACCTGCAACTGCTGGGCGATGCCCGCCACCAGCAGCGTCAGCCCGAGCACGACCAGGAGCAGCTTCTCCGGGTCGTCACTGGAGACGAAGCGGGAGATCACGCGCCCGAAGCGGACGGCCACGAACAGGACCGCGCCCGCCACGCCCAGCGCGATGGCCAGGGTCGCGCTGCCGGCCGCCAGGCTCACCCCGGCGAGCAGCGCCGTGATGATCGGCAGGTACACCGCCATCGCCAGGTCCTCCAGGACCAGGATGCTGAGGATCACCGGCGTCTCGCGGTTGCCGAGCCGCCCCAGGTCCCCCATCACCTTGGCGATCACCCCCGAGGAGGAGATCCACGTGACGCCGGCCAGCACCACGGCCGGGACCGGCCCCCAGCCCATCAGCAGCGCCGCGGCCGCGCCCGGTACGGCGTTGAGCGCGAAGTCGACGAGCCCCGCCGGGTACTGGGTCTTCAGGTTGGAGACCAGGTCGCTGGCCGTGTACTCCAGCCCCAGCATCAGCAGGAGCAGGATGACGCCGATCTCGGCGCCGATCGCGACGAACTCCTCGCTCGCCCCCATCGGCAGCAGCCCGCCGGTCCCGAAGGCCAGCCCGGCCAGCAGGTACAGCGGTATCGGCGAGAAGTGGAAGCGGCCCGCGAGCCTGCCGAGCAGCCCCAGGCCCAGGATGATCGCACCGAACTCGATCAGGAAGACAGCGGAGTGCACGGGCGTCACTCCCGTCCGAGTATCGAGGCGGCCGCGTCGACGCCCTCGCGGGTGCCGATCAGGATCAACGTGTCCCCGCCGGCCAGCCGGAAGTCCGGCGCCGGTGACGGACGGGCCTCCGCGCGCCGCAGTACGGCCACGATCGACACCCCCGTCTCCGTCCGCATCCGCGTCTCGCCGAGCAGCCGCCCGTTCCAGTACGAGTGCCCGGACAGCTCGATCCGCTCCGCGACCAGCCCCAGGTCGGTGGTGTGCAGCAGGCTCGGGCTGTGGTGGGCGGGCATCAGCGCGTCGATCAGCGAGCCCGTCTCCGCCCCGGTCAGGTGCAGTGACTGGGCACACGCGTCGGGGTCGTCGCCCCGGTAGACGTTCACCGTCCGGGTGCCGTCACGGTGGGCGATCACCGACAGGTGGCGGCGTTCGCGGGTGGTGAGGTCGTACTGGACCCCGATGCCGGGCAGTGGTGTGGTGCGCATCCGTGCGGCGGGCACAGCCGTCCCCCTCGTGTTCGTTCCGTACACAGCTACAGCCGGCGGCTCGGCCCCGGGCAGGGGGAGGCCGCTCGGCGGGCCCATGGTGCCACTTTTCGCATGACGGAAATATGGGTGTCGGCACGGATGGACAGCGGCCCGCCGTCCCGGTGAGGATGGGGCGGGGACGTGGGTTCCGCCGCAGGTCAGCACGGCCGCAGGCGGGACGGCCGGGCGGGCCGGGTGGCCGCGGCGGATGCCGGGCGACCGGCCGGAAAGGCGTGTGTCCGTGTCTCTGTACTGGCGGATCTTCCTCCTGAACGCCGGTGTCCTGGCCGTCGCCGTGGGCCTGTTGCTGGGCCCCGTCACCGTCTCCACGCCCGTGCGCGCCGGCGAGGCGCTCGTCGTCCTCGGCGGCCTCGGCGCGATGCTGGTCGTCAACGCGGTGCTGCTGCGGGTCGGGCTGGCCCCCCTCGCCCGCCTGAACCGGGCGATGGCCACCGCGGACCTGCTCAGGCCCGGAACCCGGCCCGCCGTCACGGGCGGCGGGGAGGTCGCCGAACTCACCCGTACCTTCAACGCCATGCTCGACCGCCTCGAAGCCGAGCGGGCCACCAGCAGCGGCCGGGTGCTCACCGCGCTGGAGGCCGAGCGCACGCGCATCGCGCGGGAACTCCACGACGAGATCGGCCAGACCCTGACCGCCGTCCTCCTCCAGATCAAGCACGCCGCCGACCGCGCCCCCGAGCCGGTCCGCACCGATCTGCACCAGGCCCAGGAGACCACCCGCGCCAGCCTGGACGAGATCCGCCGCATCGCCCGCCGGCTGCGCCCCGGCGTCCTGGAGGAACTCGGCCTGCACAGCGCCCTGCGGTCCCTGGCCGCCGAGTTCACCACCCCGCGCCGGCTGGGTGTGAGCGCCCACATCACCCCCGGCCCGCCCCACCTGGACCCCGCCACCGAGCTCGTCCTCTACCGCGTCGCCCAGGAGGGCCTGACCAACGCCGCCCGCCACTCCGGCGCCACCCGCGTCGAGGTCCACCTGCGGCCGCAGCCGCGCGGCGGCGTCGTCCTGCTGGTCCGGGACGACGGGCGGGGGCTCGGGGACGCGGCCGAGGGCGCCGGCATCCGGGGCATGCGGGAACGGGCGCTGCTGATCGGTGCCGCGTTCGCCATCGGCCCCGGCCCGTACGGCGGCACCGAGGTCCGGCTCGACACCACCGGCGCCGCCGCCTCCCCCGACTCGACGAGGGCCACACGATGACGACCCACCCCGGCCCCGGCTCCCGGCCCGGCTCCCGGCCCGCCCGCATCCTGCTCGCCGACGACCACACCCTCGTGCGCCGGGGCGTCCGCCTCATCCTCGACGCCGAGCCCGACCTGGCCGTGGTCGCGGAGGCCGCCGACGGCGCCGAAGCCGTGGACCTGGCACACCGCCTCGACCTCGACCTCGCCGTCCTCGACATCGCCATGCCCCGCAGGACCGGTCTGCAGGCCGCCCGGGAACTCGCCCGCACCCGCCCGGGGCTGCGGATCCTGATGCTCACCATGTACGACAACGAGCAGTACTTCTTCGAGTCGCTGCGCGCGGGCGCCTCGGGCTACGTCCTCAAATCCGTCGCCGACCGCGACCTCGTCGAAGCGTGCCGGGCCGTGCTGCGGGACGAGCCGTTCATCTACCCCGGGGCGGAATCCACCCTCATCCGCACCTACCTCGACCGCGCCCGCGACGGCGGTCCGATCCCGGAACGGCCCATCACCGAACGCGAGGAGGAGATCCTCAAGCTCGTCGCCGAGGGCCACAGCTCCAAGGAGATCGGCGACCTCCTCGTCATCAGCCCCAAGACCGTGGAGCGGCACCGGGCCAATCTGCTCCAGAAGCTCGGGCTGCGCGACCGTCTCGAACTGACCCGCTACGCGATCCGCGTGGGCCTGATCGAGCCGTAGCCCCGTGGGCGGCCGGGCCTGGCTGCGTCAAAGGCGCGTAAAGACTGCCGGAACCTGGCAATGAACGCGGGCCGCCCCCGCTGGCACGATGGGGCTGTCCGGCGAAAACGTCAGCCGCGGGGGAGGCCGTCCATGGGGGTACTGCTGGGACTCGGCATCTTCGGAACCGCCCTGCTGGCCTGTTCGCTGGTGTTCGACGGGGTGCTCGAAGGCAGCCTCGGCGGTGTCCCGCTCGGACCGTTCGACGGGTGGCTGTCGCTCCCGGTGATCGCGGGCTTCGTGGCGATGCTCGGTTTCACGGGGGCGATCGTGCTCGGGACCACCGGTCTCGGGCCGGGAGCGGCGGCCGCCACGGGGGCCGCCGCCGGAGCGGCCACCGGCTGGCTCACGTACCGGTTCTCCCGCTCGCTCGCCCGGGACGACGCCGGAGCCGCCCCGCGGCAGGGCGAGCTCGTCGGTTCGGCCGGATCCGTCGTCACCGCCATTCCGGCGGCCGGCTACGGCGAGGTGCTGCTGCGGCTCGGCGGCCAGCCGGTCAAGTACGCGGCCACCGCCGACGGCCCCGTCGCCCTCGGCGCCGAGGTGTGGGTGCTGGCGACGCCGTCGTCCACCTCGGTCGTCGTCCGCGCCGTCGCGCCCTGACCGGGCCGTACCCGTTCCCGTACCCCTTCCCATCAGTTCTGTTCCGTTCACCACCGAACTTGCCCCCCCCCAGGGAGGCAGGGGGGATCCACATGAGTTCTGTCGTCACCGCGGTCGTGGGAGTGGTCGTACTCCTCGTGCTGCTCGCCCTCGTCGTCGTCACCCGCTACAAGGTCGCCGGGCCCAGCGAGGCCTTCATCATCACGGGCCGCCGTGGCAAGAGGTCGACCGACCCCGATACCGGGGCGGTGTTCACCGACAACAGCGGCCAGAAGGTCGTGGTCGGCGGCGGGGTCTTCGTCGTCCCCTTCGTCCAGCAGCGCTACACCCTCGACCTGTCCAGCCGTCACATCCCCATCGCGGTGCGGGGCGCGGTCACCCTGCGCGGCATCAAGGCCAACCTGGAAGGCGTCGCGATCGTCAAGGTCGGCGGCAACGAGGACGCCATCCGCGCCGCCGCCCAGCGCTTCCTCCAGCAGCAGGACGGCATCGTCGGCTTCACACAGGAGGTCCTGTCGGGCGCCCTGCGGGCCATCGTCGGGCGGATGTCGGTGGAGGACATCATCCGTGACCGTGCCGCGTTCGCGGGCCAGGTCGCCGAAGAGGCCGAGGCGAGCCTGTCCGGGCAGGGGCTGGTCCTCGACGCGTTCCAGATCCAGGACATCACCACCGAGGGCTCCTACCTGGAGGACCTCGGACGCCCGGAGGCCGCCCGGGCCCGGCAGGAGGCGGACATCGCGGAGGCCAGTGCCCGCCAGGCGGCCGAACAGGCCCGGCTCAGGGCCGAGGAGGAGATCGCGGTCGCCGAGCGGACGCTGTACCTGCGCCAGGCCGAGATCAAGGCGGAGACGGACGCGGCGGCGGCCCGGGCGAACGCCGCCGGCCCGCTGGCCGACGCCGACCGCCAGCAGCAGATCCTCGCCGAGCAGGAAAAGGTGGCCGAACGCCGGGCGGCGCTCACCGACCGCCAGCTCGACACCGAGGTCCGCAAGCCCGCCGACGCCCGCCGCTACCAGGCGGAGCAGGAGGCCGAGGCGCTGCGCGTGGCCCGGGTCAAGCAGGCCGAGGCCGAGCGGCTGGCCGACATCGCCGGGGCCCAGGCCGAAGCCGAGCGGGCCCGGCTGACCGGTGAGGGCGAGAAGCAGCGCCGTTCGGCCCTGGCCGAGGCCGAGGCCATCGAGGGCGCCAAGCGCGGCGAGGCCGAACGCGCCCGGCGCGCGGCGATAGCGGAGGCCGTACGCCTGGAGGGCGAGGCGGACGCCGCGGCCATCGCGGCCCGGGGCTCCGCCGAGGCCGGGGCGATGCAGCAGAAGGCCGACGCCTTCGAGAGCTACGGCGACGCGGCCGTGGTCCAGATGCTGGTCGAGGCGCTGCCCCAGATCGTGGCCAAGGCGGCCGAACCGCTGGCGGCCATCGACAAGTTGACCGTCATCTCCACCGACGGCGCGGGCAAGCTCACCCGGGGCGTGGCCGACAACGTCGCCCAGGGCATGGAACTGCTCGGCGCCACCACCGGCATCGACCTCGCGGGACTCCTCAAGGGCCTCACCGCCACCGCCCCCGCCACCGCCCCCGCCCCGGAGCGGGAGCCGCGGGCCGCCGCCGACGGCAAGATCGCCATCGCCGGCTGACCCGGGGGAGCTCCGCCTGCCCTGTCGTCCGTGGGACCGTCCGGCCGGGCGGCCCCGCGGACGGCGGGGACCACGGGGTGGGACCGCTGCGGTTCGGCATGGCTCAGGCGGGCGCGGGGGCCGGCGGCGTCCAGCGGCGGCTGCCGGAGACGGAGCCGGGCACGCCGTAGTCCTTCCTGAGGTGTTCGGGGACGGCGTAGTGCATGACGCGGCCGCGGGTGAGGGAGGACAGGGCGAAGACCGAGCTCAGATGGCCGAGGCGGTCCAGGGCCCAGGCCCCGAGCGGCGAGCGGTCCTCCAGGGTCTCCAGCACGCCCAGCAGGTGGGGCACGGCCTTGACGAGGGTGTCCCACGAGGTGCGCGGGACCCGGAGCCAGTCGGCCGGGGTGTCGCCGACGAGGTGCCGGATGAGCGCGGAGACGACCGGGTCGAAGAGGGTGCCGGGCACCACCTCCTCGTAGAGGTCGATCAGTTGCCTCGTGAGGTGCGCGCCCTCCTCCGAGGGCCCCATGTGCCGCAGCATGTACCGGTCGAGGAAGTGGCGTGCCTCGTCGAGGGAGGCGGGTACGGCGTCCTGGTCGACGCCGAGCATGGCGCCGACGACCCGCCAGGCGTAGTAGTACGCCCGCGCGCCTTCCTCCGACATGTGGATGCCGAGGCGGTGCAGGCTGTCCAGGACGAGCATCGAGAAGAACATCTGCCCGCCGATCATGTCCTCCTGACAGATCGGGGTGCCGAGCGCGTCGCCGTCCCAGCGGTTCTCGCGCGTGAGGTGGTGGCGGATGGAGGCGTGCAGGAGGCGGACCTTCTGCGCGGCCGGGATGAAGCGGCTGCCGGCCTCGAAGGCGTCGGGCTGCATGAGGTAGACGGTGAACTGGCCGGTCTCCGCCATCCGCTTGGAGGGGTACTGCAGTCCGTGGGTCGCCGACAGGAGCCTGGCGACGTGCGGGACGAGGTAGCAGGCGGGCATGGCCGCGAAGGACAGCGCGGTGGTGATGTGCACGTTGTTGTCGATGAAGAAGAGCCGGGCCCTCTCCATTTCCTCCCAGTCCACCCAGGAGGGCGGGACGCGGGTGGCTTCCAGGTACTCCCGCGCCACCTCGGGGAGTCCGTCCGGGAGCGGGGCGCCGGCGGTGGACACGTAGCGCATCAGGGTGTTGAACGTGCCGACCTCGCCGCGTTCGAACAGCGTGGCCACCGTCGCGTCGGCGAGCTCGTCACCGCTGCGGCGCAGGGCGTCCATGGACGCCGCGGTGTGGATCATGGCGGGGCTCCTCGTGTCGTCGTCCGGGTCAGGAAGGGCGGACCGCGGCCGAGTGCGCCAGCGCGGTCAGGGCCGTCGCGGCGTGGGCCGGGACGTCCAGCGCGTGCAGGGTGTCGAGCGCCTCCCCGACCCGGGCGCTGATCATGTCCTCGATGCGGTCGGGGGTCCCCAGGTCGCGCATCACCTCGCGGACCGCGTCCACGCCGTCCCGGCCGAGGTCGCTCCGGCCGAGGAGGGAGTCCAGCAGTTCGCGCTCGTCGTCCCCGGCGAGGCGCCAGGTCTCCGCCAGCAGGGCCGTGGGGCGGTGGCCCCGGAGGTCGTCCGCGTTGGCCTTCCCGGTGTCCCGGGTGGCACCGAACAGGCCGAGCAGGTCGTCGCGCAGCTGGAAGGCCTCGCCCAGCGGCAGCCCGTACGCGGAGTAGCCCTCGCGCAGCGGCCGCCCGGCCCCGGCCAGGGCGCCGCCGATGAGGAGGGGCTGCTCGACGGTGTACTTGGCCGTCTTGTACCGGATGACCTTCAGCGACTGGGCGACGTCCGGGCGGGCCCCGGTGCGCAGGATCTCCAGGCACTCGCCGGCGATGAGTTCCCGGGCCATCAGCAGCCACAGGGGCCGGGCCCGGGTCAGGTAGGCGGCGGGCAGGCCGCTGGTGGCGAAGAGGTCGCCGGCGAGGGCCATCAGCAGGTCGCCCGTCAGCATGGCCAGCGACTTCGCGGCGTCCTGGCCGCCCCGGGGGCCGCGCACGGCGGTGCGCAGCGCGACGTGCGCGGTCGGGCGGCCGTGGCGCAGCGGGCTGTCGTCGATGAGGTCGTCGTGCGTCACGGCCGCGGCGTGCACCAGCTCCATGGAGGCCGCGGCCCGTACCAGCGCGTCGCTGTCCGGCTGTCCGACCGCCCGCCAGCCCCAGTAACAGAACGCCGCCCGCAGCCGCTTGCCGTGTGCGACCGCCGCTTCGAGCTGGAGGGCCACCGGGGCCAGGAGCGGGTCCACGGCGGCGAACCGGTCGGCCTCCCGGGCGACGTAGCGCTGGAGCACCTCGTCGACGCGGGCCTTGAACGCGGCCGGGTCCCAGCCCTCGCCGGGCGTCATGGCCGGCCCGCCGGGCCCGGGTCCGCTGCTGCGGCGCCGGCCGCCGCGCGCTGCCGGGCCAGGACGGTCCGGGCCAGGATCTCCAGGTGGGCGGGGGGCGGGGCCGCGTACCGGTCCAGGGCCAGGCGTCCGCGCGCCATCAGATCGTGTTCCGCTTCGGCCGCCAGTGCGCCGGTGTCCGAGCGGCGCAGCAGCCCCCGTACCGTGCCCAGGGCCGAGCCCAGTGTGCTCAGGGCCAGGTCGGCCAGCCCGGCGGCCAGTAGTACCGCCTGTTCGTCCAGGCCCGTGTGCCGCCCCGGTTCCTGCGCCATGTCACTCCCCGCCCCTCGCACGTCCGGCGGCGTCGGTCACACGCCGTGTGCACCAGCATGGCGCCGTGCGGGGTCGCGGGGGGCGGCTGTTCACGATCGGAGGGCATCTCGCTCGAACGTCCGGATCCGCTGCGTTAAGGATCCGAAATGTTCCTTTCCTCTACCTTCGGCGGTGTCGGAAGACGACAACCACGGCAGGTAAACAGAGGAGTTCCCATGCACATCGGCAAGAAGATCGTCGCCACCTCCGTCGCGGCGCTGATCGGCTCGTTCGCGGTGGCCGGAGCCGCCAGTGCCGCCCCCGCGGCGCACCCGGCCCAGGACCACCGCCGGACGGTCGAGGCGCCCCGGTCCACGGAACACGTCCCGGCCCGCAAGGCGGCCGACGGCGCGGCGGGAGCGTCGCAGAGCCGGTACGCCCGGACCGTCGAGGTGCCCGCGGGCACCGAGCACGTGAAGGGCGGCGAGGCCTCCCGCGCCCGTACGGTCACCCAGCCGGCCGGCACCCCCCACATCCCCGCCCGGCCCGCGGCCGGGTGACCCTTCGCCCCGGGCGTCAGGCGGTTGCCCCGGCCCCCGCGCGGGGGCAACCGCCGGGCCCGGAAAGGACTCCAGGGAGAGTTCCGTCATGTCCGGATCGGCGATGTACCGGTCCTCCTGGAGCGGCATGCCGCCCTGCCCGTCCGGTACACGCCGCGGGTGCCAGACGGAACCCCACCGCTTGCCACCCGTCGCGGGAAGGCCCCGGCTGCGGCGTAGATCGTGGGGCTCCTTCCACTGCTCGCCGGCGCGGTCGGACTCGAAGGCAGCGAGTTCGAGGAGCAGGCCCCGGGTTGAATCGTCCTCCGGGTTTGGCGTGATCTTGCGGCAGTCTGGTGTGGTGACGACTGGGCTCGTACAGCGGATGGTGCCGGACGGCTTGTGGGAGTTGTTCGAACGTGTGGTGCCGCCAGCGCCGGAACGCCCCCAGGGCGGCGGGCGGCGTCGGCATGGGGATCGTGAGGTGCTGGCCGCCATCATCTTCGTGGCCACGTCAGGGTGCACGTGGAATCAGCTGCCACCCGGCTTCGGCCCCTCCGGAGTGACGGCGTTCCGGCGGTTCACTGAGTGGTCGCGGGCCCGGGTGTGGGGCAAGTTGCACCGTCTGGTCCTGGATGAACTCGGTGCTCGCGGCGAGTTGGACTGGTCGAGGTGCGCGATCGGCTCCGTGAGCGTCCGGGCCCTCAAAGGGGGCCGCTGACGGGACCGAATCCGACCGACCGTGGCAAAGCCGGATCGAAAATCCACCTCATCGTCGACCGCAACGGTCTGCCCCTTTCGATCGGCGTCTCGGCCGCCAACGACCACGACAGCCTGGCCCGCATTCCGGTGATGCGCGGGATACCTCCGATCCGCTCCCGCTTCGGCCCGCGACGCCGTCGCCCCGCCAAGCTCCACGGCGACAAGGGTGACGACTACGGCCATCTGCGCAACTGGCTGCGGCGTCGACGGATCGTGCCCCGCATCGCACGACGGGGGATCGAAGCCTCCGACACGCTGGGCAGGCACCGCTGGGTGGTCGAACGAACAGTGTCCTGGCTGAACGGATGCCGACGCCTGCACCGCCGCTACGAACGCAAGCCCGAGCGCTTCCTCGCCTTCGCCGGCATCGCCAGCACCCTCATCTGCTACCGCCGCATCATCAAATGAAATGGCGTCCTCCGGCGAGCGGCCCATCGCTCAATGCGGTGTGCACAGCGGGGTTGTCAGTGCGCATCGAGCAGAGTTGAACATGTTCAAGCTTCGTGGCAGTGTGAGGGCCAGGCGATCTGCTGTGCGAAGCAGTCGGGGCTTGACGTACGCAAGGGGGAGTCATGCGTGATGAACGAGGGCGAGTCGCTGCGGGGCTGCGTGGAGTGGTCTTGGCAGTCGCGGGGCTGACGCTGGCCACGGGGTGCCTAGGGCAGCCACAGAAACTGGCTCGGCCCGACATTGTAGGCACCTGGACCGAGGGTAATACCGGAACCCTGCTCTTCAAGAACGACGGCACCGTCGTCGCAACCAACCTTGCCGAGTTCAATAACGACGGCGACAAGGTGTCGGAGTGTAGCGGCACCGGCAAGTGGGGCGCTTATCCCGACGACAAGGAAGCGGAGAAGGTGTGGACCACCGTCTGCGACGGCAACCCGTGGGAATTCGGCGGCTCGAGGGCGCATCCGACGATGCGGCGCGGCGTGGGAGATCCTGACAACGGGGACGCTCAAACCCTCAGCCGCAAGTAGCGGAAGCCGCCCGGCGCGTCCAGCCCGCCGATCAGGTGCACCCGGAGGTGGCCACGAAGACGATCGCAGCCAGGACCTCCCCATCCCCATGCCGACGCCGGCCACTGCCCCGAGCCGAGAGGATGTGACACCGATGGGACGACACCGCCGCACCGAGCCGGAGTCGGGCTCTTGGCCGAAGCCGAACGGCCCGCTCGCCGAGTTCGAGGAACGCCGGCAACCTCCGGCCGGGATCGTGCGCCGCCACCGACCGGCGGGAGGAGGCGCGAGCCACCTGCGCCCCGAGGAGCCCCGACTCCTCCAACAGGGGGACGGCTACGCCTACGCACCGGCCGGTACTGCGCCAGACCTCAACGCGGCACGGACCTGGGAGCGGGCGCCGCTCCGCCCCTGAGGCCGCCCCGGTCGGCAATCCGTCGTGCAGCCCGATGACGCCGAGCCGCCACCCGGTGCGGCCGTAGTGCTTAGAGTACGAGTACACGAGCAGGGGGTTGCGCGGGAGGTCCGCGGCGAGCGAGCGGAAACCGGGCACGAAGGTGCAGTGGACGTCATCGGTGACGATCAGCAGGTTGGGGTTGCTGGTCGCGACGATGTCCCTGACCAGGTCGGCGACGCGCTACCAGATCTGCACCCCGCCGCCGGCCCGCGAGGCCCGCCGGGCGGCGTCGAGGATGTTGTCCAGGCGGTCGCCGATCGCGGCGGTCCGCCGGGCGGCGGGCCCGGCCGGGTCCGGGCCTGCGGCGATGGCGTCGAGGTGGTCCCGCAGCAGGAGCGCCTCCGCGAGGAACTCCCGTACGTCGTGCGGGGCGACGCGGAGGTCGCCCCCGGCCAGCTGGGGGAAGAACCGCGCACCGAGCGCGCGGACGGCGGGCGATCCCCACACCTCGGTGCGCCAGCTCTCGAAGCCCGCCAGGTCCGACGACCCGGCAGGGACGTCGAGGAAACGGACGCCGCCGTTCTCGTCGGCGGTGAACACATCGACGGACAGGCTCATGCCCGCAGTGGATCACGTCCCGGCCCGAGCGGTCCACGCAGTTTCGCCCCGGCCGCCCGGGCACCCGGCCGCGCCCTCCCGGGCAGCCCTCGGCGATTCGGCCAACCCCCTTGCGTGGCACTCCTGTTGCGGGAGACGGGTCGATGCACCCGGCACGCTCCGCGAAGCCCGCGATCCCGGGGGTCCGAGGCCGACCGAAATACATGTGTTCGATATTGCGGCCCCGTCGTTGAGCCCCGTGACGATGCCGGACGGACCTCCAGGGGGAGCAGTTGACCTCGGCCGATGCGCAAGAGCAGCAGACCACCGGCAGCCGGCGGCCCCCGCCGCCCCCGCCGGCGGAGATCACCTACAGCGGGCAGTACTCCGTCAATCCGCTCGCCACCGTTTCCTTCCGGCGGATGTGCGGGCAGATCCCGGCCGTCCTCACCCGCATCGCCCGGGTGTCCTGGCGGACGGACCGGCGGGCCGTCCAACTGCTCGCCGGCTGCCAGGCGGTCACGGGCGTCGCGGCCGCCGTGCTGCTCGCGGCCACCGCCCGCGCCATGGGGTCCGTCCTGGGCGACGGCTCCGCACCCGACCGGCTGCGCGGTGCGCTGCCCGCCCTGCTGGTGGTGGCGTCGGCCGCCGCGCTGGCCCGGGTGTCGGGGGCGCTGGCCGCGTACGCCGAGCGCCGCATCACCCCGCGGCTGACCACCGAGACGGACACGGCGCTGGTCGAGGCGGTGTGCCGCGTCGAGGCCTCGGCGTACGCGGAGGACGGCTTCGCGGACCGGCACGAGGCGGCCGAGATGGGCGTCATGCGCACCCACGTGATGGTCACCGACGCCCAGCGGTTCCTCTCCGCGCTCATCCGCATGGTGAGCGCCGTCGGCGTGCTGTCCGTGCTGAACCCGCTGCTGCTGCCCCTGCTCCTGCTCGCCGTGCTGCCCGCCGGCGTCGGCGCCGTCCTGACCGCCCGGGTCGACTACGAGATCCACTACGCGAACGTCGCCGACCGCAACGTGCGCGGCATGATGCGCTGGTGGGCGACCACGCCGAAGTACGCCGACGAGGTGCGCGCCAACTCGATGACGGACTACCTCGTCTACTGGTACCGGGCCCTCTCCGACCGGTGCGACCGGCGCACCCTCGCCGCGGCGCCCCGGACCCTGCGGATCGCCCTGCTGTCCGCCGGGGCCGGCGGCGTGTTCCTCGTCGTGACCTGGGGCGCGCTGGCGTGGCTGGCGGTGTCCGGCCGGATCGGGCTCGCGGTGGCCGCGACGGCCGTCATCGCCGTGCAGAGCACGCTCGCCGCGCTCTCCCAGGTCGTCGTGAACGGAGCCGCGGTCTTCCACACCAGCCTGTACCTCGGCGACATGCAGTCCTTCCTCGACGAGGCCACCGCCCGCGCCCCCCGGCGGGGGCCCCGCGCCCACGCCGGACCGGCCGAGGAGATCCGGCTGGAGGAGGTCGCGTACCGCTACCCGGGCAAGGCCAGGCCGGCCGTCGACGGGGTCTCGCTCACCCTGCGGCGCGGCCAGATCCTCGCGATCGTCGGGGCGAACGGCTCGGGGAAGTCCACCCTCACCCGGCTGCTGACCGGGATCTACCTGCCGGACAAGGGCAGGGTGACCTGGAACGGCACCGACCTCGCCGAGGTGGATCCCGTCACGGTGTGGCAGGACACGGGTCTGGTGCCGCAGATCTTCGCGCAGTGGCCGCTGCGGGTGCGCGACAACGTCACGCTGGGCCAGCCCCGCACCCACGACGACGCCCCGGTGTGGGAGGCGATCGACGCGGTCGGTCTGCGCGAGGCCGTCGACGACCTGCCCGCGGGCCTGGACACCCTGCTGTCGCGCGACGTCTTCGGCGGCGCGGAGCTGTCGGGCGGGCAGTGGCAGCGCGTCGCCTGTTCCCGGGCCCTGTACCGGCGCCCGGGGCTGCTGATCCTGGACGAGCCCACCTCGCAGATGGATCCGCGCGGCGAGCACCAGATCTTCGAGCGGATCAAGGCCATCGCGGGGGACCGCATCACCATCGTGGTCACCCACCGGCTGGAGAACACGAAGATCGCCGACCACATCGTCGTCATGGAACACGGCCGCATCACCGAGCAGGGGCGCTACGACGACCTGGTCCATGCCGGCGGTACCTTCGCGGAACTGCTCGAACTCTCCCAGGACCGCTGACCGCTGACCGCTGACCGCTGACCGCCGGCCCCGGCCCCGGCCCCGGCCCCGGATTCCGACCCCGGGGCCCGGGGCCCTCGGACCCGGGGCCCTCGGACCCGGGGCCCTCGGACCCGGGGCCCTCGGACCCGGGGCCCTCGGACCCGGACTCCGACCCCGAGCCGCCCCCTGATCCAACCCCGCGATGTCCTGGGGGTGTTGTCAGGGTGATCACCAATGGCGGCGCCACGACACCCGTCGGCAAGCTGTGGTCATGACAAAGCAAGCAGTGCGACTCACCCGGATCTCCTTCATCGCGGCCCCCGTCCTCCTCGTGGTCTACGGGTCCATCCGACTTCTGGTGGAGGGGTCCAAGGAGCCGGGCGCGGCGTGGATCACCGGCCATCTCGCCTTCCTCTCCGGGGTGTTGCTCTTCGGAGTGGTCTGCGACGGACTGCGCCGCGCGGCGGCCGCGGAGGCCGGCCCGGTCCGGCGGAGGGTGGTCAACGTGGCCTGGCCGGTCGCGTGGGCGGGCGTGGCCGCGGCCACGGCCCAGGCGGCGATCGACATCTACGCGGGGATCCGGGCCGACGACAAGGCGGAGATGAGCGAGATCTTCGCCCGGGTGCAGGACGTGCCCGGGGTGATGCCCGTCGTGTACACGGTCGTACCGGTCTTCCTCTACATCGGCGTGATCGCCCTCCTCGCCGCGCTCAAGGGCCCCCGGGCCGTCCCCTCGCTCGTGGCGTTCGTCCTGGGCACGGTCGCCATCGCGGCGAACCTCGACTTCCTGCCGCTCGGCGGGCTGCTCTACCTCCTGGCCTTCGCCCCGCTCCGCCACCGGGTGGGTGCGTGACGCACCTCCCGCCAAATGGTTTACGATTCAACCGGTGCTGTGACGTCGGTGCCCGCCCGCCCCCCGGCGTGGTCACCGCGACGTCCGGCGCCGTGCGGGCCGCGGCCGGAACCCCGCCGCGGGCCCCCGGGGGGCCGGTGCCCTTCCCCCGTGCGCACCGGCCCCCCGCCCCTTCGCCCCCGACGGCCTCCTCAGCCTCCGCATCCCCCCTGCGACGGGTGCCAGCCCCCCTGCCCGCTGCGCTCCATGGGCTCCCTCGGGGGGCGGGTCAGCAGCCCGCTCTCCTCGGTGAACCGGGGCAGCTGCGCGCGCAGCGCCGGCCCGCCGAACAGCGCCGCGCTCAGCAACACCGCGCCGGGGTCGCCCCGTTCCGTGGCCCGGCGCGTCCCGGCGTGCAGCAGACGCAGCCGGGCCAGCAGGGCCGCACCGCGCCGGGTGCGCCGGGACGCCGCCCACAGCGCGAGCGCGCCCACGTCGGCGAGGCCGCCGAGCCACAGCCATGCCGCCGGTGCCCCGGCCGCCCCGCCCGCCCCGGCCGTGACCGGCAGGGCGGCGAACACCGGCAGCAGCAGCGCCCGTTCGGCCCACCGCCGCTTCGCGGACACCAGCAGCCCGGCCCGTTCCAGCCTGCGGGTCGTCTCCCCGAGGGCGCCCCGCACCCGCTCGTGGTCGTGGAGCCTGCCGGGGTGCGTCCGCCGGTACAGGGCCCCGTACACGGCGCGGGCCGGCCCGGAGCAGCCCTTCGGCGGCACCCGGGTGGGGACGCTCAGGACCGTCCGCCGGAACTCCGCCCGCACCGCGCCGCCGAGGTAGAGCTCGACCAGCGCGGTCTGCGTCGCCGCCCGTACGCCCCCGCGCAACAGCCCGGCCTCGACCGGCGACAGCGCCCCGACGGGCACCCGAACGCGCCCGCCGCCGAGCCGCAGCGCCCCGGCCAGCAGCACCAGGCACCAGGCCGCGCCGGTCACCGCCCAAGCCGTCGACGCCATGCCGCACCACCCCCCGCCCACAGCATCCCCGCCCGCGCGCCGCCCATGCCCGGCCGGGGCCGTCAGGGCACGGCGCGCTCGACGGTGGAGACCACCCGGACCAGGGACGGAGCCGCGGGGGCCGACCCGAAGCCGAACCGCACGGGCGGGGAGACCGGAGCCAGCGGGCCGAGGTCGGCGCCGTCGAGGCGGGCCCGGGCGGCGACGATGGGCCGCAGGTCGCAGGCGGCGTACCACTGGCGGCATCCGGGGCGCGAGCTGCCCCGGGTGCGTACGCCGGTCATCAGGCGGGAGGGCGCGTCCGCCAGGGCCGCCCACAGCGGCCTGCGGGCGAGCGGCCGGGGGACGGCCCGCAGGGCGAGGCCGAGCGGGCCCCGGCGACCCGCCCGGAACCACAGCTCCAGCGGCCCCGCCGCGACCTCCCACAGGCCGTCGCGGCCGCGTACGCTCACCGGGACCGTCCGGACCTCGTCGAAGTGGTAGACGGAGGCGACGTACCCGGCCGTCTCGGCGGTGGGCGCCAGCAGCGTGCGCAGGCCGTCAGCGCGCTCCAGCATCACGTCGCTGAACGGGCCGAAGGGCGACCGCGGCCAGTGGCCCACGACCACCCGCGCGCCGGATCCCGTCCCGACGGCGGCGATCCACCCGTCGAAGGTCAGCCGTTCGGTTTCCATGCCCCATGGATACCCCACGGCGCACGGACACCCCCGGAGGACGCGGGTCCCGGCCCACGCCTCTAGGCCTCTACGCCTCTACGCCTCTACGCGTCCGCGGCCGGACGGACGGTCGCGGCGGGCGGGTCGGCGCTGCGCCGCGCCCAGAGCCAGTACAGGGCCGAGGTGGCCACCAGTCCGACGATCCACGAGACGTCGGCGCCGCCGAGCCGCTCGGTGACCGCGCCGGTGTAGAGCGCGGTGGCCAGGAACGGGACCTGCACGACGATGCCGAGGAGGTAGCAGGCCAGCGCGGTGACGTTCCAGCGGCCGTAGCGGCCCGCCGGGTCGTAGAGGGCCGGGATGTCGACGCGTTCCCGGGAGATCAGGTAGTAGTCGACCAGGTTGATCGCGCTCCAGGGCGTGAACACGGTCAGGAGCAGCAGCACGAAGTTCTTGAAGTGGGTCAGGAAGTCGTCGCTGGCGGCCAGCGCGATGGCCAGGGACACCGCGATGAAACCGGTGATGGAAGCGGCGCGCACCCCGGGCGCGACGTGCGGGCGACGGTCGAAGGCGGTGACGGTGGTCAGGACCGACATGAATCCGCCGTAGGCGTTCAGGCAGTTGACGGTCAGCTTGCCGACGACGATCACCAGGTAGACGAGAAACGCCGGGAACGCCGGACCGGCCAGCTCGCCGAGGAAGCCCACCTGGTCGGGCAGGAAGGCCGCGCCCGCGACGGCGGCCGTGAGCGCGCCCAGCGTCATGGCCCACTGGGATCCGATGACGGAGCCGGCGAAGGTGCACCAGAACGTCGCCCGGGCGCTCGTGTCGCGCGGCAGGTAGCGCGAGTAGTCGGCGACGTAGGGCCCGAAGGTGAGCTGCCAGCCGGCCCCGAGCCCCACGGCGAGCAGGAAGGTCGCCGCCTCGAACCCCTTGACGCCGACGTGCGCGCCGACGTCGTACCGGGTGAACAGCCGGACCATCAGGTAACCGAGGCCGAGAGCGCCGGCGACGGTCGCGACGCGGCCCGCGACGTGGATGAGGCGGTAGCCGGTCACGGCGACGACGGCGGTCAGCGCTCCGAAGACGAGGATCCCGGCGGCCGTCCCGACGTGGAGCAGCGCGGCGACCGCCTGTCCGGCCAGCACGCTGCCGGTCGCGGCGAAGCCGAGGTACATGAGGATCACCAGCAGCAGCGGCAGGACCGCCCCGTACACGCCGAACTGCGCCCGGCTGGAGATCATCTGCGGTACGCCCAGCCGCGGCCCCTGCGCGGAGTGCAGGGCCATGACGACGCCGCCGAGCACGTTGCCGAGGAGCAGCGCGGGTATCGCCCACAGCGGGTCGGCGCCGAAGACCACCGACAGCGCGCCGTCGACGATCGCGGTGATCTGCATGTTGGCGCCGAACCAGAGGGTGAACTGGCTGCGCGGCGTGCCGTGCCGTTCGGCGTCCGGGACGGCTTCGATGGTCCGCCGCTCTGCCGGCATGTGGGTGGCCTCTCCCCCGTCGTGGTGGTGGCGCCGAATCTGGCAGGGGGATCAACAAACATCAAGATCCTGAATGGCACTTTTCAGGAGGCTCCGGCGGCGCTCCGGCGGAAGTCCGCCGCCGGCCGGGCCCTGGGAGCCGCCGGCCGGGGCCCGCCTGATTGGGAGCCCGCCGAGCGGGCAGTCGCACAGCATGCGGTGCGGCCCCCGGGCGCGGGTCGGGCGCAGTAGGGTGCCGGGTGGGGGCGAACAGCCCGATCGGAGGGCCGGCAGGCCGGAAGGGGGCGAGGTGAGAACGGCACGCGCGCTGGCGACGCTGGACGAGGTCGAGCTCGGTGACCACGTCTGCTGGCGGATGGATCCGTCCGCGGCCTTCCTCACGGACGCGCGGGCGTACGTGGCCGACGGCGCCCTCTACGGGGACAAGCTCGTGTTCGTTGCCTCCGCCCGCGGCGCCTCCGGCCTGACCCGGCCCGCCCCCGACGGCCTGCCCCCGGCCTCGGTGGTGCTGGACCTGCCGGACCACGCGGACACCGAATCCGTGCTGGCCGCGGTGCGCAGGGAGGCCCGTACCGCTGCCCGCCAGGGCTTCCGGTCGGTCCGCGTGCTCACCGAGCGCCTCCCCGCGACGGCGCCCGGCGGGGCCGAGGAACTGCTCGCCCAGGAGCTCAAGCTCGACGAATTCGCCTCCGAGAGCGGCGCCATCGTCGTGTGTGCCTTCCGGCCTTCGCTGTGGGACGCGCCGACGCTGGAGCGGGCGGCATGTATGCATCCCCACGAGACGGGCACGCGCGCACCGCGTCCGGCCTTCCGGATGTTCAGCACCGGTGCCGACAGGTGGAGCGTTGACGGAGTGATCGATTCGGAGTGCGCGTCGGCGTTCAACGCCGCGCTACGGGCCGCCATGCGGCACACGGCCGAGGTCAGGCTGCAGTTCGCCACCCTCGGGATGATCGACGCGGCCGGGATGCACGCGCTCGTCGACGCGGCCCGTCACCTGCCCGGCCGCCGGATCGACGTCGAGGGAGCCAACGAGACCGTGCGCCTGTGCTGGGAACTCGCGGGCTATGCGGACGCAGGCCTACCGGTGGTGATGACGTCATGACCGAGACCGTGCGCGCGGCGGCGTCCGGCGGGGCCGAGGGCCCCTTCCGCCACGAGCTGTACCCCTACCGCGGCGACGCGGAGTTCCTGTCCGGGACGCTGGACTTCATCCACGAGGCCCTGGAGGGCGGCGAGGCCGTCGTCGTCGCCGTGCCCTCCGACAAGACCTCGCTGCTGCGCGGCGAACTCGCCGACGAACCCGCCGTCACCTTCGTCGACGCGACGACGGCGGGCCCCAACCCCGGCCGGCTCGTGGCCGCCTGGTCGGCCTGGATGAGGGAGCGGGGCGAGGGCGACCGGCCCGTGCGCGGCATCGGCGAAACCGCCTGGCGTCAAGCGCGCAGCCCCGCGCACCTCTCCGAACTGCGGTACCACGAGTGGCTCTTGAACCGGGCCTTCGCCCACAGCCCCACCTGGTCGATGCTGTGCCCCTACGACGCCGGGGACGAGGACCAGGACGCCCTGCGCTCGCTGTCGCGCTGCCACCCGCTGATCCGCCGCGACGGGCTGCACGCGGCCAACGAGGAGTACCTCGGCGGGGACGAGTACCCCTTCGACGTCCTGTCGGCCGCGTGCGATCCGTTCCAGGAGTTCGGCTACACGCAGGGCGACCTGGGTGCGGTCCGGTCGAAGGTGGCCCAGTGCGCGGCCGACGCGGGCGTGCCCGAGGAGCGGCTCTCCAAGCTCGCCGTCGCCGTCACGGAGATCGCGACGAACAGCATCCGGCACGGCGGGGGCCGCGGCACCCTGCGGACCTGGTCCCGGGACGCGATGTTCCTGTGCGAGTTCCGGGACGCGGGCTACATCGCCGACGTGATGGCGGGCCGCAGCCGCCCCGACCCGCAGCAGATCGGCGGCCGGGGCCTGTGGCTGGCGCACCAGCTGTGCGACCTCGTGGAGATCCGCTCCACCCGGGAGCGGGGGACCACGGTCCGCCTGCACATGGACGTACGCCGCTAGGACGGCGCCGGGCCGGCCCCCTCGGGCCGGAGCGGCCGGGGGGGCCGGCCCGTCCGGGCGGGGCCGTCGGCGAGTGCGTCCGGGACGGGTCCGAGTCCGAGGGGCGCGGCCGTGGCCCGCGCCGTCAGCCGGTGCCACCGGCGGGCGTCGCGGAGCATGGCGTGGCCGCCCGCGGGCATCGCGACCCCCCGGACCAGGGCGCCCGCCTGCTGGGCGCGGGTCAGGTAGGCCCAGGTGTCCGCCGCGGACGTGACGCGGTCAGCCTCGTCGTGCAGGGCGACCACCGTACGGCCGTCCAGAGGGGCCGTGGGCTCGCCGGGCGGGCACCAGGGCGCCAGGGCCACGACCGCGGTGACACCGGGGTCCGCCGCCGCCCGCAGCGCGGCCCGGCCGCCGAGCGAATGGCCGACCAGGACGACGGGCAGGGGACCGGCGAGCGCGCGCAGTTCGTCCAGGGCGCGCCGTACGTCGGCGACCGGGTGGGCCTGCCGGCCGTTCCAGCCCCGGTGGCGGTGGCGGTAGCGGACGCGGGCGACGAGTACGCCGTCGTCCCCGGCGGCGCGGGCGATGGCGGCCTCGAAGGGCCGCATGCGCGGGGCGGGCAGGCTCAGCCGGTCCGGGGGCCGCAGGTCGTCCGCGCGTCCGCGCGTCCGCCGTGCAGGACGAGCACCGCCGCCCTCGCGCCGCCCGGCGCCGCGCCCGGGCGTACGGGGACCAGGGCGGGGCCCGCCGGGCCGCCCGCGCCGCCGCGCGTCACGCTCATGTCCGGCCCCCGGCGGGGCGGCTTCCTCGCATACCGGTCGTCCTTCGTCCTCGCTGGTAGGGGGCCCGGCCGCCCCCGAGGACGGAGGGGCCCCGCGGATGGGAGGCGTCCGCTCCCCGCGTCCGCGACTGCTCCGATCGGGGGAAGCATGCCGCACCGGCCAAACCGGCGCGAGGGCGGCGGCGAAGACAGCACGTGGGGGAGGCCGGGGGAAGGTTCCCCGGACCCCGCACCGGCCGCGCGGGCCCTCCGCACGGCGACGGCACCCTTACGGAGGTACTTCTCATGGTTCGTGTGCGACGAGGTCTGGCAGTGGCCCTGGCGGCCGGTGCGGTGCTGGCCGGCGGCGCGTCGGCGGCCAGCGCCGACGCGGGCGCGCAGGGCGTGGCCGCGTACTCGCCGGGTGTGCTCTCCGGCAACCTCATCCAGGTGCCGGTCCACATCCCCGTCAACGCCTGCGGGAACACCGTCAGCGTCATCGGGCTGCTCAACCCGGCCTTCGGCAACACCTGCGTCAACGCCTGACCCGCCTGATCCGGTCAGGCCACACCGCGGGGGCGCGCCTTCGGGCCGCGCCCCCGCGGTGTCTTGACCGGCAAGGTCCGGAAGAGACGGCCTAGCCGGCCGGGGCGGCCGGGCCCAGCAGGAGCGGGGCCCCGCTGCGGATGGAGTCGATCACCAGGTCGTGTAGGGCGCGGCTCGCGTCCTCGCTGGTGCACGGAATGGGACTCTCCGCCAGCGGGAGCCACTCCGACGCGCCGCTGTACTGGACGGTGACCTGCGCGAGGCCGGTGTCTTCGATCCAGGTGGTGTGCACGTCGAGCTCACCGGTCAGGACGGGACCCTCCTCGCCCGTCCGCACTCCGGAGCGCCCGGCGAAGACACCGCGGGTGGTCCATGAAGCCCAGCTCATCCCGCCTCCCTGCGTTCGTGGTCCTGCCAGTGTCCCCGCAGCGGCTCCCGCGCGCGTCCCGGGCCCCTCACGGGCAGGTCAGAGGGGGTCGGAGGGGGGTCGGAGGGGGCTCAGACGGGGTCGAGCAGCTCCGCGCCGTCGAGGATGGCGAGCTCGGCGGGGGTGGCCTGGAGCTTCCATTCGGGGGCGACGGCGGCGTACGTGGTGACGTCGTGCCAGCACCCCTGGGTCCGGAACAGCTGGCGCAGCGTGGCCTCGGGGCGGAGCCCGGCGGCGTGCATCACCTGCGGCATGAACTGGTGGTCGCTGCGGTGTCCGGCCCAGATGCGGTGCAGGCCCAGGTGGCCGAACCCGTACGCCATCAGCAGCCGGCCCGCCTCGTGCCCGTGCCCCCGTACGGGCGCCCCGGGCAGCAGCACCAGGCTGGTCAGCATGGCGTTGCTGCCGTAGTCCTCGACGAGGAGCCCCATCGTGCCGATGAGGGCGTCGTCGTCGGGGGAGCACACGGCCAGGGTGTACCGGCGGCGCGGGTCGGTGTGGCGCTGGGCCAGGCTCCGCGCGAAGGTGTCGTGGGCCTGCCCGGCGTCCATGCGGTCGATGCCGAGGTAGCGGGTCAGCACGCGGTGGGTGAGGATCCGCGCGAAGGCCGCGTGGTCGTCCGCGTGCAGTTCGCGCAGCCGCAGGCGGGCGCCGCGCAGTTCGGGTACGCGCGTCACGGTGTGCCCCCGTGCGGTGCGGGCAGGGCCTCGGCGGCGGGGACGAGGGCCTCCAGGTCGACGGAGTGGCGCCCCGAGGGCAGCCGTTCGCCGAGCAGGACGCGGCGGGCGGTGTCGGCGACGAGGGCCGCGCCGAGCATGACCCCGCTGGCGAGCTGGGGCCAGCTGGAGAGCGAGTGCCCGACCCGGGTGAGGGCATCGGTCATGGCGGGGCTCAGCCGGTCCCCGTCGACGATGTCGAGCAGGAAGCGGATGGTCTCCTCCCGGCCCAGGTCCCGTACGTCGGCGGCGGTCGTGGCGCCGATGCGGCCGTGGAAGAGGGGGCGGCCCGGTTCGAGGTCGAAGCGCTCGATGTCGAGCAGGCCCCGGTCGTTGGTGTCCATGAGGACGGGGATCCGGTGGCGGCGGGCGTGCTCGCGGGCGGCGACCTTCACCCAGGGGGCGTCGCACTCCTCGACGAGCAGGTCCAGCCCCTGACCGCGGGCGGGATCGCCGAAGAAGTCCCCGACGGTCTCCTCGGTGATTCCGCCCCGCACCACCTCGATGTCCAGGTACGGGTCGAGCTCGTACATCCGGCGGGCGCACAGCACGCTCTTCTCCAGACCGAGTTCGTGCACCCCGGCCCGCAGCCGGTTCAGGTTCGACAGGCCGAGCCGGTCGAAGTCCGCCAGCCTGAAGGCCCCGCCGACGCCCTCCATGGCACAGGCCAGTGCGGCGCTGCTGCCGACCGAGAGCCCGATGACGCCCACCCGGCGGGCCAGCAGGCTCCGCTGCTGGTCACGGGTGATCTTGTCGCGGTTGCGGTCGGTGCGGACCAGCCGGAACTCCGCCTCGGGCAGCAGGTGCACCAGCCGGCCCGACCACGGGTACCAGACCCACCTGCCGTACGTCCCGGGCCGCCCGCCCGTGACGTCGGCGACGGCCCGGGCGGCGGACCGGCCGCCGAAGGGGTCCCGGGGTGCCCGGCAGCGCAGGAGCTCCTCGACCTGCTCCTCGATCCGGTCGTGGACCTCGCGCAGGTGCGGCGCGTCGCGCAGGGCGGCCAGGGCCGCGGCGTCGACGGGCCGTCCGGGGTCCAGGACGACGGGACGAAACGATTCGCTCGCTTCCCCGGGCGCGGGCAGCATGACGTGGTCCGGCTTCTGGCCGGACTCCATGAAGTGAGTCACGGCCAGGACGCTAACAACTGCGCGATCAAGAAAAGGGGGCCCGTACCCCCAGGGGCGCACTCGAATTGATCTTCGAGAACTCGCGCCCCCTCTGCGCTCTTTGCGCCCCGCGCGCCCCCGGCCCTCCGCGTGCCCCGCGTGCCCCGCGTGCCCCGCGTGCCCCGCGTGCCCCGCGTTCTCCGCGCGCCCTCGTTCTGCGCGCGCCCCGCGACCGGCGTCGCCCGGTGCTCAGCGCGTCTTCGGGAGCGGAGCGAACACCGCGCGCAGGGCGGCGCCGCGCAGGGTCAGGGCGACGCGGGCGACCGGGAGCACGCACAGCGCCTGCAGCGCCGCGTACCACCACGGGCAGACGCCCGGGATCAGGTCCACCCCGACGATCGCGACGGGGAAGACGGCCGAGACTCCGCGCAGCCGCTCGAAGGGGCGCCGCGCACCCCCGGCGGCGGAACGGGCCAGCCGGTGCAGCAGCACCGCGACGAGGGGCAGCAGGATCGCCCGGATCCACATGAACGGGTTGACCAGGTGGCCCGTACCCGCGACCGCGACGACCGTCAGGAGGGCGGCCGAGGTGAGCACGCCGTAGACCTTGACCGCGGCCCGGACCCTGCCGAAGGCGGCCCGGACGCCGGGACCGTCGAGGAGGGCCGGATCCGCGGTGGTGGTGGCGTCGGCGGTCGTCGTCGTGGCCGTGGTGTGCGCGTTGGTTTCCATGACCACGACGTTAGGAACCGGCCCCCCGGCGCGGTACCGGCCTGGACCCACCGGGGGGTGGGTCCAGACCCACTCCTGGACCGGGCCGGTGCGAAGGGGGCGCCGGGCGGTGCACAGTGGGGCGGGGCAGGCGAAGTGAGGGGGAGTCATGGGACGGGTGGGATCCCGGTTGGTGCGGGTGGCGGCGTCGGCCGGCGTGGGCTTCGGGCGGGCGTGTGCGGGCGCCGCCGTCTGCCTGCTCGTGCCGCTGGTGTGGGCCGGCGCGGTGGTGCTGGGGACGTGGAGCGGCGCGGAGCACCCGTGGTCGTGGATCGGGCCCGCCGTGATCGTGTGCGCGGGCACCCTCGCACTGGCGCGGCCCGTCTGCCGGGCGGCCCGCCACCTCGTCGCGCGCTGGACCGGCACCGTCATCCCCGCCGGTCACCGGCAGGCCGGCCCCGTGACACAACTGTCCACCGGGTACTGGTGGAACGGCTTCAGCTACGAACGCAGCCGCCGGGACGCCGTCATGGACCAGCGGATACGGCTGTTCTGGAGCGACCCCGCCACCTGGCGCGACCTGCGCTTCGCCGTCATCGCCCCGCTCACCGCCGGGCCGGTCACCGCCCTCCCGCCGGCCGCGCTGGCCTTCGCCGTACTCGCCGCCCCGCGCCCGGCCGGGGCCTGCGCCCTCGCCGTGGCCGCCGGCTGCGCCCCGTACGCCTGGCGGGCGCTGCCCCGGGTGGCGGTCCGCTTCCTGGGACCCTCGCCCGCGATGGCGCTGGCGCGGCGGGTGGACGAGCTGACCGCCCAGCGCGCCGACGCCACCGTCGCGCAGGCCGCCGAGATCCGCCGCATCGAGCGGGACCTCCACGACGGCGCCCAGGCCCGCCTCGTCGCGCTCGGCCTCGCCCTCGCCACCGCCGAGGCGCTGATGGACCGGGACCCCGCCCGGGCCAAGGCGCTGATGCGGGAGGCGCGCACCGGCGCCGCCGCCTCGCTGAGCGAACTCCGCGAGCTGATCCGGGGCATCAGCCCGCCCGTCCTCAGCGAACGCGGGCTCGTCGACGCCGTCCGCGCCCTCGCGCTCGACGTCCCCCTCGACGTGGCCGTCAGCGCCGGCGCCGCGCTGCGCCTGGACCCGCCGATCGAGTCGGCCGTCTACTTCGGCGTCGCCGAGCTCCTCACCAACGCGGTCAAGCACGCCGGAGCGGCCCGGGCGCACGTCAGCCTCGTACGGGACGGCACGGGCCTCGTCGTGGAGGTCGAGGACGACGGCCGGGGCGGGGCCGGCGCCCCGCCCGGCGGCGGCCTCGCCGGACTGCGCCGCCGCCTGGCCGCCTTCGACGGCACGCTCGCGATCACCAGCCCCCCGGGCGGCCCGACCCGTGTGAGGATGACCCTGCCATGCGCATAGCCGTAGCCGAAGACCTGTACCTGCTGCGCGACGGGATGGTCCGCCTGATCGAGGCGTTCGGGCACGAGGTGGTGGCCACGGCCGCCACCGGCCCCGAGACCCTCGAAGTCCTGCGGACGCACCGCCCGGACGTGTCCGTCATCGACGTGCGCATGCCCCCGGCCCAGTCGGACGAGGGCCTGCGCGCGGCCCTCACCGCCCGCGCGGAGATCCCGGGCCTGCCGGTCCTGATCCTCTCCCAGCACGTGGAGCAGCTGTACGCCCGCGAACTGCTGGCCGACGGCTCCGGCGGCGTCGGCTACCTCCTCAAGGAGAGCGTCTTCGACGCCGAGCAGTTCATCGGCTCCCTGGAACGCGTCGCGGCGGGCGGCACCGCCATGGACCCGGCGGTGATCGCGAAGCTGCTGACGGGCAGCGCCCCCGGCCGGGGGCTGGACCGGCTCACCGCACGCGAGTACTCCGTACTGGGCCTGATGGCCGAGGGCCTGTCCAACCACGCCATCGCGCGCCGCCTCTTCCTCAGCGAGGGCGCCATCAGCAAGTACACGACCTCCCTGTTCGGCAAACTCGGCGTCACGGACGACGACGACACCAACCGCCGCGTCCGCGCGGTCCTCACCTACCTGAACAAGCCCTGAAGGCGACCCGCACACCACGGGCCGGCGCGCTCAGACCGGGAGCGGGAATCCACCGATCTGGTAGTCCAGCCCTTCACGGAACTCCAGGTGCGGGACGGCCCTGCGCATCGCCGGGTACAACGGGCAGCGCCGGACGGTTCGCCTCATGCCCCGGGGGCGAAGGCGAAGCAGCTGCGGGTGTCGCTGAGGTCGAAGAGGCGTCGCAGGCCCGGGGTGAGGGGGCCGGCGAGGAGGAACCCGTGGGCGGCGCGGGCGTCGAGCAGGGCGTGCAGGAGCGCGGTGTCGGCGAACGCGACGCCGCTGAGGTCGACGACGGTCCGGCCGCGCGCGCGGCCGAGGGCGGTGTGCAGGACGTGTACGGAGTCGAGGTCGAGCTCGCCGCGGACGCGGATCACGGTCCCGCCGGGCCCCGTCTCGCACTCGGCCGCGGCCGAGTGCGAGACGGGGCCCGGGGGGGGGGGGCCGCGCCGTTGGGGGGGGGGCGGCGGGGCGCGCCCGGCCCGCGCCCCCGGGCCCCCCGGCCCCCGGCCCCCCCGGGCGCCGGGGCCGGGGGCCCCCCGGGGCGGGGGCGGGGCGGGCGGGGGACGCAGGGGGTGCGCAGGTGCACGGGGCCGTCCTGATCGGGTGGGTACCTACCCCTCCCCTTCCGCGCGCTACGGCGGGAAAGGAGCGCGCGGCCGGTCGGCGGCCGCGCGGTCGAGGAGGCCCGTACCGGAGCGCCCCCTGCACCCGGCAGGGGACGCGGCAGCGCGGATATCGCCAACGGCTCCCCCCAACGTAACGCCCCGCCCCGGCGAGGGGGCAACACCGGGCCGGGCGCGCGGTGGCCGTCGGCTCAGCGGAAGGCGGCCGCGTTGCGGGCGGCCCAGTCGGCGAAGGGGCGCGGGGCGCGGCCCAGGACCCGCCGGACGTCCGGGCTGACGCGTTGCTCGGCCGGGCTCGGGGATCCGAGGATGTCCAGCGTGTCGTCGGCGAGTTCCGCCGGCATGCTCCGGGCCATGGCGGCGCGCGCCTCCTCGCGCGTGAGCTCGTGGAACCCGACGGGCGTGCCCAGCGCGGTGGCGATGGCCTCCGCCTGACCCCGCGGAGTGATCACCTCCGGGCCGGTCAGCTCGTACGCGGCGCCCGTGTGCCGCTCGTCCAGCAGGCAGGCCGCCGCGACCTCGGCGATGTCCGCGGGGTCGATGACCGGCACCCCGACGTCGCCGAAGGGCGCGGCGACGAGCCGCTGCGCGCGGACCGACCCGGCCCACCACAGGGCGTTGGAGGCGAAGCCGCCCGGCCGCAGGACGGCCCACTCCAGGCCGGACCCGCGCAGGGTGTCCTCCAGCGCGCGCATCGCGACGCGGGTCGTGCCGAAGGGCCTGGTCACGACGCCGAGCGTGGAGAGCAGGACGATGCGGCGGACCCCGGCGGCCGCGGCTTCGCCGATGATGCCGGCCGGGTCCGCTCCCGTGGCGTGCAGGTCGCCGGACAGCAGCACGAACAGCGACTCCGCCCCGGCCAGCGCGGGCCCCAGCCCCGCCGGTTCCGCCAGGTCGGCCACGACGTGGCGGACGCCGTCCGGTACCGCCGCGGGGTGCCGCGACACCGCCGTCACCTGCTCGCCCGCCCCGGCGAGCGCCCGCGTCAACGGCCGTCCGACGTTTCCGGTGGCCCCGGTGATCACGATCATGATGCAGCTCCTCGTCGCTCATGTCCTGGGTGGACGTGGCTTCACGCTAGGAGCGGGGCTTACTTTTGGTAAGGACATACCTCGGGGTAAGCTCATGGCATGGTGGGAGGCGCGCAGCGTGGAGGGGCCGGGCCGGCCCGGCGGTATGACGTGTTTCACACGGACTGCCCCGCGCGCGACGTGGTCGACCACGTGACCAGCAGGTGGGGCGTCTGGGTGCTGATCTCCCTGCGGAGCAACGACCTGCGGTTCTACGAGCTGCGCGACGGCATCCGGGGCATCAGCGAGAAGATGCTCTCCCAGACCCTGCGCGCGCTGGTCCAGGACGGCCTGGTCCGGCGGGAGGTCGAGCCGACGACGCCGCCCCAGGTCACCTACGGGCTCACCGAGTTCGGCCGGGACGTCGGCGAACCGCTGACGGAGCTGTTCGACCGGATCACCCGCCGCCTTCCCCCGCCGCCCGGGCCGGCGTAACGCCCCGGCATGACACCCCGGCTCCGGGCTCAGGCGGTGCGGCGGCGGCCGACGGACGCGCCGAAGCCGTAGTAGGTGCTCAGCGCGGAGCGGTAGCCGGCGTGGCCGAAGTGCTTCTCGCGGTCGAACTCGGGGGCGTTCTTGAGCTCGCTCTTGGTGAGGTCCACGTAGATCTTCCGGGACTCCTCGTCGACCTTCGTGATGGCGCGGACCGGGAGCAGGATCTCCTTGCCGAAGATCCACACACCGGTGTCGACGACCAGGTAGGACGAGCCGACCTCGTGGCAGTTCGCGTCGACCTTGCCGACCGGCCCCTCGGTCGCCTCCACGGTGAATCCGGTCAGGTCGATGCCCGGCCGCCAGCCCGAAGTCTTGCGGTAGGCCCACACGTTCGCATTCACGCTCGGCAACTCCCTCGTCCACGGCGGTCTTTCACTGTCCCGCGGCTGCCCGCTCCGCACGGCCGCAAACGCCCGGACCCCGGGAGGGGGCCGCGGATCAGGTGCGGGCGCCGGTGTCCGTGACCATGCGGACGAGGGCGTCGACGAGCTCGTCGGCGGTGGCGTTCAGGCCTTCGGCGCCGAGGTGGCCCGTGAGCTCCATGTCGGCGATGCCGTGGGCGCCGGCCAGCAGCAGCGCCCCGTACCGCCGGGTGTCCGGTGCGCCGACGAGGTCGGTGACGACGGCCGGGAACTCGGCCTGGCTGGTCGCGGCCGACCCCGATGAGGATGCGCAGCGCTCCGCGCCCGCTACACCGCCGGCCGGGACGCCGCCCTCGTCCGGCTGAGGGGCTCCGCGCGGACCGCGTACGGGCGGGGCCACACCGGCGGCCCCGGCGGGCGGGAAAAGGGTCGGATGGACGGGCCGGGGCTGGGCACCAGCGGGGCATGGCAGTCCTTCGAACGTCCTGCTCCACCCACCCGGCGCTCGCCCCGCGCCTCCTGGCGGAGGCGGTCGAGCTCGTCACCGGAGGCGCCCGGCGGCGCAGCCGGGCGGCGGGCGCCGCCGTCTGCGCGACGGCCTGCGAGCACCGGTCGGGCACGCCCCGTACGAGCGGCCCCCGCACCGGCGGCCGCCGCCGCGCCGGCGCCGTGGCCCGCCGCGAGCGGGCCGCGCACGAGGCGGTGGCCGCCCGGACCACGGGCCCGGAGGACCTGGCCTCGCTGCTCGACATGCTGGACCTGCGGCGCGGACAGGACTGACGGGACCGCCGGGGCGCGGCGCCGGGTCCGGGCGGGTGAGGTTGCGGCGCAGCCGGGCGAAGCCGGGTCGCGGCCCGACGCCCGCGCGGCGGGCGTCGGGGAAGGTGGGCGCACTGTCCGGCCCGCCGTGGGCCGTCGTCCCTGGGGAGTGGAAGCCGTGCGCCGTTCCGTACCCGTCCTGATCGCCGCCGCCACCTTGACCGGAACCCTCGCGGGACCCGCCGCCGCGGCCGCCGAGCCGGGGCCCATCACCTCCCCGTACGTCCAGGCCGCCGCGGACGTCTCCGCGACCGGCGTCCTGCGGCGCGCGAAGAACATCAACTGGGTGCGCCGCTTCGACACCGGGCGCTACTGCGTCAACGTCAGCGACCGCGTCAACCTGGCGTTCAGCGTGGTCCAGGTCGAACTGCCCAACACCAACCGCCGCAGCTTCAGCACGGCGCCCAGCACCACGTGCGGGGCGAACGCCGTCACCGTCTACACGTACGACCTCGACGGCGGCTACGTCGACAACGCCTTCACGGTGGCCGTCCTGTAGCCCCGGCCGCTCAGAGGTTGAGGGTCACGGCGTAGGCCAGGAAGAACAGGGCGACCGACAGGGCGAGCAGGCAGATCAGCACGAGCGGCCCCGTGGCCCATCCGCGCGTGAGGGGCCGGTACGGCCCCGCTCCGCCACCGGTGCTCGATTCGCACGGCGGCGTCTCGCCCGGGGGCACGCCCGGGTTCGCGACGCGCGGGGGAATGCGCGCCGGCTGCGGCTCCGGGAAGTGTGCGGCCATGGCTCTGCCCTCCTGGACTCCTGGCCTCGTCCGGCCCCGCCCGGCCCGGGAGCCGGGCCGGTGGGAGTGGTGGTGTGCGGCGCCTACCCGTCGCCCACCGCCCCACTCACCGGCCTGCTCTCCGGGCTGCTCTCCGGCACGGCTCCCCGGCCGGGCGCGCGAGCCGTTTGCCCATGTCAAAGCCGGGTAGCGGCTAGAGGAAGCGACATATGCACCTTTCGCACCTTCCGCGTAGCCAGTCGACGTCTGGAGAGTCATGTCGGATCATACGAAGAGCCCGTTCGCGACCGTCAACCCCTACACCGGGGAGTCCGTCGTGGAGTTCCCGGCCATCGAGGGCGAAGAGGTGGACGCGGCCCTCGCGCTCGCCGCGGACGCCTTCGACGCCTGGCGCGCGCGCCCCGTCGAAGAGCGCGCGGCCGTCGTCGGGCGCGCGGCGGAGCTGATGCGGGAACGCAAGGAAGAGCTGGCCCAGCTGATCACCCTGGAGATGGGCAAGCTCATAGCCGAGGCCCGCGGGGAGGTCGACCTCGCCGCGTCGATCCTGGAGCACTACGCGCAGCACGGACCCGGCTACATCGCCGACGAGCGCCTCGACGTGACGGAGGGCGAGGCCCACCTCGTCCACGAGCCCCTCGGTGTCCTCCTCGGCGTCATGCCGTGGAACTTCCCGCTCTACCAGGTGGTCCGCTTCGCGGCGCCCAACCTGGTCCTCGGCAACACCCTGCTGGTCAAGCACGCCGGGATCTGCCCGCAGTCCGCCCTCGCCCTGGAGTCGCTGTTCCGCGACGCGGACGCCCCGGAGGGCGTCTACACGAACCTGTTCGTGAGCCACGAGGAGATCTCCCGCATCATCGACAGCCCGCACGTGCGCGGTGTCTCCCTCACCGGCAGCGAGAAGGCCGGAGCCCGGGTCGCGGAGGCGGCCGGACGGAACCTGAAGCCCAGCCTGCTGGAGCTCGGCGGCAGCGACGCCTTCATCGTCCTCGACGGCGAAGGCCTGGAGCGCACCGTGGCCGCCGCCGTGGCGGGACGCATGGGGAACACCGGCCAGAGCTGCGTGGCCTCCAAGCGGTTCATCGTGCTGGACGAGGTCCACGACGCCTTCGTGGAGGGCCTGCGCCGCGCCTTCGAGGAGCTGGAGCCGGGCGACCCCGCCGATGAGGCGACCACCCTCGGTCCGCTCTCCTCCGAGCGGGCGGCCGCGGACCTGGCCGACCAGATCCGCGAGACCGTGGAACAGGGCGCGGAACTGGTCACCGGCGGCCACCGGATCGACCGTCCGGGCGCCTTCGTCGAACCCACCGTCATCACCGGTGTCAAGCCGGGCATGCGCGCCTACGCGGAGGAACTCTTCGGGCCGGTCGCGGTGGTCTACCGGGTCGCCGACGAGGACGAGGCCGTCGCCCTGGCCAACGACAGCCAGTACGGTCTCGGCGGCTCGGTGTTCTGCGCGGACGCGGAACGGGGCCGCCGGGTGGCGGAGCGGGTGGAGACCGGCATGATCTGGGTCAACCACCCCACCTCGACCCGGCCCGGCCTGCCGTTCGGCGGCATCAAGCGGTCCGGCTACGGCCGCGAGCTCTCCCACCTGGGCATGCACGAGTTCGCGAACCGCAAGCTCATCCGGGTGCTGCCCGCCGATGCGAAGCTCGGCGGCATCGCGGGCTGACACACCCGCGCCCGCGCCCCCCCCCACGCACGCACGCACCCCCGCACATCCACCACCGCGACCCCGGGAGCCCATCCGTGACCGCAGTACCCACCGTCACCCTCAACAACGCCGTCCGCATTCCCCAGCTGGGCTTCGGCACCTTCCAGATCCCCCCGGAGGAGACCCGGGGGACGACCCTGGCCGCCCTGGAGGCCGGCTACCGGCACATCGACACGGCGCAGATGTACGGCAACGAGAAGGAGGTCGGCCAGGCGGTCCGCGACAGCGGCCTCGACCGCGCCGACGTCTTCGTGACCAGCAAGCTCACCAACGAAGCCCGTACGCGCGAGGACGCCCTCCGGGCCTTCGACCGCAGCTTGGAGGCCATGGGCTTCGACCACCTGGACCTCTTCCTCGTCCACTGGCCGCTGCCCGCCCGGCGCGACGTCGTGGAGATCTGGCAGGCCATGGAGGAGATCTACCGCTCCGGACGGGCCAAGGCCGTCGGGGTGTCGAACTTCCAGCCCCGCCACCTCAGCCGGCTGCTGGAGGGCGGCACGGTGGTGCCGGCCGTCAACCAGATCGAGGTGCACCCGTACCTCACCCAGGACGACGTACGGGCCTACGGGACCGAGCACGGCATCGCCACGGAGGCCTGGTCGCCCCTCGCCCAGGGCAAGGTGCTCGACGACCCGGTCATCCGGCGCGTCGCGGAGCGGGCCGGCCGGACTCCGGCGCAGGTGACCCTGCGCTGGCACCTGCAGCGCGGGGACATCGTCTTCCCGAAGTCCTCGACCCCCGCCCGCATCGAGGAGAACTTCGACCTCTTCGGCTTCGCACTCGACGAAGCCGACATGACCGAGATCTCCGCCCTCGACCGCGACGAGCGCACCGGCCCCGACCCGGACCGCTTCGACGGCTGAACGTCCCGCCCGGCCCCGGCCCCGGGACCGCCCGGCCCCGGCCCCGGGACCGCCCGGCGCCGCCGGGGCCCGGACCGGTTCGGACGGGCCCGGGGTGCCGGATGGACCCGGGGCGGGCAGAGTGGGGCCCGAGGACGCACGGCCGCCGCACGGCGCGCAGACGGCGCGGGGCCCGGGCCGTGCCGGTGCAGCGCTGCGGCGCGGACGAGTGAGGATGCCCGATGGCCCAGCCCGCCCAGTCTCCTGAGCCAGCCCAGTCTCCCGAGCCAGCCCAGTCTCCCGAGCCCGGCGGGTCTCCCGAATCCGGCGGGATTCCGGAGCCCGAGCCCCCGGCGGACCACGTCATCGTCCTGTTCGGCGCCACGGGCGACCTCGCCCGGCGCAAGCTGCTGCCCGGGCTGTTCCACCTGGCGCTGGCCGGGCTGATGCCGCGGCGCTACCGCATCGTCGGCACCGCACCGGCCGCCGAGGCCCTCACCGACCAGGAGTTCCGCGCCCACGCGCAGCAGGCCGTGGCGCAGTTCGGGCGCTCGCGGCCCGAGGGCCCGGCCTGGGAGGCGTTCGCGGCCGCCCTGACCTTCGGCGCGGCCGACGCCGGAGCCGCCGAGCCCCTGGTGGCGGCGGTGCGCGGGGCCGAGACCGCCCTCGGGGGCAAACCGCGCCGGCTCTTCCACCTGGCCGTACCCCCCGTCGCGTTCACCTCGGTGATCGACCTGCTCGGCGCCACGGGACTCGCCGGGGACGGCCGGGTCATCGTCGAGAAGCCCTTCGGCACCGACCTCGCCTCCGCCCGCGCGCTCAACGCCGCCATCCACGCCGTCTTCGACGAGTCGCGGGTGTTCCGGATCGACCACTTCCTCGGGAAGGAAGCCGTCGACAACGTCCTCGCGCTCCGCTTCGCCAACGGACTCTTCGAGCCGCTGTGGAACCGCGAGCACATCAGCCACGTACAGATCGACGTGCCCGAGCACATCGACATCCAGGGCCGCGCCCGCTTCTTCGAGGGCACCGGCACCTTCCGCGACATGGTCGTCACCCACCTCTTCCAGCTGCTCGGGTTCATCGCGATGGAACCGCCGGTCGCCCTGGAGGCGGACGCGCTGCGCGACGAGCAGGTCAAGCTCTTCCACAGCATGCGCCCGCTGGACCCCGCGCGGGCCGTCCGCGGCCAGTACACCGGCTACCGCGAGGAGCAGGGCGTGGATCCGGCTTCGGACACGGAGACGTTCGTCGCGCTGCGCGTCGGCATCGACAACTGGCGCTGGGCCGGGGTGCCGTTCCACCTGCGCACCGGCAAGGCCCTGGCCGAGGGCCGCCACGTGGTCACCCTCGGCCTGCGCGAGCCGGTCCTGCGGATGTTCCCGCTGGACGCGCGGGCCGCCGCGGAGGGACGGGCCAACGAACTCGTCATCGACTTCGACGACCCCGGCTCCATCACGGCCCGCTTCCTGGTCAAGGAGCCGGGCCCGTCGATGCGGCTGGCCGACGGCGACATGGTCTTCAACTACCGCACCTCGTTCGCCGCGCAGAACTTCCTGGAGGGCTACGAACACCTCCTGCTGGAGGCCATGCGCGGCAACCAGTCCCTCTTCACCCGGTCCGACGGCGTCGAACGGCTCTGGGAGGTCGCGGCCCCGCTGCTCGACGCACCGCCGCCGGTGGCACCGTACGCCCCCGGGAGCTGGGGGCCCGACGGCATCGACGCCCTCGTCGCCCCGTACCGCTGGCACCTGCCGGACGACCGTCCCCGTACGCCCGCCACCGGATGACGGAGGGGGACGTACGGGGACGCGCGGGCGGTGCGCCGCCCGTGGCGCCGCCCCACGGACCCGCACCCCGGTGAGGCCGTGGCCCCCGCGCCCGCCCGGTCCCGGCCCCGGGAGCCCCCGCTCGCCGCGCACGCGCTGCGTGCTCGCGGCCATGGGCTGTGGCCTCCCCCGAGCCCTTCCTCGACCTGCGCCTGCCGGGCATCCGCCCCCATGCCGTGGCGGTGGCGCTCACCTTCGCGGTGCAGGCCGCCCAGCTGATCGTGCCGGTGCACGGCACGCCGTTCCTGCGGCAGGCCGTGCACCGGCCGCTCCTGGCCACCGGCTTCTGCCTGCTGCCCCTGGTCGTCACCCTGACGGCGGGCACGCTCCTGTCCGGGTGCCTGCTGGACCGCCTCCAGTCGGTCCGGGTGCCCGTCCTGTCCGGGGCGCCGCGGGCTGACCCCTCCCGGGTGCGCCCGGACGCGACGGCGGCGGCGGGGCGGGGGAGCGGCCCGTCAGGCGCCGTGGTGGCCCGCCCAGACGGCCGGGGTCCGGCCCGCCCAGGGAGCGGCCCGCTCCAGCTGCCCGGCGAGGCGGAAGAGGAGGTCCTCGCGCCCGTAACCGGCGGCGAACTGGATGCCGACGGGGAGACCGGTGGCGGGGTCGCTCTCCAGGGGGACGGACATGGCGGGGGTGCCGGCGACGTTGAACGCGGCGGTGAAGGGCGAGCGGTGGAAGACCCGCTCGATCCAGGCCGGACCGCCGGCGTCCGTCAGACCCTCGGCGTACGTGCCCAGGGGGACGGGCGGTTCGGGCAGGGTCGGGGTGAGCAGCAGGTCGTAGGCGGCGAAGTACCGGCCGATCGCGCGCGCGACGCCGTTGCGCAGGGCGAGCGCGCCGACGAACTGGGTTCCGCTGACATGCCGTCCGTAGGCGTACGCGGCCAGTACCTCCGGTTCGAGGGTCGCGGGGCCGACGGGGCGTCCGGAGGCCGCGGCGAGGCCGTCGATCCAGGTCACCAGGTTGGTCGTCCACAGGCGGGCGTTGGCCAGGACGAAGTCCTCCCAGCCGGCCCCGAGGTCCACCCGGACCTCTTCGACCCGGTGCCCGAGGGATTCGGCGAGCCGGGCCGCGCGCAGGGTGGCGTCGACGATGGCGCCGTCGACCGTCCGGCCGCCCCACGGCCGGGTGAGGAGGCCTATCCGGAGGCTGCCGGGAGAGCGGGTCACCTCCTGCACGTAGGGCCGCTCCGGCCGCTGCGCGGCGTAGGGGTCACCGGTCTCGGGGCCCTGGACGAGGTCCAGCAGGACGGCGCTGTCGCGCACCGAGCGGCTGAGGGCGCCGTGGACGGCGAGCCCGTTGAAGACCTCGTCCGCGTCGGGGCCCATGGACACCCGGCCGCGGGTCGGCTTCAGCCCGAACAGGCCGTTGGAGGCGGCGGGGACGCGGATGGACCCGGCGGCGTCGGTGGCGTGCGCGATCGGGACGATGCCCGCGGCGACGGCGGCTCCCGAGCCGCCGCTGGAGCCGCCGGGAGTGCGGGCCGGGTCCCAGGGATTGCGGGTGGGCCCGTACAGCACCCCTTCCGTGGTGGTGCTGTAGGCGAACTCGGGGGTCGCCGTACGTCCGAGGGTCACCAGCCCGGCGCGACGGAAACGGGCCATGAGCGCGGAATCGGCTCCGGCGACGTTGCCCGCGGCGAGGCGGCTGCCCAGCTCCACCCGCTTGCCGGCCATCGTGATGGCGAGGTCCTTGATCAGGAACGGCACCCCGGCAAGGGGCGCACTGCCCGGGACGGGCGCGTCCTCGGCGGGCCAGGTCTCGACCACGGCATTGATCCGCGGGTTCACCGCGTCGCACGCCAGCCGGGCGGCCGAGGCGAGTTCCGCGGGCGTCACCTCACCGCGGGCGACCAGGCGGGCCAGGCCGACGCCGTCGTGGGCCGTGTACTCGGAAAGCTTCATGGACGTCCTTGCGGGAGGCGGGGCGATACCGTTGGGTCCCACACGATACCGATCGGTATCGTGTGGGACCGATGGGTACCGTAACATCGCTCCCGGGGCGGCGCCAACGCCCCATCGGATCGGCGCGGGACGGGGTGCGGAGGGTGGAAACGGGCATGGAGCGGGCCGGCAGGCAGAGCAGGGTGGCCAAGCTGCCGCCGCGGGAGCGGATCCTCGACGCGGCGGAGGAGCTCTTCGCGCGCGAAGGGATCAAGGGGGTCGGCGTCCAGGCGATCGCCGACCGGGCCTCGACCACCAAGATGGCGCTGTACCGCCACTTCGCGACGAAGGACGTGCTGGTGGAGGAATGGCTGCGGATCGTCGCGGCCGACTACGCCGCCGTCTTCGACCGGCTGGAGGCCGCGCACCCCGACGACCCCCGGGCGCAGATCCTGGGCGCGGCCCGGTTCATCGCCGACGGACTGCCCGAAATCTCCCACCGGGGCTGCCCGTTCATCAACTCCATCGCGGAACTGCCCGACCGCGGCCATCCGGCGCGCCGGCTCATTGAAACCCACAAGGCCGGCCAGCTGCGCCGGCTCACCGGCCTGTGCCTCCGGGCGGGCCTGGCCGATCCGGACGAAGCCGCCGTGGAGATCACCTTCCTCCTCGAAGGGGCCCAGGTGAGCGCGCAGAACGGAAGCGTCGGGCAGGCGGGTGAGCGGCTGATGCGGATCGTGGAGGCCCTCCTCGACCGCCGCGCGGCCCCCCGGGCGGACGCCCCGTAGATCCCGTCTTCACGCATACGCACATGGCGGGACATCTCCTGGTTCATCCGGATCGTGCGGATCCTTCGGTAGGTTGGCGGTTGCGAACCCACGGGCACCCAGGAGGAATTGCCGTGACCGACTCACCGCAGCACCTGATCTTCGCCATGCTCGACGTCGACGGCGACGGCGCGATCACCCACGCGGAATACCTCGCACGGGTCGACCGCGTGGCCGCCGCCGTCGGGCGCGACGCCGCCCACCCGGTCGTCGCCGCGTCGCACGACGCGCACGACGCGGTCTTCCGGGACATGGACGCCGACCGGGACGGGCGCGTGACGTTCGAGGAGTACCGCACCTGGGTGGGACACGACGCCTTCGAACGCTTCTGCCGGCGCGCTCTGGGCTCCCTGTTCGACATCGCCGACCTCGACGCCGACGGGCGGCTGGACCGGGCCGGGTTCGTCCGCCTGCGCACGGCGGCGGGCAACGGCGAATCCGGCGTGGACGAGGCGTTCGACGCCCTCGACGCCGACCGGGACGGCCTGGTCGACCGCGACGCCTACCTGAGCGGCATCCGGGACTTCGTCACCACGGGCACCTCGCCCATGGCCGCGGCCTACGGCGCCGGGCGGACGGGTCTGCCCGCCGTCACCTGAGCCGGTGACCGGGCGGCCGCGACGGCGGGCCGGGTCCGGGGCGGGCCGTAGGCGGCCCCGGGGGAGGGAAGCCGCCTACGGTCACCCAGCGGCGGCCGTGGCCCGTCTGCGGAGGCGCACGACCGTCGTGGCGCGTATGTCCCCGACGGAGCGCGCCAAACCCCCGGCCGGCTCAGGTGGTTGTCGTCGCGGGTGCCGGCGGTGCACGGGGACCGGCCCCGCAGCCCCGAGGGGTCGCTCGGGGCTGCGGGGGCGGGCGTCCGCCGTGCGGCCGGATGGGCCTGGAGGCGGAGCCCGGGCCGTGGATGTGGGCCCCGGCCCCTCCACGATGGCTGCCCGGCGCCGGCGCGCGCTGGTGCCGGGGGCCGGAATTCCGGGCCCGGATTCGTCGCCACCGACGAGCCGCCGCCCCGGGGCGCCGGCGCAGGGCCGCGGCGGCGCCCGACCGGCCCTCCACCGGGGCGAGAGGCCGGGCTGCACATGATGCGGCTCCGCTGCCCCTTCACGCCGCAGCCGGCCCTCCGGCCGGCCGGAGAGGAACACCGCCATGCTCACGCTGACTCCCCGTACCGGTGCGGCTCCGCGGGTCTTCGGGCCGGCGCCGCACGGTCAGGGTTCGCAGATCTCTCCGATCATGCTCCAGGAGGAGCTGTGGGAGCGGATGCGGGCGTTGCCGTACGTGTACATGTCGCCCACGCTGGTTTCGGTGCCGCACGCCCGGGCGCTGTTCCTGCCGGAGGGTGTCGGTACGGGTCCGGCGGCGGCCTTCCAGCGGGGCCGTGAGTGGGCGCACATCCATCCGCATCACGACGGTTCGCTGCACCTGACGCTCCCGGCGCGGGTGGAGGCCGAGGTCATCGACGCGGGCTGGGGCGTGCACCATCCGGCCCAGGACGTGACGCTGGTCTACGGCCCCCGCAGCGCGGCGGAACTGGAGACCGTCTGGAAGATCGTCCAGCGCTCGTACCGGTACGCCACCGGAGCCGAATAGCCGCGTACGGGCCGGCCCGGCCGGCGTTCCGGTCCGGCCGGGGCATCGAGGCCGCGACGGGCAAGCTGTGGCTCTACCCGGGCACCGCGGGCGGTGGCCTCGGCGGCCGCGTCCAGATCGGTTCGGGCTGGGGCGGCATGACGGCGCTCACCGCGGGCGACTTCACCGGCGACGGCAAGACCGACCTGATCGCGCTGGAGAAGTCCACCGCCACCCTCCAGCTCTACCCCGGCAGCGGAACCACCGCGGGCACGGACACCCTCGGCCACCGCATCCGGATCGGCACGAACTGGTCGGGCCTGCGCGACCTCACCGCCCTCGACGTCAACCAGGACGCCAAGCCCGACCTGCTGGCCGTCGACCCCGCGGGCACCCTGTGGGCCTACCCCGGCACGGCCACCGGCGCCCTCGGCGACCGCGTACGGATCGGCACCGGCTGGAACGCCATGGCCGAACTGGCCGCCCCCGGCGACCTGAACTCCGACGGTAAGCCCGACCTCGTCGCCGTCGACCACGACGGCACCCTGTGGGCCTACCCCGGCACCGGCACCCTGAACGGCGCCGCGACCCTGGGCCCCCGTACGCGGACCGGCACGAACTGGTAGCCGCGCGGCCGCCCCTGGCCGGGGGGGCGGCCGTCACGCGTGCGGAACGTCGCCACAGGGTGAACGCCGGTTTCGGAATCTCCGGTTCCGGGGACGGGTGTCCCGCACCGCCGTGCCGGTCCCCGCACCGCGACGGCTCCCCCCACGACAGCTGAGGCAGCGCATGGGTTGGAAAGGCACACGTCGGACGGCCACCTCGGCCGCTCTCGCCGCAGTGGTCGCCCTCGTCCTGGCGGCTCCGCTCCCGGTGGCCGCCGCGCCCCGGACCGCCGCCGCGCGGCAGGAGACCACCACCCCCGGCACCCCGACCGCCCCCACGCCCCCTCCGCCCCGGCTGCCCCGCGACTTCCACGGCACGGGCAAGTGGATCGTCCGCGACCTGGACATCACGGTGCCGTTCACCTGGGACGGGCGGGACGGCGACAGCCAGATGACCGCGGGCGGCCCGCAGTACCCGATCTGGTTCACCAACCTGATCCACCACGGCACGCTCTACACGCTGACGTACAAATGGCCCGGCCTGACCGAGCACCCCTGCTCACGCATCCCGGGCTTCAGCCTGGAGGACCTGAACCGGGGGCTCGAAGGGTCCCGGTTCGTGGGCCGGGAGACCCTGCGGCGCACCCCGCAACGGCAGGTGAACCACTGGCGGGTGGGCGTGGTCCTCCCGCAGCTGCCCCCCGGCAATCACCCCCGCCTGCCCCTCGCCCTGGGCGACGTCTACGTCGACGAGAACGACCGCGGCACCTTCTGGCAGGTGCTCCAGTTCGGCGTCCAGAACCTCTACGACCCCGAGCTGGACGAGTGGCTGGTCATGGACACCTTCGAGCACCGCCCCGGCACCGTCACCCTCCCCCACCGCTGCACCCCCTGACCCGCCCGCCCGCGCCGGGGTGTCGGACCCGGCCGGCAGCATGCACCGCATGGATCCCGTACACCCGCTCGACGGCCTGGACGACCGCCCGTGGAGCTCCTCCTCCCATGCCTACGGCAGCGCGGAGGACGTCCCCGGCCTGCTGCGGGCGCTGACCGGTACCGACGCGGACGCGGCGGACGGGGCGCTGTCCGAGCTGTACGGATGCGTCCTCCATCAGGGATCGGTCTACGCCGCCAGTGCGGAGGCGGCCCCGTTCCTCGCCAGGATCGCGGCGGCCGGCCACCACACGGCCGACGTGCTGGGGCTGCTCGGGGGCCTGGCCGGAAGCGAGGACGAGTACGGCACGGCACCGGGCGCGGTACGGGAGGCCGTGGCGCACCAGCTGCCGCTGCTCCTGCCGTTGCTGCGGGCACCGGAGCCGGCGGTCCGCCGGACCGCCGCCTGGGCGCTCTCCCACACCCGCGCGACCGGGAGCGTGCTGCCCGCGCTGCGCGCGCGGTGGGCGGACGAAGCCGAACCAGGCGTCCGCGCGGAAGTCCTGGCCGGGCTGGCCCGGCTCGATCCGCAGGGCGGCTCGGCGGCGGCCGCCGGCGTCCTCGACCCGGCCCAGCCCGCCGAGGTGCGCCTCGCCGCCGTCTTCGCCCACCTCGACGCGGGCACCCCGTGGACCGGCGCCCTGCACACCACGATGCTGTCCCTGCTCCCCGTCGACGCCCTGCGCTCCGACCTCGACCTCGACCGCGGCGAGCCGCTGGCCGCCGTCGTGGAGGCGCTCCTGGGCCGCGGCCGGCAGCCGGACCGCGAGGCGGCGTTCGCCCTGGCCGAAGCGGCCCTGTACGACGACCGGGCCGCGGTGCGGGCCGAAGGGCTCTGGGCGGCCGACCGGGCGTGCGCGCTCTCCCGCAGCGCCCCGGCGCGGCTGGTGCGGAGCCTGGCCGCGGCGGCGGCCGTCGACGAGGAGGCGACGGTCGGCACGGCGTCCCTCCTCGGCCGACTGGGCGGCGTCGCGGCGCCGGCCGCGGACGCCCTCGCCGGGCTCGCCGGCCGTGACCCCGACCGGGACGACGACCACGCGGACCGTGCCCTGGCCGCGCTCGTCCTCGTGGCGCCCGCACGGGCCGTCCCGTACCTGACCGCCGGTCTCGGGCGGCGCCCCCGGGCCCTCGACGCCGCCGCCGGACTCCGCAGCCCCGCGGACTCCCCCTTTCCGTATGACCCCGGCCTGCTCGACGCGGTCCGGGACCGCCTCTCCCGCCCCGAGGCCCTGACCGGCAACGAACCGTGGCAGCTGGCGAAGCTGCTGGCCGGCTGGGGCGCCGACGCCGTCCCGGCGCTGCCCCGGCTGTGCACGGCGCTCCCGCACTTTCCGGGCCCGGCCGCCCCGGTCATCGCCGCCCTCGCCGCCCACTGCGCTCCGGCCGAACGCTCCCGGGCCGTCGCCGCGCTGCGGGCGACGGCCGCGCAGGGAGATCTCTGCGCGGCGAAGGCCCTGGACGACCTCGCCGACGACGCCGCACCCCTGCTGCACTGCCTCGAACGGGAACTCCGGCGCGGCGGCCGCGATCTGAGAGCGGCCCTCGCCGCCACCGCCGCGCTCGGCCCCCGGGGAGCGGTACTGGCGCCGGTCCTGCGGGAGGTGCTCGCCGGTCACGACGGCGGGGGCCCGCCCGCACCGGACACCGCCACGGCTCTCGCCGAGGCCCTGTGGCGCGTCACCGGGCGGGCGGACGAGGCGCTCCCCGTACTGGACGCGGTCTTCGCGCGCGCCGAAGGCGACCCCTGGTTCCGGTGGCCGGTGGTACGGGCGGCCCGTACGGCGGCCCTCCTGGGCCAGGCGGGGCGCCCGCTCGTCCCCCGCCTGGAAGCCGCCCTGGAGGATCCGGCGCGGGCGGCGGCCGCCGTGGTGGCCCTCGCGGCCGTGGCGGACCCCGCCGCGCCGGACCGGGCCGCGCTCGTCGGTGCGGCCCTGCGGTCGGCCGCACCGGACGCCGATCCGACGGGTGCCTGCGACGCCCTGGAAGCCCTCGGTGCCCCCGCCCTGACGGGCGACCACCTGCGCCGGATCGCCGCCCTGGCCGACGGCGACGCCCGCGCGATCCGCTCGGGGGTCGAAGACGCCGTCATCCGCCGCGACGAAGCCCTCCGCATCCGCGCCCGCGCCCTCCTCCCCGCGCCACCGGGCGGCGGGCCGTCCCGTCCGGCGTAATACCCGGCGGTCCGCCTCTCGCCTGCCGGGAAAAGGGCGGGCCACGGCCTAGCTTGTGTGCGGTCCGGATCACCGCAGCAGCGGCCGTCGACCATCGGAGCTCGCACATGAATGCCACCGGCAACACGAACGGCATGCCCAGGCGCCGGTTCGTCGCGCTTTCCGGCGCCCTGGGCGCGGGAGCCCTGCTGACCGGCGCGGGCGGGTCAGCTGCCGCGGCCGCGGGTACGGGACCCGTCCCCGGGGATCCGGAGTGCTGTCCCTGCCCCACGGATCCGAACCCGCCCGGCGGCGCACCGAGCCCCTGTCCGCCGTCCCAGCTCCAGCCGCTCTGCGGCAGTCCCGCCGACACCGACCCGCTGTGGCGGGACGTCCAGTACTGCACGCAGGGGATCGTGCCGCCGAGCGGCCAGAAGCCGGACTGCCTCAAGACGACCCCCAACCACGTGGTGCTGCACGGCAGGCCCGAAACCCCGCACAACTACCTGCTGGTGCCGACGTGCCGGATCACGGGCATCGAGTGCCCGTTCCTCCTGACGTCCGGCGTCGCGAACTACTGGCACGAGGCGTGGGAGGACGCCCGCCGCGGCGGGGACGTCCCCGTGCAGTACCCCGACATCGGGCTGGGCATCAACTCGATGGGCGCCCGGCGCCTCCAGCAGTTGCACATCCACATGGCCGGAGTCCGGCCGGGCACGCAACGGCGCCTGCAGGAGCTGGAGTCCTCGGGGCGCGTCGCCCCCCAGCCGGCGCAATGGGGCGACACCCAGTACCGGGCGCCCGTGACGGGAGCGGACGGATCGGGCGACCGCACGTACCGGATCCTCAGGCTGGGCGCCCTCACGCCGAACCTCTTCGCGCTGCTGAACGTGAACGTGGTGCGGCGGTTCGGGCTGGACATGGCCGGCCAGACCCTGATCGTGGTGCCGAAGATGACGGCGACCGGCTTCGCCGGCACCTTCTACGTCCTCAACAGCGACAGCTCGCTCCCCTCCGGGACGAACACCTGCGACCACCTGCTCGTCTACAACTGACCCCCGGCGGAACGGATCCGTCGTCTCCGGCCCCCCGACCGGAGACGACGGATCCGCGTGCGGGGCGTCAGGACCAGACGGTGAAGGTGGTCGTGACGGTGGACTTCCTGCCCGAGGCGTCCGTGACGGTCAGCGTGGCGTTGCGGAAGCCCCAGGCCGTCGCGGTGCCCGAGACCACACCGGTCGACCTGTCGATGGTGAGCCCGGCGGGCAGGCCGGTCGCGCCGAAGGCGTACGGCTTCGTCCCGCCCGTGGCCTGGAGGCGGAGGCTGTACGGGCGGCCGACGTAGGCGCTCTGGGCGCCCGGGTCGCTCAGGACCGGGGCGCCGGTGCCGGGGAGGGTCACCGTCCAACTGAAGGTGGTGCTGCCCTGCTTGCCGGCGGCGTCGGTGGCGGTGAGGGTGACGGACGACGTTCCGGCGGCGGTCGGGGTGCCGGAGACGGTGCCGGTGGCCGACGCGACGGCGAGCCCGGCGGGCAGGCCGGTGGCGGTCCAGGTGTAGGGGGCGGTGCCGCCCTCGGCGGAGTTCTTCAGCTCCACGGGGGTTCCGGTGACGCCGCTCTGCGCGGAGACGGCGGCCACGGTTACGGCGCCCGGCTGCGGGGCGGTGGTCACCAGCGAGGCCCCGAACCTGGTCAGCGCCTCGTTGACGGGCTGGAAGATGGTGAACTTCTCACCGCTGCCGCTGCTGCAGGTGGCGCTGCCGCCGCCCGAATGCAGTCCGACGGCCTTGCCGCCGGACGCGGTGACGTAGCTGCCGCCCGAGTCGCCGCCCGCCGAGCAGGCGCTGGAGTAGGAGAGCCCGTCGATGACCACGTTGCCGTAGTCCACGCTCTGGTTGACCTTCGTGACCTCGCCGCACTGCAGGCCCGTGGTCTGCCCGGAGTGGCAGACGGCCGTGCCGACGACGGCCTCGGCGGATCCGGTGACGGTGACGTCGCCCTTGCCCCAGCCCGCGACCGTGGGGGCCAGGCTCCAGGCGGCCTGGTCGACGTCCACGATGCCCATGTCCCCCTCCCGGGCGTTGACGCTGCCCGCGCCGCCCCTGTTGGACGTGCCGACGCGGCTGCCGTCCTTGCCGTAGGCGGGCTGGTCCGCGTCGTTGGTGCAGTGACCGGCCGTCAGGAACGCCTTGCCGCCCCCGCTGGTACGGGTGACGGGGAAGCCGATGGAACAGGGGCTCTCGCTGCCCGGTATCCACTTCTCCCCGCCGATGACGCTGCCGCCCTGCTGTCGGGGCACGTCCCGCGATTCCACGACCCGTACGAGGTCCGCGAGGCCGGCCGCCGAGGCCAGGCGGGCGCGGAACGCGGTGGTCGCGGCGGTGGAGCGGGACGGGTCGACGGTGACCTCGATCCCGTCGGCGCGGGCGTCCGGACCCCAGGACACGACGCCGGGCACGCCGGAGGCCCAGCGGCCCACGGTGCCCGCGGCCTCCTCCAGCCGGGCGCGCGGGGCGCGGGCCCGGTGCGGGACCGCTCCGGCGGCGCGGACGGCGGCGGCCTCGGCGGAGTCCGCCGAGCCCGTCACGGCGGCGTGCAGACGCCCGTCGGAGGCGTCGAACCAGAGCCCCGCGATCCGGTCGCCGACGGCGGCCCGTACGGCGGTCGCGGCGCGGGCGGCCTCGGTCTCCCGGGCGATCCGGTCGCGGACCTGGGCGGCGGACAGGCCGAGATCGCGGCGCAGCGCGTCCTGCACGTCCTGCGGCGTGGTGGTGGCGGCGGTGGACGGTGCGGACGGTGCGGACGGGCCGTTCGGCGAGGGGACACCGGCCCGGGCGGCGGGCACGGCGAGGGTGGCGAGGGCCGCGAAGGCCACGAGGCCGGTCAGCACCGGCCGGTTGACGGAACTGCGCATGGGGTGGGGGCCTTCCATGGAGGAGAGCGGGCGGATGACGGTGCGTCATCCGCGGTCCGTGCGGCGGTCCTTCCCACAGGGGTGCGCGGGACGGCGGGCACGGCGGCCGGGGCGGGGCCGGGGTGGGGCCGGGTCCCGGGGAGGTCCACAGCGTCCCGGCCCGGCGCTCCCGCCGGTATCCGGGAAAACCCCCGCGCCGACGGGCGATCGCGGGTGGGGCCGGGGGTGTGGGGGAAAACCCTTGTCCCCGGCCGGCCTGCGGTCACCACCGTTGCCCGGGCGCGCGCGCCCGCCTACGGTGCGCGGTGTGAACGCGTGGACGGACGGTACGGGCGAGGGGTACGGGGCCGACGCGGACCGGCCGCCCCCGCCGTTCCGCGACGCCGTCCGGCTGCTGGAGCGGCACGGCCGGCTGGCCGTGAGCGGGCCGTGGGGCGCGGGCAAGAGCGCCCTCCTGGACGCCCTGTCGGCGGCGGCCGCGCCGTGGCGGTGCCTGCGCATCCGTACGCAGCCGGGCGACGAGCACGTACCGTTCGCCGCCGTCGCCCAGCTGCTCGCCGCGCCGCCGTCCGGGCCGGCCGGGGCCGACGCGGCCCACGCGGCCCGAGCGGCAACCCTGCTGACCCTCCTCACCACCCGCCCGGCCCGGGTCCCGGCCCCGGCCTCCGGCTCGGGTCCCGCACCGGGCCCCCTCCTCGTGCCGCCGCCTGCGGCGGGTGCTTCGGACGGTGACGCGGCGGCGGGCCCCGGCTCCCCGGCGGGCGGAGGGGCCGGGCACGCTCCGGCCGGCCGGCCGGCGGGCGGGCCCGGGTGGGTGGGGCCGCGCGGGGAGGGGGGTCGTACGGACGCGGATGCCCGTGGGGGGTGTTCGGAACGGCCCGCTCCGGAGGATGACGGCCTCGGCGGTACCCACCCGGACCCGTCCGCCGCCCCGCAGCTCGGAGTGCGGATGGCGCTGGTGGCGCTGCTGGGAGCGGGGGAGCCCGTACTGCTCCTCGTCGACGGGGCCCAGTGGCTGGACCCGGCCAGCGCCGACGCGCTCGGGTACGCCCTGCGCGCCCTGCCCGCCGACCGGTTGGCGGCGGCGTGCGCCGAGCGGACCACCGGACACCCCGCCGCGGCGGCCGCCCTGCTCGGCGGGCACCCGCCGCTGCTGCCCGTGCCCCGGGCGGACCTCACCGAGACGGCCGCCGCCCTCGGCCGGGCGGGGCTTCCCGCCCGCTGGGCGGCGCCGGTACGGGAGTACACCGGCGGTCACCGGGCCCTCCTCGACGCCTGCTGCGCGGCCCTGCGCCGCGCCGCCTCCGACGCCCACGGCGGCCCGCTCTGGCCCCGGGAGGTGCGGGAGCTGGCCGGGGCCTGGCTGGCCACCGTCCCCGCCGAGGTGCGCGACACCCTCCGGGTCGCCGCGCTGGCCCGCCACCCGGACGTCGATCTGCTGCGCGCGGCCGGACGCCCGGACGCCGAGGACCACGTCGAACGGGCCGTCCGCGTCGGGCTGCTGACCGCAGGTGCCCCCGGCACCCCCGCAACCCCCGCCACCGCCCTCGGCCCCGACGCGGTGGCGCCGGCCCCGGCCCGGTTCGCCGCGCGGGCCCTCGCCGAGGCCGCGGCGGAGGCCGGCACCGCCCGGCAGCGCCGCCGGATCCACCGGGCCCTCGCCGCAGCGGTGCACGACCCCGTCCAGCGGGCCCGGCACCGGGCCCTCGCCCAGGACGGCGCCGACCGGGCCCTCGCGGAGGACACCGCGCGGGCCGCCGCCGTCGCCCGGGAGGCCGGGGACCGTCTCGCGGCCGCCGAACTGGAGCTCCTCGCCGCCCGGCTGACCCCCGCCGACCGCCCCGGGCCGCGGCTGGAGCGGCTCGCCGCGGCCGCCCGGGACGCGGCGGCCGCCGGACGGGCCGACCTCGCCCGCCAGGCGTCCGACCTGATCGCGGCGGCGGGCGGCAGCGCCGCGCAGCGGGTGCACGCCCTGCTGGCCGTGGTGGACGCGCACGGCCAGGACACGGGCGCCATGGCGCCCCTCCTCGCCTCGGCCCACCGGCGGGCGGCCGGGGACCCGGCGCTGCTCGCCGCCGTCGAACTGCGCGCGGCCGTACGGGCCAACATCACCGGCGGCGAGGCGGCGGCGGCCCTGCGGCACGCGGGCGCCGCCGCCCGACTGGCCCGCGACGGCGGGGACGTCCCCCTCGAAGCGGCCGCGCTGACGATGCGCGCCCGCATGGAACGGGTCCTGGGCCGCCTCGACGCCGCACCGGTCACCCTGGCCCGCGCCCTCTCCCTGGCCGTGCCCCCGCCACGCCTCGGCATCCGCAACAGCCCCGAGTACCTGGCCGCCCGGCACGCGGTCTTCGACGGCCGCCTCGCCCAGGCCCGCCACATGCTGACCGGACTGCTCCCGGCCGCCGAGGCCGCCGGAGAGGCCGAGGACCTGGTCGACGTGTGGCGGAGCATGGCCGAGGCGGACGCGGGGCTGGGGGACTGCGCGCGGGCCCTGCACTGGTCGGCGCGCGCCGTCGCCCTCACCGCGGCGGCGGGCCTGTCGCCCGGCCCGGCCTGGTACACGGCCGCGCTGGCGCACAGCTGCGGCGGAGCCTTCCCCGACGCGCTGCGGTACGCGGAGCAGGGCGTACGGGCCTCGCGCGAGGAGCGGGACTCCCTGCACGTGGCGCGGGGCCTGTGGGTGCTCGGCGCGGTCCGCCTGCACACGGGCGAGGTGGAGCGGGCCGCGGCGGCGCTGGCCGAGGTGGCCGACCTGGAGGACCGGGAGGGGGCCGCGGACCCCGGGATCCTGCGCTGGCAGGGCGACGCCGTGGAGGCCTTCGCCGCGTCCGGGGAGCGGGAGCGGGCGCGGGCCCTGCTGGAGCGGATGCGCGAACGGGTCGGTCCGGGACCGGGGCACGCGGGGCTGCGGGCCGCGCTGACCCGGGCCCGGGCGGTCTGCCGGCACCTGGAGGGCGCCGACGACGAGGCGGCGGAGCTGCTGCGCGACGCGGCGCGGACCTTCGCGGGGCTCGGGTTGCCGGTCGAGGAGGGCCGGACCCGGCTGGCGCTCGGCCGGCTGGAGCGGGGCCGGCGCCGCCGCGCGGCGGCCCGCGCGTCCTGGGAGGCGGCCCTGGAGGTGTTCGAGGAGTCGGGGGCCCGCCCCTGGAGCGAGCTGACCCGGGAACACCTGGCCCGCCTGACGGGCCTGCGCCCCGACCCCGCGGCCCCGCCCCCCGGGTCCGCCCCCGGCGGCCCGGTCGCCCGGCTGACCGGGCACGAACTGCGGCTGGCGGCCCTGGTGTCCGGGGGCGCCACGAACCGGGAGGCCGCGCAGCGGATGTTCCTGTCGGTGAAGACGGTGGAGACGATGCTCAGCCGCGTCTACCGCAAGCTCGGCATCCGCTCGCGCACCCAACTGGCCGCAGCCCTCGCCCCGTAAGCCCCGCCCGGCCCCGCGCCGCCCGGCTCCGCCCCTAGTGCAACGGAGTGGCGGAGGCCCGCGTACGGCGCGGCTTCTCCCGCCGCGCACCGCCTCCTGATGTTCCGTGAGGCCGACGGGGCGTCACACGCCCCCGCCACGCGCCCCGTCACCACCCCGCCCCCGCCCCGCCACCCCCAGTGCCCGAGCCCGGCCCTCCCCGCCGCCGGGAACCTACGGAGAGCGATGTCCCAGCCCGCCGCCCCCGAAGCCCGCGCCGCGACGCTCCTGCGCCGGCCCCGACTGTGGCTGGTCCCCACGGTCCTCGCCGGACTGCTGGCCCTGCTGCTGTCCCTGCTCTACATGGGCGGCATCGTCAACCCCAACGCGGAGCTCCGCAACCTGCCCATCGCCCTCGTCGACGACGACATCGGCAAGCCGCTCCCCGGACAGCAGCGGAACCTGGGATCCCAGCTCACCACCGCCATCGCGTCCGACCCCGCCGGCGGCAAGGCCCAATGGCGCACGCTGACCCGCGCCCAGGCCCAGGACCAGCTCGACTCCGGCAAGGTGTACGGCGCGCTCGTCGTCCCGGCCGGGTTCACGGACTCCGTCGCCGCGCTGGCGACGTCCGGCGCCACACAGCAGCCGACGCTCCTCGTGCTGACCAACCCCGGCAAGGGGAGCCTCGGTTCCTCCCTCGCCGGCCAGATCACCAACCGGGCGGCCCACGCCGCGTCCCTGAGCGTCGGCCGGCAGCTCGCCGCGTCCGCGGCCGCCGCGACGAGCCCCACCGCCAAGCTCCTGCTCGCCGACCCGCTGCGCATCGTCACCCAGGTCGGCCACCCCATCGGCCCCCGCAGCGGCCTCGGACTGACCGCCTTCTACTACACCCTGCTCCTCGTCCTGGCGGGATTCATGGGCGGCAACGTCATCAGCAACGGCGTCGACACCGCCCTCGGTTACGCCGACAACGAGATCGGCCCCTGGCACACCCGCCGCCCCACCGTGGCGATCAACCGGACCCAGACGCTGCTGCTCAAGATGGCGATGACCGCCGGGATCACGCTCCTCACCACCACCCTGGTGATGGTGGCCTGCGTCGCCGTCCTGGGCATGGACGCGACCAGGCTGCCCCTGCTGTGGGTCTACTCCTACTGCGCGGCCCTCGCCGTCGGCCTGGGCGTGCAGGCCATCAACGCCGCGTTCGGCGGAATCGGCCAGCTGGTCTCCATGTTCGTCTTCATCGTGCTGGGCCTGCCGTCCTCGGGAGCCACCGTCCCGCTCCAGGCCGTCCCCGGCTTCTACCGCTTCCTGTCCCACTTCGAGCCCATGCGCCAGCTCAGCGACGGGGTGCGCGCCATCCTCTACTTCGACGCCCGCGGCGACGCCGGGCTGACCCGCTCCTGGATCATGATCGCGGTCGGCGTCGTCCTCGCCCTCGTCTTCGGTTTCGCCATGACCGCGTACTACGACCGCAAGGGCCACAAACGCCTCACCCCGCAGCCCGTCTGACCACCCCGTCCGCGGTGAAACGTGATCCGCTGGGTAACGGCGGGACACGACATCAGGCAGGTTCACGCAGGAGACGGACAGAGGGAGGGACCCATGGCGTCCTCATTGCTCGAAGCGGTCGACATCAAGGCACCGGTGGCGGTGAGCTGGGCCCTGTGGCAGGACGTGGAGCGCTGGCCCGCTTTCCTCAGCCACGTCAAGCACGTCGACCGGATCGACGCCTCGACGTTCGCCTGGCAGGTGGCCCTGCCGGGTGCGAACAAGGGCTTCGTGGCCGAACTCGTCGAGGTGATCCCCCAGGAGCGCATCGCCTGGCGCACGATCGAGGGGGTCCACCACGCGGGCGTCGTCACCTTCCACCGCCTGAGCGACACCGAGAGCCGGGTGACGCTCCAGATCGAGTACGAACCCGAGGGCTTCATCGAGCACCTGGGCGCGCTGACGAACCTCGACTCGACGCTGGCCAACTACGACCTGGGCGAGTTCCAGCGGGTGGCCGAGGCCGAGGCCTCCCACCAGTAGGGCCCGGTCGCGGCGTCCGGCCGGGCGTACGCTGGAAGCGCGTGCCGCGATCCGTGCGCACGCGCTTCCAGCCGTCCCGTCCGCGCGGGGGCCGCACGCGGACGCGATCCCGGAGGTGGCCGTGGACCGGCTGAACGAGTGGGCCGTGGCGCCGGACGGCGGACGTCCCGAGGGCCGCACCTGCACCCACGCCGCGGAGCCGGCGCCGGAGCCGGATCGGCCGACGCCCGGGCCCACAGCGGGGGAGGGCTGTCCGGACTGCCGTGCGCGGGGGTGGCGATGGGTGCGCCTGCGCCGCTGTCTGACCTGCGGGTACGTGGGGTGCTGCGACAGCTCCCGGGGCCGTCACGCGTACGGCCACCACGCCGCCACCGGCCATCCCCTCGTCGTTTCGCTCGCCCCGGACGAGGACTGGGCCTGGTGCTACGCCGACGAAGTCTTCCTGGTCAGGGTCCCGCACCGGCCGCGACCCTCCTGAGCGGGCGCCTGAGCGGGCGCCCGAGCGCCGCGCCTCACCGGCCCGCGGCCGCGGCTGCGGCGGCAGCCGGCAGCCGCTCGGCGACCTTGTCCGCGAGCCCTTCGAACTCCTTGCGCAGGAACGGCTCGGCGAACCGGGCGAGGCCCTTGAACCGCAGCGAGGCGGTGTAGGTCATGCGGGTGGCGTCGGGCGACGCGGCTTCGAAGCGCATGTCGTCGGTGGCGGTCACGGTCTTGTTCTCCCCGACGAACACGAGCCGTTGCGGCTCTCGGGACGCGAGCCGGTACTCCAGCCGCGTGGTACGCCCGCGGAAGCGCGAGGTGTTGCGCCAGCGGGCGCCCGGCCGCACCGGCCCCTCGCCGATCCGGTCGCACCGCAGGGTCCCCGGATCCCACTGCGCGGCGTGCCCGAAGTCCTCCAGGTAGGTGACCAGGACGCCGAGCGGAACCCCGACGAGGAAACCGCGCTCCACCGTGATCACCGTGCCCACACCTCCACATCCCGGAGCCCGGCCCGCCGCCGCGCCCCTCACCCCCTCTTCGCCCCCGGACCCCCCACCGGATGCGCCCCCGGCGACGGCTCGGCCATTACCTCCGGGGTCATCGACCCGGGCCGCCGCTCCCGGCTACGTTCGCGTGCGTTCCCGTCGGATCCCCGCAACGAAGGAGCCCCGCCGTGTCCGCCTACGGTTTCGCCCACCTCCGCAGCCGCCGCGACCACCCCGACGTCATCGCGTACCTGGAGCGCATCCAGGCCACCCTCGACCCCTTCGACGGCCGCTTCGTCGTCCACGGGCCACCGACCGAGGTGGTGGAGGGGACATGGCCCGGCAGCATGGTGCTGATCGAGTTCCCCGGCCTGGCCGAGGCCCGGGCCTGGTACGACTCCCCGGCCTACCGGGCCATCCTGCACCTGCGCACCGACCACATCGAGGGCGACCTGCTGCTGATCGAGGGCGTCGGACCGGGCTACGACCCGGCCGAGCGGGCCCGTACGCTCCGGACGGGGACGGGGACGGGGACGGGGACGGGGACGGGGACGGTGGCCCGGCCGACCGCGTAACGCGGCGCGGCGCGCGGTGCCCGGAACGGCCGCCGACCGGCCGGGGCGAGCACGGAGAGGGCCGCTCCGTCAGGAAGATGCGTGGACTGCCACCATCGGGCCCCCGACCTCCGGACAATGACCGGTGGCCCGGCGCACCCGCCCGCCACCGCATCACCGGAAAGGCCACGATGAACGTCCACTTCGTCCTGCACGCCCCCCACGCCGCCACCGCCCCCCACGCCGACCGATCCGTCGATCCGGAGGAGTTCCCGCTGGACCGCGCCGCCCACGAGGCCCTGGCGGACGCCGTTCTCGGCGACGCCCCGGACCCGCGCGCCGATCCCCAGCTCGTCGCCCTGCAACTCGCCGGTGCCGCGCGGGTCATCGCGGAGGACCTGCGCCGCGCCGCCGACCGGTTACCGCCCCACCACGGCCTCCGTGCGCTGACCGACATGCTCCTGGAGGCGACGGCCCGGGCGACGGCGCCGCGGCCCCCCGCCGACGCGGCACGCTGCGCCCGTGACCTCGCCCGCCTCGTGCGGGCGCTCTACGCGCGCCTGGACCGCCTCGCCACCGCCGTGCCCGCGCCCGTGCCCGCGCCGGTGGCGAGGGCCGTCGGCTGAGCCCCCACGGGGCCGCTCTACTCCTCCCCGGAGAAACGTTCCCACGCAGCCTGCCGGGAGGTTCCGAGGGCCTGCCCGATGGCGGCCCAGGTGACCTTCCTGCGCCGCAGTTCCTGCACCCAGGAGCGGAGGTTCGCCTCGACCTGCTCGGCCGCCACCGCGACGCGCGGGATGTGGTCGAGCATCTCCTGATCGGTGAGCGAGCCCCAGATCGGCGTCGGCACGACGGCCGGCTTGCCCAGGTGCTCGGCGACGACGGAGTGGGCCAGGTCCACGCACTCGTCGCAGATGTGGACACCGGGGCCGGCGACGAGCTTCTTCACGGCCGCGCCCGGTTTGCCGCAGAACGAGCACTGCGGGTCGAGCGGGTCGGTGTGCGCCACGGTCATGGGGGCCTCCGTCGTCAGGCTGTCCTTGACGCCAGCGTACGGTCGTCAAGGATCCCCTGACAAGTGACCGGTGGCGGCACGGCCACGGCTCAGTGGCCCGCGAGGAGCAGCTCGATCGGCCTCCAGTCCAGGTGGTCCTCCTCGCTGTCCGCGGGCACGAGGGCGTACGTGGTGTCCAGCCAGGCGAGGAGCCGCGTGCGGTCCAGCGCCAGGAGCGCGTGGGTGTGCTGCGGCCCCAGCCGCAGCCAGACCTGCGGCTGGGACTCCGTACCGTCCGCGGGCCACACGAGTACGTCGCCGCCCCCCGAGGCGCTCCGCGTCCCGGCGGCCAGCAGGTCCCGCCCCAGGTCCCAGACGACGTCGTCGTTCTGCGGACAGTGGAACGCGGCCCGCACGCGCAGGGGATCGGACCGCCGGTAGCCGAAGGTCACCGGGACGAGGAGGGGAGTCTCGCAGTGGGGGAGGTACTGGCGGGCGACGGTGGACCAGCGGGCGTCGTGACGGGCGGAGCGGGAGGGGTCGGTCTCCACAGATGATGTCCTCGAAAAAGTGCGGACCAGGGGCGGCGTGCGTGCCGCGCATACCCCTGAACCGCCGCCCGACGCGGCGCACATGTGCGCCGGACGGGTGAAACCCGGGCCGGCGGACCCCGTCCCCGTATGACATTCGTACGCGAGGAGAGGGGATGCGCGGCCCTGCCGGACCGTGGGACGCCCTTCCTAGACTTCCCGTCATGAATACCTCACACGACAACGGGCGCGGTGGCGACGACTGGGAAGGCGTCGTCACCGGGCTGTCCCGCGGCATGCTCGACGGCTCGAACATGTACCACTTCGTCGAGGTCCGCCTCGCGGACGGCGCCTGCCTGAAGGTCCGGATCGGCCGCCGCCTCTGGAAGTCGCTGAAGACCGGCGACCGCGTCGCGAAGCGCGCGGGCGCCGACCCGGCCAAGGCCTGACCCCCGCCCCGCCGGCGCGGCCGTGTTTATGATCGGCCGCCATGAACAGACGACGCCGGAAGAAGACGTCCGGACGGCTGGTCCGGGCCGCCCGCAAGGGAGACCTCCCCGTCCTGCGGGCCCTGCTGCGGCGGGGCGTGGCGGTCGACGCGCGCGACTCCTGCGCGACCACGGCGCTCTACGCGGCCTCCGTGCACGGCTGCGCCCCGGCCGTCCGCGTGCTGCTGGCGGCGGGGGCGCAGCCGTCGCTGGAGAGCGGCGGAGGCGACGAGGGGACACCGCTGTGCGCCGCCGCGGCCTGGGGATACGCGGACGTGGTGCGGGAGCTGCTGCGGTCCGGGGCGGACGCGCGACAGCGCGAGGACGCGGGCACCGGCCTCTCCCCCCTGGAATGGGCCGAGAAGTCGGGCCACGCGGAGGTCGCCACCCTGCTGCGCGCGGCGTCCGGCGCGGCCGCGGAGCCCTGACTCCGGCCGGCCGCCGGGGCCCCGCCCCCGCCCCGCCCCCGAGGTCAGCCGACGATGGAGAAGAAGATCGAGCCGTCCTCGGCCCACCACCAGGCGCCCTCGCCGTCCTTCCACTCCGAGGACCAGCTGTCCAGCGCCGTGATCAGCTCCTCCAGGTCGTACCGGAGGTCGCTGTCGATCCGCTCCAGCACCGCCCGGTACGCCTCCACCGCCGCTCCGGCCGTCGCCAGCGGCCAGCACCCGATCTCGGGCGAACCGTCCACCGGGTGGGGAATGCGGAACGCGATCTCATCGGGCGGACCGCTGTAGACGTACTGGAAGGGCAGCAGTTCCGCCGGAACGCCTGCCGCCCGCAGCGCCTTGTCCAGGGCCGAGAAGAAGGTGCTGGGGCTGCGGTAACTCCCCAGCGTGTCGGGGTCGCTCGCGTTGTGGTCGATGACGATCTGCAGCGCCGCGTAGTAGGCGCAGCCCGCGTACGCGGCGTCGGAGCCGGCCCGGCCGGCGATCAGCTCCTCCAGCGCGTCGCCCACGGACAGCCCCCAGTCCACGTCCTGGGCGTCGAGCTCGTCCTGGCGTTCGACGGCCCGCCTGCGCATTCCGGCCAGCCGCCGCACCTCGTCCTCGCTGAGGTCACGGGCGGGCAGGAAGCGCGCCACCGCCCCGCGGTTGGCCATGCTGTAGTTCACGATCTTGCTCATGGGGTCATGCTGCCAAAGGCCTCTGACAACGGCGTCCTGCGCCCCGGCGAGAGGGCCGCCACCGCCACGAGACGGGGCCCGAGTCCGGTCCGCGCCTGGTGCGCCCGGTGTGCCTGGCGCCGGGCGCTGTGCACGCTCCGCCGGGACAGGCAGAGTTCACCGGCGGGCACGTGGCAGGTGGGGCAGCGTTCGGCGAACGCCCCGTGCCGGAAACGGCGGTGCGTCTCGTAGGCCGCGTCCAGGGCCGCTTCGATGGCACGGGGCCGCGGCGGAGGGGCTATCGAGGTTGCCTGCGTCGGCGGAACCGTGCTGGTGCTCACGGAGGGGCATCTCCTTGTGCAGAAGCGAGGCGGGAGCCCGTGCCCCCACCTCATGTACGTCGAACACGAGTGTCTCGTGACGCTGCTTCCGTTTACCCAGGTCAGCGCGCTGGAAGCGCGAGGACGCCCAGCGAAATCCGAGCACGGACGCCCGGCTGCCCACAACTCCCGGGGCCCCCGCGCGGATCCGGAGGAGACGGCCTAGATGCGCGAGTTGCGCAGCGACTGCCATACGGCGCCCGCCAGCGCCCGGGTCGCCCTCGGGACCGACAGGTGCTCGTGTTCGCGGTACAGGGCCCAGTTGTACTGCACGAGCGAGGCCTTGTTGGAGGACAGCGATCCCGCCTGGTGGGCCCGGTACACCGCGAGGGGCTCGGTCAGGCCCCGGGCGTCGGCGCCGTCCCGCATGATCGACAGCCAGAGGGCGTAGTCCTGGCGCTTGCGCATGTCCGGCATCAGCCGCGTGCCCAGGGCATTGCGGTCGTACATGGCGGTGAGGGCGCCGATGTGGTCGCGGACCAGCATCGCCCGGTAGTCCACGTGCTCCCGGGCCCGGACCACGCGTCCGTTCGGGACCCAGTCGGTGCTCTCGCCGTCGTAGTCGGCGTCCATCTTGTAGTACGAGGTGAACGTCAGCGGCGCGGTGCCCCGCGCGGCGAAGGCGAGCTGCTTCTCGGTCTTCTCGGGCAGCCACATGTCATCGCTGTCGAGGAAGGCGATGTAGTCCCCGCGGGCCCGCTCCATCGCGAGGTTGCGGGCCCGGCCCGCACCGCCCTGTTCGGGGGCCCGCCGGGGCAGGACGCGCTCGTCCTGCCGGGCGAGCTCCGCGAGCAGGTCCATGGAGCCGTCGGAGGACTGGTCGTCGGTGATCAGCAGCTCCACGTCGCCGTGGGTCTGCGTGAGCACCGACCGGACGGCGGTGCCGAGGGTCGCCGCCGAGTTGTACACGGGCATCACGACAGACACCAGGGGCACAGCGTTTCTCCTTGCCGGATCAGGAACGATGGTCCATTCAAGCACCGCAACCGAGCAGGAGCTGCCACGCACGTCGTTGTCGCAGGTCAGCGGGCTGCATGCGGAGCTGCATGCGCGGCTGCATGTGCCGCTGCACGCGCAACCGCACGGGCCGCTGGTGCGACCCCCGGCCCTGGCACCGACACTTGCCGTACCCGCACCGATGATTTCCCGCATGATCATCAGTCATAGACGTGGCCGGCCGGACCGAACCGCCGGGCAACCGATACGAGACACCGGGGATCCTGTGATGCGCACCCTCATCAGCACCGCTTTCATCTCGCTCGACGGCGTCGTGGAGGCCCCGGGCGGCGAGCCCGGATACCGGAACTCCGGGTGGACCTTCAAGGACGTCGAGTTCCTTCCCGAGGCGTTCGAGATCAAGGGCCGCGAGCAGCAGGAGGCCGCCGCCATGCTGCTGGGCCGGACCAGTTACGAGGCCTTCAGCCCGGTGTGGCCCGACATGGCGGAGTTCGCCGACTACAAGGTGATGCCGAAGTACGTCGTCTCCACCACCCTCACCGAGGACGCTCTGGTGCCGAACTGGGGCCCGACCTCGATCCTGCGCTCGCTCGACGAGATCGCCGCGCTCAAGGAGACCGAGGGCGGCCCGATCATCGTCCACGGCAGCGCCGCCCTGAACCAGGCCCTCTCGGACGCCGGCCTGATCGACCGCTACCACCTGCTCGTCTTCCCCCTGCTGCTCGGCGCGGGCAAGCGGCTGTTCAGCACGACGGACAAGGACGCGCAGAAGCTGAAGCTGGTGGAGCACGAGGCGTACGCCAACGGCGTGCAGAAGAACGTGTTCGACGTCGTCCGCTGACGCGCCCTCCCCGCGTCGGGCGACGCCCCCCGGTCAGCGGTGACCCGGACGCAGCAGCGCGGCGGCCGCGGTGATGAACGCGACGGCCTCCTCCTTCGCGGTGTGCCGCCGCGCGTCCAGCTCGGCCCGGTCGGCGGCCCCGCGCAGTCCGTACGTGGCGTCCGCGGCCCGCTGGGCGGAGCCGGCCAGTTCGGGGACCAGGACCTGGAGGCGGATGTGGGGCGCTGTGACGGCCGCCCGCGTGTCGTGGGACCTCGTCTGCGCCTCCATCTGGTGCTCGGTCCCCGCCCCGGTCAGGGTGAGGCGCTCCCGGTGGAAGATCGCCGAGCGGTGCGCGTCCAGCGCGGCCGCGAAGTCGGTGACGGCGTTCAGCTGGTCCCGGCGGTGGCCGTCGGCGCGTTCCTCGGTGCGCGCGGTGCGTGCCGAACGGTGCTGGAGGAGACCGGCGGCCAGGGCGCCGGCGAGGGTACCGAGCACGGCGACGATCGAAGGCCATAGGGACATCGGGTCAGGTCCTTTCGAAGAGTTAGGGCCGGTGGCGTGCCCGGGATCCCCGGGCCCCGGGCCATGATCACGTGCCCGGGGCGGTCCGGTACGCGAAACTGCCGAACGCGCGTCCCGCTGGCGCGCCTCACCGGCGGCGCCGCGCCGACGGTCATCCTGGGAGGCCCGCGCGGTCCCCTCCGGCACACGCCGCCGAAGCCGGCCCCGCCCCGTACCCGGCCCCACCGCACGACGCAGAAGGAGTCCGCATGCCGCACCCACCGGTACTCGAAGCCGCCGCCCGGGCCTTCGCCGACGCCACCGCGAAGCCGCCCTTCCTCTACGAGATCCCCGTCGCCGACGGCCGCAAGGCCCTGGACGACGTCCAGCGCGGCGACGGCGTCGCGCTGCCTCCCGTGGACGAGAAGTGGACCGTGGTACCGGGCGGCCCCACCGGAGAGATCCGCACCCGCATCGTCCGCCCGCGCGGAGCCACAGCCGCGCTGCCCGTCGTCCTCTACATCCACGGCGCGGGCTGGGTGTTCGGCAACGCCCACACCCACGACCGCCTCGTGCGCGAACTCGCCGTCGGCGCGCACGCCGCCGTCGTCTTCCCCGAGTACGACCTCTCGCCCGAAGCCCGCTACCCGACCGCCATCGAGCAGAACTACGCCGTCGCCCGGTGGATCACCGAGGACGGGGCCGCCCACGGCCTCGACCCCGCCCGGATCGCCGTCGCGGGCGACTCGGTCGGCGGCAACATGAGCGCCGCCCTGACCCTGATGGCCAAGGAACGCGGCGACGTCCGCCTGGCCGCGCAGGTGCTCTTCTACCCCGTCACCGACGCCTCCTTCGACACCGGCTCCTACGGGGACTTCGCCGAGGGCTACCACCTGCGCCGCGACGCCATGCGCTGGTTCTGGGACCAGTACACGAGCGACCCGGCCGAGCGCGCGCAGGTCACCGCCTCCCCGCTGCGCGCCACCACCGAACAGCTCACCGGCCTGCCGCCCGCGCTCGTCATCACGGCCGAGGCGGACGTCCTGCGCGACGAGGGCGAGGCCTACGCCGCCCGCCTGCGGGAGGCCGGCGTCCCGGTGACGGCGCTGCGCGCCCTGGGCACCATCCACGACTTCGCCATGCTCGACGCCCTCCGCGACACCCGAGCCGCCCGCCTGGCGGTGCGGCTGGCCGTCGACACCCTGCGGGAAGCCCTGAGGTAGGTCCCCTCCCGGCCGCCGGCGGTGTCGGTGCCGATGACAGGATGCCGTCACCATGACCTCCCATCGCGAAGTCGTGGACGCGCATCGAGAACTGGCTGGCCGAACACGCCCCCACGACCCGGGCCGCACTGGCTCCGCCGGCGACCCCGGAGGACATCGCCGTCCTCGAACGCGTGGTCGGCCGACCGCTGCTGAAACCCCTGGTGGCATCGCTGACGCGGCACGACGGCGTCCTCCGCGCGACCAGCCCGACCAGCCCGACCAGCCCGCTTCGGACGGCGACGCGGCGTACGACTTCATGAGGACCGGGAGCAGCTTCGACCTGTACGGGCACCCGCAGCTCGTCCCCATCGCGCGGGACATCTGCGGGGAATGCCTCGTACTCGACCACCGGCCCGAGACCGACCGCGTGCGGGTCCACACGGCCGAGGCCGTGGGGGGAGTCGTGCGACAACCGCACGCGATGTGGGCGTCCCTGCCGGCTCTGCTGGAGATGACCGCCGCGTCGCTCGAAACGAACCGGCCCCTCGCCTCCCACACGCCCGTCGTGACCGAAGACCAGCGCCGTTCCGTGCCTGGCGCGGAAACCACTACGTGACCCTGGCTGAGGTGCTGGTTCGGCTCGTCCGCGGGCGCGTGCTCAACGGACTTCGCCGGCACTACCCGGGTGCCGAGGATCTCTGAACGGGACACTTGGCGTTCTCGAGGCGGTCGATGGTTCGCTCGGCTGCTCACCCTGGCCGCTTCCGCTGCCTCAGCCCGCGAAGTCGCGGATGACCTGACGGGCCGTCACCGCGCGTGCGGCCGCCAGCTCCGCCGCCACCGCCGCCTCCCGCCGCCCCGTCAGGGAGACCAGCGCCGTGTGCGGAACCCCCGCCGCCACGAGGCGCCTGCGCAGGTGGGTCGGGGGGTGCGTGGCGTCGACGCTGTGCCCGCGCCGCGCCGCGACCCGGCGCAGCCGCTCGTACTCCCGCTCCGGCACCGCCGTGAACCGCGCGGCCAGCCGCTCCCACAGCCCCCGCTCGGCCTCCTCGCGCGCCGCGCGGCCGGCCCGGCCGCCCCGCATCCCGGCGGCCACGGACTCCCGCCGCAGCCCTTCGCCGACCGCGCGCGCGATCAGCAGCCGGTCCATCAGCGCGGTGGCCGCCGCCGAGGAACCGACCCGCGCCGCGCTCGCGTCGGCCAGGTACTCCGCCCGCTGCGAGGCGCGCAGCGTCAGCCCGTCGAGCAGTTGCAGCAGCCCGAGCGCCACGCACCGGGGCAGGAACACGCACGCGTTGACGAACCGGTCGAGGAGCCGCGTCGGCGGCGTGGGCGCCAGCAGGTAGTACCAGACCGACAGCGAGTGCAGCGCCGCACTCGTGAGGCGGCTCCGCCGGATGTCCCCGTGGGCGAAGTGGCCCAGCTCGTGGCCCAGCAGCGCCACCCGTTCCTGCGGGCCCAGCACCTCCCACAGGGCGAGCCCGAGGTACAGCACCCGGCGCTGGCGCAGACCGTAGGTGGTCACCGCCGCATTGGGCCGGGGCTCCACCACCACGGCGTGCACCCCGGTCGTCCCCAGCGCGGAAGCGATCTCGTCGACCAGGCCGAACAGCTCCGGGGCGTCGGCCCGGTACAGCACCTGGGCGTCCTTCGGCAGCCGCCCCGGCCGGGGCCGCAGCACCGCGGCGACGCCCAGCAGCAGCGCCCCCACCACGGGCTGCACACCGGTTGCCCAGCCGAGGACGATCAACAGCGTCCCGCCGACCACCAGCAGCGCCGTCAGGGAGTGGACCAGTACGGACACCCCCTGCGCCAGGGCCGCCGAGGCGTCCCGTCGGCGCGGGCCGTCCGCGTCCGCGCCGTGCTCCAACTCCGCCGCCAGCTGCTCCCCGTAGGCATGCGCGAGGCGCCTGCGGAAGGCCGCGATCCGGCCGGGCTCGGGATCCGGCGCACCCGGATCCACGTTCCAGTCGCAGGCCGAGCACCACTCGACGTAGGTCTCGTGCACCGGCACCGGGCCCCGGCACTCCGGGCATTCCCGGGCCGACGGAACAGGGGCCCCCTCCACGGCGACGTCCATGCTTCCCCTCCTCGCGGCGGCCCCCCCCTGGACCCGCACCGGCCGCAGCATAAGGCCCGCACGAACCGGCCCGACGCGCAGGTCACGGCTGCCGTAGGCGCGCGGCCTGAGGGCCGGCGATGACGGCGGGCCGCACGGGGCCTCCTCCCGCCGACGCCCGCAGCGTGGTCCACGACGGCGCCGTCAGCGCGGAGGACTGCCGCGCGGCCGGCGGCTCGATGGACCGCACGGTCGGCCGCGTGTACGCGACGGGCCCGGACGGCAGACCGGGCCCCTGCACGGCGACGGCCGTCGGCGGACTGGGGGAGGGACGGACGGGGTGTCGCCATGCCGATCGAGGAGGGCCGGCCCGGCGCCCGCGGGGAGCAGTGCCCCGGGCGTGGCCGGGGCGAAGGGCGACACCGGCCCCGCCGGACTCCAGGGCCCCGGGGGGGTGAGACCGGTGCGTGCGGGGAGTGCGAGCAGCACCGCCACCACAAGGCCAAGGTCGTCTTCCACGGCCCGCTCCCCGTACACAGAGGCCCGCACCGCGGCGAGAAGGCGGTGGACCACCTCGGCGACGTCCCGTTCTTCGGCTGACCCGATGAGCGCGGCCCGGCCCGTCCCGGGCGGGCCCGGCCGCCGGTCAGCGTACGGCGGGGCCGTGGGTCAGGACGGCGCTGACCGTCTTGCCGTGCCCGCGAGTGTGGACGCGGACGTCGGTGGCGGCGAGCTGGTTCACCAGCCGCCACCCGAAGCCGCCGGGCACCCGGGGTGCCCAGGGTTCGGTCACCGGTGGCCGGGGGGAGGCGTCGGAGACCTCGATGACGACGGCTCCGCGATCGGCGGTGACGCGGAAGGCGGTGACGCCACCGCCATGGCGTCTGGCGTTGGAGACGAGTTCGGTCGCCACGGTCAGGACGTCCTCGCACCACGGCGCGGGCGCGGCCAGCCCGGCGAGGGCGCCGCGGACGGTGTCCCGGGCCTCGGCGCAGGAGAGGTCGGTGCCGGACCGGGGGGCCGACGGGGATCGGGGCGTCACAGTCCGTTGATCCATACAGTCCGTTTTCCCCTCTTTTCGGTCGTTAACCGACGGCGATGTGCAGCTGCGGCGAGCGCCGCTGAGCGTAGGACGCGTTTTCGGGGTCATCCGGTTCACCTTTCGGACGGGCTGCCCGGCCCGCTAGCGGCTGTCGCGGTGGCGGCCCCTGTGGTGGGGTTCGGCGGCGGCCAGGAGGATCAGCGCGAACCCGAGGGGGAGCAGGAAGAGCAGTAAGAACGTCATGGGCCGCTCGTGCCCGGCGGGAGGCGGCCGACACCCATGGCCACCCGGAAGAGCCTGGTCCGTTCCCCGCGCGAGGTGGGCGTGGAGGGCGATCAGCCTTCCCGCCTGGGCGGATAAGAAACAGGTAAATTTCCGGCGCATGCGCGGGCCGGGCCCGGGTACCCGGTGCCTCGGAGGTTGATAACTATGGTTCCCCTGCTTCTCGTTCTCCTGCTCGCGCTGATCCTTTTCGGCGCCGGCTTCGCCCTGAAGATCCTGTGGTGGGTCGCGATCGCCGTCCTGGTGATCTGGCTGCTCGGATTCGTCGCCCGCCCGAAGAGCGGCAGCGGTCGCTGGTACCGCTGGTAGCGGCGGACGCCGTACGTAACTGAGGGTGCCCGTGGCGCCCGGACCGTTCGCGGTCCGGGCGCCACGGGCATGTGCGGTGGGGCCCGGCCGGCCCGGAGGGTGGAGTTGTCGCCGGGACAAAAGGATTTATTCGGGTATATCGGGTATCCGACGGGTCTGGGGCCGTGGTGGGGATCGATTCCCGGACGCGTCAGGCCGATGCGGCGAGCCGACCTCGGGTGAGGGGGATCGCCGCGCCCCGAACAGCGGAAGGAACTTCATGGCTGCGAAGAAGGCGGCGAAGGCGAAGCCCGCCAAAGCGACGCCGGCGAAGGCGAGGCCCGCCAAGGCAAGCCCCGCCAAGGCGGCGTCCGGCACGGGGCGTACCGCCAAGGCGAAGCCCGCCCGGCCGGACGCCGTGGGCGACCGCCGGGCCCCGGGGGCGGACGTGGTTCCCGGGGCGCCCGTTCCGCAGCCGCCCGCGGCGGCCGAGCGCGTGAGGCCACGCGACCCCCTGCCGCCCAAGGCGGACCAGCGCGGCCCCGGCACCCTGGGCCCCACGGGCGTGCCCACCGGCGCGCCCGCCACCGCCGTCGCGCAGGCGGGTCCGTACCTGACGACCGCGCAGGGTGCCCGGCTCCACGACAGCGACCACTCCCTCAAGGCGGGCGCCCGCGGCCCCGTACTCCTCCAGGACCACCACCTCCGCGAGAAGATCACCCACTTCGACCACGAGCGGATCCCGGAGCGCGTGGTGCACGCGCGCGGAGCCGCCGCCCACGGCGTCTTCACCGGGTACGGAACCGCGGCGAAGGTGTCGAAGGCGGCCTTCCTGGCCGAGGGCGTCGAGACCGAGGTCTTCGTACGCTTCTCCACCGTGCTGGGATCCCGGGGTTCGGCGGACTCCGTCCGCGACACCCGGGGTTTCGCGACCAAGTTCTACACCGCCGAGGGCACCTTCGACCTGGTGGGCAACAACATCCCGGTGTTCTTCATCCAGGACGCGATCAAGTTCCCCGACGTCATCCATGCCGGGAAGCCGCATCCGGACCGGGAGATCCCGCAGGCCCAGAGCGCGCACGACACCTTCTGGGACTTCGTCTCCCTGCACACCGAGGCCACCCACCACACGATCTGGAACATGTCCGACCGGGGCATCCCGCGCTCCTACCGGATGATGGAGGGCTTCGGCGTCCACACCTTCCGGCTGGTCGCCGCCACGGGCGCCACCACGCTCGTGAAGTTCCACTGGAAGCCCAAGCTGGGCGTGCACTCCCTGGTCTGGGAGGAGGCGCAGATCACCGCGGGCATGGACCCGGACTTCCACCGCCGCGACCTCGCCGACGCCATCGAGGCCGGCGCGTTCCCGCAGTGGGAACTGGGGATCCAGACCTTCCCCGACACCCCGGACCAGATGTTCGAGGGCATCGATCTCCTCGACCCGACGAAGATGGTCCCCGAAGAGCTGGCCCCGGTACGGCCGATCGGCCTGATGACCCTGAACGCCAATCCGCAGAACTACTTCGCCGAGACCGAGCAGGTCGCCTTCCACCCCGGACACCTCGTGCCCGGCATCGACGTCACCGACGACCCGCTGCTGGCCGGACGGCTCTTCTCCTACCTGGACACCCAGATCAGCCGGCTCGGCGGCCCCAACTTCGGCCAGATCCCGGTCAACCGGCCCCACGCACCCGTCAACGACATGCTCCGCGACGGCATGCACCAGAGCGCCGTCCACGCGGGTGCCGCCCCGTACCGCCCCAACAGCCTCGACGGCGGCTGCCCGTTCCTGGCGGGCGCGGACACGGCCGCCTTCATCGAGGCGCCGGTCGAGCTGCCGCCCGCGCGCAAGGAGCGGGCCGCTCCGGAGTCCTTCGACGACCACTTCAGCCAGCCCCGGCAGTTCTGGCTGAGCATGACACCGGTGGAACGCGAGCACATCGTCGCCGCCTACACCTTCGAGCTGTCCAAGTGCTACGAACAGACCGTCCGGGAACGCGTGCTCACCGTCCTCGCCCGCGTCGACGGCGGCCTGTGCGAGCAGGTGGCCGCCGGCCTCGGCCTGCCCGCCCCCGCCCCGACCGCCTCCGGCGCCACCGGGCCGCTCGCGGACGTGGAGCCCAGCCCCGCCCTCTCCCAGATCGGGCGGAGCTGGCCGCTGGACGGCCGGACCGTCGGCATCGTCGCCGGGCCGGGCAGCGAGGCGAAGGGCGTGGCCGCTGCGGCCAAGGCCGTACGCGCCGCGGGCATGATGCCGCTGGTGATCGCCCCGACCGGCGGTGCGCTCGGTACGGGCAAGAACGCCGTCACCGTCCAGCGGACGTTCGCCACCGCACGCTCCACGGAGTTCGACGCCCTGCTCATCGCCGGAGCGCCGGCGCCGGCCGCCGACGCCGCCGGAGCCCGCGACGCCAAGGCGGGCGCGGGCCGGGGCAAGAACCGCCGGAGCGCCGCCCCGGCCACCGACCCCCGGGTGCTCCTCCTGGTGTCGGAGATGTACCGGCACGCGAAGGCCATCGGCGGCTGGGCCGGAGCGGGAGCCGTGCTCGCGGAGGCCGCGGTCCCGGGCGGCGCGCCCGGCGTCGTCGAGGCGGCCACCCCGGCCGCCGCCGTCAAGGCCCTGGCCGGGCTGGTGGCGGAACACCGCGTATGGAACCGCTTCCCGGCCTAGTCCCGTACGCCGGAACCAACCCTCCGGCCCCCACCCCGAAAGGCGGACCCCATGTCCTACTTCCTCTCCGCAGGCGCCGCAGGTGCCGGACTCCTGGCCGTCGGCGTCGTGGTGGCGCTGCTCCTGATCGGGGCGGTCTGGTGGGGCGTGCGGCGTCGTGCCGCGGAGCCGGCGCCCGGCGCGCCCTCCCGCCCCGACGTGCGGCCCCACCACATCGAGGAGCGCCGCGAGCCCGAGCCGGACGCGTTCCCGGCGAACGGCGAGAGGCTGTCCCCGCACGAGATGAAGGGGTACGGGAACCTCGGCTCCCGGCCCGCCGAGCGCCCCCGCGACCAGACGGACGAGTGACCCGGGCCCCCGCCCGACCCGCGCGCCGTGACCGCCCCGCCCGGCGGTCACGGCGCGCCGACGTGTTCGAGGGCCTGCCGGACGCGGGGTTCGTGGCCGTGTCGCCGTGACGAGCGAGCCGCCCTCGTACCGTGCGACGGGGAGGCGCGCAGCCGCGCGAGGAGCCCGGGCCCGCCGAGCCGCCCGCGGACGGCCGGCAGCGGACCGGATGAGAGCGCCTTTACGGGGCACACGACGGTCACGGGCCGGTAACGAGAGGAGCGCGCCATGGACCGTCGCGCCGTACGAGCCGTGGGCTGGGCCCGTTCCCTGCCCCTCGACACCGATACCAAAACGGCGCGGGACTGGACGCGCGCCCACCTGAACAGCCTCAGCTGGGTCGCCGAGGCGCCCCACACCGTGGACGACGTGCTGCTCACCGTCTCCGAACTGGTCACCAACGCCCACGTGCACGCGCGCAGCAGCGCCCAGCTCGTGATGACCTGGGACCAGTGCTGCCTCCACATCGCCGTGCACGACGGGAGCTGCGACGCGCCCGTCCTCAAGCCCCCGAGCACCGACTGCAACGGCGGACGCGGCATGTTCCTCGTCGACGCGCTGGCCGACGACTGGACGGTGCGCACCTGCGCGGCGGGCAAGGTCATCGTCGCCTGCTTCCGCCCCCCGACCGGACGCGGGCACTTCACCACGGCAGATTGATAAACTAGCCTTAATATATGAGTGGTGACGAGCTGACCTCGGACGCGATCGCCACGGCCCTGCTGACGAGCGTCGGCGCGCTGGTCAGGCGGGTGCGTCGGGTGCGCGTCGAGGGCGAGCTCACGCTGCCGGAGCGCACCGCGCTGTCGCTCCTGGACGAGGCGGGCGCGACGACGTCGTCCGCGCTGGCCCGGCAGGCGCAGATCACCGCGCAGGCCATGGGCGCGACCCTCGGCGGGCTCCGGGCCCGCGGGCTCGTCGAGCGCAGCGCGGATCCCCGGGACGGCAGGCGCGTGCTCCTGACGCCGACCGACGCGGGCCGCCAGGCGCTGGCCGACAAGCGCAGCGCCCGTACGGAGCTGCTCGCGCGGGCGCTGACGGGCCACTTCACGCCGGGGGAGCTGGAGCAGCTCGCGGCGGCCGCGCCGCTGCTCGAACGGCTCGCGCAAGAGATCCGCTGACGAGGGAGCGCGCCGTGACGACCCGGGCGGCCGTGGGGGACCGCATCGATCCGAAGGTCCTCAAGATCGCCGTCGCCCTCATCGTCGGCTCGCTCGCCGTCGTCTTCGACACGACGATCGTCAGCGTCGCGCTGGGCACCCTCTCCGGGCAACTGCGCGTGCCGCTCTCCACCATTCAGTGGGTGAGCACCGGCTACCTGCTCGCCCTCGGTGTGTCGATCCCGCTCGCGGGCTGGGCGCAGGCCCGCTTCGGCGGCCGCCGGGTCTGGCTGTTCGCGCTGGCCGTCTTCCTCATCGGCTCGGTGCTGTGCAGCCTGGCCTGGAACGCGGGCAGTCTCATCGCCTTCCGGGCCGTCCAGGGCCTGGGCGGCGGGCTCATGCTGCCGCTGTTCTCGACGATGATCATGCAGGCGGCCGCGGGCCGGGCGCTGGGGCGCACCATGTCGGTCGTCACCCTGCCCTTCGTGGTGGGGCCGATCGTGGGACCGGTCATCGGCGGTGTCCTGCTGGACGCGCTCGACTGGCGGTGGCTGTTCTGGGTCAACGTCCCCTTCTGCGTGGCCGGTTTCATCTGCGCCTGGCGGATGCTGGACCCCGACGCCACGCCCGCGCGCCCGCGCTTCGACACGGCCGGCTGGCTCCTGCTGTCGCCGGGCCTGGTGGCGATCCTGCTCGGGCTCACCGACTCGTCCCGGCCGGGCGGCTTCGGGCGCCCCGGCACGTTCGGCCCGCTGCTCGTCGGGGCGGCGCTGCTGCTGGTCTTCGCCCTGCACGCGCTCCGCCGCGAGGCCGGTGCACTGGTCGACGTACGCCTGCTCGGCAACCGCCCGCTCGCGTCCTCCTCCGCCCTCATGTTCCTGTCCGGGGCCGCGCTCTACGGCGGCATGGCGCTCCTGCCCCTGTACTGGCAGCAGGTGCGCGGGGCGGACGCGCTGCACGCCGGCCTGATGCTCGCCCCCCTGGGCATCGGCACGCTCCTGAGCCGCCCGCTGGCCGGCGGGCTGAGCGACAGGATAGGGACCCGGTGGGTCGCGTTCGCCGGCTTCGCGACCATCGGGCTGTCCACCGTGCCGTTCGCCCTCGCCTCGGACACGACCGACGAGCGGTACCTCATGGCGGTGCTCGTGGTGCGCGGCTGCGGGCTCGCAGCCGTGTCGATCCCCCTGCAGGCGGCCGCCTTCGTCGGCCTCGGGCGCGACGAGATCCCGGACGCCGGCATCATCACGCGCATCGCGCAGCAGATCGGCGGATCCTTCGGCGTCGCCGTACTCGCCGTCATCCTCGACACCGCCCTCGGCACCAGCGCGGGCTCGGCGGCGCAGACCGCGCACGCCTTCGGCCGGGCCTTCTGGTGGGCGACGGGATTCACCGCGGTCGCCCTCGGGCTGAGCCTCCTGCTGCCCGGCCGCACCCCACCCCGCCCGCCCGCCCCCACCCCGGCCCCCGCCCCCCACCAACGAGCCTGACCCCCCGGCAGGGGAGGGCGGGGGCCCTCCGGAGGCTCATCAGGTCATCGGGTGACCGGAATTCGATGGGGCGGTTCCTTCGGTGCCTCGGCTCTGTAGCGTTCGCGTCGATGACGTTTCGGTGGGCGGGGGAGCATGGGGAAGCACGCCGGGCCCGGTGCGGCGCGGGTCTCGACGGCACTTGAGTTCGGGGCGCTGCACTACGCCGTCGACGACCGCGTGCTCTTCGACGGCCTCGACCTGTGCCTGCCCGTGGGCGAGTCCCTCGCGGTGACGGGCCCCAGCGGCAGTGGGAAGAGCACCCTCGTCTCCTGCGCGCTGGGCCTGGTGACGCCGCAGGGAGCCGTACGGGTCGCCGGAGCGGACCTCACCCGGATGAAACGGCGCGCGCTCGCCCGCCACCGCGGCGCCCACACCGGCGTGGTGTTCCAGTTCGGCGAGCTGCTCCCGGAACTCACCCCGGTGGAGAACGTGGCCCTGGCGGGCCTGCTCGCGGGCGCCGCGCGCGCAGACGTGTACGACGAGGCCGCGAAGCTGCTGGCGGAACTGGGCGTCCCGGGCGCGGAGCGCCCCACCGGCACGCTGTCCGGGGGCGAACGCCAGCGCACCGCGGTGGCCCGCGCCCTGATCAACCGGCCGGTGCTCCTGCTGGCCGACGAGCCGACGGGCGCCCTGGACGAAGCGAACCGCGACAGCGTCGCCGACGTGCTGTTCCGGCTGCCGGACCGCTGGGGGTGCGGCCTGCTCGTCGTCACCCACGACGAGCAGTTAGCACGGCGCGCCGACCGCGTGCTGCACCTGGCCGACGGCCGCCTGCGGGCCCGGAACACGGTATGAGCGGGAGCCGCCGTACGCCCCTGTGGTGGCAGCTGCTGCGGATCGGGGCGGCGGCCGGCCGCGCCGCCCCGGCCGGCCGGGTGCGGTTCGTGGCGCTCGCGTGCGGCACGCTCGCCGCGAGCCTGGCGCTCTCCGCGATCATGCTCGTCCTCGCCGCCTACGAGGGCCGCGACCTGCGCGACGCGGCCCGCTCACCGGTGCGCTCCCCGCAGGCGGCCCCGGCCCCCCTGCTGTACCGGCCCGCCTTCGACGCCGTGGACGACCAGCAGTACCAGGTCGTCTACGTGCTGCCCCTGCGCGACGACGCCCCCCTGCCGCCCGGGGTTTCCGCCTGGCCCCGGCCGGGCCAGGCGCTCCTGTCGCCCGCACTCCTCGCCGCGGGCCGTGACGAGGGCATCGAAACCCGGTACGGCGCGGTGGCGGGCACCATCGGTGCGCAGGGGCTGGCCAGCCCCGGGGAGCGGTTCGCGTACGTCCGCCCCGACCGAGTACCCGCCGACACCTCCCGGATGTGGCCCGTCGCCCGCTTCGGGACGCCCTCGCCGTCCGGAATCGGCGAGAACCTCTTCGTCAAGCCCGTCCGCCTCCTCCTCGTCATCGCCGTCTTCATGGCGGCCCTGCCGGCCGCCGCCCTGGCCGTGTCGGGCGCGCGGGCCGGATCCGACGCGCGGGACCAGCGCACGGCCCTCCTGGGCGCGCTCGGCGGCGGCCGGCGCGTCCGCGCCGTCGTCAACGCGGGCGAGGCCGCCCTCCCCGTGGCCGCGGGAGCCCTCCCAGGGCTCGGAGTGGGCCTGTGGCTGCTGGCACAGGACACCCGGCTGCCGCTGGTCGGCTACACCCTCGCCGTCGCCGACACCCGCCGCTGGGCGTGGGCGGTGGCCGCGGCCCCGCTGCTCGCCGCCGCCCTCGTCCTGCTGGCCGTCGTCCTCACCCACCCGCCGCAGGACCGGCGCCAGGGCCCGCGGCCCCGCCTCCTGCGGACCCGGCTGCCGCGCTGGTGGCCCTACCTCTGCCCCCTCATGGCCCTCCTCGCGGTCCAGGGCCCCGCGCTGGCTCCCAACCCGGCCGCGCGCCTGTTGCTCTACGCGACCGGCGTGGGCGGCACCATCCTCACCCTCCCGTCGCTGACCGGCCTCGCGGCGGTCGCGGCCGGGCACGCCCTCGCCCGCCTGGGGCGCCGTACGGGACGGCCGGGCGCCCTGGTCTGCGGCCGCTGGGCCGCCGCCTGGCCCGGCGCCACCGTACGGCTGACCGCGGGGGTCGTCATCGCGTTCGTCCTCGTCGGACAGACCCAGCTGTGGGTCACCCGCACCACGGGCACCGTCTTCCAGGCCCGGCAGACGGTCGAACGCGTCGGGACCAGCGCCCTCACGGTGGGCGCACCCGACGACGGTCCGGTCCCGCCCGCGTTCCTCGCGGCGCTGCCGTCCGGCGTGGAGGCCCTGCGGCTGAGCATCGATCGGGGCAGGGCGACGGCCGAACTCAACGGCCCCTGCACGGCCTTGCGACGGCTCTCGCTGCCCTGCACCCCGCAGGCGGTCCCGGTGGAGCCGCGGACCGCCGACGTACGGGTCGGGGAGCTGGACCGCTGGGACACCCCCGGGCAGGGGCTGTTCGCCCGCCAGAGCTCCGATCCCAAGGGGGACGTCATCGTCCTGGTGGGAGACCCGGGCCGGCAGATCTCCGTCCCCGCGGTGAAGGAGGCCGCGAACCGCCACCTCGGCATGGCCGTGCCCGTCGGGACGATCGCCGGCTCCTGGCTGAACTCCGCCACGGCGGACGACCGGCAGGGGCTGTGGGTCCTGCTCTTCGGTGCCTTCGCCGTGACGGTCACCGCCCTCTCCGCCGTCCTGTCGAACCTCGCCGAGTACGTGCGCTTCAGCCGCCGCATCACCGCGCTGAGCGTGCTCAGCGCAAGCCGCACCCTCTACCTCAGCACCGCGTTCTTCAGCCTGTTCGTCCCGCTGCTGGCCGCCTCCCTCATCGGCCTCGCCACCCACTGCTGGCTGGCCACCCCCATGACCACGGGCGAGCACGCCGACGGGGCCTCCCTCTCCCGGCCGCTGCTCGCCGCCGTGCTCGCCGCCGCACTGGCCATGGCCCTGGTCGTCTGGCTCTGGGGAGCACACGGCGCGGCGCGGCTCGCCCACCGGTGGCGTCCGGCTGCCGACTGAGCACGCCCTCCGGGCGGCAGCCGCCCGGAGGGGCCGCGGATCATGCCTCTACGCTGGGCACCGTCAGGGAGTCGGGACGGCCGACCGGTTGCGGAACGGAGCACGTGGTGCCAGCGGGTCAAGCGGGGGAAGCGAACGACGGGGACCTGATCGGCAAGGTGCTCGGGGGACGCTACCGGGTGACCTCCGTGGTCGGCCGCGGCGGCATGGGCGTGGTCGCGCGGGCCGTCGACGAGCTGCTCGCCCGCGAGGTCGCCGTCAAGGTCCTGCGCGCCTACACCGACTCCAGCGACGCCGAACTGACCGACCTGCGCACCCGGATGGAGCGAGAGGCGCAGGCCGCCGCCCGGATCCGGCACGGCGGCGTCGTCACCGTGCACGACGTGACGCACGAGCAGGGGCTGCCCGTCATCGTCATGGAACTCGTCGACGGTCCCTCGCTCGACGAGGTGGTGACGCGGCGCGGGCCGCTCGACCCGCACGAGGCCGCCGCGATCGGCGCCCGGCTCATGGACGCGCTCGACGCCGCGCACCGCGCGGGCGTCCTGCACCGCGACGTGAAGCCGGGCAACGTGCTGCTGGAGCGGGACGGCCGGGTCGTGCTCACGGACTTCGGCATCGCCACCATCGAGGCCGCCGGTGACGACGCCGTGGCGAAGCTGACCCGCAGCGGCGAGCTGGTCGGCTCGCTCGACTACCTGCCGCCCGAGCGCGCCCAGGGCCGGGAGCCGGGACCGGCTTCCGACATCTGGTCGCTCGGCATGACCTTGTACGCGGCGGTCGAGGGCGTCTCGCCGTTCCGCCGTACCTCGGTGTGGTCCACGCTGGCCGCGATCGTCGGCGACCCGCTGCCCGAGCCCCGGCGCGCGGGGCCGCTCGCGCCCGTGCTGCGGGCCCTGATGGCGAAGGATCCCGCACACCGGCCCACCGCCGACCGGGCGCGCGCGATGCTGGAGCAGGTGGCGGCCGGCGGCGGCACCGCACCCCCGGCGGCGGCTCCCGCGCCCGTGGTGCCCGTGGCTCCTGAGACTCCCGCGGCGCCCGCAGTCCCCGCGACTCCCGTTCCCGGCTTCGGGCCCCCGCCCCCGGCCGGGTTCGACACCGGTGGCGAATCGTTTCCGCAACCCTACGCCCCCACCCCCCACCCCGGATTCCCGCCGTCCGGCTTCCCGCCGGGCCCGCCGTCGGGCCCGCCGCCGCCGGCCGTGGACCGGCCGCGCCGCCGCCGCGCCGTGGTGGCCGCAGCGGCCGTCGTCGTACTCGCCGCCGGCGGTGTCGGCTACGCCGTGACCTCCGGCGGCGACGCCCCCCGGACGCGGGCGACGGCCCCCACCCCGGCGCCCGGCGGCTCCCCGGCCACCGGCGGGCAGCCGGAGCCGCCCGCCCCGCCGCCCTCCCCCTCGGACTCCGGCCCCGCGCCCACGCCGAAGCCGTCCGCGAGCCCCTCCAAGAAGGGCGGCACGGCCACGCCCTCCCCGAAGGGCTCCTCGGCCGCCCCGGCCAAGCCGAAGCCCGCACCGACGGGCTGCGCGGGCTGGACCCACAAGGACCCGGCCCCGGGCACGTACGGCTACATCTCCGGCGACCACCACCTGCTGGCCGCGCCGTACCAGCAGTGCCCGCAAGGCAGCCTGGTCAAGAACGGCACCAAGCTCTGGTACCAGTGCTACATCGTCAACTCGTACGGGAACCAGTGGACGTTCGTCCGCGTGGACGGCACGAACGCCACCGGCTGGCTGTACAACCGCGACCTCAAGGGCCAGAAGGGCTCCTCGCCGCCCTGCTAGGCCGTCTCTTCCGGCCTCAGACGGCTTGCGCGGTGACCGTGCACAGGCGCTTGGTGGCCCGGGTCAGGGCCACGTACAGGTCCCTCTCCCCGCCCGGGCGGGCCGCGCCGATGCCCTCGGGGTCCACGACGACGACCCCGTCGAATTCCAGCCCGCGCGCCTGCGACGCCGGTACGAGGCGCGCGTGGTGGGCGACGCCCCGGGCCGTCAGCTCGCTCACCCGGGAGTCCTCGCAGATCACTCCGAGGAGCTCGCCCGGGTGCGCGGCGCTCTGGGCGCGCACTTCATGGACGACCGCGGTGGCCAGCCCGTCCGCGGGGGCGGTCACCGTGCGGGGAACCGCGCCGCCGCGCAGGGACCGCGTGGGCCGCTGGTCCGGAGCGATCCGCGCGAGCAGGCCCCGGACGCTGTCCAGGATCTCCCGCGTGGTGCGGTAGCTGACGGTCAGGTCGTGCAGCCTGAAGCGCGGTCCGACGTGGGGGGCGAGCGCCTCCTGCCAGTCGCGGGCCGTCGTGACCGGGCCCGCCTGGGCGAAGTCGCCCACCAGCGTCATCGCCCTCGCCGGGCAGCGGCGTACGATCATCCGCCACTGCATGGCGGTCAGTTCCTGGGCCTCGTCGACGACGACGTGCCCGTACGTCCGCTCGGGAGGGCCGTCCACCAGGCTCGCCGCCTCGTCCAGCAAGGGCACGTCGGCGTCGGTCCACGGGTCCTGCGGACCGCGCAGCAGCAGGGACCGCTCCCGGGCGTTCAGGCGGGGCAGGTGCTCGGCGAGCGCGCCGGCGTCCGTCAGGAGCGCCTGCACGAGGTCAGCGGGCGCCAGCCGCGGCCACAGCGCCTCGACCGCCCCGTCGAAGGCGTCGTCGTCGAGGAGCTCGTTCCGGACGGCGTCCGGATCCAGCTCGTGGGCCGGAACCGCGGCGGGCGCGCCTTCGCCGCGGCGCCCGGCGGCGCCCGTGAACCGGTCCAGATCGAGGCCCGTCAGCCTTTCGGTGTCGGCGTCGATGCGTTCCAGGAGGTCGCCCAAGTCCCGTTGCAGCGCGGCGGTGACGGCGTCGGCCAGCAGTTCCGTGAACACCCGGCGCGCGGGGTTGTGCCCCGGTGCGGCCGCGAGCGCGGCGTCGCGCGCCGCGGCGACCTCTTCGCCGGACAGGTGCACCCGTTCCCGTCCGACCCGCACGGTGACGTCACCGGCGGGGGCCTGGCGCGGGCGCAACAGGCCGGCCAGGGCGCCGGCGAGGCCGGAGCCGCCCTTGAGGCGTGCCGTGGCGAGCGGGTCCACCGCGTCCGCGGACACCCCGGCCAGTTCCCGGCAGGTGGCCAGGACGACGTCGTTCTCCCCGAGCGAGGGAAGGACGCGCGCGATGTAGTCGAGGAAGCGGGCGTTGGGGCCCACCACCAGGACGCCCTCCTGCGCGGCGCGCGGGAACGCGTACAGGACGTACGCCGCCCGGTGCAGGGCGACCACCGTCTTGCCGGTGCCGGGCCCGCCCCGCACCACGGTCACGCCGCGGTGGGCGGAGCGGACGATCTCGTCCTGCTCGGCCTGGAGCGTCGCGACGGCCGCGCCCATGCTGCCCGTACGCGGTGCCGACAGGGCCTCGGCCAACGGGCCGTCTCCCACGACGTCCTCGCCGGTCGGGTCGGTCCCGTCCAGCAGTTCGTCGCTCACCGAGACGACGGTCCGCCCTTCGAGCCGCAGGTGCCGGCGCCGCCGCAGGCCCATCGCGTGGACCGGGGTCGCCTCGTAGAAGGGCCGCGCGGCGTTCGCGCGCCAGTCCACGAGCAGGGGCAGGTCGTCGTCCTCGGTGTGCAGGCCGATCCGGCCGATGCGCAGGGCCGTACCGTCCTTCCGGTCGATGCGCCCGAAGACCAGGCCCTTTCCGGCACCCTCCAGCCGGCCGATTTCTCTTGCGAGACGCGCGGCGGTGATTTCCCGCTCGTGCGCTTCACCGGCGCTTTCCGCCGGGGGATTCCTGGTATTCGCGTGGTGCGCTCGCGCCTCGGAAAGGCGCTCGGTGAGCAACTCGTACAGGGAGGACACATAATCCCGCTCGGATGCAACCGCACGCGCGGCCGGACCGTTCACCGGATCGATCAGGGGTGACAAGAGGCGGTCTCCTTCGATTCGGTCCACACCCTACGATCGAAGGCCCCCGAAGGTAAGTCTTGACTTACTCGTTGCGCCATGGCCCCACGGCTGAATCCACGAAGGACGAAACCGCAGGGCACATCGCGCATTTCACCGCCCGGTATTCCGCGCATTTCCGCGCGAGGAAAAAGGCGGATGCGCGGCACCGGATGTGGTCAATGGTCTTCCGGGCCGCGGACGTCGACCGGGAGATCCGAGTGGTGGATCCGGGAGAACTGGATGCTCAGCCGGGCGAGACCGTGCGTCCCCGAGACCTCGGCGCGCGTCGGGGCGCTCCTCTCGACAGCGGCGCAAGCCCGTCCGGGAACCTGCCCGGAAGCCGCCGCTCCGGCGCTCTGCGCGGCGAGCAGGGCCGCCCGGATCGTGGCCGCTTCGGCGAAGACGACGGCGGCGTCCGGCGTGCACCCGTGCGCGCGGGCGTGCCGTTCGGCCGCCGCACGGTGCCGGTCGTCCAGATGGGGCGCCAGATTGAGCAGCCGGTCGGCGATCTCCGTGGACCGGGCCATGGCCCGGAACTCCAGCGACGACGTGGGATGGATCGGCATGCGCTTCCCGCGTCCCGCGAAGGGTTCGAGGGCGCGCCAGAGCGGTTCCATCGCCCGGTAGGCGCGCCAGGACAGCCACATCGACTCCAGCCGCGGGCCGACGACCGGGACCAGGAATCCGACGGTGGTCAGGCCCACGCCCAGTCCTGCCAGGGAGGGGGCGACCTCGGTGCTGAGCGGATCCCAGGCGCTCGTACCGGCCCAGCGGGCGCCGATCGCAAGGAACTTGAACAGGGCGAACGTCACGGTGATGACGAAGGCGCAGACGAGGATCAGCAGACCCCAGTGGGTCCAGGCCGCCTGGAGTTCTCGCAGTTCACGGGCCCACCGCCAGCACTTCGCCGCCACGACGAGGCTGGTGGCGGTGTGCGCGCCCAGGTAGAGCAGGATCATCTCGCGCACGTACGGGGTGCTCGCGTAGAAGGTGTCGAAGGAGCGCTGCTGCTCGACGGGCACGTCGCTGAGCGAGAAGAGCAGGCACAACGCCGCGATCACGGCGGCGGTCGCCGCGATCCACATCCTGGTGTGCCGCCGCAGGGTCTCCTGCGGGCCGCCGCGCCAGTGGATGACGAGCACCAGTGAGGCGCAGGACAGGCACGTCAGAATGCAGTAGACGAGGGGCGCCGAGAAGTTGGGGACGCCCGTGACGCGGTTGACCCGCTCGATCGTCGGGGGTGCGCTGAAGACGAACACGGCGGTCGAGGCCGCGAGGATCACGAAGATCGATTTCGACATCGGCGAGTGCCAGGTGCGCCAGAACGAAGGCGACTTGACCGCCAGCGCGACCGCCGCGATGCCGGCGGGAACGTAGTAGTCGGATCCGGTCATGCCCGGTGGCTCCCGCCCGGCAGCCCGCCGAACGCCACGAGTAGTTCCCCGCGAAGGCCGGCGATCCGCCGTCCGCTCGCCCGTAATGCCCGCACGCTGCGTTCCTTCCGATGGATGGTGGAGACGGCTTGCCGCGCGCGCCGTCTCCGGTGACTGAAGGCCCGGCCCGGCCCGGTTCAGGCCGGTTCAGGCCGGTTCAGGCCGATTCAGGTCGGTTCAGGTCTTCGGGGTCACGGCGTTCTCGTGCGTGATCGCGTCGACGAAGGCCATCAGCGCCGCCTCCAGGTGCGGCGGCAGCTCCTGGTCGCCCAGACGGAGCTGGATCTGCATGGCGTGGCGGTTGCGCACCGCGTGCGAGGGGTTCTTGAGGAACGCCGTGAGGCCCGGGACGACCTTGCCGTCCAGGACCCGTTTCACGGCCTCGGGCGGCGTGTGGGTGAAGTACTCCATGGGGACGTCGAAGAACTTGGCCAGACCCGCGCCGTGCCAGATGTTCGGCGTGCTCCGGTTCAGCAGCTTGCCGTGCCACTGCGGCGTCATGCCGCTGCCGGCGGCGATTTCGGCGGTGGTGTACGGGCGCGGGCCGCCGGTGTGCGCGTCCACGGTGAGGCGGGTTTCCCGCAGGAACGCGATCCGCCGCGCCAGCTCGCCCGGGCCGCTCGCCGGCGCCTCGACGGGCTCCCCGTCGAGCAGCCGCCCGATGTCGGACTCCGGGAGCGAGGTGTGGAAGGAGAGGTCCTTGAGGCGGAAGACCGAGGCCCGGTCGAGTCCGGACGCCCACCTGAGCTCCTCGACCTCCCGCACGGTCTCGGCCAGCCGCTCGTACGCGTCGCTCACGGGACCTCCAGGCGGGACGTAACGGACGTGCGGTCCGGACGGCCCGGGACCTGGTTTCCTCACTAGATCACGGAACCGAACGGATCCACAACGAAACGATCGTTTCCCCCGCACCCCGCCCGCGCCGACGGGCCGTACGGGACCGGGTGCGGGCGACGTAGTGTGTGGCCGGAGGGTGATTCGGCGTCAGCAAAGGTTCGGCGGATGAGCGTTGGTGCAGGTGACGAGTCCCGGGCGCCCGTGACGGATCCGGCCGGGCGGATCGAATTCGACGCCGACGGCATGCCCGACGCCGTCTGCCACACCGTCTCGGGGAGCTGGCCGACGAGGAGCGTCGCCGGGAGCGAGGCGGACACGCTGGAACTCGGGCTCATGGTCGAACTGGGGGAGCGGGTCCCGTGCCGGCTGCGTCCCTTCGCCAACTACGACGGCATTACCACGATCTACAGCAGGAACGAAGTGGGCCGCACGACGATCACCATGACCGCGCGGTGCACGGCCCCGCCGTGCCTCGCCCAGGGCGCGGCGCAGGACGCCCGGGACGCCCTGGCCGCGGAGGAACCCGTGGACGTGTCCGCCCCCGCTCCGGCGCTGCGCCACCTGCTGGACCAGGTGCACCGCCTGCTCGCCGCGCTGCCGGCGCCGAACGCGACGGACCCGGCCCGCCGGCGGGCGCTGTGGGCGCACCGTACGGGTGTGCTCCACGAAGCCCTGCGCTACCTCGCCGAGCAGGCGCGCCGGCGGGAACCGCTCCTGGAACCGCTGGCCGGGGCCGTCATCGCCACCCTGCACCGGGCGGGGCGGCGCGGCTACGGCCTCGGTCAGGGCGCAGCCCCGGACGGCCCGCCCGCCGCCGAGGACGCGTCGTGGGCCGACCACCCCCGCAGGGCCAGGGCCCTGTCGGAGGCACTGCGGGAGCTCGCGGAGCAGGTGGCCGTGCACGCGGCCCCCGCTCCGCCCCGGCGCGCCGCCCGGCCCGTGGCGGTGGAGCTGGACGTGCCCACCGACCCCGAGCTGCTGCGCTGCTTCCTCCTGCAGACCCTCAGTACGGCCCTGCTCATCAGCGGCGATACGGCCGAGCGCCTCCTGGGCGCACACGAGGAGCACGTTCGCGGCGCGGTCTTGCGCCCGGGGCCGGAGCGGGACTGACGGCCCCTACGGCCGCGCGTTCTCGCGCTCCGCGGCGCTGAGCGGCGGCCCGGGCAGGTGCGGGGCCTTCCGGCCGAACGCCATGGCGATCAGCATGGCCGGGGCGAAGAGGCGGGTCGCGGGCCTGGACAGGCTCATCACGTCGAGGAGGTGACCGAGCGCCGTGGGATTGCGCGCTCCGGTGGTCACCGCCCGGTCGACGTAGCGGGCGAGGAACCTCTCGACGGCCGTCGGCGGGGTGTCGGTGGCGCCCGGGTAGGCGGCGTCCTGGGCGACGGCCAGGTCCCACGCCCCGGCGACGGGGCGGGCCGCGGCCCGCTGGATGCGGCGCGCGGTGCCCGGGGCGGTGAGGGCCGTGGAGCGCAGCACCGTCCGGAGGGCGACCGCGCACTGGGCCGCCACGGTGAGGCCGTGACCGTACACGGGGTTGAACCCGGCTATGGCGTCCCCGAGCACGACGAAGCCGTCCGGCCACTTCCTCATCTGCTCGTAGTAGCGGCGCCGGTTGGCGGTACTGCGCGTGGTGACGACCCCGCCCAGCGGCTCTGCTCCCCCGATGAGGTCGCCGATGACGGGGTCCGCGAGGCCGTTGGCAAATCCGGCGAACTCGTCGGCCTCCTTGGTGGGCTCGCCCCCACGGGTGCCGGAGAGGGTGACCATCCACCGGCCGCCCTCGACGGGAAGGATGATGCCGCCCTGCCCGGGGGCACGTGACGGCACGGCCTGCACGTTGACGATCGGGAAGCTGCCGACCGTGGCGGCGGGAGCCCGGTAGAGGCGCGTCGCGTACGCCACCCCCGCGTCCACCTGCCGCTCGGTGACGGCGGGCAGCCCGAGCTCCTCCAGCCATCCGGGGGCGTGGGAGCCGCGGCCCGAGGCGTCGACGACCAGACCGGCGGGAAGGGTCCGCTCCCCGGAGCCGCCCCGCACGCGGATGCCGCTGACGCGGCCGGCGCCACCGACGAGGCCCTCGGCCACGGTGTTCTCTTCGAGGCTGATGCGCGGGTCGCGCAGGACGCGCTCGCGCAGGGCGTGGTCGAGCAGGTTCCGCGAGCACACCAGGTTGTGGTGCCGGGTGGAGGTGAACCGGCGGAACCAGACCTCGTTGGGGGCGCGCGAGACCATGTCGCCCATGATGTGCGGCAGCCGGCCGCCCCGGGCGACGACGTCGTCGACGAAACCGGGGAGGAGTTCCTCGAAGGCCCGTACGCCGCCGCTCCACACCAGGTGGGCGTGCCGGGCCTGCGGCACTCCCTGCCGTCCTTCGGGCCCGTCGGGCAGCGTGTCGCGCTCGATGATCGTGACGTCCGCGAAGTCCGCCAGCACGGCTGCGGCGAAGAGCCCGCTGACGCTCGCGCCGACGACGATCGCGGTCTGCCGACGGGATCCGGCTGTCTCAGGCATGTGGGGGCTCTCCAGTGTTGTCACCCGCTGGTGCGTGGACGCGAGGGCGCGGGTGGATCGCAGTTCCCGGGACCGCGCCGGCGTGCCGCCGGCCCTGGTGCGCGGCAGGCGCCCAGCGGATCCGGCCCCCAGCCCCAGCGCCCGGCCCCACCACCGCCAAGTCCCCGCGCGAGCGCGCGCAGTGAACATTACTAGGGAGTTCGGTAAGGGGGGAGATGACGTACGGAGAGACGTGCCACAGGCCCGATCGTGCCGCCGGGCCCGCGTTCTGAGCACCTGTCCGATGACGGCGCGGCCCTCCGCGCGGCCCTCCGCGCGCCGCGCCGCGCGCCACGCCCGGGGCCGCGCCGGGGAGCGGGGCTGTGGTTGGGATCATGTCCGGGGGTTGTGCCCGCGTGCCGTGGCGTGGGTACGTTGGCCCGTGGGCGCGGCGCCGGACGGCGCCGGGCCGGACGAGGTTGAGGAGTACGGGTGGAACAGCAGGTGAGGGTCGTGCCCGACCAGGACGGTGTCCGTGTGATCAGCTGTGCGGGCGAGTTCGACCTGGACACCCTCGGGCCGCTCGAAGCGGCCTGCTCGGCGGCCGGCGCCGATCCCGGGGTACGGCGCATCGTCCTGGACGTCGCCGCGCTGACCTACGCCGACTCCTCCTTCCTGAACCTGATGCTGCGCGTGCTGCGCACGGGCCGGCTGGTGGTGGCCGGTCCCGTGCCCGCGCAGCTGTCCCGGGTCCTGGACCTCACCGAGACCCGTACGGTCTTCCGGATCGCCGACGACATCGCTTCGGCGCGCACGCTGTAGGGCCGACGGCCGTCGGCCTACGCCACCCGGGTGTCCCCGGCGCCCGCCGGGTCTTCATCGCCGGGCAGGTGGACGTCGTTGACGGTGACGTTCACCTCGACGACCTCCAGCCCGGTGATGCGCTCCACGGCGCCGATGACGTTCTCCCGCACGTCCCGGGCGACGTCGGGTACGGGAACGCCGTACTCCACGACCAGCTCGACGTCGATGGCGGCCTGCCGTTCGCCGATCTCGACCTTCACGCCCCGCCCGAGCTGGGGCCGCCCCCCGGGGACCCGGTCGCGGACCGCCCCCAGCGTGCGGGACAGCCCGCCGCCCATGTCGTGGACCCCGGGGACCTCGCGCGCCGCCATGCCGGCGATCTTGACGACCACCACGTCCGCGATCGAGGTCCGCCCGCGCGTGGCCCCCGGTTCGAGGGCCTTGCCGCCGTCCGCATCCGGCGCGGGCCCGGCGCCGGGCCCGCGCTCCGGCTGAGCGGGGGCCGTTTCCCGCGTTGTCGTCATGACCGCTCCCCTTCATCCGGTTCGTCCCTCTGCATCCCTTTGACACCGGTGGGCGGCCTTCCGTTATGTCACTCGTCCGTGGAGCACTCGAACGGCAGTACGGGGCCGGGTGTGCGTCACGGGCGCCGCAGCGCCGGTGTCAAAGCACCGAAGGCTGGAAGGAGCCCGCGAGTGAGCGCTCTCTCGAACCCCACCGGGCTCGGGTCCACGGCCCGTACCGACGACGGGCTGCTCGCCGTCCGGGCGGCGGAAGGAGACGAGGAGGCGTTCGAGGTGCTCGTACAGCGGCACTCGGCGGCCCTGCTGCAGCTCGCCGAACGCCTCATGGGCAGCCGCGCGGAAGCCGAGGACGCGGTCCAGGACGCGTTCGTCAGCGCGTGGCGCAAGCTCCCGGAGTTCCGGGGCGAGGCGGGCGTCACCACCTGGCTGCACCGCATCGTGACCAACCGGTGCCTGAACCTGCTGCGGGCGCGCCGGACGGCCGCCGACCTGGACTCGGTCCCCGAACCGGCCGCACCGGAACACCAGTCCTCGCCCGCCCGCGCCGCCGAATCGCACGCCGCCGCCCGCGACCTCGGTCAGGCGATGGGCCTGCTCTCCGCGGAACAGCGGGTCTGCTGGGTCCTGCGCGAGGTCGAGCACCAGCCCTACGAATCGATCGCCCGGACGGTACGCATCAGCCCCGAAGCGGTCCGCGCGCGCGTCTTCCGGGCCCGGCGCGTCCTGACGGAGGCGATGGCCGCATGGCGATGAACACCCCCGACCCCCACGAGGCGGCGCAGGACGACGGATGCGAACTGCTCGCCTGCGGACGGGATCTGGCCGCGGTGTGGGAGCAGACCGGCCCGCCCGACGCCGACCCGCACACCCGCGGCTGCCCCTCCTGCCGCCGGGCGCGCGCGGAGCTGGAGAGCCTGCGCGCCGCCGCGCTGCACCCCCACGAGGCGCGTACCGCCGAAGCCGTGGACACGTCCGCGCTGGTCCGCCGGGTCATGGACGTGGTCCGGCTGGAACTGCGCCCCGGACGCAACCTGCCCCTCGGCGAGCCGGGCGAGGACTGCTGGATCTTCGAGTCCGTCGCGGCCCGCACCCTGCGCGCGGCCGCAGAAGAAGTGCCCGGCGTACGCGCCGGCAGCTGCCGCATCACCGTGCCGGGCAGCCGCCCCGGCTCCGCGCGCGGACCCGTCTCCGTCCACCTCGACGTCACCGCGGAGTACGGGCGCGATCTGCGGACCACCTCCCTCGCGGTGCGCGACAGCGCTGCCCGGGCCGCCCGCGACCGGCTCGGCCTGACCGTCGCCGCCCTCGACGTTACCGTCACCGACCTCCACGACCGCCCGGACGAGCCGCAGGAGGCCGCGCCGTGAAGACACCACCGGCCCGGGCCGATTCCGCGGCGGTCGCCGAGGCCGTACTCACGGTTCCCGGCGTGGCCTGCCTGCGCCCCGGACTGCGCGGCCTGCTGTACGCACCCGGCCCGCGCCCGCCGGCCGCCCGCGGGAGCGGTACGGGAAGCTCGGCGGTGCGCGTCACGCTCGGCACCGACGGTTCGGTGGCCGCGCTGCGCGTCGAGGTGGTCGTGCGGGCGCGGCACCGGGCGGCGGACGTGGCCCGGGCCGTGCGCGAGGCCGCCGCCGAAGCGGCGGCGGCGCCCGCCGCCGCGGTGCGGGTCGTCGTCACGGGCATCGTGTGACCCGCCCGGGCGCCCCGCCCCGGTGCGCCGCTACAGCGGCGGAGGGCAGGTGAGGATCACCCACCAGGCCAGGGACCAGACGCAGGCCGCCGCCCCGAGCAGCCGCAGGCGCCGGATCCGCTCGGGCGACACCGGATCCCTGCCGCCGGCCCGTACGCCCGCCTCCGGCACGCCGGCGGGGACGCGCGGCGCTTGACCGCACACCACCGGGCGGACCCGGGTCGGCCCGGGACGGCGGGCGGCGGGCGCCGGGCGCGGACGCCGCTCCGGACGTGGTGGGTGCTCCGGGGCCGGGCGTTGCTCCGGGCGCGCGGCCGCCGTACCGAGGACGGCGCCGTGCTGGGCCAGCCCCGACAGGAACTGCCGGTACGCCTCCTTGCGGCCGCCGCGCGGTGCCGTGCGTCCGCCCTCCCAGGACCGCACGGTGGCGGGCGTCACGCCGAAGGCGAGCGCCACCTGACGCGTCGACAGACCCCACTGCTCGCGCAGCCGGCGCCGCTCGGCCGGCTCGGGCAGATCGCGGGAACGCCGCCGCGCCGCCTTCGCGGGGGAGGGGGTGACCTGACGGGGGAAGAGCTGATGCGCTGTTGTCATACAGGTGTGACAATCCGTCCCGCGCCGCTGTGACGCGGGATCCGGACCGTTCACCCGAACATCCCATCAGCTGCCCGCGTCAGAGGGTCCGGCCGGAGAGCAGGCGGCGACCCCGTCGAGGACGGGAGCGTCGTCCGGCGCGGCCGCCGGGGAGCGGCATCCGCCGCTGGAGCGCCCCGTCGGCCCGCCACGAGGTGGTCTCGCGCCGTCGCGCGGCGCCGTCAGATGGTCGCGGTGTCGATCACGAACCGGTAGCGGACGTCGCTGGCGAGGACCCGCTCGTACGCCTCGTTGACCTGGTCCGCACGGATGAGCTCGATCTCGGCCGTCACGCCGTGCTCGGCACAGAAGTCGAGCATCTCCTGGGTCTCCGCGATGCCGCCGATGCCCGAGCTGCTCATGCTGCGACGGCCGCCGAACAGCGCCTGCATGGCCACCGGCACCGGCTCCTCGGGCAGGCCGAGGTTGACCATGGTCCCGTCGGTGCGCAGCAGCGAGAAGTAGGCGGCGAAGTCGAGCGGGGCGGAGACGGTGTTGACGATCAGGTCGAAGTGGCCGGCGAGCTCCTCGAAGGTCGCCGGGTCACTGGTGGCGTGGTAGTGGGCGGCGCCCAGTCGCAGGCCGTCGTCCTTCTTGCGCAGGGACTGGGACAGCACGGTGACGTCGGCGCCGAGCGCGTGTGCGATCTTCACCGCGACGTGGCCCAGCCCGCCGAGGCCGACCACCGCGACCCTCTTGCCCGGGCCGGCGGCCCAGTGGCGCAGCGGCGAGTAGGTGGTGATGCCGGCGCAGAGCAGCGGAGCGGCCGCGTCCAGGGGCAGGGCCCCGGGAATGCGCACGACGTAGTTCTCGTCGACGACGACCGTCTGGGCGTAGCCGCCGTACGTGGGCTCGCCGTCCTTGCCGATGGAGTTGTAGGTCCAGACCGGCCCGTCGGCGCAGTACTGCTCCAGTCCGGCCTTGCAGTTGGTGCAGACGCGGCAGGAGTCGACCATGCAGCCGACCCCGACCCGGTCGCCGGTCTTGAACCGCGTGACACCGGGGCCGGTCTCGGCGACGACGCCCGCGATCTCGTGGCCGGGCACCATCGGGAAGATCGCCTTGCCCCAGCCCTCGCGGACCTGGTGGATGTCCGAATGGCAGATTCCGGCGAACTTGATGTCGATCAGTACGTCGTTCTCACCGACCGGACGGCGTTCGACGGTGGTGCGCTCCAGGGGGGCCTTGGCGGCGGGTGCGGCGTATGCGGCGACGGTGGTCATGGGAAGCGTGCCCTTCTTCGCGGATGGGTCCGGGTGCTCGGCGCCCAGCGGGTGCCGGGGGCGGTCGCGCCGGGTGAGCCGGGCGGCGGCCGCCCCCGGGCGCCTGCCCCCATTGTCGGCGGGAACGCTTCACCACGTGCCCCGGGGCCGCCGGTCGCGGGCCGGGCGTGTCCGCGGCCCGGCCCCGGGTAGGCGCCCGGGGAGACCGTAGGCGGGCGGATCGCGACGAGCGGAGGCGGACCATGCGGGACGAGCGGAGGCGGAGCGCGGGAGCGGCACCGGAGCACGGCGGCGGCGGACCCCGCCCGGGCGCGCCCGGGGCCGGCTGAGGGGCGGCGGCGGACCGTGCAGACGTTCCTGCCCTTCGCGTCGTTCGAGGCCACGGCCGGCGTGCTCGACGCGCGGCGGCTCGGCAAGCAGCGGGTCGAGGCGCTCCAGGTGCTGCGGGGACTGACCGTCGCCGGGTACGGCTGGCGCAACCACCCGGCGGTCCGGATGTGGGCGGGGTACGAGGAGGCGCTCGTACGGTACGGGCTCGACGTGTGCGGGGCGTGGACGGCCGGGGGGCGCGCCGACACCTGTGCGGCGACGCTGCGGCGCGACTACGGGGCCTGGCGGCCGGGAGGCGGCGTACGCACCCGTGAGCAGCTGGCGCGCGACGGCGAGCTGCCGCCCTGGCTGGGCGCGCGGGACTTCCACCGCAGCCACCGCTCCGCACTGGTGCGCAAGGACCCGGCCTTCTACCGCGAGCTCTTCCCCGGAGTGCCGGACGACCTGCCGTACGTGTGGCCGTCCTCCGACCGGGACCCGCGCGGGGCGCGCCCCTGACCGGCGTCCGGGCGGGCCGTCCGGGCGGGCTTCAGACGGCGGGCTTCAGGCGGCGGCGAGCTGGAGGAGCGCGATGCCCGCCAGGACGGTGACGCTCGCGGTGATCCGCCGGTGGCCGAGGCGCTCGCGGAAGACGACCGCACCGATGAGGGCGCCGAAGACGATGCTCGTTTCCCGCAGGGCGGCGATGGTGGCGAGGTCACCGCGGGACTGCGCCCAGACCACCAGCCCGTAGGCCAGGAGCGAGAGCAGGCCCCCGGCCAGGCCGCGACCGTACAGCGGCCGGAGCGTGGTGAGCAGGGCGGGACCGCGCAGGCCCCAGGCGATGAGCGGCAGGACCAGCCCCTGGCAGAGGAACAGCCAGGCGACGTACCCGAGCACGCTGCCGGAGACGCGCACGCCCGTGCCGTCGACGAGGGTGTACGAGGCGATCATCACCCCGGTGCCGAGCGCGGCGGCCAGCGCGGGCAGGTGCGAGCGGCCGGGCACGCCGTCGGCGAAGGCGAGGCCCGCCAGACCGCAGACGATCACCGCGATGGCGAGGTACTGGCCCACGGGCAGGGAGTGCCCGAGGAACGTGGTGGAGACCAGGGCCACCACGACGGGCGAGGTGCCCCGCGCGGTGGGGTACATCTGCCCGAAGTCGCCGAGCTGGTAGGCGCGCAGGAGCAGCAGCTGGTACGCGACCTGGAGCGCGGCGGAGGCGCCGATGTAGGGCCAGGCCGCCGGGTCCGGCACCGGCGCGAGGCAGACGAGGACGCCCCCGCAGCCGGCCGAGGCGAGGCTGATCAGCGTGAACCCGGCCAGCTTGTCGTCCAGGCCGTGGGTGAGTCCGTTCCAGACGGCGTGCAGCACCGCCGAGGCGAGGACGACGAGGGGCACGGCGGCGGCGCCCGTCAGGGAAGGCAGGACTGCGGGCACGGCGGCTCCCCACACAAGACGATGGAATGAAATTCCTTGCTAGGATAACCATATGGAAATTCATTCCACGCCGGGCGGGCTCGCCGCCCACATCCGGGCCCACCTGCCCGAGCTGCGCGAGACCGAGGCCCGGGTGGCACGGGTGGTCCTGGACCAGGGCGCGGAGCTGGTGCACCTCAGCGTCAGCGACGTCGCCACGCTGGCCGGCACCGCGCCGTCCTCCGTCGTACGGGCCTGCCAGCGGCTGGGGTTCCGCGGGTACCAGGAGCTGAAGATCGCCGCCGCCCGGCAGGCCCCGGCCCCGGCCCCCGAACCCTCCCGGGACCAGGACCCGGCCGCCCGCGCCCTGGCCGACACGGTCCGCGCCGCCCGGGAGGCGCTCGACGGGGTGACGGCCACGCTGACCCCGGCGCGGCTGCGCACGGCCACGGACCTGCTCGACGCGGCCGGCCGCGTCCTGGTGGTCGGGGCGGGACTGTCCGGCGCCGTCGCACTGGACACCGCCTACCGGCTGCGCGCCCTGGGCTGCGCCGTCGACGCACCGGCCGACCCGCTGACCGCGCAGCTGGCCGCCGCGCAGCTGACCGCCACGGACGCCTGCTTCGCCATCAGCCACACGGGCGCCACGCGCAGCACCGTGGACGCCGCCCGGCGCGCCCGGCAGGCGGGGGCCCCGGTCATCGCCCTCACCAGCTACGCCCGCTCCCCGCTGAGCGAGGCCAGCGACTGCACGCTGGTCGCGGGGGGCCAGGACCTGGTGTTCGGACTCGAAACCGTCGCCAGCCGGCTGGCCCACCTCACGGTCGTCGATGCCCTCGCCCTCACCTTGCTGGGGCGGCGCGGCCCGGCCGCCCAAGAGGCCCTGCGCCTGGCGGCCGACGTCACGGTCGACCACTCCTACTGATGCCCCCGCCCGAAGGGCCCCGCGTAAACGTTTCGACGTCGGGGCCGGTGATCGACGATGCTTCGCACGATGACGAGACTCGATGACACCCCGCCCGCGTGGGACGAGCGCACCCAGCTCACCACCTTCCTCGACTACGCCCGGGCCACCGCCCGGGCCAAGTGCGAGGGCGTCTCCGCCGAGCACGCCCGCGCGGCGCTCCTGCCGGGCTCCCCGCTGATGACCATGAGCGGAGTGATCAACCACCTCCGCTGGGTCGAGAACTACTGGTTCCAAGTGATCTTCCTCGGCGAGGAGGACCGGTCCCCCATCACGGACGAGGACCCGGACGGCGAGATGCGCATCGCCGTCGAGTTCCCGCTCACGCAGCTGCTCGACGAGTACGCCGAACAGAGCGCCCGCCACCGGGAACTGGTCGCCCGGACCGACCTGGCCCAGCAGGCCGTGGGAACCATCCGCGACGGCCTCCGCGTCGACCTGCGCTGGATCCTCCTCCACCTCACCGAGGAGACCGCCCGCCACAACGGCCACCTGGACATCCTGCGCGAGCTGCTCGACGGCACGACCGGCAGCTAGGCCACCCCGGCGTCCGGCGGCGCGCCAGGGCGGCCCGTGACGCGCCCGCCTGCTCCCGGACCTGCTCCGCGGTGATCCCGCTGCGGCTGTCCGCCCCGGTCCTGGCCTCCCCTTGCCGTCCGGCTTCCGCGCCCGTCCCGAACGGTACGGGGCCACCCGCCTGACCCCGCGGCCCCGCCGGGGCCGCGCCGGGCCCGGCGGCGTACAGAGTGGGTCCTCGTGGATCTGCATCTCAAGGACAAGGTGGCGCTGGTCACCGGAGCGAGCAAGGGCATCGGCCTGGCGGTCACCCGCGCACTGGCCGGCGAGGGCGCGCTGGTGGTCGCCGCCGCCCGTACGGTGGCCGGGCCCCTGACGGAGCTGGCCGGGGACGGGCGGGTCCGGCCCGTCGCGGTGGACCTGACCACCGCGGACGGACCCGATCGCGCGGTACGGGAGGCGGTCGGGGAGTTCGGCGGCCTCGACGTCCTCGTCAACAACGTCGGCGCCGTCAGACCCCGGCTGGGCGGGTTCCTGTCGCTGACCGACACGGACTGGGCCTGGGCCCTGGACCTCAACTTCCTGACGGCCGTCCGCACCACCCGGGCCGCCCTCCCGCACCTCCTCGAACGCGGCGCCGCGTCGATCGTCACCGTCAGCTCGGTCAACGCCTTCCTCCCCGATCCGGGGGTGATCGACTACTGCGCGGCGAAGGCGGCGCTCACCACCTTCTGCAAGGCGCTGTCGAAGGAGGTCGGCCCGCGCGGCGTACGCGTCAACACGGTCAGCCCCGGCCCGGTCGAGACGGCCCTGTGGCTCGGGGACCAGGGGGTCGCGGCCACCGTGGCGGGCGCGGCCGGGAGCACGCCGGGCGATGTCGTCGCGGGCGCCGCCGCCCAGTCCGTCACCGGGCGCTTCACCCGCCCCGAGGAAGTCGCCGACCTGGTCGTGTTCTTGGCCTCCGGCCGGTCCGGCAACACCACGGGCGCCGACCACACCATCGACGGCGGCCTCGTCACGACGCTGTGACCCCGGCCGCCCCCGCCGGGTCAGGTACGGGGTTCCAAGGCCCCCAGGCCCAGGGTCCGGAGCGTGTGCTCGGCCATCTGGAGGTGCCCGGCGGCGTTGGGGTGGGCCGGGTCGTCGAGCCAGGCGATCGGGTCGGCGCCGTCGAAGTGCGCGTTCCAGTACGCCTCGTGGTCGACCAGCAGGACGCCGGTCTCCGCCGCGATGTCCCGGACGGCCTGCGCGTACGCCGGGAGCGCGCCGCGCGCCTCACGCCCGGCGACGCTGACGAGCACCGGGGTGTGCAGGACGATCTGGGCGTCGGTACCCGTACGGTCGATGAGCTGGTGCATCGCGTCGTGGAACTCCGCCAGCCCCGCCAGCCCCGCGCGGGCGTCGTTCGTGCCGAGCGATATGGAGAGCACGTCGGGCGCGAAACGTCCGATCAGGTGCTCGTGGGAGGCGAGCACGTCCACGGCGCGCCAGCCGGAAACACCGGTGTTGACGACGACGTCGGTCAGCCGGTCCAGCTGCCACCTGACCCGTTCCTGGAGGTGTTCCACCCAGCCGCGCGCGCCGTGGGTGTGCAGGACCGCCTGGGTGATGCTGTCCCCGGTGGCCACCCAGGTCATGGGTGCCGCAGAGAGGTTGATCATGCCGTGCTCCTCCGGTGCGCTCGCGGCTCCGGCGGTGGCCGGGTGCCCGAGTTCCTGTTCCAAGATCGGAAATATATCGCCGGGCCGCGCCGGGCCGGGCGGGCCGGTGTCCGCATGGCGGTCCCGTCCTACGCTCCCCGCCGGAACTTCGCCATGATGAACGGATGATGCACAGCGACGACAACCGAACCGACTCGCCGGCGATCGCCCTGCTCAAGGAGGTGGGGGCCGACACCGCCAAGCACTCCGGCGGCACGCTCCTGACCCACCTGCTGCGCGTCGAGGCGCTGCTCGCGGCCTGGGGCGGGCGGCCCGCCCTGCGGACGGCTGCCCTGTGCCACGCCTTCTACGGCACGGACGGGCTGCCCGTGATCCTGCTGGAGCTCTCCGAGCGCGCCCGCCTCCGCGAGGCGATCGGCACGGAGGCGGAGGAGCTCGTGTACTTCTACGCCAGCTGCGACCGCAAGGCCTCCTACCCCAGCCTCGCCGCCCCGGACGCGGCGTCGGTGACCTACCGGGACCGCTTCACCGGCGAGGAGTTCACCCCGTCCTTGCAGCAGCGCCGCGACTTCGCCGAACTCACGGTGGCCAACGAGCTGGACCTGGCCAAGGTGAACCAGTCCTTCCGCGAGCGCAACGGCGCGGACCTGCTCGCCCTCTTCACGCGCTGGACCGCACTCCTGTCGGACGCGGCCCGCCAGGAGGTGCAATCGGTCCTCGCCTGAGCCGCCCCATTCCCGTATTTCCGTCCGGGGTGCGGAGATCCGGCGGTGACTGCGGGGGTAATCGGGGGGTCGGTGGCTCATCTGCCACCCTTGAATTCTTTTCGGATTGCATCTGCCGTTTATCGCGCCGGCCGTTCGTAGCAGATGCCGCAGCCCTGGAGTTGGGTCGGAAGTCCCAGGTCGGGCCGGGTCTTCGGGCCCTTGGAAGTGGGGTCGGTGGGCCTTTCTCCGAAACGCCATGCGGGACTCGCCATTCGACTGGCGAATGAGACATGGCGTTCTTTGACCCGCTTTTTGCTCGGGTAATGTCGTTCATGGCGCAGGTCACACCGGCCGCGTCCGTTCGTCCCCGATTTTGAGTGAGGCGTGGTTTTCATGAGCCTGTCCATCCGCAACCAGATCCCCGGCACCGTCACCTCCGTCACGGCCGGTGAGGCCATGTCCTCGGTGAAGGTGCGCCTGGAGGGCGGCCAGGACATCACCGCCGCGATCACCACCGACGCCGCGAAGGAGCTCGGCCTGGCCGAGGGCTCCGCGGTCAAGGCCCTCGTGAAGGCCACCGAGGTCTCCCTGGCCACCGGCCCCGTCACCGGCGTCTCGATCCGCAACCAGATCCCCGGCACCGTCGTCGACGTCGCCGCCGGTGCGGCCATGGCCTCCGTCAAGGTCGACGTCAACGGGGGCGGCCTGACCGCCGCGATCACCGCCGACGCCGCCAAGGACCTGAACCTGGCGGCCGGCAGCTCCGTCGTCGCCCTGATCAAGGCCACCGAGGTCTCCCTCGCCGCCGCCTGATCCGCCCTCCTCACCCGGCGCGGTTCCTCCCGCGGCCGGGTGACCCCGGCCGCCGGCCGGACCGGAGTTCCCTCCTCGGGATCCGGCCCGGTCCGGCGGCCGTCGCCGTACGGGGACGCCCGGCCGCCGCGCGCCCCCTACTGCCGGGCGCCCGCGAACTCGGCGGCGAAGCCGCCCTGCTCGGCCAGGCTCCGCAGCTGGTCGTCGGGTACGCGGCCACCCCGCAGGAGCACCGCCATGTCGGCCGGCGTGATGCCCAGATCGCCCAGGATGCCCAGGGCCCCGGCGGGCCACGGACCGGGCGCTTCCGCGTCCGGCGGACCGGTGCGCAGGGTGGCGAGCACCTCGGCGGCCAGCGTGTGCCGCTCGGCGGCGCGCGCGTCCGACAGCATCAGGTCCGTCCCGGCGGGCGTGGGGCGCACGATCAGGAAGAACGACTCGTCCGCGTTCAGCAGGCCGAACACCGCGTCCGCGCCGTCGGCCCCCGCGCCGCGCACCGCGGTGACGGCCTCGTCGAGACCGGTGAGGGCGGTCCGCTCCAGCCGGGTGCACCGCCAGCGGCCGTCGTGGTGGACGACGGCGACCGCGTATCGATGATTTCTGCGTTCTGTCACGGTTCCACACCTGCCCCGCCCGCCACCGGGCCAGCCCCTCCGGGCCCGGGCATGGCCCGCACGGAGCAGGAGCGGTCCGGTCTCACCCGGGGTCGAGGAGCAGGGTCCTGCGCAGCGGCAGGCCGTTCTCCGGGCAGATGAAGTCCGCCGGCCGCGCCCCCTCGGCGTTCGCGCTCGGGCCGGTGCCCGTCAGCCGTCCCGCGTGCCAGGAGCCCAGGGTCCGGTCGCGGGCGGCGGCGATGACGCGTTCCGGCCACCGGCCCGCGAACGGGGTGTTCGGCCCGGCCCGGACGAAGCGCCCGCCCGTCAGGGCCGCCCGCGGACCCGCCGGCGACCGATCTCCACCCCCCTCTCCACCCCTGGGTCCAGGTGCCGGAAGCCGCGGCGCAGCAGTCTTGAGGACATGACAGCAACCGAGTGGATCACCGACATCGCCCTCATCCTCGTCGTCTTCCGGCAGCTGCGCGAAGGGCGCCTCGACCACAAGACCTTCCTGCTCCCGCTGGGGATCGTGGCCTTCGTCGCGTACTCGTACCTGGACTCCATCCCCACCGGGGGCAACGACCTCGTCCTGATCGCCGCACTGACCGCCGTGGGCGCCGCGCTCGGCATCGCGGGCGGCGTCTACACCCGGATCCGTCCCCTCGACGGGAACCTCCTGATCAAGGCGGGAGCCGTCTCCGCGGTCCTGTGGGTCGTGGGCATGGGGGCGCGGATGGGCTTCCAGACGTGGGTCGAGCACGGCGGCGGCGCCGAGCACGTCGCCCGGTTCAGCCTCGAACACCACATCACCAGCCAGCAGGCGTGGGTCGCGGCCTTCGTGCTGATGGCCCTCACCGAAGTCGTCACCCGGGTGGCGACGATCTTCCTGCGCAGCCGCAGGGTCGCGACGGCCCACTCCGTCGCCCTTCTCGGCCGCGCGGCCTGACCGTGCCGTATCTTCGGCCCGTGCCCGCAGAACAGAGCGCCCCGTCCCCCGCGACGGACACCGAAGGGGGGACGGGGGCGCGTCCCGTCCCCGGCCAGGACCCGCGCGTGCAGTGGGTGGCCACGCTCGCGGTCATCGTCGCCGGAGCCCTGACCATCCGGCCCATGGGCTTCAGCGGCCGCGGTCTGGCCGTGGCCGCCCTCTTCGTGGTCAACTCCGCGTCGCTGCTGGCCCGGCGCCTGCCCGAGCGCCGGGTCCCGCCGCGCGTCGCCCTCGTCTGGCTCTCGCTCGGCGTCCTCGCGGCGGCCGCGCTGATCGGCGTCAGCGACAGCGGAACGAGCTACCTGTTCGCCTTCTTCCTCGCGGGCCACATCGGATACCGGCTGGACACCAGGCCGGCCCTCGTCCTCGCCGGAACGTGCAGCCTGCTCTGCGCCGCCGTGCTGTACCTGAGCCTCGACCCGGGGGAGCACCCGCTGGCGTGGACCTTCGGGCTCGCCACCGGCATCCCGGTCGTGATCGGCATCCTCAACCGGGCCCAGCGCCGGGCCGTGGGGGCGGTGATCGAGGCGGCGGCGTCGGCGGAACGCGCCGCCCGGGCCGAGGCCCGTACGGCCGTACTGAGCGAGCGCGGCCGGATCGCCCGGGACGTGCACGACGTCCTGGCGCACTCGCTCGCCGGGATCAACATGCAGCTGGAACTGGCGGACGCGCTGATCGCCACCGGTGACATGGACAAGGTCCGCGAGGCGCACGAAAAGGCGCACGCCCTGGTCAAGGAGAGCCTGAAGCAGGCGCAGTGGACCGTGCACGCGCTGCGCGAGGACACCCTGCCGCTCCTGGAGAGCCTGACGGCGATGCTCGCGTCCTCGGGCCACCACGACGCGCTGACCGTCACCGGGACCGTACGCGAACTCCCGGCGCAGGCGGTCCAGAACCTGCTGCGGATCGCCCAGGAGGCCCTGACCAACGCGGCCCGGTACGCGCCCGGGGGAGCGGTCGGGGTGGAGCTGGCGTACGCCACCGCATCGATCACACTGAGGGTCGCGAACCGTCCCGCCACCGGTGGGGCGGGCCCGGGCGCCGGCAGCGGAATGGGGCTGATCGGCATGCGCGAACGGGTCGCCCTGCTGGGCGGCACGCTCACCGCGGGCCCGGTCGCCGAGGGCCCGCACCGGGGGGACTGGCAAGTGGAGGCAGTGATTCCGCAATGACCGAACCAGCAGCAGGAACGCAGCGGTTGAAAGTGGTGGTCGCCGACGACCAGGCGGCCATCCGGGAGCCCCTCGCCGCGGTGCTCGCCCTGGCCGAGGACATCGACGTCGTCGCGGCCGCCGCCAACGGCGCCGAGGTGCTGGCCGCCGTCGCGGCCGGACCGGTGGACGTGGTGCTGATGGACCTGAGGATGCCCGTGATGGACGGCATCGAGGCGACCCGCCGGCTGGCCGCGGAGCACCCGGACGTGGCGGTGGTCGTCCTGACCACCTTCGCCGACGACGACTCCATCCTGGGCGCCCTGGGCGCGGGAGCCCGCGGCTACCTGACGAAGAACGCGGGGCGCCAGGACATCGCCCGGGCGATCCGGGCCGCGGCCGCGGGCCAGTCCGTTCTGGACCGCGAGGTCCAGGGCCGGCTGCTGGCCACCGTACGGATCACGGCGCCCGCGCCCGCGTCCGCGCAGCCCCTGCCCGAGGACCTCACACCCCGCGAGCGCGAGGTGCTCGCGCTGATCGGCGAGGGCCTGCCCAACCGGGGCATCGCCCAGCGGCTGTTCGTCAGCGAGGCCACGGTCAAGACGCACATCAACAACCTGTTCGCCAAGGCGGGCATCCGCGACCGCGCGGAGGCCGTCCGCCGCGCCATCGCCGCGGGCCTCGCCTGACCCGGGCCCGCCCGTTCGTCCGTACCGCCCTCACCAGCGCAGGGCGGTGAAGTCGACCGGCCGGGGCCGCGCCCGGCGGGTGCGCTCCGCCAGCGCCGTCAGCCGCCGGGACATCTCGTCGGCGGACAGCCGGCGGCGGTCACCGTGCCCGGGCAGGACCCACTCGCACCGGAGCCGCCCCACCGTCCTGGCCAGCGAGGCGGCCAACTCCTCGACGGAGTACCAGACCACGCTCTCCGCGACTTCGAGGTCCCCGGTGGTGCGCGACCAGTAGAAGCTGTCCCCGCTGAAGCAGTACCGGTCGTCCGCGAGGTAGAGCACGCTGCCCTCCGTGTGGCCGGGCAGCGGGTGGACGGTGACCCCTTCGCCGATCTCCACGGGCTCCAGGCCCCGGATCACCCGGTCCGCGTCCGGCGCGGCGTCGAGGTCACCCTCGTGGATCCACAGCCGGGCCCCGAAGTGGTCGGCGTAGCGGCGGCCGTGCGCGGCGTGGTCGCGGTGGGTGAGCAGCACGTCGGTGACCGGCCCCCGGGCCGCGTACCGCTCGGCGAGCGCGGCGCTCCAGCGCGGGGTGTCGATCATCATGGCCGTGCCGCGAGGGCGCGGGAGCAGGTAGGAATTGGCCCCGGCGGTGTGCGGGGAGTTGTGCCCGCACAGCAGGACGCCGCCGTCCAGGGCCATCGGATAGGGGTCGGGCCGCCCGGAGGCGGGGCGGATCGAACGGGTGGGGCAGGCGAAGACGGCCGCGTGCAGCCGCCGCGTCTCCTCCTCGTCGCGCGGCGGGCGCAGGATCTCGGACCGTCCGTCGACCTCGCCGATCAGATCGGGCGCGAGCTGCCGTGCGACGTCGCAGTTGGAGCATCGGTCGTCCACGAACCAGCCGTCCATGGCCGGTCTCCTTCCGGGGGAACGTGACCGCCCCTCGATCCGGGGCCGCTCCCAGGGTTCCCCCGCCGCAGCCGAAACCGCCAGGACCCGCACGCCTTGTGCTTCCGGGCCCGACGCTCTCTCTCAGCGCAGTTGCTCGGCCAGTCCGACGATGATCCCCTCCGGGCCGCGCACGTAGCAGAGCAGGTAGCTGTCCTCGAACCGGGCCAGCCCGCCGAGCAGCTCGGCGCCATGCGGGCGCAGCCGGGCCACGGTGTCCTCGATGTCGTCGACGGCGAACATGACGCGGTGCGTGCCGAGGACGTTGTGCGGCCGGGCCCGCGGCCCGTCGGCGATGACCGCGGGGCTGCGGTACTTCGACAGTTCGAGCCGGCCGTGCCCGTCCGGGGTCCGCAGCATCGCGATGTCACAGCGGACGCCCTCCAGCCCGGTGCACCGGTCGGCGACCGGGCCCGAGACCTCCGCCGTGCCCTCCAGCTCCATGCCGAGTTCCACGAAGTACGCGATGGCCGCGTCCATGTCCTCGACGACGATGCCGACGTTGTCCATCCGCTGAACCGCCATGCCGACCGCTCCCTCTGCGTCGTGGGGCGCGCCGGAGGCGGCCGCCCGTGCCCCCGGGACGGAGCCGGTGCGGGGTTCTCGACATCGGCGGGCCGCACACAGCCGATCGGGCCGGATCCCGCCCTCTTTCGCCGGGGGAGGAGCGGCTAGGGGGCGGTCGTGCCGCAGTACCGGCCGAATCCCGTTTCCTGGCCGACGAGATAGCCCTTGACGAAGTTGGGGTCGACCGCGGCCGCCCCCTGCTTCGGAGGCGCCTTCTTGCAGTCGTCGCGCGCGTCGGCCATTCCCGCGGAGAAGCCCTTCCGGTACTGGGACTGGGCGTCCTCCTGTTCCGTTCCGGGGTCCTTCTGGGGGTCCTTCTGGGGGTTGTTCGGCACCTCGTCGGGAGTGGTCGCGGCCAGCACGCAGGTGGCGCTCACATCCGTTCCGGTCACGGTGAGGTTCGCCTTCGCGGCCGCCTCGGCGGTGCCCGGAAGCGCGTACCTGAAGGTGCCGTCCGCCGTGGTGGTGGTGGTAAACGCGCCGGCCGCGGACGCGCCGATCGCCACCTTGCTGTTCGGCGGGAATCCGCCGCCGTTGATTTCGATCACGGGGCTGCCGGGCCCGGTGTGTGCCGTCATCGTGCAGGTGGCCGCCGGTAGCGCGGTCGCGCTCTCGGCGCCGAGCAGGACCGCCGGCCCTGCGATGAGCGGTGCCAGGACCAGGGCCGCCAGGGCCTTGCGGTCTCGCTTCATGACTGTTCCTTTCCGGACGATCCGCCGACGTGGGTGATATCCGGGAGGACGATCGGGCACCAGATGCCACCCAGTATCCGCCTGCCCCCGCGACGGCGCACGACGTGCCGGGCGGACCACACCGTCACACGTCGTCGCTTCGGACCCGGAGGGTGCGCTGGACGCCCCGGGCCGTTCCCGCTGCTCCCGCAGGGCCTGTGCGCGTGCGGTGGTCCGGGACTGGACGGACGCCGACCCAGAGCCCCGTGTCCTCTCCCCCCGACGTCGCTGACCGCCAGTCATATAGGCTGCCCGGTGGCGTTCTTCGTCCGCGTGGGGCGTCCGGCGATCCGGATGCCGGGCGACCGGAAGGCGGGCGCCGGGGGAAGACGAGGGCTGGGGGGCCTATGACGCACCCGCGCGCCGACGGCGCGACGGCGGACGGTGACCGTACCTGGGACGCGTTGCTGTCGGCTCCGGAGCTGGCCGCCGTCACCTCGGCCGGATTCGACCCGCTCGGGAGCGTGTGGGGCGTCACCGTCAACAGCATCGGCAACAGCGGCCTCTGGGGCTGCCCGGGCGCGTGGCCGGGGCCGTCCGCCGCCGGATACCCGAAGACCTCCAGCTGGACCCCCTCCTACGCGCGCCTGATGCAGGAGCTGTACGCCGCCCGGAAGCAGGCGCTGAGGCGTGCGGTGGAGCAGTGCCGTGCGCTCGGCGGCGACGGGATCGTCGGGGTGAGCCTGGAGGTCGGCGAGCCGCCGCCCGGGGGAGTGTCGTACACCGTACGGGGCACCGCCGTCCGCGCCCGTTCGCGGATCCGGCCCCACCAGCCCTTCACCTCCCACCTCGGCGGCCAGGACTTCGCCCGGCTGATCCACTCCGGCTGGGTGCCCACCGGACTCGCCTTCGGCATCGCCGTCCACGGCCGGCACGACGACTGGCGCACCACCCGCAGGACCCGCTGGACCGCCCCGAACGGGGAGGTCGAGGGTTACACCCTGCTGGTCAGCCGTGCCCGGCAGGAAGCCCGCACCCGGCTGGCCCGGGACGCGGCCGCGTCGGGCGGCGAGGGGGTCGTGGTCGACCGGATCGACCTGACCGTGGACGAGGGCGAGTGCGTCGGCCTCTTCGGCAACGGCTACGCGCACGACTTCAGCGTGGAGGCGGCGTTCGTCGGCACCGCCGTCGCCCGGTTCGGCCGCTCCGTACGGCCCGCCGGGTCCGCACCGCTGACCTTCATGAGACTGGATCGGGAGCACTGACATGACCGACCGAACGGGCCTGGACCCGGCCGCCGCCGCCAGCGCCGCCGGCGCCGCGCAGGACGCGATGCGGCGGCTCGCGCGGCCCCCGTCCGGCGCCGAACCGGGCGCCTTCTTCACCTCGGACCTCACGGTCAACGAGTTCCTGCTCGTACGCGAAGCCGGGTTCCGCCCGCTGGGCCTCGTCCTCGGCTCCTCCGTCTACCACGTCGGCATCCAGCTCGGCCGCTGGACGAAGAACCAGGAACTGACCAAGCTGTCGCAGGCCATGTACCACGCGCGCGAGCTCGCCATGGGCCGGATGGAGGCCGAGGCGAGCGCGCTGGGCGCGGACGGGGTCGTCGGGGTGCGGCTGGACATCGAGTTCCGGGAATTCGGTTCGGACGTCGCCGAGTTCATCGCCGTCGGCACGGCGGTCAAGGCGGCCGGCGCGGACCCCGGGCCCGCCGGGACCTGGCTCAACAACAAGGGCCTTCCCTTCACCTCCAACCTCTCCGGCCAGGACTTCTGGACCCTGGTCCGCGCCGGGTACGCCCCCGTGGACCTCGTCATGGGCTCGTGCGTCTACCACGTGGCCCACCAGCGCATCGCGCAGTCGCTGGCCAACGCCGGCCGCAACGTCGAGGTCGAGCTCTACACCCAGGCCCTCTACGACGCGCGCGCACTGGCCATGGCCCGGATGAAGGCGGAAGGGGAGGCCCTGGAGGCAGAGGGCATCGTCGCGGTCGAGCTGCGCCAGGACACGCACAGCTGGGGCGGTCACACCACGGAGTTCTTCGCGGTCGGCACGGCGGTACGGCCGCTGCGCGACGACCACGTGATCGAACGGCCCGCCCTGGTACTGGGTCTCGATGGCTGACGCGGACGTCGAGATGCTCGCGGCGGCGCTCCGCCGCGACAGCGCCGACCTGGAGCTCTACGGGGCGGTGCTGACGGCGAAGCTGGCGGACTCGCTGCCGCCCGGTTCCGTACGGGTCGAGCGCCGGCGCTCCCTCGGGCACCGGCTGGCCGGCCGCCCGGGAGCGGTCGCCGAGGTGACCGTCCTGCTGGGCGACCTGCGCTTCTCGCTGGGTACGCAGGAGGGCCGCACGACGGCGGAGATCTGCCACGAGGTGCGCGGTGTCGTCCTGTCCCGGCGTCCGGTGGACCTGGACGCCTGGCTCCGCGACCTGGCCGGGGCCCTCACCCGCGCCGCCGCCACGAACGCCCGCGCCCGCACCGCGGTGGAGCGCTTCCTGACCTGACGCCCACGGCCGCGGCCCTACCGGGGCGGAAGCTTCAGCCGCTGTCCGGCCCGGATGCGGTCGGGGTCGGTGATGCCGTTGAGCCGGGCGATCTCCGGGTACCGGCCGGCGCTGCCGAGCCGCGCCAGCGCGATCCCGGAGAGCGTGTCGCCGGCCTTCACGGTGTACGCGGCGCCGGCCGCGGCCGCCGGGGTGCGCGCCGTCGCCTTCTTCGCCGCGGGCGTGCGGGCCGTGCTCTTCTTGGCCCCGGCCTTCGCGACGCCCTTGCCCGCCAGGTAGGCGAGGGGATCGGTGTGGCCGTCGTAGCTGTTGGCCGTACGCGCCTCGAAGTGCAGGTGGGGCCCGGTCACGTTGCCCGTCGCGCCGGACAGCCCGAGGCGCTGCCCGCCGCCGACGGCCACTCCCGCCGTGACGTCGATCCGGCTGAGGTGCGCGTAGAGCGTGAAGCGGCCGTCGTCCATCCGCAGGATCACGCAGTTCCCGTACGCGCCCTGGTCCGCCGCCACGACGACCGTGCCCGGGCCGACCGCCGAAACCGGCGTGCCCGCGGGACACCCGAAGTCGACGCCGGTGTGGAAGCCGGCCGCCCAGCCCCCCGGCTGCCGGTACGTCGCGGTGACCCTCCCCTTGGTCACGGGCATGTGCCAGCTCATCGGCCGTGTCCTCCCGTCCGGGCCCGCCCGTCGCGCGCACTCCCGACCAGCCTGTGGCCACCGGCCCCCGCCCTCCCCCGGTACGGGGCCGAACGGGTGAACGGGCCCCCGGCGCGGACCGCGCCGCGGCGGCATCGTTTCCCGCCGACGGGGCGTAAGGTGAGCGGGTTGCGGAGGCCGCCGCGCGCGGACGGCAGCGCCGGGATGGGGGCGGACGCGGAAAGCGGAAGGTGGCGTGGTGGTAGGGCCGGGGGTGTTCCGCAGTACCTCGCTGGAGGAAGCGGAAGCGTTCTTTTCCGCCGCTTACGCCGGTGCGCGGATCGGGGGTCTGGCCGTGGCCGACCGCGGCACGCCCACGGAGGTCGTGCGGCGCCTCGCGCCCGGATTCAGCGTCGACGACCTGCGGGTCGGCTTCGAGCTCTCGTTCGACGCGGAACCGATGGGCGCGGTCTGCGTGATCGCCGTCCGGCAGGGGGTCATCACCGTCGGCGAACCGGGGGAGGAGCCACAGGCCTTCGGACCGGGGTCCGTCTTCCTCCACACCGCCGGGAACCTGCCGTTCGCCGGGACCGTCGCCGGCGCCCGCTACACCGCCGCGATGCTGGACCGGGAGCTGCTGGCCACGACGGCCGGACTCACCGCCGATCGGCGGGCGGACGGCGCGCGGGCGGCGATCCGCTTCACCGGCCGCGCGGCCGCGGCCCCGGAGGGCCGCCGGATCGCCGACACGCTGCGGTACCTCAGCAGCGCCGTCCTGCCGCACCCGGACCGGGAGCGCTCTCCCCTGCTGGAGGCGGCCGGCGGGCGCCTGCTGGCCGCCTGCGTGCTCAGCTCGCTGCCGCACACCACCGGCGCGGACCGCCCGGCCCCCGCGGACGGCCGGGACGCCACCAGCGACACCCTGCGCCGGGCCATGGCCTTCATCGAGGACAACGCCCACCGGGACATCGGCCTCGCGGACATCGCCGCCTCCATCCCGGTCACCCCCCGCGCGGTGCAGTACGCCTTCCGCCGCCACGGTGGCACCACCCCCCTCGGCTACCTGCGCCGGGTCCGCATGGCGCACGCCCACGAGGACCTCAAGCGCGCCGACGCCGCCGCCTCCACGGTCAGCGTGATCGCGGCCCGCTGGGGTTTCGCGCACACCGGCCGCTTCGCCGCCGCCTACCGCGACGCGTACGGAGTACCGCCCCACCGCACCCTGGAAGATCGCTCCGGTGCCGCACGGGCGGGTACGCGTACGTACGCACCCGGCGCGGCCGCCGATCCCGTCCGCGGCCCGTCGCTGGAGTTCCGGGCGGCCCCGGGGGCTCCGCGCCCCGCGGAGCCCCCCGTCGCCGCGGTCATCGGCGTCCGGCCGGCCGCCGGACGCTGACCGCGGCCGCGCCCGGGCGCGCGGAACGAAACCGACGTCCACCAAACGAAGACTGTGCCGTCCTGCGCGATCATTCGGCTGGTGAGCGGCGTTGCTGGGCAGAGAGGTACGTAGCCGGGGACCGAAGGCGCCCCCGGGCGTACGCGCCGCGAGCGCACAGCAGCGAAGGAGTGATGGCCACCGTGCAGCGGGATACCGGCGGGGCGAGGATGTCTCCCTCCCGCGAGAGCCACACCGACCCCGACGGGTCCGCCGGCGACGTCCCCGTCGGCGGACACCCGCCCTGCGCCGCGCACCCGCACCGCCCCGGAAACCGGGGTGGCCGGCGGTGACCGGAGGAGGAAGGCCGCAGGACGGGGCGCCGGCGCGGGTGACGGTGCGGCCGCAGGAGGACGGCGCGTACGTCGTCGACTGCTCCGGGGAGTTCGACTTCGACACGGTGGGCGTGCTGCGGACGGCCTGTGAAGGGGAAGCGGCCGCGGCCACCCTCCTGGTCATCGACGTCGCGAAGGTGTCCTTCGCCGATTCGGCCTTCCTGAACCTCCTGATCCGGCTGCGCAACTCCCGCCGCATGGAGCTGGCGGGCCCGCTGCCGGGCCAGCTGAGCCGGCTGCTGGAGATGACGGGCGCCCACGTCCTCTTCGAGATCCGCGGACCCGCCGGCCCGGGTGCCTAGGCCGACCCGTACGGCGGGGACGCGAGGGTCAGTGGCGCCTGGCCCTGGCGGTCGCCCTCATCCGACGGGCCCTGCCCCGGATCTCCATCGAGGCGCCCTTGGCGGCCATGAGTTTCTCTCCCATGAGAGGAGCCGCCTTGCGCACCAACTTTCCGGCCAGCTGCTCCAGCCGGGCCCTGGTCTTCTCGCCCGTCCGCATCCGCACTCTCCCCGTGGCCGTGGCCGTGGCCGTGGCCGCTAGCGTCCGCCCCGCGATCCCTTCTTGAGCGCGGCCGCCTTGTGCACGGCCGACCGCCCCGTCGCGCTGCTCTCCACCGCGAACTGCGGTTCCTCCGGCGAAGCCGCCACCACGCGGCCCGCGGCCCGGGTGCGCCCGGTGATCTTCTTCTTCACCTCGCCCCGTACGGTCTTCCCGTGGCTCCGCCACGTGACCTCGTCACCGCGTCCGAGTTCCTTGCCGTCGCTCATGTCCGCCTCCCGCCGGGCTCGGCGCTGGATCCGCCGTCTGCGCCTGCCCGCCCCGGCCCGGCGTACGCCCCCGGGTCGCCGCCGTCTTCGTGTGCGGCGACGACCGGAGCCGCGAACAGCGCCCGGACGGTGTCGGTGGCCAGGCGCAGCCGGACGCCGGGCGCCCGGTGGTGGACGGCGCTGATCAGGGCGGTCCCGCAGGCGGCGGTCAGGGCGTCGTGCCAGCAGACGGTGAACACCCGGTCCAGGGCCGCCAGGTCGAGGGCCGCCAGGTCGAGTTCCCGCTGCGCCGACATGAGCTGGTGGGCCTGCTGCACGAGGGCGTGGACCTGGGCGCGCATGGCCAGCGCGCGGGTGGTGGGGACCATGCTGCGGCCGGTCCGGACGAGGATCTGGTCCCCGGTGGCCTTGCGGATGCGGCCCAGGGAGCGGCTCATCGCCGGTGCGGTGACGTGCAGGCGCGCGGCCGCCTGTGGGGTGCGGCGGCGTCCCGTGGAGGGGAGTGGGACGCCGCCGCGGCTTGTGGGGCGGCCGGGTCAGCCGCGCTTGCGGCGGCTGACCACCACGGCGGCGACGCCTATCGCGGCGAGCACCACGGCGAGCAGGATGTAGACGGTGACCTCGGCGCCGGTGGTGGCCAGCGATCCGTGGGGTCCGCCGGGGGACGGGGTGGGGCTGGGGGCGGGGGTGGCCGGTCCGGCGGGACGGCTGCCGGTCGGGGTCGGGTGGGTGCCCGGGCGGGTGCCGGAGGGACCGGGCTTGGTCGGGCCGGGGGACGGCGCGGTGGGGGTGGAGGTGGGGGGCTGGGGTGCGGGCGTGGTGGGCGTGCCGGGTCCGGGCTTGGGCGGGGTGGGGGTGCAGCCGAAGACGCTGCTGTCCCGCCAGGGGTAGTTGTGGGACTCGTTGCCGGAGCCGTGGGTGCGCAGGTTGCCGCCGATGTAGAGGCGGCCGTTGGTGCTGGCGGTGATGTCGGCGGTCGCCTTGGGCGCGAGGACCGAGCCCATGAAATTCCCTCCGCCGCTGAGGTTGACCGCGACGGAGTCCCGGAAGTTGAAGAGGGTCCGCGACGCGGCCTCGCCGAAGCGCGCGGAGCCGTAGACGTCGACGCGGTCCCCGTTGAACCCGGCGGACAGGGGGGCGATGCCGACCGCCTGGCCGCCCGTCACGTTGACCACGACGGAGTCCTTCTCGAAAATCGCCGTGAACAGGAAGGTCGAAGCGCCGTCGAGTTCCTTCGCCGGGATCTCGAAGACCTGCGGGCCCGCCGTGTCCGCGCCGCCCGTGAAGGTGACGGTCTGGCCCGAGCGGACGGTCTTGCCGGTGGGCCCCAGCGCGGCGAGCGCAGCCGACTCGTCGCGGATCGTGTCCGCGAACGTGTCGTAGGGGCTCAGGGCCGCGCGGGCCCCGGCGCCGGCGGAACGCGACCCGCCGTTCGTCTCCAGCGGGCCCTTCGCGTCGATGGCCCCGCCCACTTGGACGGAGCCGCCGTAGCGGGGGCCCGCCGTCAGGCCGTGGCCCACGTCGACGGTGGTTCCCTTGGCGATCGCCAGGTTGCCGCCGACCGCCAGCATCACGGAACCCGACGCGGGCAGGATCCCCGATCCCGCCCCGACCCGGCCGATGTTGAACACGCCTCCGGCCGTCTTGGCGAAGGTGGCGTTCCCCCGGACGACCACGAGGCCCTCCGCTTCGGCGGTTCCGCCGTCCGCGGTGTAGTCGCCGCCCGCGTACAGGGCGACGTTGGAGTCGGTGAAGAGCGGGTTCGGGCCGATCCCGGGCTCCTTGCCCGGAGCCGGGCACGACGGGGACTGTCCGGCCGCGGGAGTGCGGGGCGTGAGGGGCGCGGCGAAGGCGGTGCACGGGGCCGCGAGGCCGAGGACGAGGCCGAGCGCCACGGCGCCGCGCACGCGTGCGGACGTACGTGTGGTGGTGGTCGTCAGGGGCATGACTGTGCCGTTCTGTGGTGAGGGTGATGGTGGGGGAGGGGAGAGGGAGGGGACCGACCGGGCAGCGGAGGCCCGGCGGGTCAGTAGTACTGGCCGCCCCGACGCCAGTCGTCGTCGCGGCCGTCGCGGTTGTTCCGGTTGGTCTCGGCGCGCAGGACCGCTCGGGTCAAAGGGCCGTACGCGCCCCGCTCCTCCGGGATGGCGCGGGCCGTCTGGTAGCGGCTCACGGCCTCCTTGACGGCCGTGGTGAACGCCCCGTCGGCCGATCCGAGGTACAGGTGGAGCTGCTGGAGGCGGCGCTGGAGGTCCGCCACCTCGTAGCCCACGCTGCCGACGCGCAGGAGGTCCGCCTCCGGCCGCCCGGGCGGCGGGGAGCTGCGGGCCGGTGAGGGATTCGCCCGCTGCGCGGTGGGGGGTGCGGAGCTCGGTGCCGGGCGGGGGCTGGAGGGTGCGGGCGGTTGCGTCGGGGCGGCCGCCACCGTCGTCGGTGAGGCAGCGGTGGAAGGGGAGGTGGAGGTGGAGGCGGCGGGGACGGCCGGCCGCGCGGTGTCCGGGGTGGCACCGGGCGAAGGGGGGAGCTCGGGCATCTCCAGCGTCAGGTTGTCGGGAGGCTGCCCCGTCCCCAGGGTGAGGCCGACCGCCAGGACGATCCCCGCGGCCAGCGCGCCCGAGAGCAGCATCGGCAGCGACACGTCGAACCACCCTTTGTCCTCGGGCGCCTTCGCGGCCCCCGACCGCGGTGCCTCGCGGACGAGAGGGGCGCGGCGCGCCCCGTGGCGTTCGTGCCCGGCCGCCTCCGCGGGGATCCGCGGCGGGGGCGGGGTGGTGTCGAAGAGACCGACGTCCTGGGCACGTGCGCCCGGACCGTTGCCGTCGGGCCGGGCGATCTTCCCGAAGACGAGGCCGTCCGGCGCGGGAGGTGAGGCCGGTTCGGGGGTGCTGGATGTGACTGCGGTCAGGGCAGTCCTGTTACGCATTCAGATGCTCCAGACATGGAGGGGCTGCGGGTGGGGTGGCGAACCGGTGGTGGGGCGTGGGGCTGAAGCCGAGGTGACTTTGATCGACGCTCAAGGTGGCCGTCAACTGCGCACAAAATCTGGAAAATACGGATAGTCACGACGTTGATCATTAAACGATCCTTAACTAGTGACGTAGGTCACTTTCCCGTGTGATCGGGCGTGGTTCATCAACTACCGCTTTCACCAGGGGATTTGAGATCAGCCGACCCCCCGGCGACACCCTCGCGCCCGCCGAAGAAACTTGGTGCAGACCTTCGTGTTTCTGCGAGCAGGCACCGCCTGTCTCCTCGCGGGCACCATGCATACCGGCACAGAAGGGCCCTCAGGGGGTGCGGGAGCGCATGCGAGCTGGCAGCCGTGAGCACTTGATTGACGGGCCCGGTCGGGCATATAACGGTGTCGCACGGAAACGTGCATCGTTCTTGCACGTTGTTCGGCCGGCCCTCCCGACGCACCGGCCTTCTCGGAGGAGACGCCGCACCGCCATGGCGCAGGAGTTCCTTGCCGGCCCCCAGCAACTGCTGCGGACCCTCAACACCCGGGCCGTGCTCGACACGCTCGATGCCGTCGACGCCCCGCAGAGCCGGGCCGCCCTGGCCGCGGCCACCGGCCTCTCGCGCCCCACGATCGCCCAGGCGCTCGACGTGCTGCGCGGGCGCGGGGCCGTACGGGAACACGAACAGACGGTCAGGGACGGCAGCCGCGGCCCCAACGCCCAGCTCTACGCGATCGACCCGGGGCTCGGATACGCCCTCGGCCTCCAGATCGGCCACACCACCCTGCGGGCCGTCGTCGTCTCCGCGACCGGCAAGGAACACGGCGACACCGCGGCGCCCCGCCCCGCCGGCGACTGCTCCGCGGCGGAACTCGCCACCGCCCTCACCGACCTCGCCGAGCGGGCGCTCGACGCCTGCGGCGCCGACCGGAACCGCCTCGGCCACGCCGTCCTCGGCGTCCCCGCCCTCGTCGCCACGGACCGGCGGACGATCCGCCACGGCCGCGCGCTGGGCGACGATCCGGCCGCCCTGATCGCCGAACTCACCGCACGCCTGCCCGTCCCCTTCGTCCTGGAGAACGACGCCAACCTGGCCGCCCTCGCCGAACAGCGGCACGGCGCCGGACAGGGCCTGGACGACTTCGTGCTGCTCCGGCTCGGCAGCGGCCTCGGCGCCGGCCTGGTCCTCGGCGGACGCCTGCACCGGGGCGCGGCCGGCGGCGCGGGCGAGGCCGGCTACCTGCCGCAGCCCGGACTCGGCGTGGGCGAACACGTACTGCCCACCCCGGACGGCCCGCCCTCCCCGGAGCTGTTCGCCCGCGCCCTGGCCGGGGAGCGGGCGGCGCTGCTGCCCGCCATGGAGTACGCGCGCCGCCTCAGCATGGTGATCGCATCCGTCTGCCTGCTCCTGGAACCGCAGGCGGTCGTGCTGGGAGGGCCCGTCGGCCACGCCAACCAGGCCCTGCTCGACCTGGTCGGCGACCAGTTCGCCCGCGACGCCGGGCCCCTTCACCTGCGCCTGCTGGCCTCCCCGCTGCCCCCCGGCACCGCCGTGCTGCGCGGGGCCGCCGGGCTCGCGCGCGAGGAACTCCGCGACCGGCTCTACGAGCGGGTCTGCGCCCCGTGAACCCCCTGGAACGCCCCGCCACCCCGGGTTCCTCCTCCGGCGGCCGCTCGTGACGCGAGCCCGCCGCCCCCTCGCCTACGGGGCCGGAAACCTCGGCGTACAACTGCTCGGGCAGCTCTTCGCGACCTACGTGACGTTCTACTACGTCGACCGGCTGGGCGTGGACGCCGCGCTGATCGGCGTCGCGATGACGGTCCACGGCCTCGCCGGCGCCGTCCTGAACCCGGTCCTCGGACACGTCTCGGACCGCACCCGGACCCGATGGGGGCGCCGCACCCCCTACATCGGCTTCGGCATCGCGCCGCTGGCCGCCGTGTCGACACTGATCTGGATACCCGTGTTCGACACGGCCACCGCCCGCTTCTGGTACTTCCTGGTCACCGTCCTGATCTACGACGTGCTGTTCGTCGGCGTCGTCCTCAACTACGCGTCGCTCTTCCCCGAGATGTTCCGCACGACGGGGCAACGCGCCGCCGCCGCCCCCGCCCGGCAGGCCTTCGGCATCGCCGGCATGATCGTCGGCGTCGCCGGCGCGCCCGTCGTCCAGCAGCACCTCGGCTGGCCCGCCATGGGACTGTGCTTCTCCCTGATCGCCCTGGGCGCCCTCGCCGTCTCCCTGACCGGCAGCGTCGAGTGGGCGGACGCCACCGCCACCGCCAACGCCCGGCGGGCCCCGTTCGGCGAGGCGCTGCGGCACACTCTCGCCAACAGGGCCTTCCTGACCTACGTGACCGGCAGCTTCCTGCTCCAGCTCGTCGTCGCGCTCATGCAGGGCGCCATCCCCTTCTTCAGCACGTACGTCCTGCACGGGGGCGACATCGCCAACACCTACCTCCTCGGCACGGTCTTCCTCACAGCCGTCCCCGGCGTCTTCGTCTGGGGCAGGGTGCTCGCCCGGTGGGGCGCCCGCACCTCGGTCCTCGCCACGACGCTCGTCCACGCCGGCGCCCTCGTCCCCTTCCTGTTCGTGTCCACCCTGGCGGGCGCGGTGGCCGCGTCCGCGCTGGTGGGCGTGGCGGTCGCCGGAATGATGGTGCTGCTGGAAGTCCTGCTCGCGGACGTCATCGACGACGACGCCGCACGCCACGGGCGCCGCCGCGAGGGCATGTACACCGGCATGAACGGATTCGTCGTCCGCTGGTCGGTCTCCCTCCAGGCCGTGATCACCTCCGTCGTGCTCTCCGCCACCGGTTACGAAGCCGGCGCGGCGAGCCGGCCCGGCGAGGTCGCCCGGGGCATACGGCTCCTGCTCGGCGGCATCCCCCTCGGCCTCCTCGTCCTCACCTTCGGCGCGTTCCTGCTGTACCCGCTGCGACGGCATCCGGCGGCGCGCGGCGCCACCGCACCGCTGGAACGGGCCACCGCCGCGCACTGACTTCGCCGCCGCCCAGGGCCGACGCCGTGGCGCCGGTGCGCCGGGACCGCCCCGCTGGGCGGTCGGCGGGTCACCGCGCCGGGGGCGGGGGGAGGCATTCGGCGAGCAGGCCGACGATGTCGCGCCAGGCCCGTTGCGCGTGCCGCGGGTGGTGGCCGACGCCGGGCGGCGCCGCGTGGTCGACCGGCGGGTGGTGGAAGGCGTGCAGGGCCCCTCCGTAGACGACCAGCCGCCAGTCGACGCCCGCGGCCTCCATCTCGGCGGCGAAGGCGTCCCGCTGGGCGGACGCCATGATGGGGTCCTGCGATCCGACCCCGGCCCACACCGGGCAGCGGATGCGCGCCGCCTCGCCCGGCCGGCCCGTGGTCACGGCGTTGACCGTCCCGATCGCGCGCAGGTCGGCGCCGTGGCGCCCGAGTTCCAGCGCGACCGCGCCGCCGGTGCCGTAGCCGATGGCAGCGATCCGGCCGGGGTCGGTCCGCGGTTCGGCACGCAGTACGCCGAGCGCCGCGAGGCCGATGTCCCGCATCCGGTCGGGGTCGGCGAGCAGCGGCATGCAGCGGGCGAGCATGTCCTGCGGCTCGCGCAGGTAGCGGCCGCCGTGGAGGTCGAAGGCCAGCGCCACGTAACCCAGCTCGGCCAGGGCGTCGGCCCGGCGCCGCTCGACGTCGCTGAGCCCCATCCCCTCGGGCCCGATCAGGACCGCGGGCCGGCGGTCGCCGCCGGCGGGGAGGGCGAGGTGCCCGACCATCGTGAGGCCGTCGGCGGAGTAGGCGACCGTACGCGTCGTGATCGTCGTGATCGTCGTCATGAGGCTCGAACGTACGGGCCGACGCGACCGTCCGCCCCGCCTGTTCACCACCGGCGGACAGCTGCGGCGCGCGCCGGCCACCGTGGCGGAGCCCCGTTCCCGACGCCCCTCGGCCGCAGCCGGAGGGCCGCTGCCCGGCAGGCGATCTTCCCCGCCGCCCCGTTGTGCACGACCATGCAGGACATGAGCGAGAGTGCCGACGGTGACCGGGGTCCGCGCGTGGTGGCACTGAGCTGGGTGGACAACGCGGGCATCAGCCGCGTCAAGGCCGTCCCGGCCCACCGGCTGGAGCACGCGAACCGGTGGGGCGTGGGCATGGCTCCCGTCTTCGACACGTTCCTCGTCGACGACTCCCGGGCCGGCGGCCCCGGATTCGACAGTCCCGTGGGAGACCTCCGGCTGCGGCCCGACCTCACCCGGCTGACCCTGCTCGCCGCCCAGCCGGGCTGGGCCTGGGCACCGGCCGACCGCTACGGCCAGGACGGTACGCCGTACGCGGGCTGCCAGCGCTCCTTCGCCCTGCGCATGACCCGCGAGGCGCAGGCCCGGGGCATCGGGCTCCGCATGGGCTTCGAAACCGAGTGGACCGTCGAGGAAGACCCCCGCGCCCGCGCCACACCGGCCGGCCGCAGCGGTCCCGGCCCCGCGTACGGACTGGCGCGCCTCGCCGGCTCCGGTCCGTACCTCCTCGACATCGCGCAGGCCCTGGCCGACCAGCGGATCGACCTCCTCCAGATCCACCCCGAGTACGAGACCGGCCAGTACGAGGTCTCCACCGCACCCGAGTCACCGGTGGACGCCGCCGACACCGCCGTCCTCGTACGCCACACCCTGCGCGCCCTCTCCGCACGCCACGGACTGCTGCCGTCCTTCGCCCCCCTCACCACCCCGTCCGGCGCGGGCAACGGAGGCCACCTCCACCTCAGCCCCTGGCGGGCCGGCACCAACCTGCTCCAGGGCGGCGGCGGCCCGTACGGCATGACCCCCGACGGAGAGGCCTTCCTCGCCGGGGTGCTCGACAGCCTTCCCGCCCTGACGGCCCTCGGCTGTCCGAGCCCCGCCAGCTACCTCCGGCTGGTCCCCTCCCAATGGGCGGGCGCCTACCAGTGCTGGGGCCGGGAGAACCGCGAGGCCGCGCTGCGGCTGGTCACCGGCGGGCACGCGGCACCCGGCACGGCCAACGCCGAGGTCAAGTGCTTCGACCAGGCGGCCAACCCCTACCTGCTGGTCGGCGCGGTCATCGCGGCGGGCCTCGCCGGAGTCGACGCGGGGCTGCGGCTGCCCCCCGAGTGCACGGGCGACCCGGCCGCCGCGCCGCCCGCCACGCTCGCACGCCGGGGCGTGCGACGGCTGCCCGACACCCTCGCGGCCTCGACCGGCCACCTGGAGGAATCCGCGCTGCTCCGGCGGGCGATGGGGGACCGCCTCATCGACGCCGTCCTCGCCGTCCGGCGCGGAGAGGAGGCGCTCCTCGGGGGCAGAACACCTGAGGAGATCGTCGAAGCCACGCGATGGCGCTACTGAACGGTCCCCGACGCGGCCCCGGCAGATGCGCGACGCCCCCCGTACGCTCCTCCGCGCGCTCTCCGTGCGCCCTCCGCGCGCCCTTGAATCGCCGTCCGGCGGTGGTCATCCTTACGCCTCGGACCAGGACGGGGGGCCTGATGCAAACGTCCGATTTCATAGCGCTGATCGCTGTCGTCATCTCGGTCGGCGCGAGCGTTCTGGCCCAGCACACCGCGGCGAAGAGCCACCTGACCGCTGCCAAGAGCCACGAATCGGCCTCCTACCACTCGGGGACCGACCTCTTCATGCAGCTCAACATGGTGTTCGTGGAATACCCGCACGTACGCCCGTACTTCTACGACGGCAAGCCGCTCACCCGCGACGACCCCAACTACCACCGGGCGCAGGCGGTCGCCGAGCTCATGCTCGACGTCTTCGAGTGGATCTGGCACCGCCGGGAGGGCATCACGGAGGTCGACCGCCAGGCCTGGGCGGACTACGTCGGCTCGATGTTCGCGCTCAGCCCGGTCCTGCGCACCTACCACCTCGACCACCTGGCGTGGCACCCCACGATCACCGACCTGTACTTCTCGCAGGGCGAGTTCGAGGGCACGTCCCTGCCCCACCAGCGTCCCCAGGAACCGGAAGGTGCGTGAGACGCGATGGGGGTCGAAGTGACGGTGGACCTCGTCAACTCCCTCGTCGGCCAGGGCTACCGGCTCGTCCGCGGAACCGACTTCCGCCTCGGACCGGACTGCGCCCTGGCCTTCGAGGAGTTCCGGGCGGCCTGGGAGGACCTGCCGCCCGACGGCTACCTCCCGGCAGGCGGCACGTACCGCCACCGCAGGCACGCCAAGTTCCTGCTCGCCCCCACCGGACTGGTCCGGCTCCGGGGCGCCGGATACCACCAGAGCGCCGAGGCGAACCCGCTGATCGGCGGCAAGGTCCGGGACTTCGCTCCGTTCCGGGAGCGCGAAGCCCGCAATCCGTTCTTCCGGGCCCTGGTCCACCACAACGCCGCGACCTTCGACCGGTGCGCCGGGCAGGCACCGCCGTCATGGGAGGTCGACGCCCACCTGATCCGGGTCACCGCGCGTGCCGGTGCCCGGGGCCAGCCGTCGCCCGAGGGACGCCACCGCGACGGCTTCGACTACATCGCGCTCCACCACGTCGGCCGGGCGAACGTCACGGGCGGCCGCACCACCCTCTACGCGGCCGAGGACGGTCCACCGCTCGCGGCCACCACCTTCACCCGTCCCCTGGACAGCCTCTACGCGCAGGACGCCCGGATCCTCCACGACGTGAGCCCGGTGTCCGTGGCCGGACCGGCGGCCCGCGGCCACCGGGACATGCTGCTGATGAGCTTCAGGGCGAGCGGGGGCACCGGCTGAAGCGGGGCGTACCCTCCCGGAGCCCCCGGGACCCGCCGGGGCCGGGCCCGGGCGGGGTCTGTCAGGGGCCCGCCGGGGCGGGGGGCCGCTGGATGTCCTCCGGGTACGCGGTGTGCAGTACGGCCTCCTCGTAGGCGACGGTGCCCGACGCGACGAGGGCGTTGATGCCGGACTCCAGGGTCCGCATCCCGTCGCGGTGGCCGGTCGAGAGCATGTTGCGGATCTGGCGGGTCTTGCCCTCACGGATCAGGTTGCGGATCGCCGACGTACCCACCAGCACCTCGAAGGCGGCCACCCGGCCCCCGCCGGTCCTGGGAATGAGCGTCTGGTTCAGGATGCCGACCAGGGTGTGCGCCAGTTGCAGCCGGATCTGCGGCTGCTGCTCGGCCGGGAACACGTCGACGATGCGGTCCAGCGTCTGGGCGGCGTCGTTGGTGTGCAGGGTGGCGAACACCAGGTGCCCGGTCTCGGCGATGGTCAGGGCCGCGGAAATGCTCTCCGGGTCCCGCATCTCGCCGAGGAGCAGCACGTCGGGATCCTCGCGCAGGGCCGAACGCAGCGCCGCCGGGAACGAGTCGGTGTCGGTGCCGACCTCGCGCTGGCTGACCGCCGAGCGCTTGTGCTGGTGCAGGTACTCGATGGGGTCCTCGATGGTGAGGATGTGCACCGACCGGTGCGTGTTGACGTGATCGAGGAGCGCCGCCAGGCTCGTCGACTTGCCCGACCCGGTCGGCCCGGTGACCAGCACGAACCCGCGCGGCAGGCCCGCCCACCCGAGGGCGGTCGCGGGAAGCCCGAGCTGCTCGGACGACGGCACGTCGAAGGGGATGATCCGCAGCGCCAGCGCCGACGCGCCGCGCTGCACGAAGGCGTTCCCGCGCAGCCTGGCCTTCGCCCCCCAGCTGAAGGAGAAGTCGACCTCCTTCTCCCGGCGGAACCGTTCGGTCAGTTCCTCGCCGAGCACCCCGGTCACCAGCCGATCGGCCTCCGCTTCGGTCAGCGCGGCCCCCTCGGCAGGCCGCAGGGCGCCGTCGACGCGCAGGAACGGCGCCGATCCGGCGGTGAGCAGCAGGTCGCTGCCGCCCCGCTCCCACAACAGGCCGAGCAGGTGGTCGATGATCGCGGAATCCGGCCCGGGCATCGTGGTCTCCAAGGTGGCGTGGTCGTTCATGGCAGGACCGTCCACTGCTTGACGGTGCTGGTGTGGCCGTCGAAGGACACGGCGGCCCGGACGAGCGGGCCGGACAACAGGTCGATCCGGGTGCCGCCGAGGTGCGCGGCCGCCCCGCCGTTCCCGGCGGTGACGACGTAGGTCACGCTCAGCCCCGCCAGCTGGGAGGCCCGGGTCAGGCCGCAGGCCTCCAGGTCGACCTGATCGGCCACGGGGCCTGCCGAGCCGAGCCGGACCGGCACGTCCAGTGCCCTGCCGGTGCCGGTGCAGGTGCTGCCGGTGAAGTCCACCGACATCTTCACCGAGGTGACGTCGCCGTCCTCGTGGTGCGCCACCTGGAGGACGACGTGGTCGAGCGGTCCGGACGCGGCCGGCGCGGGCGGGGCGTAGCCGCCGAGCGTGAGGGAGGCCCGGCCGCCGCCGGGGACGGTGGCGTCCGCGACGTCTACGGGCGCACCGGGAGCCGGGGCCGTGAACGCGGTGACCGCCGAGACCGACGCCGGTTTCGCCATCACGGCCGGATAGGCGGTGAACCGCACCGGCTCCGGCGGGACACCGATCACCGGGCGGAGGTATCCGCCGGCCGGGCTGATGCCGAGAGCGATGGTCCGGGCGATGATGCCGCGCGTGACGACCTGCGAGCCGACCCGGCTCATCGACAGGTCGACGGCGCCGGTCGGCGCGTACACGGTGCCGTTGATCAGCAGGCGGCTGCGATCGGTGGCCGAGTCGGCGCCGTCGGTCGACTTCAGGACCGCGCAGCGGCTGCCCGTGGTGACGCAGCCGGACAGGGCCCGGATGGACGGGGCCCGGAAGACGATGTCGAGCTCGACGCCGTCGAGCTGGTCGGCGGCGCCGGTACTGCCCGCGCCCAGCGTCACGGCGTAGTCGACGGCGAGGCCGGACAGCTCATCGCCCTTGGTGACCCCGCAGGCGCCGAGGTCGACCACGTCCACGCCGAGCGCCCCTTGACGGGCGGTCAGCGCGTGGTTCGCGTCGCAGGCGGTACGGGTGCCGGAGACGGCCAGCGCGGCCCGGGGCGGCTGCGCGGGTACGGGGGCGGGCGCGGGGGGCTCGGCCGGTACGGGCGCGGACGGCTGCGTCGCGGGGGGCGGCGCCGGGGTGGTGTCCTCGTCCCGGTGCGCCACGCGCAGTACGACCTTGTCGATCACCGCCCCCGCCGGCAGGGGCGGTAGCGCGAACGCGCCGAGGCGGACCGACGCCGACGGGGCGGCCGAGCCCAGCGTCACGGCCGAAGGGGTCGCGTCGATCGCCCGCGCGTAGTCCGGGCCGGAGAACGCCGCGGCGCCGGGGGCGGCGGTGCTGACCGCGGTGGTGGGCCGGACCGAGATCGCAGGCCGGTGGGCCAGTTCCAGGGTGACGCCGTCGAGTTGGCCGGTGGCGGCGGTGCTCCCGGCGCCGAGGGCGGCGGTGTAGGTCACCACCAGGCCGGCCAGCTGGGCGGGATCGGTCAGCCCGCAGGCGGCGACCAGGTCCAGGGTGTCGGTGCCCAGGGCGCCCTGGCGCGCGGCGAGCTTCTGCGGGGTGGTGCAGGCGCGGGGCAGGCCGGGCGCGGTCAGGGTGACCGCGGCCGTCGGCGGCGCTCCGCCGGCCGGCCCGGGATCGTCGCGGTGCGCGACGTGCAGCAGGGCCCCGTCCAGCGCCGAGCCGGGCAGCACCGCGGGGGCGTCGAAACCGGCGAGTTCGATGGAGGCGGTCGGCGCGGTGACCGGGTCGAGCACGGCGCGGGCCGTGTTCGTGCCGTCGATGGCCCGGGCGTTGGCCGCGGGGAGGAACGTCGTCGACTTCGCGCTCGTCGCGGGCCGGGGCGGTGGCGGGTCGTAGACGACTTCGAGCCACATGCCGTCCAGGGAGTCGGTGCCCGCGGCGCCGCCCCCCGTCAGCCCGGCGGCGTAGGTCGCGCTCAGGCCGGTGAGCTGGGCCGCGTTGGTGATGCCGCAGGCCAACAGGTCGACGCGGTCGTCGCCGAGTGCGGCCCGCGCGGTGAGCGGCAGGCCGGTGCACCCGCCACCACCGCCCGCGGGGGTGACGCCGACCCTGGGCGCCGCCGCGTCGCCGGTCTCCCGATGGGCCACCCGCAGCACGGCGGAGTGGATCGTCGAGCCCGGCGGCAGGGGCGGCTGGCCGAACCCGGCCAGGGTGATCGACGCGGTCGGGGCCGCCGCGGTCAGATCGGCGCCGGCTACCGACGGCGGCTGCTGTTCGCCGATCTCCAGGGCGTCGGCGGGATCGGTGCCGGCGGCGGTGAACCCGGCCGAGGTGCTCACGGCGGTCGGCTTGAACGTGGTCGGCGTACGGTAGGCGACTTCCAGCCAGATGCCGTCCAGCCGCTCCGTGGCGGTGGTGCCCGCGGGGTCCAGGGTGGCGGCGTAGGTCACCGTCAGGCCGGCGAACCGGGCCGGGTCGGTGAGCCGGCACGCGCCCAGCAGCTCCACCGGGGGGTCCGTTGCGAGCGCAGGGTGCCGGGGCAGGTCGTCGGCGCGGCAGGTGTCGGCGCCGACGGCGGTGGTGACCTTCACCGCGCCGGGTGCGGTCAGGGCGCCCTCGTCCCCGTGCCTGACGTGCAGCGTCGCGCTGGTGATGACCGATCCGGGCGGCACGGACGGGGTGAAGCCGCCGAGCTGCACCGAGGCCGACCGGCGCGCCGTCGGATCGAGGGCGGCGTCGGCCGTGCAGCCCGCGGTGCCCGTCGGCTGCGGGCAGCCGGGCAGGGTGGGCCGTTCGCCACCGGTCAGGGCGTGGACCGGGTTGGTGAAGCCGCTGTTCGTGACCACCGCCGTCGGCTTCAGCGTGTGCGACGGCTTCGGGGGCTGGACCCCGTACACCGCCACCTGCTGAGCGCCCGGGGTCACCGGGGCGCACAGTTCGACGTGTCCGCGGTCCACCTGGAACCGGCTGCCGCCGCCCATCATGACCTCGACGCCCTCGGGCCGCGTCGGGTCGCAGCCGCCCGGGCTGGGAACGGCCGGACGGGTGGGGGCGCCGGGGTCCCAGCCCGCCTGCGTACCGCCGACGACGCTGACCGTGGGGTCGTCGACCGTCCAGACGGCGGGACCGCCGGTGAAGGTGAAGTCGAAGTCGAAGTAGTAGGTGCCCGGCTGGAGCCATACGACGGCTCCCTTGCAGCCGCCGCCGGTGAGCCGGGTGAGGGCGGCGGCGTCGTCGTAGGAGCCGGGCTGCAACCGCACCAGCCAGGAACCGGCGCCGGGGCAGGCGGGTACCGTCCGCCGGGCCGGGACGGCCGTGGCGGGCGGGGCGAGGTCGGGGTCGCCGCCGACGGCCTCGTCGGCGGGATCCGGCGGGGCGTCGTCGGCGCAGGCGTGCGCGTACGGCTCCTGGCCCGGGGACAGCTGGGCCTGCGTCACGGCCCCGGAGCAGTTGCCGACGGCGGACACGTCGCCCGACACCACCATCGAGGCACCGGGGCCGCTGGTGATGTCCGACCGGGAGAACACGCTGCCCTGCACGCGCAGACCGGGCGTGGTCACGTGGACGCCGTCCTGGTCGGCCCGGCCCAGGCTGCGCAGCGCGTCCTGCGGCTGGGCCGCGCGCGCGGTCGCGGGAGACGCGTTGAGGGGGTCGCAGTGGACGATCATCTGCCGGCCGTTGATCGGCGGGGCGGTGTAGTCGGCGCACGGGTTGCCCTGCGCGAAGTTGTTGATCGCGAGCTGGGTGGCACCGTCCGCGCTGTAGCTCCGCGCGCCCTGGCCGGCGTACGCGCTCGCGGCGCGCAGGCCCGTGCTCGCGAACGTCAGGATCGAGAGGGTGACCATGCTGAAGACGACGACGAAGGCCAGCGCGAGGATCAGCGTCGAACCCTGCTCGTCGGCGCGGCGGCGGCGGCGGCGGCGGGCGCGGTACGGGTGCGGGTGGCGCGGCTGCGGGCGGCGCGGCTGGGGGCGGCGCGGCTGGGGGCGGCCGGTCATGACGCGCTCGACCGTCGGACGGCGGTCAGGGCCGTCGGGGGCGCGGCGGGGTCGCTCTGCACGGTCAGCGATACCTCCATGGGCGAGGTGCACGAGGTCTCGGCACCGCAGGTCAAAGTCACCGGACGGGGCGAGGCGGCGGGGTCGAACCGGCCCAGCGGCGTGGTGACGACGCCCGCGCCGGCGCACTGCACCCGGCTCAGGACGCCGGTCGGCCGGTCGTAGGCGTAGACGACGTCGGTGCCGGGCCGGCTCAGGTGGACGATCACATCGGCGACCCCGCAGGCGGGTTGGGTCGTGACCCGGTCCGCGCTCTGCACGTCGCCGTAGAAGTAGCGGTTGAGGGCGCCCGCCGCACCGGTGGCGGCCACGCGCTTCTCGGTGCCCGCGGTGAAGCCCAGTCCGAGGACGATGGCCTTGGTCAGCAGGGTCCCGATGAGGGCCACGATGACGATCGTGACGAGCAGCTCGATCAGGGTGAACCCCGCCTCCGGGGCCGACGGGGTCTGCGGGGTCTGCGGTCGCGTCGTCATGACAGCATCGACTCCCGCTTGACCACCTCGAGCGTCGCGTCCCTGACGGGGTGCGGCCCGCTCGCGCGCACGGTGAGCGTCACCTTCTGCACTCCGGTGTCGGTGGCCGGGCAGGTCGGGGCGAACGCGCCCACCCCGTCCCAGTACTCGACCGCGACGGTCACGGTGTACCCGGCCGGCGGGGCCGGGGTCGCGTAACCACGGGCGCAGGACACGTACGGGTCGCCGACGACCTTCTCGGCGGCGGTGCGGATGACCGAGTCGGCGGTGGTCAGCTTGCGCTGCCCGACCGAGCTGACGATCGCGGTGCCGATGCCGCCGAGGATGATCACGAAGGCGAGACCCAGGAGGACCACGGCGACGAGGGCCTCGACCAGGGTCTCGCCCTCTTCGCCGCGACGGCGCCGCGGGGGGCGTGCCGCGGGGAGTGCCGGACGGTGTGCCGGGCCGTGTGCCGGGCCGTGTGCCGGGCCGGTCACTGGACGTCGACCTGGTTGTAGACGCCGTAGATCGCCGAGAGCAGGGCTACGGCCACGAAACCCACGACGACCCCGACCAGGATCACCACGGTCGGCTCGAACAGGCTGGTCAGCCGCTTGAGCTTGTGCTGCAGTTCCTTCTCGTAGAAGTCCGACACGTTCTCCAGCTGGTCGTCGAGGGTCCCGGTCTCCTCCCCCACGCGCATCATCTGGGTGACCGCCCCGGGGAACAGCTTGGTGCGGCCGATCGGCCGGGATATGCCGCCGCCTTCGAGCATCTCCACCTGCGCCGTCCCGATGGACCGTTCGAAGACCAGGTTGTTGGCCCCCGCGCCGGCCAGGCTGAGCGCCTCCGGAATGGGCACGCCGGCTTTGATCATCGAGGTCAGGATGCGGCAGAACCGTTCGATGGCCATGAAGCGGACCACGTCGCCGAGCACCGGCATCGCCAGGAGCGAGCGGTCGCGCAGCAGCCGTCCCCGTGTGGTCCGCAAACCGGCGACCAGCCCGACGACAAGCACCACCAACACCCCGACGATGACCGGGTACCAGTCCGTGACGAAGTCGGTGAAGCCGAGCAGGATCCGGGTCGGCAGCGGCAGTTCGGCGTTGAAGGACTCGAAGAACAGCTTGAAGCGGGGCAGTACGAAGATGACGAGGACGAGGACGACGGCGACGGCCAGACCCATGACCAGGATCGGGTAGGTCAGCGCGGAGCGGATGGTGCGCCGCCCCTCGACGTCGCGCTCGATGTAGCGGCCCAGCTGGGCCATCACCACGTCGAGCTCACCGGTCGCCTCGGCCGAGCGCAGGACGGACATGTAGAACGGCGGGAGCGCCGCACTGTGGGCGGCCATCGCGGCGGAGAAGCTCTCGCCGAACCTCAGCGAGTCCATGACGTCGACGAGCACCTTGCCCAGCTTCTTGTCCTTGGTCTCGGCCCGGATGATCTCCAGGGCGTCCAGGAGGGGCACTCCGGCCTTGATGAAGGCGGCCATCTGGCGGGAGAAGTTGCTCAGTTCGACCAGGTCGACCTTCTGCGCGGTGAGTTCCAGCTGCAGCAGGTTGCGGCCCTCCGCCTTGACCGACTCCACGGCGTAGCCCTGCCGGGTCAGGCTGTCGGTCACGCCCTCGACACTGGAGCCCTTGACCACGCCGGTGGCCCGCTTCCCGTCCTGGCCGACCGCGACGTACTTGAAGGTGGCCATGCCGGTGCCCTCCTGGTTTCGGGGGTGAGAGGTTCGCGTACTGGGTGCGGGAGCGGGCGGGGCGGTCGGTCGTCAGGGGGCCGGGCTAGACCACGTACACGCTGGACATGATCTCGGCGATGGTGGTGACCCCCTCCTCCACAAGGCGGACGCCACCATCCAGGAGGCTGTCCATGTGCTCCTCGCGGGCGACCCTGCGCAGGGTGCTGATCGGCGCCTTCTCGACGAGCAGCCGCTTGACCGCGTCGCTCATCACGAGCAGTTCGAAGACGCCGATCCGCTCCTGGTAGCCGGTCCGGGAGCAGAAGTTGCAGCCCCGGCCCTGCCAGAACCCGTGGTCGGCCGACCCGCCCGCCTTCGCGAAGAAGGCCAGTTCGTCCACGCCCGGCTGGTAGGGCTCGCGGCACTGGTCGCAGATCCGCCGCACCAGTCGCTGGCTGACCACACCGGCGACGGTGGAGGTGATCAGGAACGGCTCGATGTCCATGTCGGCGAACCGGTGCAGCGCGGAGCAGGCGTCGCCGGCGTGGATGGACGAGAGGACGAAGTGGCCCGTGAGGGCGGATTCGACGGCGATCCGCGCCGTCTCGGCGTCCCGGATCTCGCCGACCAGGATCACGTCGGGGTCCTGCCGCAGGATCGAGCGCAGCCCGGTCGCGAACGAGATCCCCGCCTGGTCGTTGATCTGGATCTGGTTGATCGAGGGGAACACGTACTCCACCGGGTCCTCGATGGTGGTGATGTTGCGCTCGCTCTGGTTCAGCTCGCCCAGCGTGGCGTACAGGGTGGTCGTCTTGCCGCTGCCGGTCGGACCGCCGCAGGCGACCATGCCGTACGGGGAGCGCAGCAGCGAGGAGAACCGTTCGTAGGTCGCGGCGGGCATGCCGAGCTCGGCCAGCCGGATCAGCGTGCGGTTGCTGTCGAGCAGCCGCAGCACCGCCTTCTCGCCCCAGATGGTGGGGGTGGTCGCGACGCGGATGTCGACCGACCTGCCGTCGATCTCGGTGGCGATCTGCCCGTCCTGCGGGCGGCGCCGGTCGACGATGTTCATATTGGCCATGATCTTGATCCGGCTGACCACGGACGGACCCATGTTCTCCGGCAGGCTCAGTACGTCGTGCAGGGCGCCGTCGATGCGGTACCGGACCCGGACGCGGTCGCCGTGCGGCTCGATGTGGATGTCCGAGGCCCGGTCGCGCAGACCCTGGGTCAGCATCAGGTTGACCAGGTGCACGACCGGAGCGTCCTCGCTCACCACCCGGGCCCCGGCGGCGGCCTGACGGCCGGTCTCGGCGGCCTCGAAGGCCTCGACCAGGCTGCCCGCGCCGGCCAGCGCCCGGTAGGCGCTGTCGATCGAGCGCCGGATGTCGGAGGGGGCCGCGATGGCCAGCTCCACCCGGTCGGGCGCCACCGCCCGGCCGATCTCGTCGAGCACGCGCGGGTCCGCCGGGTCGCCCGCCGCGATCAGCAGCGTGCCCTCCGTCCTGCGCACCGCGACGACGCCCAGCGCGCGGGCCAGCGCCTCCGGCACCCGGGCGGCCGCCTCGGGATCGGGCTCGCTCTGGCGCAGGTCGGCGACCGGGACGTCGAGCTGGACCGACAGCGCCTCGATCAGCGACCGCTCGTCGACCATGCCGAGTTCGAGCAGCAGGGCGCCGAGCCGCTTGCCCGACGCCGACTGCTGGAGCAGGGCCTCGTCCACCTGCGCCGGGGTGAGCAGCCCGCGCCGCACCAGCAGTTCCCCGATGCGCGGCCGCTCCCGCCCGTCGGGCGACGGCCGCGCCGTCCCCGATTCCGCGTCCGCTGCCGGGTCGTCCGCGGGGGCCGGGGACGGCGCGTCCCCGGTGAGGGACCCTTCCTCGCCCGTGAGGCCCGTCGTCGCCGCGTGGCGCCGGAGAAAACGACGATTCGCCATGGAACCCACCCCTTTCGCGCATCCAGGACAACAGCTGACGATGCGCCGCTCGCGCATCCTCATGGTTGTCAGCTACTGACTAGTCAGCGGGATAATACAACACGCCGCCCGACCGGCATCGGCGCCGATCGCGGGCAAACGTCGTGGTCACCCCTTGTAGGTCCAGCAGTCGCTGAGTAGTCTGCGGCTGATTAATCAAGCGATTACTATCGCTTGCCCACCACGGGGCCGTAGATGGAGAGAGATGTTCACTTACCTACACAACACGTTGCGTCAGCGAACGCGCGCAACGAACAAGACGGCGGAGGCCGGCTTCACGCTGATCGAGCTCCTCGTGGTCATCGTCATCCTCGGCATCCTGTCGGCGATCGTCGTCTTCTCCGTCCGCGGCATCAACGACAAGGGCCAGGGCTCGGCCTGCAAGATGGACAAGTCCACGATCGAGACCGCGGAACAGGCCTTCTTCGCCAACAACGGCAGTAGCTTCGGCGACATGTCCGAACTGGTGGGCGACGGGTTCCTGTCCTCGGCGTCCCAGTGGTACGACGCCAAGAAGAAGCCCGGCCCTCCCGTCTCGTACGACATCACGCCGCTCGACAAGCTCGCCAACGGCAAGCCGAACCCCTGTCTGACCACCGCCCCGTAGGGCAGTCCTCCTCACCGGACGTCCTCGGCCGTCGGCCGTCAGACGACCCCATTCGCCGGGTGGCAGCGCAAGCGCCACCCGGCGAAGCGCGCTCAGGAGCCCGCCGCCCACCACCGGAGCCTCCCCGGCCCGTACGGCTTCCCGGAGGACCGAGGCCGGTCGTGACGAGCGGCGAGCGGCGAGCGGCGCACGGACCCGGGACGCCGGTCCGCATCACTCCCATCGCATCGCATCGCATCGCGCCGGCAACGGCCGGCTCCGCACGGAAAAGAGCCATGGTGTCCATGCCCACCGCACTCGTCGTGATCATCGGCCTGCTGGGGCTCGCGGTGGGGTCCTTCCTCAACGTGGCCGTCTCCCGGGTGCCCGCCGGCCGCTCGGTCGTGCGGCCCCGCTCCGCCTGCCCGCAGTGCGCGGCGCCCATCGCGGCCCGGGACAACGTCCCCCTCGTCTCCTGGCTCCTGCTGGGCGGACGCTGCCGCGCCTGCCGGGTTCCCATCCCCGCGCGCTACCCGCTCCTCGAAGCCCTCACCGCGGCCCTGTTCGCCGCCGAGGCACTGCACTTCGGCCGGTCGGAGGCGCTCCCGGCCGTACTGGTCTTCACCGCCGGGCTGCTGGCCCTCGCCGCCTGCGACGCCGAACAGTTCCTGCTTCCCCGGCGCCTGGTCTACCCCACGCTCGCGCTCACCGCCGCCTGTCTGCTCGCGGCCGCGGCCGCCACCGGCCAGTGGTACCGGCTCGGCGTGACCGCGGCCTGCGGGGCGGGCGGCTTCGCCGTGTTCTTCGCCCTGCACTGGGTGCGTCCGGCCTGGCTCGGATTCGGCGACGTGCGGCTGGCCGGCCTGCTCGGCACCGGGCTCGGCTGGTTCGGCCCGTGGTACCTCGTCCTCGCCCTGGTCGCCGGGAGCTTCGCGGGGCTGCTGGTGGGCGTCGCGCTGATGGCCGCGGGGCGGGCGACGCGCCACACCCGCCTGCCCTTCGGTCTGTTTCTTGCCGCGGGCTCCATCGCAGCCCTCCTCGCCGGCGCCCCCGTCGTCCACTGGTACGAGAGCGTGAGCAATCCGTACCCGACGGGCGAGCAGACGCTCATCGTGGTCCGCCACCGACCGTGACCGCCCTGACCGGACGTCAGCCGTGGGCAGTTCGCCCGATACCAGGGGACCGAAGACGGCGCTACTGGGCCTATCTACAGCAGCGCGTGCCGCACGACCGCCGGACCCTGGTTCATCACACAATCACCCGCCAGACCGATTGGTACGCTGGTTACCATGGAGAAACCTGACCGCCCTGATCTGCCACTGGCCGAGTGGATCGTGCTCGCACTCGTGGCCGAGCGGCCGAGCCATGGCTTCGCCATCGCGGCCCTCACCGCGGAGAGCGCGGAAATCGGTGCGTTCTGGTACATCTCGCGTCCCATGGTCTACCGCTCGATCACGCGGCTCGCCGAGCGCGGACTGATCACGCCGGTCGGCACCGAGGAGAGCGACCGCGGACCCCAGCGCATGATCTACGCCGCCACCCGCTCGGCGAAGACGACCGTCGGCCGGTGGCTCAGCGAACCCGTCACCCAGCTGTTCGACGTCCGCGCCGACCTCACGATCAAGCTCCTGCTGCTCCAGCGCCGTGACACCAGCCCGGCGCGCCTGGTCGAGCGGCAACGGGTCGTCATCGACGAGATCGAGGAGTCGCTGCGCACCAGGGAGGAGCGCGCCGCCGACCACCTCGTCCGCGCGATCTACACCTGGCGGCTGGAACACGTCCGCGCCGCGCGCCGGTTCCTGGAGGCGGTCGAAGTCGACTCGGCGCGGCCGGCCGCCAAGACCGGCTGACGCCGCGCGTTCGACGCCGCGCGGCCGTGTCCATGTCCGTATCCGCGTCCGTATCCGCGTCCGCGTCCGGCGCCAACGGGACGGGCCCGGTGATCGCTCCGCGCGATCACCGGGCCCCTTTCTCATCCCGAAGTGTCCTGCTCAGCCGCCATCGACGGCCGTTCGGCTACGGAACCTCGACGACGGTCTCACAGGAGCCGCCGGAAGCGACCGAGTCCGTACCCGCGAGGGTGGCGCCGCCGTTGTTGTCACCGGCGCACACGTCCGTGCCGTTGCCGCCGGCCAGGCTGTCGCTGTCCGCGCCGCCGACCACGGTGTCGTTGCCGGCGCCGCCGGAGAGCGAGTCACTGCCGGCCCCGCCGCGGATGACGTCCGCGCCGTCGCCGCCGCTGACGGCGTCGCTGCCGTCACCGGCGTCGACGTAGTCCGCGCCGCTGCCGGCCGACACGGAGTCGTTGCCGCCGAAGGTGCAGATCGTGTCGTTGCCGCCGTTCCCGGCGACGCTGTCGTTCCCGTTGCCGGTCACGATCACGTCGGCGCCGCTGGTGCCGTTCACAACGCCGTTGCCGGTGATCGTGGCGGCCAGGCCGTGGCAGCCGGCCGTGACGTTGAGCGTCACGGTGGCGACGTTCGAGTCGACCGTGCCGTCGGTGGCCTTGTACGTGAAGCTGTCGCTGCCCACGTAGGTCGCGGCGGGCTGGTAGGTGAACGAGCCGTTCGCGTTGAGCGTGAGGGTGCCGTGCGCCGGCCCGGTCACGAGCGCGGCCGTCAACGGGCTGCCGTCGGGGTCCGTGTCGTTGCCGAGGACACCGGAACCGCCCACGGTGAGGGCGCTGTCCGAGCCGACCTGGTTGTAGGCGTCGTTCGCGGACGTGGGCGTCCGGTTCGTCGTGTTCAGCAGGACCGAGGCGTCCTTGACGTACGTCGCCGAGCTGTTGCTGTTGGCCGTCACGACATCGGGACGTCCGTCACCGTCGAGGTCGGCCACCGCGGTGCCCTGCGGGTTGAGAGCGCCGTTCAGCCCGAAGGCGAGCGGGGCGGCGAACGCACCCGCGCCGTTGCCCTCGAACACCAGGACCTCGTGCGAGCCGGAGCTGGAGGCGACCAGGTCGACATGGCCGTCGCCGTTCATGTCGGCCACCGACGCGGAGGTGAGGTTGGAGCCGGCCGACAGCAGGCTCGCGGTGCCGAACCCGCCCGAGCCGTTGCCGAGCAGCACGGCGACGTCGCCGGGCGTGCCGGGGGCCACCAGGACGGCGTCCTGCTTGCCGTCCTCGTTGACGTCGGCGAGCTTGACCTTTGACGGCAGGGTCAGACCGGCCGCGACGCTCGACGCGGTGCCGAAGCTCCCGTGGCCGTCACCCAGCAGGACGGAGAGCGTGTCGCTGTTGGTGTTCGACGTGACGAGGTCCTGGTGGCCGTCGCCGTTCAGGTCGGCCGCCGCGACGGTCTGCGGGGCGGTGCCGCCGTTCAGCCCGAAGCGCGTCGCCGCGCCGAAGGTGCCGTCGCCGTTGCCGAGCACGACCGCGACGTTCTGGGTGTTCATGTTGGACGTCACGAGGTCCGGCTTGCCGTCCTCGTTGAAGTCGGCGACCGTGACGTCGGACGGGAAGCGCACGACACACGGGTTGTCGCCGGTGGTGTCGCACCCGGGCGTCGGGTTGAGCTGCACCACGCCCGCGGTGCCGAGGGCGCCGGTGCCGTTGCCGAGCCAGACCAGCGCGACGTTGCCGCGCGCGTCCTGGCTGACGACGTCCTTGTTGCCGTCACCGTTGACGTCGCGGATCACCGGGGCGCCCATGAAGATGCTGGACGAGGTGCGCGGAGCCGCGTACTTGGTCACGGCGCCGAAGCTCCCGGCGCCCGAGCCGAGGAACACGCCGACGCCCTCGAGGCGGATCGAGGTGACGAGGTCCGGCTTGCCGTCGTTGTTGAGGTCGCCGACCGCGACGGCGGCGCTGCCGCGGCCGTTGTCGTCGAGGTTCGCGGCGGTCCCGAGACCGGTCGTGTTGGTGCCGGTCGCCGACGCCGAGGTGGTGACCATCACGACGGTCGCCACGGCGGCGACGAGCGCCGGAATCCGCAGCGGCCGAAGGCGCGTGAGCGCGGCTGAGCGGTCGTCCCGCGTGAGATGTCGCAGGGGTGATCTGTTCATGGGTGTGGCCCCTCCTCAGGGCCGGATGCAAAAGAGTGGGCGACGCGCCCGGGCCGTACGCCCTCGCTGCGCGACGGGCCGGGCCGGTCATCGCCGCTCCGGCGGGAACGCACGGGTGCGGCCTGCGCGGTGCGTGTCGCCCGGTGTGCCGCGGTACGCGCGGCGCGGTGGTCCTGCCGGTGGCGGGAAGCGGTGTCCGGCGGCGTGGCCGCCGGGCCGGGACCGTCGACGGGCGGGTGCGCGCCTGGCCGACGGTCCGTCGTCCCGTCCGCGGGATCGCCTAGTAGCCGTAGGAGGCGAGCGTCGACTGGATGGTGTTGTTGGTGTCCCAGTCGATGTTGAACAGGTTCTTCCACGCGGTCGCCGCACCGGCGTTGCCGCCGGTCAGGGCGACGCCGTACTGCTCGATCTCCCCGTAGCCGGAGTACGCGCTCGAGTCGAGCTCGGTCCACTTGTTGGGGTCGTTGGTCGTGGTCCCGTTCAGCGAGCTCGACGTCCAGCTCACGTTCACGACGTTCGACTTCGCGACGAGGCCCAGCTGGGTGTTCCCGCCGGCGTTCGCCGTCACGGCGCCGCGCACCTGGCTGATGCCGGACTCCAGGCGCACCTTGCACGCCGTACCGGCGCTGTCGCACGCGCTGCCCCGGAAGACGTTCTGGCCCGGACCGCTGTCGGTCCAGGTGAACCCGTTCTGCGTCAGCGCCTGCTTGGACGCCGCGCCGAACGGCGCGGAGGCCGGGTCGGCGACCGCGATCCGGTTGGTGCTCGCCGCCCCGAGCCAGCTCACCACGCCCGAGATCGTGGTGGGCGCGCCGCCGGAGATCGGGGCCCCGTCACAACGGGGCGACTGCGCCTTGCCGTTGCCGCTGCCGTTGGCGTCCGCGCCGAGCGCCAGCGGCGGGGTGCCGCCGTTGGACGGGTCGTCGCCCTTGCCGGTGCCCGCCCAGGTGCTGTCACAGCTGTAGATGGCCAGGCGCCCGACCGCCACGAGGTGCTTGCTCGCGGCATCGCCGTTGCACTCCACGCTCGCGCTCGCCGTGCAGGTTCCGCCGGCCGAGGTCGGGATGACCGCGTCCACGTTGGCCTCGTCCGCCGACAGGAACGCGTCGATGTGCAGCGGTCCGTCGACGCAGTTGTTCGACGAGGAGGGGTTGCACGTGGTGTACGGCCCGGCGCTCTTCAGCTGCTGGCGCAGGCTGCCCGAGGTGATGCCGCGCATCGTCGAGGTGTCGATCACCGGCTTGTTCCAGAACCCGCCGACCTGGGAGGCGGGGTTCGCGACGAACGGCGTGAGCCCACCGGCCGACGCGATCGTGCCCTTCATGTCCTTCATGGCGGGATACATGTTGTTCGCGATACCGACCTGCGAATCCGTCGACGCGGAGGCCATCGGCGCCGCGACGCCGATCAGCGCCGTGGCGAGGGCACCCGCCGCGAACGCGTTCCGCATGCGGTGCATCGTGCTGCGGCCGGAGTTCGGGGCGCTCCGGGCGCGCCGAGACTGTCGTTGCATTTGCTACTCCTAGTCGATCTGGTGGGCGGCGGCTGCCGCACGAGCGCCGTGCGGGGCAGACCAGGCAAATGTCCGAGTCTCTTGGGCATCTGCAAGGTTTCCGGGCATGACGAGCCGCACATGCCGAGATAGTGCTCAGTTGTCACTCAGTAGTCAATGGTTGACAACCAGGCGCGCTGTGGTTGTAATGCACACATCCAGCCTGCAACGGTCGGCGGGCGAGTGCCGTCTGCCCGCTGCGGGACGCAGAGAAGGGCTTGGCGGCACGATGGGCAGAGGCGTCATATGTCACGGTTGAGTAGAATGTCGCGCCCGCGCGCGATCGGGTGGGGAGCGTTGGCCCTCGCGGTGGTCGCGGTGGCGGTGGGTGTCGTGGTGTTCGTGCGCGGCGGGTTCGATTCGGACGCCCAAGCCCGGAAACCCGAGCGCGAATGGTGCACGCCGGGTACCCCGCGAACCGTGCTCTGCCCGAACGGCAAGGTCTTCGACGCGAAGGAATACACCACCCACGGCGCCGCCTTCGAGTGCCTCAACTTCGCCAGCCAGGCGGATGCGCAGGCGGTACTGCGGGCGGACCCCAACGATCCGAATCACCTTGACGACGGAAGCGGCGTCGCCTGTCGCGGCCTGCCCGAACCGCGCGACACCACACCGATTGCCCGCACCGCACCGTGCGGTCCCGGCGATCCCCGAAGCGCGCGCTGCCCACAGCCGGACCGGGCCTTCGACGCCCGCTCCTTCCTGAGCTACGACACCGACGCCTACGACTGCTCGGACTTCGCCAGCCAGGCGGACGCCCAGGCCGTGCTGCGCTTCGCGCCGGCCGACCCGAACCGCCTCGACGGCGGCAAGAAGGGCATCGCGTGCCCGGACCTGCCGGCTCCCAAGGACGTCAAGCCCGTGCGCCGGGGAAGTCTATGACGCGCCGAGCCCCCGCCCGTACGCCCGGGCCGGACGTGACCCATCGATCGAAGGAAGCCCCGACCGCCATGACACCGGACCATCGCCTGTTCTCCTTGCGCCCCAGACGCCAGGACGGCTTCACCCTGATCGAGCTGCTCGTGGTCATCGTGATCCTGGGCGTCCTTTCCGCCATCGTGGTGTTCTCCGTCAGGGGCATCGGGGACAAGGGCCGCAAGGAGGCGGTCGCCGCGGACGCGGCCACCCTGCGGACGGCGGAGGAGTCCTTCTGCGCGAAGCACGGGCACTACGGGACGATCGACGACCTGAAGGACGACGGGCTGCTGACCGGTGAGCCGGTCTACAACATGGTGTCGGTCGGCGAGGAGAACAAGTGCGGTCGGGGCGCGAAGTCCTCGTTCACGCTGTATGACAGCTCACCCTCGGAGCGCGTGGCGGACGCGGTCACCGTGGGAACGACTCCGACCGACGTCGCGGTCGACGAGAAGGCCAACCGCGCGTACGTGGTGAACCAGGGCAGCAACAACGTGACGGTGATCGACGGCAAGACCGACAAGCCCCTCGGTGCACCGATCGACGTCGCCGGCGCCGTGACGAGCCCCACGCGGATCGCCGCCGATCCCGGCACGGGGAGGGTCTACGTCGGCGGGACGGGCGGCGTGGCGGTCATCGACACGGCCAACGGCAATCAGGTGACCCACGTCAACGGCTTCACGAAGACCGTCACCGGCCTGGCCGTCTCTCCCGAGAACGGCGAGGTGTACGTCGGCGGCGGTGGCGCTCTGATCGGCTCGGAGGTCGCCTACATCGCGGCCGGCGGTACCTCGGCCACTCCGATCCCACTGCCCAATGAGGGGCTTGTGGACGTGGAGTCCGCCGTGGACTTCTCCTTCGACCCCGCACGCCACGAGGTGTACCTCGCGAAGAGCCCCGTGGGAACCGGTGAAGGAGCCGCTGCCGGCATCGGCCTCTTCGCCATCTCGTCGCAGAGCCACGAGGCCCGAACCGTATGGTCGTTCAGGACGAAGACGGGCTGTGGCGTCAACGCCGGGAACTTCCTCGTCTCGAGCTCGATTCGCGGCACCACCGTCGTCGATCCGAACCGTCACCTCGTCTACCTCTTGGCCAGGAGGTGCGTCCCGAACCCGGCGAAGCCCACGGGCGCGTGGGCGACCGTCGCCACCACGATCGCGATCGACCCCAGCAACGGTGGTTCGACGGCGATCGACGACCCGGTGGGGGTCAGCATGTCCCCCATTTCCGGCGTCTACAGTGCTGCGGCGGCATCGGTCTACATCTACTTCAGCGGTGGGGCCGGCCCGGCGCAATGCGCCGGGAGCGGAGGGCGTGTCAGCCGGATCGTCGGGACGGAGGCCAAGCAGCAGGTGACGGTCTGCGGCCCGACGAGGCCAGCCAGCGGGACCGGAAACCTGGCGCACTCCGTCGTCATGCTGAAGAACTTCAACAGGGTCTTCTTCGCGCAGCGAAAGAGTGACGACGCGCAGGGCGGCATCGGGGTGGCCGACGGCACCACGATGCTCACGCAGGCTGCGCTCGGCACGTCCCGTCAGTTCGGCGCGCTGGCCGTGAACAACGCCACGGGGAAGGTGTACGCGGTCGATCCGGACAAGGGAACGCTCGCGGTGTTCCGGACGGGAGCGGCCTAGGACATGCCCCACCCGACACGGAAGATCCACGAGGGCCGGGCTCAACGGTCGCGACCGGGCCGCCCCCTCTCCCTCGCCATGGCCGGAGTGATCGCCGCGATCACCCTGACCGCGTGCACCGGCGGCGAGGCCGCGAAGAGCACGATCGACGTCGCCCCGTACGTGCACAAGGGGCACGTGGCCGACTGCGAGGCGTTCAAGGCCCAGGCCGACGCGCAAGCGGTGCTGCGGGCGGACGCCCTCGACCCGAACGGTCTCGACCGGGACGGCAACGGCATCGCGTGCCCGAAGCTCCCCGGGCCGACGGACAAGAAGCCGGTCCACCGCGACTTCATGACCGACCTCGACGGCGCGCCCATCATCGACCCGGTCACGTCACCACCACCCACGTCACAGCAGTAGGAAAGCCGCCTCGGACAGAACCTTGTCCGAGGCCGCTTCCACACGACGTCGCGCAGGGCCCTACAGTGCCTCCAACAGGTACGAGCACGTGGGGGGAGTGCATGAGGGACGAGTTGCCGAGACCGTGGCGCTGGGCGCACACGGCATCGAGGGCCCTGATCGCCCTGGCGGTCATCGGCTTCGTCGCGGGCTCCGTGACCGCGCAGTTCGGCTACGGGTATTCCCTCCTCTACGAGGCCAACGGCACCTCCATGGCGGGGCTCTTCCCGAAGGGCGAGCGGGTGGCGGGCGAGCCCGTGGCGCCGCGGGATGTCCGCCGCGGTGACGTGGTCTTCTTCACGGACACCGTCCAGCGCGACCACGCGCCGTCCGTGGCGCGGGTGGTCGCGCTGGGCGGGGACGTGCTCGGTCACCGGCCGGGCGAGGCACACCTGACGCTGAACGGGAAGCCGCTCGCCGAGCCGCACCTGCCCGACGGGCTGACGCCGCAGCAGGCGACCGGCTCCTACGCCTTCACCGTTCCGCCGGACCGCTTCGCGGTGCTCGACGACGCCGACAGCGCGGTGGCCTTCACCAGGGACCTCGCCGCGGGCGGGTCCACCGCGCTGGCGGCCTCGCTGGTGCGCGGGCGGGTCATCGGGCACACCTCCGACCCCACGGTGCGCATGATGGTGGTGGACGGTGCGGTTTCGGGGACCCCGTACCTGCTGTCGCTCGGCGTCGTGGGACTGATCGCCGTCCGGGTGGCGCTGCGGCGCGCGCGGGCCCGGCGGGTCTACCCGTGGACCGAAGCGGCGCGTTCACGCAGCTGAACCGAACCGGGGTGCCGGGCTGCCGCGCGCGGTCGCCGCTCAGTGGTGGAAGGCCGCGCAGGTGACCGTGGTCTTGCCGTCGGCGGTCTTGACCTTGTACTTGCCGGCGGTGAGACCGCCGAGGTCGAAGCGCCCCGACGTGTCGATGGGGACCGACCCCTTGGAAGCGCCCGAGTAGGTCACCGTCGTGCCGGCCGGGAAGCCCTGGCCCCACACGTGGTTCTTGCCCGCCGAGTCCACCTCGATATTGCACTTCGCGGCCGCGGGTACCGCGGCGTGGGCGGCGACGGCGGGGCCCGCCGCGAGGAGGGGAGCGACCAGCAGCGCGAGGGCTGCGAGACGGCGTGTCCGCTTCATGATTCGACCTGCCTTGGAGGCTGAGGTGAGGGCTGGTGAGGCGTGACGGCTCCGAAAGCACGCGGCAGCGGTGGGGCCGCACGCCGTATTGATCACTCACCCATGCTAGGGCCGGGCTCGCGGCACAGCACCTTGGCGGCATGGCGTTCACCGTCAGTCAATGCAACGAAACCCCTCATGTGGCGTTGCGTTAGATCTCAACTCAGCGCAACGATTTACCTGTCCTGGCCTGCAACAAAAGTAATTCTCCGTAATGGGTGCATTGCCTACATCGTGAATGCAACGTAGCGTTTCTCATGTCAGAAACATCCAGCGGACAAGGGGTGGGGTCATGGGAGCAGCAGCGCGGAACCGGCGGCCGGACGCCCCGGGCGCCCTCGCCGCCTTCGCCCGCTTCGTGCTCTGCGGCGGCGGGGTGGGGCTGGGTTCCAGCTTCACCGTGGCGGCGCTCGCCGCCTGGATGCCCTGGGCGTTGGCGAACGCGCTCGTCACCGTCGCGTCCACGCTCCTCGCCACCGAGCTGCACGCCCGCTTCACCTTCGGCGCCGGCCGCCGCGCGACCTGGCGCCAGCACGCGCAGTCTGCCGGGTCCGCCGCGGCCGGGTACGCCGTCACCTGCGTGGCGATGCTCGTTCTGCACCAACTGGACTCGGGTCCCGGAGCGTTGCTCATCCAGGCCGTCTACCTGTCCGCGTCGGCCCTCACCGGTGTGGCCCGCTTCGCGGTGCTCCGCCTCGTCGTCTTCGCCCGCACCCGCTCGCAGGGCGCCCCGGCCCCCGTCCGCCCGGTCGCCGTCCCCCTCCCCGCGGCGGGCGCAGCGACGGCGGTCGGCCCGTCGGACCTCTGCCGCATCGCCTGAGCGGTTGGGCGAAGTTTTGCCCGGTGGCCGAAAGCCGCGTCCCCGACCGCCCGAGGCGTTGAGGTGCCGGGGCCGCCGCGGGCAATGGCCGGGTCAAATGGGGCCGGAACTCGTATCCGCCGGAGCGGGGCGGCCTCGGGGGAGCGGTCCGGAAGGTTGACCGAGGCTACCGGACGGCGCATTCTGCGGAAGTGCGGAAGTAGATGGTAGGTGCAGCTTCTTCGGGAGGTGTTGCTCCATGTGCGGCATAACCGGATGGATCTCCTTCGACCGCGACCTGCGCACTCCGCAGGCCCGCGAGCAACTCGACGCGATGACGCGGACGATGGCCTGCCGGGGGCCCGACGACCACGGCACCCACGTGGAGGGCCCGGCCGCCCTCGGTCACCGCCGCCTCGCCATCATCGACCTGCCCGGCGGCCGCCAGCCCATGACCGTCACGACCCCGGACGGATCGGTCACCCTCGTCTACAGCGGCGAGACCTACAACCACGTCGAACTGCGCGCCGAACTCGCCGCGCTCGGGCACCGGTTCACCACGTCCTCCGACACCGAGGTGGTGCTGCGCGGCTGGCTCGCCTGGGGCGCCGACCTCCCCCGGCGGCTCAACGGCATGTACGCCTTCGCCGTCTGGGACGCGCGGGAGCAGCGGCTGACCCTCGTCCGCGACCGGATGGGCGTCAAGCCCCTGTACTGGTACGAGACCCCGGACGGCATCCTGTTCGGCTCCGAACCCAAAGCGGTCCTCGCCCACCCCCTCTCCTCCCGCCGGGTCGCCGCCGACGGCCTGCGCGAGCTGTTCACCATGGTCAAGACCCCCGGGCACGCGGTGTGGGACGGGATGCGGGAGGTCGAACCCGGCACGCTCGTCACCGTCGACCGCACCGGCAACCGCACCCACACCTACTGGACCCTGGAGAACCGGCAGCACGAGGACGGCCGGGACGCCACCATCGGCCACGTCCGCGAACTCCTCGAGGACATCGTGGCCCGGCAGCTCATCGCCGACGTGCCGCGCTGCACCCTGCTCTCCGGCGGCCTCGACTCCTCCGCGATGACCGCCCTGGCAGCCCGCCGGCTGGCCAGGCACGGCGAGAGCGTACGCAGCTTCGCCGTCGACTTCGCCGGCCTGTCCGAGAACTTCGTGGCCGACGAACTGCGCGGCACCCCCGACACCCCCTTCGTGCACGACGTGGCCCGGTCCGCCGGCACCGACCACCGGGACATCGTGCTCGACTCCGGCGCCCTCGCCGATCCCGCGCTACGGGCCCGCGTGCTGCGCGCCCGCGACCTGCCCACGGGCTTCGGCGACATGGACGCCTCCCTGCACCTGCTCTTCGAGGCGGTCCGGCGGCACTCGACGGTCGCCCTCTCCGGGGAGTCCGCCGACGAGGTCTTCGGCGGCTACCTGCAGTTCTTCGACGAAGAGGCGCGGGCGGGCGGCACCTTCCCGTGGCTGGTCCGCCTCGGGGACCGCTTCGGCTCGGACTCCGACGTGCTCGCCCCCAGCCTGCTCGCCCGCCTGGACCTCGACACGTACACGCGGGACGCGTACGCGGGCGCGGTGCGCGAAGTGGCGAGGCCGCAGGGGGAGGACGACTTCGAGTACCGGATGCGGATCATGTCCTACCTCCACCTCACCCGGTTCGTGCGCGTACTGCTCGACCGCAAGGACCGGGCCAGCATGGCCGTGGGCCTGGAGGTCCGCGTCCCGTTCTGCGACCACCGGCTGGTCGAGTACGTGTACAACACGCCGTGGGCCCTGAAGTCCTTCGACGGCCGCGAGAAGAGCCTGCTGCGCGAGGCCACCGCCGACGTGCTGCCCCGCTCCGTGTACGACCGGGTCAAGAGCCCCTACCCGGCCACCCAGGACCCCGCCTACGGGCAGGCGCTGCGCGTACAGGCCGTGGACCTGCTGGCCAAGCCCTCGCACGAGGTGTTCGAGCTGGTCGACCGCGACGCCGTCACCAGCCTCGCCCGTTCCACGGCGCCGCTGACCCACCAGGCGGCCCGGCGGGGACTGGAGCGGACCCTCGACCTCGCCCTGTGGCTGGACCTCTACCACCCGGAGATCGACCCGGACTGACGGCCGGCGCGGCGGCGCGGCGGCGCGGCGCTACGGCGTCAGAAGGCGTAGAGCGGGCTGCCGTTCAGGGCCGCGGACATCCGGCACGTGTTGGGGAACGTGTGCTTCCAGGCGACGCGGCCGCCGTGCCAGACGCCGTCCGCCGTGACGGTGACGGGGTCGTAGTGCATCGGGCAGGCCCGGTCCGGATCCGGTGCGGCCAGCAGGCGGTCGAACTCGCCGCCGGTGGCGTTGAGGGCGTCGCACGCGGCCCGGGGAGCGGGGTGGGTGCCCTCGGCCGCGTAGGCGCAGCTGAGGGTGGCCGCACGCAGGACGGTGGCCGTCGCGGCGTCGTCCCCCCGGGCGATGCCGAAGACCATGGCGGAGGGGGCGTACGGGCTCGGGGGGGGGGGGGGGGGCCGCGGCGCCGCCCCCCGCCCCCCCCCGCGGCTGCACATGAGGCTGCGGTACGTGTAGTGCCGCGTAATCCAGGAATAATAAAACGAAAT